>NZ_JBIVZV010000013.1:0-311700 GCF_044759735.1 Streptomyces sp. NPDC100445 | reverse complement strand
CGGTTACATACCGAACCCGGAAGCTAAGCCTCACAGCGCCGATGGTACTGCAGGGGGGACCCTGTGGGAGAGTAGGACACCGCCGAACAATCTTTGGGAAAACCCCCGCATCTTCGATGCGGGGGTTTTCTGCGTTCCGGGTCATTTAATGTCGGTGGCATGCACTACGAACTCGTCATCTTCGACAACGACGGCGTCCTCGTCGACAGCGAGCCGATATCCAACCGGCACCTGGCCGCCTACCTGACCGAGCTGGGCCACCCCACCTCGTACGAGGACTCCGTCCGGGACTACATGGGCTCGGCCATGCACCGCGTCCATGAGCTGGTCCAGGAGCGGACGGGGCAGCGGCTGCCGGACGACTTCGACGACGTCTTCCACGCCCGGGTCTTCACCGCCTTCGAGCGGGAGCTCCGGCCCGTGCCCGGTGTGGCCGGCGTGCTGGAGAAGCTGGCCCGGTCCGGAGTGCCGTACTGCGTGGCCTCCTCCGGGAGCCATGAGCGGATCCGGGTGGGACACCGGGTGACCGGGCTCGACCGGTGGTTCGAGCCGGGCACGGTCTTCAGCTCGCAGGACGTGGGGCGGGGTAAACCGGCGCCGGACCTCTTCCTGCACGCGGCCCGGCGGATGGGTGTGGCCCCCGGGCGGTGCCTGGTCGTGGAGGACTCCCCGCTGGGCGTACAGGCGGCCGTGGCCGCCGGGATGGACGTCTACGGGTTCACCGCCATGACGCCCGCGGAGCGGCTCACAGGCGCCCAGCGGCTCTTCACCGACATGGCGGAACTCGCCGACCTGCTGGTATGACCCCCACCATCGACCGGTACCTGACATCTGTCATGCGGACCACCGGACGAACGGTTCTACTGCCGGACCCCTCCCCCAGGCGAAGCTGAGGGCATGACGAAGAAGACGGGGAACCAGGTCCAGGACCAGAGCGTGCTGGACAACTTCAAGCCGCTGCTGGTCGACGTGGCCGTGCCGCTCGGCTCGTACTACCTCTTCAAGGACGCCTTCGGGATGAGCACGTTCGCGGCGCTCGCCTGGAGCAGTGTGGTGCCGGCGCTGCGTACCGGATGGAGCCTGGTGCGGGACCGCAAGGTCAACGGCCTGGCCGGTCTCATCCTCGTCGTCAACGTCGTCTCGCTGCTGCTGAGCTTCGTCTCGGGCGATCCCCGGCTGATGCTCGCCAAGGACAGCGGAGTCAGCAGCACGGTCGCCATCGGCATCCTGGTCTCCGTCGTGCTCGGCAAGCCCATGATGACGGCCGGCATGAAGCCGTTCCTCGTCAAGGGCGACGCGGCCAAGGAAGCGGCCTGGGAACGGCTGGCGTCGGGCACGGCGGCCGGGTCCGCGGCCTTCCGCCGCAAGGAGAACGTGTTCTCGGTCGTCTGGGGCGTGGTGCTGCTCGCCGAGTGCGTCGCCCGGTTCGTGGGCGCCTACACCATCCCGGTGGACACCATGGTGTGGCTCGGCGGTGTCTTCATGGTCGTCGCTATGGTCATCGGTTTCGTGGTCAGCGGTGGTCTGGCGGCCGAGCCGATGGGACGGATGCTCACCGCCGAGGTCGAGGCCGCACCCGCCGAGCGGGCCGAGGTGGCCGTCGCCGCCTGACCCACCGGCCGGAGAGCCGGAGGGAGTTGAGGGAAACTCACCTTTGGCTGGATCTACCCACCGGTAGCCCGGGGCCCTACGCTCGCCGCCATGACTGATGTGCTGCGGCGCGGTAGGGCCTCACTGGCGTTCGGGTTCTTCGCCCAGGGCGTCGCCTTCGCCCTGCTGGTGACGCGCATCCCGGCCGTCCAGGACCGGTACGGCGTCTCCGACGCGCTGCTGCCGCTGTTCCTGGCGGCCGTGCCGGTGCTCGCCGGGATCGGCAGCGTGACCACCGAGCGCCTGGTGCGGCGGGTGCCGCCCAGCCGGCTGCTGCGCTGGTCCCAGCCGGTGGTGCTGCTGGGGCTGCTCGGTGTCGGCGCGGGGGGCCCGGGGCGGCTGGCGGCGCTGGCGGTGGCGCTCGGCGTCTTCGGCCTGGCGGTCGGGGTGCTGGACGCGTCCATGAACATGCTGGGGGTCAGCCTCCAGCGGTCGTACGGGCGCAGCATCATGCTCAGTTTCCACGCGGCGTACAGCCTGGGCGGGATCATCGGGGCGTCGCTGGCGTGGGCGGGGGCGCACTGGCATCTCGCGCTGTGGGTGTCGTACCTGCCGGTGGTCGCCGTCCTGCTGCCGGCGGTACTGGTGGCGAGCCGCTGGTACGTCGACGCGGACCCCGCCGGTGCCGTGCCCGGTGCGGACGGGGCCGCGGCCGGGGGCGGGACCCTGGTGTTCCGGCTGCTGCTGCCGCTGTGCCTGGTGATGACGTTCGCCTACATCGGGGACTCCACGGTCTCCAACTGGAGCGCGAAGTACCTGAAGGACGTGCTGGGCAGCTCCGAGCAGCTGGCGACGGTGCCGTACAACGTGTACATGGTGACGACGCTGCTCGGGCGGGCCATCGGGGACTTCGGGGTGCGGCGGCTCGGGGCCGTCATGGTCGTGCGGATCGGGGCGGTGGTGGCGGCCGGCGGGTTCGCGGTGGTGGCCTCCGCGTCGGGGGCGTGGGCCGGGATGCTCGGGTTCACTCTGCTGGGGCTGGGCCTGTGTGTCCTCGTGCCGCAGACGTTCGCGGCGGCCGGACGGCTGTTCCCGGGGGCGTCGGACGCGGCGGTCGCACGGCTGAACATCTTCAACTACGTGGGATTCCTGGTCGGTTCGCCGTTGGTGGGCGCCCTCGGGGACGCCTGGAGCTATCGGGGAGCCATGCTCGTGCCGATGGTGTTGGTGCTGGTGACGCTCGGGTACGCCAGGTCGTTCGCGGCTCAACCGGACCGATACGGTGGCGGGCATGAGCGGCCGCGCACAGTTGATGTGGGACGAGGCAGTAACGGGCTATGACTTCGGCCGGGGCCATCCGATGGATCCGGTCCGGCTGTCGCTGACCCGGAAGCTGGTCGGTGCCTTCGGGCTCGACCGGGAGCTGGAGGTCGTCGCGGCCAAGCCGGCCGGCGAGTCGACGCTCCGCCTGGTCCACCGGGAGGACTACATCGACGCCGTGAAGGCCGTGTCCGCGGATCCGGACGCGGCCGACGGCTCGTACGGGCTCGGTACGCCCGACGATCCCGCGTTCGCCGGGATGCACGAGGTGTCCGCGCTCATCGCCGGCCAGTCCGTCGGGGCGGCGGAGGCGGTGTGGCGGGGCGACGCCGACCACGCCGTGAACTTCGCGGGCGGGCTGCACCACGCGATGCCGGGGGGTGCGTCCGGTTTCTGCATCTACAACGACGCGTCACTGGCGATCGCGCGGCTGCTGGAACTGGGCGCCGAGCGGGTCGCCTACGTGGACGTCGACGTGCACCACGGGGACGGGGTGCAGGCCGCGTTCTGGGAGGACCCGCGGGTGCTGACCGTCTCGCTGCACGAGCACCCCCGCACGCTGTTCCCGCAGACCGGGTGGCCGGAGGAGACCGGGGCGGGCGAGGGGGAGGGTACCGCGGTGAACGTGGCGCTGCCGGCGGGGACCGGGGATGCCGGCTGGGTGCGCGCGTTCCACGCCGTGGTGCCGGAGCTGCTGGCCGCGTTCCGGCCGCAGGTGATCGTCTCCCAGCACGGGGCCGACACCCACTTCGAGGACCCGCTGGCCCACCTGGCCGTCTCGCTGGACGCCCAGCGGGCCGTGCAGACGGCCTGTCACGAGCTGGCGCACGCCCACGCGGACGGCAAGTGGGTCGCGCTCGGCGGGGGCGGCTACGCGGTCGTGGACGTCGTACCGCGCTCGTGGACGCACCTGGTGGGGATCGCCGCCGGGAAGCCGGTGGATCCGGAGGCGATGATCCCCGAGGGGTGGCGGCAGGAGGTGTTCGCCCGGACGCGGCAGCCGGGGCCGCGGCGGATGACGGACGGGCTGTGGCCGGTGGCGTACGGCGAGTGGGAGGCGGGCTACGACCCCGCCGACCGGGTCGACCAGGCCGTACTGGCCACCCGCCGGGCCGCCTTCCCCCTGCGGGGTCTGCTGCCCTGACCGTTCGGCCCGGCCGGCTCGCGCTGAGGCGCCGGAGGAGCCGGGTGTGGGCCGACCGTGCGCAGTTCGCCGGTTCCCGTCCCCGCGGCGCCCCCGATGCGTCACCATCGCACCCGTGTCGTCCTCCGCCCGCCTCCGCGCGCATCTGCTGGCCGCCCGGCTGGCCGGGGTGGTGGCCACCTCGCGGGAGAACAGCCTGCGCAGCTACCGGCTGTTCGCCGCCCGGGACCCGCGGGTGCTGCTCGGGATCGTCCCCGAGGGGTCCTGGGGACAGCGGGACGTGCTCGCGCTGATGGCGCGGAGGTGCGGGGTGGGCGCCGACCCCCGGCACACGTCCGGGCCCGACGTGATCGACCCCGAGCGGACGCTGGCCGCGCTGGACGCCTTCGCGGACCGCGTCGGGGAGGCGGCCCGGCGGGGCGTGCCCGTGCTGTTCGGCACCGGGCACCCGCAGCGGCTGCTGGGTTTCTACGCCACCCTCGCGGACGCCCTCTCGGCGGCGGGGTGTGAGGTGCTCACCCCGGCGCAGGGTCGCTGTGTCGACATATTGACCCGGTTCGGCCTACGCACCCATCGGCTCGACTACGTACGAGGGGTTGCCCTGGTGCGGGAACCGGCGGGCGGGCGCCCCGGTCGTGAGCCGGGCGCGCACAGCCATTCCCCCCTCCCGGTTCGGGTCGCGCTGGAGGCCGCCGCGGAGGCCGGCGGGCCGCTGCCGGAACTGGTCGTCGGAGATCACGGATGGGTCTGCGGTGCTGGTCAACTGGGGTTCGAGGCCATCGGGCTGGCCGACACCGACGACCCCGCGCTGTTCGTGGGCGAGGCCGAGGGGCGGGTGTCCGTCGCCGTTCCGGTTGATGACGCCGTACGGTCTGCTCACTACCGGCCGCTGGCCCGCTACGTACTCAATCGGGCCTGTCTGTCACAGTAGCCGCCGATGGGTGCACCTCTTCCCCACTCGCATCACCCGCCCCTAGTCTGGGGAGTGAGCACGCAGCGACGAAGAGTCACCGGAAGGGGAAGCCGGTGACCGTCGAGTGCGGAAGGTGCAGGTGTGTCATGGCCGCAGCTGGCGAGAGGCCTCTCAACGAGGTCCAGTTCCTTACCGTGGCGGAGGTCGCCTCGGTGATGCGAGTGTCGAAGATGACCGTGTACCGTCTGGTGCACAGTGGTCATCTGCCCGCTATCCGGGTGGGGCGGTCCTTCCGCGTCCCCGAGCAAGCGGTACACGAGTACCTCCGCGACAGCTACGTGGGGGTGGAGACGGCCTGACGGCGACCCCCGGGTGTGGCGCCCGGGGACCCTCGATTACGACCTCGGCGCTCGGTTGGGTAGGCTGGCCCCTCGTAGGTCGTGTGGGCCCATGGCGCCCAAACAACCGAGTCATGAGAAGTGAGCGAGGGTAGTCGTGGGCTCTGTTATCAAGAAGCGGCGTAAGCGGATGGCCAAGAAGAAGCACCGCAAGCTGCTCAAGCGCACGCGCGTGCAGCGTCGCAACAAGAAGTAGGCGACGCGCGAGAGCGTGACTCTGTGGCCCCCCATCAGTACTGGTGGGGGGCCACAGGCGTTCGCGGACGGGCGAAAAAACGTCACCTCGGGCAGCGGGGGCCGTCACAGCGCGACCACGACCCGCTAGGTTGGCCGCACAGGGGAACGCGGGATACCGGTACGCGGAAGGAAGGCGCTGATCTTGGGGAAGGTCGTGCTCGTCACCGGAGTCGCCCGGCAGTTGGGCGGCCGGTTCGTACGGCGCGTCCAGCGGGACCCGGAGGTCGACCGGGTGATCGCCGTGGACGCGGTACCGCCGGCACACCACCTGGGCGGGGCCGACTTCATCCAGGCCGACATCCGGCAGCCGACCATCGCCCGCGTGCTCGCCGAGACCGGTGCCGACACGGTCGTCCACCTGGACGTGACCGGCACGGCCCTGGGCGGCGGCAGCCGGGCCACGGTCAAGGAGACCAACGTCATCGGCACCATGCAGCTGCTCGGCGCCTGCCAGAAGTCGCCGGCCGTCAGGCGGCTGGTGGTGAAGTCCAGCACCAACGTCTACGGGTCCGCGCCGCGCGACCCGGCCGTGTCCACCGAGACCACCCCGCCCAAGTCCCTGCCCAGCGGCGGCTTCGCCAAGGACGCCGTCGAGGTCGAGGGGTACGTGCGCGGGTTCGCGCGGCGCCGGCCGGACGTCGCCGTGTGCGTGCTGCGGTTCGCCAACATCCTCGGGCCGGCCGCCGACACCCCGCTCGCCTCGTACTTCGCGCTGCCCGTGCTGCCGACCGTGTTCGGCTACGACCCGCGCCTCCAGTTCGCGCACGAGGACGACGTCATCGAGGTGCTGCGGATCGCCTCGCACGAACCGCGCCGGGGCACCCTCAACAGCGGCACCTTCAACATCGCCGGCGACGGGGTGCTGCTGCTGTCGCAGTGTTCGCGGCGGCTCGGGCGGCCCACCGTGCCGCTGCCGCTGCCCGCGGTCACCTGGGCCGGCACCCTGGTCCGTACGCTGGGCATGACGGACTTCTCGCCGGAGCAGATCCGGCTGCTCACCCACGGGCGGGTGGTCGACACCGTCCAGATGCGCGAGACGCTGGGCTTCACGCCCCGGTACACGACGGCGGCGGCGTTCGCGGACTTCGCGCGCGCCCACGGCCCCGGGCTGCTGCCGCCGGAGACCCTCGCGGGGACCGTCGACCGGATCGCCGCGCTGACCGCGAGGGCGGCCGGCCACCTCCAGACGGACAGCGCCAACTGAGGAGCGCAGCAACGATGGCGGACGCCAAGGTCATTCCGTTCGACGACGACCGGTCCCGCGGAAGCGCCGCGCAGCGCCCGGCGCGGCGCCGGAGCGGGACCGGCCGGCGCGGCCCGCTCGGCGAGGCGGGCGAGGGCGGCGAGGTCCAGTCACTGCCGGGCCGGGCGCGGACACGGGACGACGGGCCCCTGAGTACGGCCGAGGAGCCGCCGCGGGCTCTGGAGGGCGCCGCGGTGGGCGACGGGCGGGACGGCGGCCTGGAGCGGCGTGTGGCGGCCGGACTGGCCTTCCTGCGGCGCCGGCTGACCGGGGACTACGAGGTCGACGACTTCGGCTACGACGAGGAGCTGACCGACCAGGTCCTGATGTCGCTGCTGCGGCCCCTGTACGAGGCGTACTTCCGGGTCGAGGTGAAGGGCGTCGAGAACATCCCGGCCGAGGGCGGGGCGCTGATCGTCGCCAACCACTCCGGGACGCTGCCGCTGGACGGGCTGATGATGCAGGTCGCCGTGCACGACCACCATCCGGCCGGCCGCCATCTGCGGTTGCTCGCCGCCGACCTGGTCTTCGTCCTGCCCGTGGTCAACGAGCTGGCGCGCAAGCTGGGGCACACGCTGGCGTGCGCGGAGGACGCGGAGCGGCTGCTGGCCCAGGGCGAGTTGGTCGGGGTGATGCCGGAGGGGTTCAAGGGCATCGGCAAGCCGTTCGGCGAGCGGTACAAGCTCCAGCGGTTCGGCCGCGGCGGGTTCGTCTCCACCGCCCTGCGCCAGGGCGCGCCGATCATCCCCTGCTCGATCGTCGGGGCCGAGGAGATCTACCCGATGCTCGGCAACGCCCGCACCCTGGCCCGGCTGCTGGGCTTCCCGTACTTCCCGCTGACGCCGACGTTCCCCTGGCTGGGCCCATTGGGCGCGATTCCGCTCCCGACCAAGTGGACGATCCAGTTCGGTGAGCCGATCCCGACGGACGGCTATCCGCCGGAGGCGGCCGAGGACCCGATGCTGATGTTCAACCTCACCGACCAGGTCCGCGAACAGATCCAGCACACCCTGTACAAGCTGCTGGTGCAGCGGCGGTCGGTCTTCTTCTGAGGTGTCCCGGCGTGCGGGTGGCCGGGGCGGTGGGGCGTCCCGCTCGGGAGGGACGCCCCACCACCTCGGCCGGGGCGGCGCTAGTCGGCGTGGTCGCCGTCGATCCCCAGGTCGGGCAGGAGGCCCGGCAGGAGCGGGGGGATGGTGACGTCGGGGGCGCCGGTCGGCGGGGTGAGGCCGGGCGCGGGGGTGCCGCCGGCGCCGGTCCTCGGCGGGTCGAGCAGTCCGCCGGTGTCGCCGCCGATGAGGCCGTCGCCGCTGCTGCTGGCCGAGCCGCTCGGGGTGCCCGTGCGGGCGTGCTTGCCGGTGGACGGGGCGGTCCCGGTGGAGCTGGGCGCCGTCGACCGGTGGCTGCCGGAGGAGCCGGTGGCCGACGGGTCCGAGCCGTGCCGCCGCTTGCCGGTGCCGGGCTGGGCGGGTGGCTGCGGGAGGAGCGACTGGAGCGGGGCGACTTCCTGGTCTATGGCGTCGAAGACCGAGGAGACCTCCTGTTTGACGTCGCCGAGCTGTACGGGCAGCTTGTCGCTGAGCGCGGTCCAGGCCTCGCGGTGGGACCGTGAGAACGCGGACAGCGCCTGGATCGGCCCGAGGGAGCCGGGATCGGCCTCGTACGCCGCGTGGAGCAGGCGGTGGCCCTCGGTGACGTCGTGCCGCATCCCGGACAGGGTGCGGCGGATCTCGCCGATGGACTCGTGGTCGAGGTGGCCGCCCCGGCCGCGCTCCAGCAGCCGTCTCGCTTCGCTGAGCCGCGTGGAGGCCTGGTCGAGGTAGGTCTGGCCGCGCTGGTCGTCACCGTCGGTCAGGTAATTGAGCTTGAAGTCCTCGATGCCGCGTTTCAGGCCGTACAGCGAGTCGCCGGGCAGGGCGTCGGAGCTGGCGGCGGCGACACCGCCGAAGGCCCCGGCGGCCACGCCGACGCTCAGTCCGCCGGCCGCCAGGCCCTTGGTCAGTCTGGTACGCGGGCGGAGCTTGCCCAGGGGGCTCGCCCGGTGCGCGCCCTTGGCCCGGTGGGAGCGCTGTTCCGGTACCGACGCGTCCGCCGCCCCGGTGCCCTCGCGGAGCATGGCTTCCATCGCGGCCACCAGCTGGGCGCGTTGGACGACCTTGACCTCGGGGTCGAGCTGTGGCCTGGGCAGCGCACCGAGGCCCGCCGACAGGGCCAGCAGCCGGCCCTGGTCGGTGTGTTCCCCGGTGTCCGGCGGTGACTCCGCCGGTGCTGCGGACTGCTCGGCCGCCGTGTCCTGGTCGGACTGCTCCTCCAGGGCCTGGGCGAAGGCGTTCGCCCGCCGGTGCGCCGATACGTTCGCGATCACTGGCGGCACCTCCTCTCGTCATGACGGTCGGCTCCCCAGGGGGTCCTGGGGGTGCACGCCCGCGGCCACTCTCACGCCGTCGGGCGTTCAGGTGGGCCAGGACGTGACCACAGGGAGCCTGTATCCCGCACAACGACTGGCGCGGCACTTGGGTTACGGACGGCGGATGATCGGGTCAGAAAGACAACCCGCGCTCACGCGGCGTGAGTTGGCGTCACGCGGCGTGGCACGGCTCAGCGGGCGTCCTCCGGCAGCAGCCGGGCGAGGGTGCGGACGGCACGGTACTGGAGCGTCTTGATCGCGCCCTCGTTCTTGCCCATGACCCGGGCGGTCTCGGCGACCGAGAGGCCCTGGAGGAACCGGAGCGTCACGCACTCCTGCTGCTGCGGGTTGAGCCGCCGTACGGCGTCGAGCAGGGCGGCGTTGGAGAGGGACTCCAGGACGGAATCCTCGGGCGAGCGTTCGACCTCGTTGGCGTCGAGCATCTCGCCGGTGGTGATCTCCAGCCGGAAGCGGCTGGACTTGAAGTGGTCGGCGACGAGGTTCCGCGCGATCGTGACCAGCCAGGCGCCGAAGTCGCGGCCCTGCCAGGTGAACGTGCCGATCCTGCGCAGCGCCCGCAGAAAGGTCTCACTGGTGAGGTCCTCCGCGGTCGCCCGCCCGCCGACGCGGTAGTAGATGTAGCGGTAGACGGTGTCGCTGTACTGGTCGTAGAGCCGTCCGAAGGCCTCGGCCTCTCCGGCCTGGGCGCGTTCGACCAGGTCCATCATCCGGGCGCTGTCGCTGTCGGCGGCAGGCCGGCGGGCGGTGGCCGCGCCGGTGGCACGCCCTCGTCTGCCGACGGCGGCGCCGCCGTCGGCCAGTGCATAGCACGGGCCCAGGGGCGCGGCGGCGGCGAAGGCGGGGACGGCGTACGCGGGGGGGACATGGCCGCGCAGCGTCTCTTTGACCGTCGCGATCGTTGCGCGCAGCGTAGCCAGGCCCGAGGCGTCAACCCCGACGTGTGGGTACACGGGACTCCCAGAGGCAGAGCTTCCATCACGTACAGTGCGGGACCGTTCACCCGTCGTGGCGACGGAGGGGTACCGGTTTGCGTCTGAGGAGAATAACGCTTCGTGCAGGCCCTGCTACACCGAGTTGCTCAAACTGTCGATTGCGTCGCTTCCGTAGTCGTTTGAGGCCCGTTTGGGTGCCACAGAGTGATCGGTTCATGAACGGATCGGGGCGGATTCCGGTGAAGTACCGGACGAGTTGAAATGGCCGCGGCATGATCCCGGGCGCGCGCGGACCCGGGCCCGCGGGATGAGCGGAGAGGGCAGGGGAAGGCAGGGGACCAGGAGGGGCCGGGACGAGCGGTGGTGCCCGGCCGGGCGGGGCCTGGCCGGGTGTCGGCGCGGCGCCGGCTAGCGGCGCCGGCGGCTCAGGGCGATCGCGGCCGCGGTGCCGCCGGCGACCGCGCCGACCCCGGCCGCCGCCGGGATGCCGACCTTGGCCGCCTTGCGGCCGGTGCGGTAGTCGCGCAGCCGCCAGTCCTGCTCGCGGGCGTGCCGGCGGAGCTTGGCGTCCGGGTTGATGGCGTAGGGGTGGCCCACCAGGGACAGCATCGGGATGTCGTTGTGGCTGTCGCTGTAGGCGGCGCAGCGGCCGAGGTCCAGGCCCTCCGCCGAGGCCAGGGCGCGCACCGCCTCCGCCTTGGCCGGGCCGTGCAGCGGCTCGCCGACCAGCCGGCCGGTGTAGACGCCGTCGACCGACTCCGCGACCGTGCCGAGCGCCCCGGTCAGGCCCAGGCGGCGGGCGATGACCTGGGCGATCTCGACGGGGGCGGCGGTGACCAGCCACACCTTCTGGCCGGCGTCCAGGTGGGCCTGGGCGAGGGCGCGGGTGCCGGGCCAGATGCGGTCGGCCATGTACTCGTCGTAGATCTCCTCGCCGATCGTCTCCAGCTCGACGACCCGGTGGCCCTTGACGATGGACAGGGCCGAGTCGCGGGCCTCCTGCATGTGCTCGGGGTCCTCGACGCCGGCCAGCCGGAACCACGCCTGCTGCCAGGCGAACCTGGCCAGGTCCCGGGTCTCGAAGAACTTCCGCTTGTACAGCCCCCGGCCGAAGTGGAACAGGGCGGCGCCCTGCATCACCGTGTTGTCGAGGTCGAAGAAGGCGGCGGCCTTGTCGTCGCCGATGACCGGGAACACCGGTTCCTCCGGCGCGGCCCGCGGGATCCCCTGGGCTTCCTGCGTGGACTTGCGGGCAGCCTCCGCCGAGGCCTCGCCTGCCAACACGCTCCGCGCCGTGGCGGAGCGCCTACGGGAAGTGAGCCATCCGAGAGCGGCCATGACGTGAGCATAGCCACTGTGTTCGGCGGTTCCGGAGCGGAGCGGCCCGGGGCGGGTGAACTCCGCGTGACCGGTCCGTGCGGCGGCCGTCCGGGACGGGTGCGCGGCCCGCGGGCGGTCGGCGATCCCGGGTGGGCGCGGGGCGCGCGAGAATGGCGGTATGAGCGCCCTCTTCCGACGCAAGGCAGAACCCCGTGAGCGGCGGGTGACCCTCGTGCGCAAGCCCGGCTGCCACCTGTGCGACGACGCGCAGCTGGTGGTCGAGAAGGTGTGCGGCGACCTGGGCGTGCCGTGGGAGCCCAGGGACATCACCGGGGACCCGGAACTGCACGACCGGTACTGGGAGCAGATCCCGGTGGTCCTCATCGACGGCGAGCAGCACACCTTCTGGCGCGTGAACGAGGAGCGGCTGCGCCGGGCACTGACCGGCTAGTACAAACCGGCCGGAAAGTTCGCTTAGGATCGACGGCGGTCTGGTCTCGGGGGCGGGATTCGTGAGGAGAGTGTGCGGTTTTGCCCCCAGTAACGAAGGAACGTCGGTGCGTGTGCGCCGGTTCCCGGCGAGGGCGCGAAAGGCGCGTGACCCCGGTCACTTCTGCCGGGCAAATCGGACACCATCTTTGTGCACGCGTTCACAAAGACATAGCCTGCTGTCGACGGGGCGGTCTGGTGACGTATGACCGCCTACAGCCCCGCTCTACCCGCAGGAGCACCGTGGCAACTGGCCGAACACACCGACCGGCGACCCGTAGCCGAGGGATTCCCGAGGCCACCGTCGCCCGGCTTCCGCTGTACCTCCGAGCCCTGACCGCGCTGTCGGAGCGCTCGGTCCCCACGGTCTCCTCCGAGGAGCTGGCCGCGGCGGCGGGGGTCAACTCCGCCAAGCTGCGCAAGGACTTCTCCTACCTGGGCTCCTACGGGACGCGCGGTGTCGGTTACGACGTGGAGTACCTCGTCTACCAGATCTCCCGCGAGCTCGGCCTCACCCAGGACTGGCCGGTCGTCATCGTCGGCATCGGAAACCTCGGCGCCGCCCTGGCCAACTACGGCGGCTTCGCCTCCCGCGGCTTCCGGGTGGCCGCGCTCATCGACGCCGACCCGGCGATGGCCGGAAAGCCGGTGGCGGGCATCCCGGTGCGGCACACCGACGAGCTCGAGAAGATCATCAAGGACAACGGGGTCTCCATCGGCGTCATCGCCACCCCGGCCGGTGCCGCCCAGCAGGTCTGCGACCGGCTCGTGGCCGCCGGCGTCACCTCCATCCTGAACTTCGCGCCGACCGTGCTGTCCGTCCCGGACGGCGTCGACGTGCGCAAGGTCGACCTCTCCATCGAGCTCCAGATCCTCGCCTTCCACGAGCAGCGCAAGGCCGGTGAGGAGACCGCCGCCGGCGACGGCGCGCTGCCCGCCGCCACCACCCGCGGCGCTTCCGCCGACCAGGGGCCCGACGGGGACGTACCCGCCGTGATGCCGGCATGAGTCTGCTCGTCGTCGGGCTGAGCCACCGCAGCGCCCCGGTCAGCGTCCTGGAACGGGCCGCGCTGAGCACGGACGCCCAGGAGAAGCTGCTGCGGGACACGGTGGCCGCCGAGCCGGCCACCGAGGCCGCGGTGCTCGCCACCTGCAACCGCATCGAGCTCTACGCCGACGTGGACAAGTTCCACGCCGGTGTCGCCGAGCTGTCCACGCTGCTCGCCCAGCACAGCGGCGTCGGCCTGGAGGAACTGACCCCCCACCTCTACGTGCACTACGAGGACCGGGCCGTCCACCACCTGTTCTCGGTGGCCTGCGGCCTGGACTCGATGGTCGTCGGCGAGGGACAGATCCTCGGCCAGATCAAGGACTCCCTGGCCCGCGCACAGGACCTGCACACCGCCGGCAAGCTGCTCAACGACCTGTTCCAGCAGGCCCTGCGGGTCGGCAAGCGCGCCCACTCCGAGACCGGCATCGACCGCGCCGGACAGTCCCTGGTCACCTTCGGCCTGGAGCAGCTGGCCGAGGGCGGCGCGGTGCAGGACTGGGCGGCGGGCCGCACGGCACTCGTCATCGGCGCCGGGTCGATGTCCTCGCTGGCCGCCGCCACGCTGGCGCGCGCCGGGGTCGCCGAGATCGTCGTCGCCAACCGCACCCTCGAGCGCGCCGAGCGGCTCGCGCTCCTGCTCGCCGAGCACCACGGGCAGCGCCCCTCCGGTGGCGAGGCGACCGTGACCGCGCGCGCGGTGCCCATGGAGGCCGTGCGGGACGAGCTGACACGTGCCGACGTCGTCGTCTCCTGCACCGGGGCGACGGGTCTGGTGCTCACGGCGGAGACGGTCGCGCAGGCGGTCGAGGGACGCACCGGACGGCCGGCCGTCGCCCACACCGCGCACCCGGCCGCGAAGCCCGGCGCCGCCCGCACCGCCGCGGCCGCCGGCGCCGACGACAACTGCCCGCTCGACCTGGCCGCCGTGCAGCCCGGCTTCTCCGTCATGGGCGAGGCCGCCGTGGCCGGCCTGGACGCGGCCACCCTGGAGCAGCACGCGGCCTGGGTGGACAACGGGGTCGTGGACCGCCGGGAGCGCCGTACGCCCGAGGCGGACGCCGAGCTGATCACCGCGCTCGCCGCGACCGTCGCCACGGGCGCCCGGATCCCCGAGCGGCGCCGGCCCGAGCCGCCCGCCGAGCGGCCGGCCCCCTTCCTCTTCCTCCTCGACCTGGCGATGCCCCGCGACATCGACGCGGCCGTGCACCGGCTGGCCGGGGTCCGCCTGGTGGACATCGAGTCGCTGGCGGAGGCGTCCGCGGACGCCCCGATGGCGGCCGACGTCGACCAGGTGCGGCGTATCGTCTCCGACGAGGTCGCCGCCTTCGGCGCGGCCCAGCGGGCGGCGCACATCACGCCGACCGTGGTGGCGCTGCGCACCATGGCCGCCGATGTCGTCGCCGGTGAGATCGCGCGGCTCGACGGCCGCCTCCCCGACCTGGACGAACGCCAGCGCGGAGAGATCCGGCAGGCCGTGCACCGGGTCGTCGACAAGCTGCTGCACGCGCCGACGGTACGGGTCAAGCAGCTCGCGGCCGAGCCCGGCGGCGCCGGGTACGCGGACGCGCTGCGCACCCTGTTCGACCTCGACCCCGAGACGGTCGCCGCCGTCTCCCGGGCCGGGGACAGTACAGACACGAAGGGCCGACCGGCATGACTGAGAAGGCTTTGCGGCTGGGGACGAGGCGGAGCAAGCTCGCCATGGCCCAGTCCGGGCAGGTGGCTCAGGCCGTCCGCCGGGTGACCGGGCGGCCCGTGGAACTGGTCGAGATCACCACGTACGGCGACACCTCCCGTGAGCACCTGGCGCAGATCGGCGGCACCGGCGTCTTCGTGACGGCGCTGCGCGACGCGCTGCTGCGGGGCGAGGTCGACCTCGCGGTGCACTCGCTGAAGGATCTGCCGACCACGCAGCCCGACGAGCTGGTCCTGGCCGCCGTACCGGTGCGCGAGGACCCCCGGGACGTGATCGTCGCGCGCGACGCGCTGAAGTTCACCGACCTCCCGCGCGGGGCGCGCATCGGCACCGGCTCGCCGCGGCGGATGGCGCAGCTCAACGCGTACGCCCGCGCCCACGGCCTGGACATAGAGACGGTCCCGATCCGCGGCAACGTCGACACCCGGATCGGATACGTCCACGCCGGTGAGCTGGACGCGGTCGTCCTGGCCGCCGCCGGACTGAACCGGATCGGCCGGAGCGACGAGGTGACCGACTTCCTGTCGGTCGACACGGTTCTGCCCGCCCCCGGCCAGGGGGCCCTGGCGATCGAGTGCAGGGCGGGGAACACCACCCACGACGCCGCACTCGTCGCGGCGCTCGGCGAACTCGACGACCCGTACACGCGGGCCGCCGTCACCGCCGAGCGGTCCCTGCTCGCCGCCCTGGAGGCCGGATGCAGCGCCCCTGTGGGCGCGCTGGCCGACCTTCGCCCCCTCTCGGCTCCGCTCGAGCGGGGGGCCCAGGCCGAGAAGCAGATTGTCAAGGAGATGCGCCTGCGTGGTGTGGTCGGCACGACCGACGGCACTCGCATGGTGCAGCTGTCCACCACCGGTCCCGTGCCCCGGACGCACGAGCGTGCGTCGGCACTCGGTCGCGAACTCGCCACCGAGATGCTCGCCCAGGGTGCGGCCGGTCTTATGGGGGAGCGAGCACGATGAGCCCCACCACTCTTCCCGCCGGCCTGGAACACGGTCACGTCACCTTCCTCGGTGCCGGACCCGGGGATCCGGGACTGCTGACCCTGCGCGCCGTGGAGGCGCTGTCGCACGCGGACGTCCTGGTCGCCGAGCACGAGGTGCTCGACGTGATCCGGACCCACGCGCGGCAGGGCGTCTCGGTCGTGGAAACGAACGCGGAACCCTCCTCGGTCTCACCGCCGGGCACGGGCACGCCGCAGCTCACGGTCGTTGACGGCACGTCAACTGCGGCTGCGGTCCCGTCTCCTGCCCGGGATGCCGTCCATCTTGTCATGGAGGCCGCGCGGGGCGGCAGGCGGGTCGTCCGTGCGGTGCCCGGTGATCCGGGACTCGACACGTACGCCGCCGAGGAGATGCTCGCCTGCGCCGCCGCCGGGGTGCCCTTCGAGGTCGTCCCCGGGGTCGCGGCCGTGGTCGGCGTGCCCGCGTACGCGGGTGTGCCGCTGCGGGACGCCGACGGCGCGGACGTCCGGTTCGTCGACGCCCGCACCGCCTCCGACCGCTGCTGGACGGAGGTCGGTGCCTCGGACGGCACGGTGGTGGTCTCCACGACCCTCGACTCCGTCGCCGCGGCGGCCGGCGAGCTGGTCGCCGCGGGCCGCAAGCCGGACACCCCGCTGACGGTGACCGTCGCCGGTACGACGACCCGGCAGCGGACCTGGTCGGCGACGCTCGGCACCATCGCGCAGACGCTGAAGCAGGCGAAGGTGCTGCCGTCACCGGACGGCGGCCGGCCGGTGATAGCCGTGGTCGGCGAACGTTCCGCCGCCGCCCGGCGCGACCAGCTGTCCTGGTTCGAGTCCAAGCCGCTGTTCGGCTGGAAGGTGCTCGTGCCGCGGACGAAGGAGCAGGCGGCGTCGCTCTCCGACCAGCTGCGGTCCTACGGCGCGGTGCCGCACGAGGTCCCGACGATCGCGGTGGAGCCGCCGCGCACGCCCCAGCAGATGGAGCGGGCGGTCAAGGGCCTGGTGACGGGCCGCTACGAGTGGATCGCGTTCACCTCCGTCAACGCGGTGAAGGCGGTCCGGGAGAAGTTCGAGGAGTACGGCCTCGACGCCCGTGCCTTCGCGGGCATCAAGGTGGCCGCGGTGGGCGAGCAGACCGCCAAGGCGCTGGTCGCCTTCGGCGTGAAGCCGGACCTGGTGCCGAGCGGCGAGCAGTCGGCCGCCGGACTGCTGGAGGACTGGCCGCCGTACGACCCGGTCTTCGACCCGATCGACCGCGTGTTCCTGCCCCGTGCCGACATCGCCACGGAGACCCTGGTCGCCGGGCTGATCGAGCTGGGCTGGGAGGTCGACGACGTCACGGCCTACCGGACCGTGCGCGCGTCGCCGCCGCCGGCGGACACCCGGGAGGCGATCAAGGGCGGCGGTTTCGACGCGGTGCTCTTCACGTCCTCGTCCACGGTCCGCAACCTGGTGGGCATCGCCGGCAAGCCGCACAACGTCACGGTGATCGCGTGCATCGGCCCGGCCACGGCCAAGACCGCCGAGGAGCACGGGCTGCGGGTGGACGTGATGGCCCCGGAGCCGTCCGTGCACAAGCTGGCCGAGGCGCTGGCCGAGTTCGGCATGCGCCGCCGCGCGGCGGCCCTGGAGGCCGGCGACCCGGTGACCCGCCCGAGCGAACGCCGCCCGGGAGCCCGCAGACGCCGCACCACGACGTGATCCCCGGCTGACGCCGACCCTCAGGGGTGCCCCGATCGCCCGGGGCACCCCTGAGCCATACCGGTGCGGTGCGGGGACGTCCGCTCCGCGGTATCGAGGGGTTCCTGGTCGTGCCCCCGGGCCGACAGGGCGTCGGCAAAGGTGGTTCTGGGGCGGGCGTAGCGTAGAAGTCATGTCGAAGTACGGATCGTTCCCCGGTACGCGGCCCCGGCGGCTGCGGACCTCGCCCGTCATGCGGCGGATGGTCGCCGAGACCCGGCTGCACCCCGCCGACTTCATCCTCCCCGCGTTCGTCCGGGAGGACGTCGGTGAGCCGGTGCCCATCGCGGCGATGCCCGGTGTCGTGCAGCACACCCGGGACAGCCTGAAGAAGGCGGCACTGGAGGCCGTGGAGGCCGGCATCTCCGGGATCATGCTGTTCGGGGTGCCGGCGGAGGAGAAGAAGGACGCCCTGGGCACGGTCGGGACCGACCCCGACGGCATCCTCCAGCTGGCGCTGCGCGACGTGCGGGCCGAGGTCGGTGACGACCTGCTCGTGATGTCGGACCTGTGCCTGGACGAGTTCACCGACCACGGGCACTGCGGGGTGCTGGACGCCGAGGGGCGGGTCGACAACGACGCCACCCTGGAGCGCTACGCCGAGATGGCGCAGGTGCAGGCCGACGCCGGTGCCCACGTGGTGGGGCCCAGCGGCATGATGGACGGGCAGATCGGCGTCGTCCGTGACGCCCTGGACCAGATCGGCCGCGAGGACGTCGCCGTCCTCGCCTACACCGCCAAGTACTCCTCGGCCTTCTACGGCCCCTTCCGCGAGGCCGTCGGTTCCTCCCTCCAGGGAGACCGCAAGACCTACCAGCAGGACCCGGCCAACTGGCGCGAGTCGCTGCGGGAGGTGGAACTGGACCTGGCCGAGGGCGCCGACATGGTGATGGTGAAGCCGGCCGGCCCCTACCTCGACATCCTCGCCCGGGTCGCGGACGCCGTCGAGGTGCCCGTCGTCGCCTACCAGATCTCCGGCGAGTACTCCATGATCGAGGCCGCCGCCCAGAAGGGCTGGATCGACCGGGACCGGGCCGTGCTGGAGGCCCTGACCGGCATCAAGCGGGCCGGGGCGCGCACCATCCTCACCTACTGGGCCACCGAGGTGGCCCGGAAGCTGCGCTAGCGGCGGTCAGTCCCAGCGGAGCGCCCAGCTCACCGCGGAGGCCAGCGTGTCGGCGTAGGCGCCCAGGTCCGCCGGGCCGTCCGGGGAGAGGATGCCGGGGCACAGGGCGTAGTGCTCGGCGGCCAGCGCCTCCCTCTCCTCGGCCCCGGTGGGCGGCGCGGCGACCGACACGACCAGCGTGTCCCGGCCGAGGGCGACGACCCGGGCGCCGAACCGGTCCTCCCAGGACCGCAGCACCGCGCAGACCCGGGCCACGTCCTCGTCGTAGTCCAGCGGGCCGGTCCAGCCGATGGCCGCCGGTATGTCGGCGGACCGGCGCGCCGGGACGAGCGCGAGATGGGGTTCCCCGATCCACTCGCGCCAGGTGTCCCGGTCGTCGTGCAGGGTGTCCGCCAGCTGGGCGGCACGGGTCTCCGGGGTGGCGGTGAGGACACCGGCGGGCGCGAGCCCCGGCCAGTCCGTCCCGAACGGCTCGGTCCCCTCGGCCGGCCCGTCGTCCGTCTCCTGCGCCCAGTAGTCCGCCAGGACCTCCCCGGCGTCGTGGTCCCCGGGGTAGGACGCCTCCGCCGGCAGCAGTGCCCAGTCCTCGACGCCGGCCCGGCAGCCGGCCAGGTCCACCAGCACCGGCAGCAGCCCCAGCCGGGCCGCCGGCGCGCCCAGCGCCTTCCAGGTGCCGGGCGCCGACCTCTTCTCCGCGTGCCACAGCAGCGGCTCGGGCCAGGGGCCGTCGGCCGTCGCGTGCACGAGTCTGCCGGGCGGGAGCCGCAGCCCCAGGGAACGACCGCTGGGGTCGGTGGCCAGCCTGGGCAGCGGGTTGGGAAGAGTCGCCATGCCGGTGACTGTAGGGGCACCCACTGACAACGGGCCGGGGCGCCCGGTCAGACCAGGGTCGTGATGCAGAACGGGTGCCCGGCGGGGTCGAGCAGCACCCGCCAGCGGTCCGGCTGCGGCTGGGTCTCCGGCTTGGTCGCGCCCCGCGCCAGCAGGTGCGCCTCGGCCGCTTCCAGGTCGTCCACGCCCACCTCGATGTGGGCCTGCTTCTGCTCGGCCGGGTCCGGCCAGGTGGGGCGGCGGTAGTCGGGCACGCGGCTGAAGCCCAGGCCCGGTCCGCCGTCCCCGCCGGCGAGGAGGACGAAGTCGTCCGAGGTGTAGGCGACGGGCAGACCGAACATCCCGGCGTAGAAACCGGAGAGTTCGGCGGGGTCGGCGCAGTCGAAGGTGACGGCGGCGTAGCGGAACGCGGGCGCGGGTGTCTCAGGTGTGGTCATGGCAGCGACCGTAGGACATGACCCGGACAGTTCCGGTCCTGGTCGCGCGGCGGGTGTGCGAGACTTCCGCGCGTGATCAGCGCGTCCGCCCGTCTGCTGCGCCTGCTCGCGCTGCTCGCCGCCCGGCCCTCCTGGACCTGCGCCGAGCTGGCCGACCGCATGGCCGTCACCGACCGCACCGTCCGGCGGGACATCGCCAGGCTGCGGGAACTGGGGTACACCGTCGACTCCGACGCCGGGCCGTGGGGCGGCTACCGGCTGCGGGCCGGGGTGCGGGTGCCGCCGCTGATCCTGGACGACGAGGAGGCGCTGGCCGTGGCGGTGGGACTGCGGGAGGCGGCGCTGAGCGGTGCCCTCGGCGGCGACCAGGCCGCGCTGTCGGCGCTGCTGAAGCTCCGCCAGGTGCTGCCGGCGCGGATCGCCGGGCGGCTGGGGGAGTGGGACGACGCGCTGGTCCGGCTGCCCGGGTCACGGCGGCCGGCGCTGCCGCCGGGCATGCTGCTGGAGCTGGCCGCCGCCTGCCGGCGTGGTGAGCGGGCCCGGCTGTCCTACCGGGACGGGGAGGGCCGGAGCACGGTCCGCGAGGTCGACCCCTACCGGCTGGTCCACACCGGGCGGTGCTGGTACTTCGTCGCCCGGGACGTGGCCCGGGGCTGGCGGACCTTCCGCGCCGACCGCGTCGAGCGGCTGACCCCGACCGGGCGGCCGGTGGAGATCACCGACCCGCCCGATCCGGCGGGGCTGGTCTCCCACAACACGGCGGTCGGCCCGTACCCGCTGTCCGCGACGGTCCGGCTGGCCGTCCCTGCGGAGCAGGCGCTGCGGATCGTCCCGGCGACGGTCGGCACCCACCGTCCCGACGGCCCCGACGCCACCGTCGTGGAGATCGGCGGCCCGGACGCGGACCGCATCGCCGCCTACCTCCTCGGTCTGGCGACGCCCCTGCGGGTGCTGGCCCCGGACGAGGTGCGCGAGGCCCTCGTCCGGCGCACCCGGGAACTGCTCGACGCGCAGGGGTGAGGGGCGCGGGTCAGAGCTTCTCGGGGGTGCGGATACCCAGCAGCGCCATGCCCCGGTGCAGGGTGCGGGCCGTCAGGTCGCACAGGAAGAGGCGGTTGCGCACCTGCTCGGGCGTCTCGGCGCGCAGCACCGGGCACTTGTCGTAGAACGTCGTGTACAGGGACGCCAGCTGGTACAGGTACGCCGCCAGCTTGTGCGGGGCGTACTCGCCGGCCGCCTCCGCCACGGCCTCCGCGAAGGAGTCCAGGTGCAGCCCGAGGGCGCGCTCGGCGTCGGCCAGGGGCAGCTCCGGGCGGGCCTCCGGGCGGACCTCGCCGGCCTTGCGGAGGATGGAGCGGATGCGGGCGTAGGCGTACTGGAGGTAGACGGAGGTGTCGCCGTTGAGCGAGACCATCTGGTCCAGGTCGAACTTGTAGTCGCGGTTGGCCGACGTCGACAGGTCGGCGTACTTCACCGCGCCGATGCCCACCTGGGCACCGCGCTCGGCGATCTCCGCCTCGGAGAGGTCCTGGGCCTTCTCGCGGACCACGGCCGAGGCGCGCTCGATCGCCTCGTCGAGCAGGTCCACCAGGCGGACGGTCTCGCCCTCACGCGTCTTGAACGGCTTGCCGTCCTTGCCGAGGACGGTGCCGAAGGCCAGCTGCACCGCGGTGACGTCGTCGTTGAGCCAGCCGGCCCGGCGGGCGGTCTCGAAGACCATCCTGAAGTGCAGCGCCTGGCGGGCGTCGACGACGTACAGCAGGGTGCTGGCCTTGAGGTTGAACACCCGGTCGCGGATGGCGGAGAGGTCGGTGGCGGCGTAGCCGTAGCCGCCGTCGGACTTCTGCACGATCAGCGGGACCGGGTTGCCGTCCGGGCCCTTGATGTCGTCGAAGAAGACGCACAGGGCGCCCTCGGAGCGGACCGCGACGCCGGACTCCTCCAGCAGGCGGCACGTCTCGGCCAGCATGTCGTTGTAGCCGGACTCGCCGACGATGTCGGCGTCCCGGACCTCCATGTCCAGCTTCTCGAAGACGGAGAAGAAGTAGATCTTCGACTCGTCCACGAACCGCTGCCACACGGCGAGCGTGTGCTGGTCGCCGGCCTGGAGGTCGACCACCCGGCGGCGGGCCCGCGTCTTGAACTCCTCGTCGGAGTCGAAGAGCCGGCGCGCGGCCTTGTAGAGGCGGTCCAGGTTGGACATCGCCTCCTCGCCGGAGACCTCGGCGTCCTTGTGGTCCAGCTCGTGCGGGTGCTCGTCCAGGTACTGGATGAGCATGCCGAACTGGGTGCCCCAGTCGCCGATGTGGTGGCGGCGCACCACGTTCTCGCCGGTGAACTCCAGCAGCTGCACCACCGAGTCGCCGATCACCGCGCTCCGCAGGTGGCCGACGTGCATCTCCTTGGCCACGTTCGGCTGGGCGTAGTCGATGACCGTCGTGCCGGGCTCGGCGGCGTACGGCACGCCGAGGCGGCCGGTGTCGTCCGCGTACCGCTGCGCCAGGGTGGTGGTGATGGCGTTGTCGGTGACGGTGATGTTGAGGAAGCCGGGGCCCGAGACCTCGACGGACTCGATCACGTCGCCGGACTCGACGCGGGCGACGACCTGGGTGGCCAGTTCCCGCGGGTTGGCCTTGGCCTTCTTGGCGAGCGCGAGGATGCCGTTGGCCTGGTAGTCCGCCCGGTCGCTTCGTCGCAGCAGCGGGTCGGCGTCGGCGGCCTCCGGCAGGGTGGCCGTGAGGGCGGACGCGAGGCGCTGCTGGACGGAATCGGTGAGGGACGTGACCGAGGCCATAGGAAGGGGTGCCGTTCTCCTCGTCGGATGGATAGACCCGGCCAGTATCCCACGGGGGGCAAAGGCATTTTCCTGGTCGCGAGCGGGTCTGTGACAATGGGGTGTCACCCGTTCAGAAAGAAGGACGTGCCGATCGTGGCTCAGAGCACCGAGACCACCGACTGGGTCTCCCGTTTCGCGGATGAGGTCATCGAGGAGTCGGAGCGCCGTGCCCCCGGCAAAGTGACGCCGGACGCCGCCGCGGCGCCGATCGTCGTCGCGTCCGGTCTCTCGCCCTCCGGCCCGATCCACCTCGGCAACCTGCGGGAGGTCATGACCCCGCACCTGGTCGCCGACGAGATCCGGCGCCGCGGGTACCGGGTGCGCCACCTCATCTCCTGGGACGACTACGACCGCTACCGCAAGGTGCCGGCCGGCGTCGCGGGCGTCGACGAGTCCTGGGCCGAGCACATCGGCAAGCCGCTGACCTCGGTCCCGGCGCCGAAGGGTTCCGAGCACCCGAACTGGGCGGAGCACTTCAAGGCCGCGATGACCGCGTCGCTGGCCGAGCTGGGCGTCGAGTTCGACGGGATCAGCCAGACCGCGCAGTACACCTCGGGCGCCTACCGCGAGCAGATCCTGCACGCGATGCGGCACCGCGGCGACATCGACGCGATCCTCGACCAGTACCGCACGAAGAAGGCCCCGGCCAAGAAGCAGCAGAAGCCGCTGGACGAGGCCGAGCTGGAGGCGGCGGAGGGCTCCGGCGCCGCCGCCGAGGACGACGGCAGCTCCGGCTCCGCCGGGTACTTCCCGTACAAGCCGTACTGCGGCAACTGCGAGAAGGACCTGACGACGGTCACCTCCTACGACGACGACACCACCGAGCTGGCGTACACCTGCACGGTGTGCGGGTTCGCGGAGACCGTCCGGCTCAGCGAGTTCGACCGCGGCAAGCTGGTGTGGAAGGTCGACTGGCCGATGCGGTGGGCGTACGAGGGCGTCGTCTTCGAGCCCAGCGGTGTCGACCACTCCTCGCCGGGATCGTCCTTCCAGGTCGGCGGGCAGATCGTCGGGATCTTCGGCGGCCGGCAGCCGATCGGGCCGATGTACGCCTTCGTCGGCATCAGCGGCATGGCCAAGATGTCGTCGTCGCGCGGCGGGGTGCCGACCCCGGCGGACGCGCTGAAGATCATGGAGCCGCAGCTGCTGCGCTGGCTGTACGCCCGGCGCCGGCCCAACCAGTCCTTCAAGATCGCCTTCGACCAGGAGATCCAGCGGCTGTACGACGAGTGGGACAAGCTGGCGGCCAAGGTCGCCGACGGCTCCGCCCTGCCCGCGGACGTCGCCGCCCACACGCGGGCCGTCGGCACCGCCGCCGGTGAGCTGCCGAGGACGCCGCGTCCGCTGCCGTACCGCACGCTCGCGTCCGTCGCCGACATCACCGCCGGGCACGAGGACCAGGCGCTGCGGATCCTGTCCGAGCTGGATCCGGAGCAGCCGCTGGCCTCGCTGGACGAGGTCCGCCCGCGCTTCGACCGGGCCGAGGCGTGGATCAACACGCAGGTCCCCGCCGACCAGCGGACCATCGTGCGCGACGAGCCGGACGCCGAGCTGCTGAAGTCCCTCGACGACGCCTCCCGCGAGTCGCTGCGGCTGCTGCTGGACGGGCTGGCAGCGCACTGGTCGCTGGACGGGCTGACGCACCTCGTGTACGGCGTGCCGAAGGTGCAGGCCGGTTTCTCCGCCGACGCCACGCCGAAGGAGCTGCCGGCCGAGATCAAGACGGCCCAGCGGACGTTCTTCGCCCTGCTCTACCACCTGCTGGTCGGCCGGGACACCGGTCCCCGGCTGCCCACGCTGCTGCTCGCCGTGGGCCAGGAGCGGGTGCGGGAGCTGCTCGGGGAGTGACGACATGAAGAAGGGGCCCTTCGTGAGAAGGGCCCCTTCTTCATGTCGTCGTCCGTGCGGCCGTCGCTCAGGCGATGTGGTCGTCCTGGAGTTCCGCCGTGTGCCGGTTGGTGAACCGGTTGACCATGCGGTTGGCCTCCTGCGGCGGCAGCGTGAGGGCGAACGTCGCCTCCACGTCGTCCCGGAACTGGGCGGCCGTGGGGTAGCTGCCGTCGATCGACTTGCGGAAGACCTGGTAGTAGTCCTCCTCGGTCGGCTCCGGCTCCGGGGTGCCGCCGCCCTCGCCGAGTTCGCGGGTGCGGTGCGGGCCCACCGGGATGGGGAAGCTGCCGGTCTCCTCCGGGGAGGGCTGCTGGAACTGCTCCGGGGGCTGCTCGTCGTACCAGTCCTCGTACTGCTCCTCGGGCTCGTACTGGGCCTCGGGGGGCGGCTCGTAGGCGGGGTCGTAGCCGCCGTGGTACTCGATCTCCCGGGGCGCCTGGAACCAGGGGCTCTCCTCGTCCACGGGGGGCTCGGGGTGCTGCTCGCCGGACGGCTCCGCCCGCCGCGCGGCGGGCGCCGGGCCGGTGCCCGGGGCGCCCGCGAGGGCGGCGGGAGCGGCCACCGCCGGCTGCCGGGGCTGCGGCGCCGGCGGCAGGAGCGCCGGGTCGATGCCGGCCGCGGCCAGGCCGGCGGGGGCCGTCTCCGCCAGGGGGACGCCGTAGCGGGCCAGGCGCAGCGGCATCAGCGACTCCACCGGGGCCTTGCGGCGCCAGGCGCGGCCGAACCGGGAGCGCAGACGGGC
This sequence comes from Streptomyces sp. NPDC100445, assembly GCF_044759735.1. Lineage (NCBI taxonomy): Bacteria > Bacillati > Actinomycetota > Actinomycetes > Kitasatosporales > Streptomycetaceae > Streptomyces > Streptomyces sp. NPDC100445. The sequence continues at coordinate 286,370 of NZ_JBIVZV010000013.1, read as the reverse complement.
CTGGTAGACGAGACGTTCCTGCTCCAGCTTGATGACCTGCTCGTAGGAGCGCAGTTCCCACAGCTTCATGCGGCGCCACAGCAGGAACGTGGGGAGCGGGGAGAGGAGCCAGCGGGTGAGGCGGACCCCCTCCATGTGCTTGTCCGCCGTGATGTCGGCGATCCGGCCGACCGCGTGGCGGGCGGCCTCCACGGACACCACGAACAGGACGGGGATCACCGCGTGCATGCCCACGCCCAGCGGGTCCGGCCAGGCGGCGGCGCCGTTGAAGGCGATCGTCGCCGCCGTCAGCAGCCACGCGGTCTGGCGCAGGAGCGGGAAGGGGATGCGGATCCAGGTGAGCAGCAGGTCGAGGGAGAGCAGGACGCAGATGCCCGCGTCGATGCCCACCGGGAACACGTAGGAGAAGTTCCCGAAGCCCTTCTTGACGGCCAGCTCACGGACGGCCGCGTACGAGCCGGCGAAGCCGATCCCGGCGATGATCAGAGCGCCGGTCACGACCACGCCGATCAGTACGCGGTGCATCCGGGTCAGCTGCGGCAGTGGCGCGGCCACTCGTACTCCCCTCCCGTTGCGTGTCGTTGCGCGCAACAGAGTGGCACACGTGTGCGCCGAACGTACTGTCGGTGGGTCGCGAAGGCCCTCCGGTCAGCTCTTGGCGGCGGCCGCCTTGGCCGCGGACGCGCTCGCCGAGGGCGACTTCGACGGTGACGCGGAGGCGGGCCCCGACGCCGTCCCGGACGGCGACTTCGACGCCGGCGCGGACGGCGACGCGGGGGACTTCGTGCCCGAACCCGGCCCGGATCCATCGCCGTTGGCCGCGGAGACGGACGCGACCGCCTCCTTCAGCGCCTTCTCCGCCGCCTTCGTCAGGTCGTCGGCGGACGGGGTCTTCTCGCCCGCGAGTCCGGCGCCGTTGTAGTCCACGGTGACGACGACGTTCTCCACCCGGGCGACGGCTGTCTGCTGCCGGAAGAGGCCTTCCTTCTTCTTCAGGTCGTAGCGCACCGCGGTCGCCTCGGCGCCCGTGCCGCTCAGCGGGACGACCTTGACGCCCTTGGCGCCGTCCACGGCCTTCGCGTCCTCGGCCTGCCGGCCGAAGTACGTGTGGGCCTGGTCGTCGCCGGAACCGCGCGTGGCGTCCGAGTCGAAGCGCAGCAGGGACACGTGCAGCCAGCGGAACTGGGAGCCCTTGACACCGTTGTTGTCCAGGCTGTCCCAGGAGCACGAGGAGCGTGCCGACGGATCGTCCGAGCTGCCGTTCTTGCCCGACTCGGCGGCCTTCGGCACCAGTTCGGTCAGGGTCTTCCTCGACAGCACGCCGCAGGGCTCGGGAAGCTTGTGGTACGCCGCGGCCGGCACGGTCGGGGACGCGCTCGCCGAGGGCGCGGTGCTGCCGGCCGAGGGCTGCCGGGTGCCGTCGTCGCCGGCCTTGGCCCCGGAGTCCGAGGAGCCGGAGGAACAGGCGGCCGTGATCAGCAGCGCGGGGACGGCCGCCGCGCAGGCAAGGGTGCGGCGCAGGCGCCCGGCCCGCCGGCCGCCCTCCCGCTGCCTCACCGGCGTGGAAGGTGCCTCCGGGGCGCGGTCGTCTCGCTGGGCTGCTCGCTGCATGGTTCCTTCACTCATGACGCTCGGTGTTCGTGCGGGTTCCTGCGGGGCCACGGTACGCGGTGAGGGAGCCGTGCGGTCCGCGTCCGACTCCTTTGCGGGCGGCCGGTGGTGGGGCCCCGGCGGCCGTCAGCCGGTGAGGGCGTCGGCCAGTTGGGAGGCCAGATCACCGGCCCTGTCCTGCATTTCCTTGCTGTCGGGGACCGTTCCGGTGGCCGTCGGCTGTTCCTCGTACTCGACGGTGATGACGACGTTGGACGTGCGGAACACCACAGTCACGGTCCGCTGTTCGGCCGTCGAGCCGGAGGTGCTGAGCCGGTCGTCCAGGTACGCCTCGTCACCGAGGTCGCTCAGGACGCGCGGCTGGAGGTCGGCGGGCGGGTCACCGGCGGACGAGCCCGAGGGCGCCGGGGAGGTCCGCGACGCGGACGGGGAGGCGTCGTCGCCCGCGCTGTCCGCCGGGGACGGGGTGACCGTCGGCACGGCGGCCGTCGTCGAGGCGCCGCTCGGCTCGGGGAGGTCGGCGGCGCTCTCCTGCTCCTGGAACAGCTTGCGCGCCTGGTCGTCGTCGCTGACCGCGTTGTCGTACGAGACCACGCGCTCGAAGTCGACCGACAGGCGGTCCGTGGCGCCGGCCGACTCGACCTTCCAGCGGCAGCCGACCTTGCGGTCGGTGTCGTACGTCAGCGTGGCCTCGCCCTGGTAGGCCTTGTCCCGCTGGTCGGGGTCGGTGATCTGCTGGATGCCGGGCAGCAGCGCGGCCAGGTTGTCGTGGCCGACCACGCCGCACGGTTCGGGCAGCGTGCGGTACCTGCCGGGCTGGGCGGCGACCGCGGTGGTGCCGGCGTCGCCCGGGTTGGCGTCGTCCGCCGGGCCGGCGTCCGTCGACCCGCTCGTGCAGCCGGCCAGCAGCGCCGCGAGGAGGGCGGCGGTGCCGGATACGTACGCCTTCCGCTGCACGGTCGGGCTCCTCTCGACGGTCTGTGATCGCTGGTGCTCCAGTGTCCCCGCCGGTTAATCGCTTGCCGCGGCGGGGCGCCCCCTGGAGACAATGTGTATCGCACGCACTGCCGTGGACGCCGGTCCCCTGTCCCGAATCACCGACCTTGGCGCCGCTTTTGCGTATCGCTGCTTATAGCCTTTTCGCCGGCTTACGTCGGCTTTCGGGGGAATGAGGAACACATGTCGTACGTGGAGATACCGGGCGCGAAGACGCCGATCCGGATGTGGGCGGACCCGGCGACCGTCGAGGAGGGGGCCCTGCGCCAGCTCCGGAACGTGGCGACCCTGCCGTGGATCGAGGGCCTGGCCGTGATGCCGGACGTGCACTACGGCAAGGGTGCGACCGTCGGCTCGGTCATCGCGATGCGGGACGCGGTGTGCCCGGCGGCGGTCGGCGTGGACATCGGCTGCGGCATGTCCGCGGTGCGGACGTCGCTGACCGCCGCCGACCTGCCCGGTGACCTGTCGCGGCTGCGGTCGAAGATCGAGCAGGCCATCCCGGTCGGGCGCGGTATGCACGACGACCCGGTCGAGCCGGGCGGCTTCCACGGGCTGGCCACCTCCGGCTGGGAGGACTTCTGGGGGCGGTTCGACGGGGTCGCGGACGCGGTGCGCTTCCGCCGGAGCCGGGCGGTCGCCCAGATGGGCACGCTCGGGTCGGGCAACCACTTCGTCGAGGTCTGCGTGGCCGACGACGACGCGGTCTGGCTCATGCTCCACTCCGGCAGCCGCAACATCGGCAAGGAGCTGGCCGAGCACCACATCGGCGTCGCCCGGCAACTTCCGCACAACCAGGGTCTGGTCGACCGCGACCTCGCCGTATTCGTGGCGGACACCCCGCAGATGGCGGCCTACCGCAACGACCTCTTCTGGGCCCAGGAGTACGCCAAGTACAACCGCACGCTCATGATGGCGCTGCTGAAGGACGTGGTCCGCAAGGAGTTCACGAAGGCCCGGCCGGTCTTCGAGCCGGAGATCTCCTGCCACCACAACTACGTGTCGGAGGAGCGCTACGACGGCATGGACCTGCTCGTGACCCGCAAGGGCGCGATCCGGGCCGGCTCCGGCGACTACGGGATCATCCCGGGCTCGATGGGCACGGGGTCGTACATCGTGCGCGGGCTCGGCAACGAGCTGGCCTTCAACTCCGCCTCCCACGGCGCCGGCCGGCGGATGAGCCGCAGCGCGGCCAAGCGGCGCTTCACGGCGCGGGACCTGGAGGAGCAGACCCGGGGCGTGGAGTGCCGCAAGGACTCCGGCGTGGTGGACGAGATCCCGGCCGCCTACAAGTCGATCGACCAGGTCATCGAGCAGCAGCGGGACCTGGTCGAGGTCGTGGCGAAGCTCAGGCAGGTCGTCTGCGTGAAGGGCTGATCACCCGGTACCGGTGGTGTCCGGCCCGCCGAGGGAGTCCAGCCAGCGCAGCAGCCGGGCGCCCTCGCGGCTCATGACCTCCGGGTCGCGCAGCGCGTTGGCCAGCAGGGACATGCCCTGGTAGCCCGAGACCAGGGTGAGGGCGAGGTCGTCCGGGGCGGGCAGCGCCAGCGCGCGGAACTGCGCGGCGGCCCAGTCCAGCAGGGACCGGATGACCTCGCCGGCCTCCGCGTCCAGGGTGCCGTCGGCGCGCTTGTCCAGCTCGGCGGCCAGGGTGCCGGTGGGGCAGCCGTGGCGGGCGGCGGTCTCGCGCTGGTCGACCCAGGCCCTGACCAGGCCCTTGAGCCGGTCGCGCGGATCCGCCGACTCCTCCAGCGCGGCGGTGAGTTCGTCCAGGTGGGCGCGGTGCTCGCAGAGCGCGGCCCGGACCAGCTCGTCCTTCGTCTTGAAGTAGTAGTAGACGTTCCCGACCGGGACGCCGGCCTCGCGCGCGATGTCGGCGAGGGTGGTGCGCTCGACGCCCTGCTCGTGCAGGACCCGGGCCGCGGCCGCCGTGAGCCGCCGCCGTTTCTGGGACGCTCCTGCCCGCCGGTCCACTGAGTTTGTCACCTGACTGATTGTAGAGTAGCTTCTGAGTTAGTCAGCTGACTAACTAACAATCAGGGCAGCAGGGGGCGTTGTGATCACAGTGACGGGTGCCACGGGGAACATCGGGCGGACGCTGGTGGAGGTGCTGGCCGCGGCCGGCGAGGAGGTCGTCGCCGTGTCCCGGGGGGACCGGCCCGCCGGTCCGGCCGGGGTGCGGTGGGTGCGGGGCGACGCCGGGGACGCCGCCGACCTGCGGGCCGCCGCCGACGGTTCGCGCGCCCTGTTCCTGCTGCTGGGCGGTGAACTGAACAGCCGGGGGGAGGACCCCGGTGTGCTGCTGGACGCGGTCGTGGACGCCGGTGTCGAGCGGATCGTCCTGGTGTCGTCGCTGGCGAGCGCCGCTCGCCCGGAGGTGCCCGGGTTCGCCCGGCTGCGGTCGTTCGAGACGGCGGTACGGGCCTGCGGGCGGGAGTTCACCCTGCTGCGGCCCGGCGGATTCGCCTCCAACGCCTTCGCCTGGGCCGAGTCGGTGCGCACCCGGCGTACCGTCCTCGCGCCCTTCGGCGACGTCGCGCTGCCCGTGGTCGACCCGGCGGACATCGCCGCGGTCGCCGCCGCCGCGTTGCGCGAGGACGGCCACGCGGGCCGTGTGTACGAGCTGACCGGCCCGGAGCCGATCAGTCCGCGCGGTCAGGCCGGGGTGCTCGCCGCGGCCCTCGGCGAGGAGGTGGCCTTCGTGGAGCTGTCCCGCGAGGAGGCGCACGCGAGGATGGCCGGCTTCATGCCGGAGGAGGCCGTCGCCGGCACGCTGGACGTCCTCGGTGAGCCGCTGCCGGCCGAGCGGCGGGTCAGCCCCGACGTGGAGGCCGTCCTGCACCGCCCGGCCGCCCCCTTCGCGGCCTGGGTCCGCCGCAACCTGCCCGCGTTCGCCTGACCGGCCCGGTGCGCTACCCGGCGTGCCGGACCGCGTAGATCATGACGAACGCCACGAGGTGGATGCCGAACAGGAAGTAGGCCAGGAAGTACCAGACCTGGCGCTCGTCCCTGGTCTCCTGGGCCAGGCGGCGCCGCTCGGCGGCGGAGGCGGCGGACGGTGTCGTCGTCCCGGCGGGGTCCTCGGGGGGTGTCACGGCGTCACACCTCCCGGTGCACCTTGGTGTTCGACGCCTGGGCGCGCGGACGCAGGACCAGCAGGTCGACGTTGACGTGGCTGGGGCGGGTCACCGCCCAGGTGATCGTCTCGGCCACGTCGTCCGCGGTGAGCGGCTCGGCGACGCCCTCGTACACCTTGGCCGCCTTCTCCGCGTCCCCGCCGAACCGGGTCAGGGCGAACTCGTCCGTCCGGACCATGCCGGGCGCGATCTCCACCACCCGCACCGGCCGGCCGACGATCTCCAGGCGCAGCGTCTCGGCGAGGACGTGGGCGCCGTGCTTGGCGGCCACGTAACCGCCGCCGCCCTCGTAGGTGCCGTGGCCCGCGGTGGAGGACACGACCACCACCACGCCGTCGCCGCTGGCCTCCAGCGCGGGCAGCAGGGCCTGGGTGAGGTTCAGGGTGCCGAGGACGTTCGTCTCGTACATCGTGCGCCAGTCGGCGGGGTCGCTGGTGGCGACCGGGTCCGCGCCGAGCGCGCCGCCCGCGTTGTTGACGAGGACGCCGATGGTCCGGAACGCCGTGGCGAACTCGTCCACGGCCGCGCGGTCGGTGACGTCCAGCTGGTAGGCCACCGCCGAGTGGCCCGCCGCCGTCAGTTCCTCGGCGAGCGCCTCGATCCGGTCCTTGCGGCGGGCGGTGAGCACGACGCGGTAGCCGGCCGCGGCGAGACGCCGGGCGGTGGCGGCGCCGATACCGCTGCTCGCACCGGTGACGACGGCGATGCGGGAGGCGGCGGACGGGGCGGTGGCCATGGCTGCTCCTGGGACTGCAGTGGGACGGGCGCGTCCAGCCTAGGGCCTCTTGTTCGGATCATGCCGGGCTCGCGGGGTCTGGCACCGCGCCTCGCCGCGTCGTCGTCGGTTGCCATGGCTCCGCCATGACGCCCTCCTCCGCCTTGCGATGCACGGCACCGGACCCCGCTCCCTGATCCGGCCCGATCCGAACGAAAGACCCTGGGTGAGGCCTCAGCCGCCGTTGCGCGGTGCCCACATGATGACCGCGGTCCCGGCGAGGCAGATCAGCGCCCCGGCGACGTCCCAGCGGTCGGGGCGGTAGCCGTCGGCGACCACCCCCCACAGCAGGGAGCCGGCCACGAAGATCCCGCCGTAGGCGGCGAGCACGCGGCCGAAGTGGGCGTCGGGCTGGAAGGCGGCGGTGAAGCCGTACGCCCCGAGGGCGAGGACTCCACCGGTGATCCACAGCCAGCCGCGGTGTTCGCGCAGGCCCTGCCAGACCAGCCAGGCGCCGCCGATCTCGAGCAGCGCGGCGGCGGCGAACAGGGCGGCGGAGCGGAGGACGGGCATGCGGGCAGCTTCCCACGCCGGTCCGTGTCACCTGTTGGAGGGCGCCTGGCCGGTGCCGCGCGTGGCATACATCCGTACGGCGGACCGGGCGCGAGCGGGAAGTGGTGAGGGACCGTGCGGATGCGGACGTGGGTGCTGTCCGGGGTGTGTGCCGGCGCGGTGCTGGCCCCGGGGACGGCGGTGGCCGCGCCGGTACGCGTGGCCGCGCCGGCGCCGGCGGCCGACGTCGCCCTGCACGGGAGCGCGGTGCTGGACGCGGACCGGGTGGAGGTGCGGCTGACCCCGAGCAACGAGGGGCCCGGCGCCGTCACGGACGCCACCGTCCGGCTGCGCTGGTCGGTGGCGCTGGCCGGCCGGCAGGAGCTGCCCGCCGGGTGCCTGCGCGCGGACGAGCGGACCGTGCTGTGCGCGACCGGGGAGCTGGCCGCGGACGCGGCGGGGGAGCAGCGGACCGTGCCGGTGCGGCTCGCGGAGCTGCCGGCGGAGGTGACGCTGGACATCGACCTGGTCTGGGTCGGCAGCGCGGTGGACGCGAACCGGGCGAACGACCGGCTGACGGTGTCGGTGCTGGCCACGGGGGACCCGTACGTCTTCTGAGCCGCCGGGACGGGGGTGCGCGGGGCAGGTCGGCGGGCCGGTGGGCAGGGCAGGCGGCGACCGCCGGTGCCGCTGCCCGGGGGTGCGGAATAACGGGGGGAGGGGCGCCGTTGGCCAGGTATAGTTGAATCGTCAACAACCTGGAGGGTGAGCGACCATGCAGTTCGGGATCTTCACGGTCGGCGATGTCACGCCGGACCCCACCACGGGCCGCACCCCGACCGAGCGCGAGCGGATCAAGGCCATGGTCGCCATCGCGCTGAAGGCCGAGGAGGTCGGGCTCGACGTCTTCGCGACCGGCGAGCACCACAACCCGCCGTTCGTGCCGTCGTCCCCCACCACCATGCTCGGCCACATAGCCGCGCGGACCGAGCGGCTCGTCCTCTCCACCTCCACCACCCTGATCACCACCAACGACCCGGTGAAGATCGCGGAGGACTTCGCGATGCTCCAGCACCTGGCCGACGGGCGCGTCGACCTCATGACGGGCCGCGGCAACACCGGGCCGGTGTACCCGTGGTTCGGCAAGGACATCCGGGACGGCATCGACCTCGCCATCGAGAACTACGCCCTGCTGCGCCGGCTGTGGCACGAGGACGTCGTCGACTGGGAGGGCAAGTTCCGCACCCCGCTCCAGGGCTTCACCTCGACACCCCGCCCGCTGGACGGCGTCGCGCCGTTCGTCTGGCACGGCTCCATCCGCTCCCCGGAGATCGCCGAGCAGGCCGCCTACTACGGCGACGGCTTCTTCCACAACAACATCTTCTGGCCCGCCGACCACACCCGGCGGATGGTCGAGTTCTACCGGACCCGCTACGCCCACTACGGGCACGGCACCCCGGAGCAGGCGATCGTCGGCCTCGGCGGCCAGGTGTTCATGCGCCCCAACTCCCAGGACGCGGTACGGGAGTTCCGGCCCTACTTCGACAACGCGCCGGTGTACGGCCACGGGCCCTCGCTGGAGGACTTCACCGCCCAGACCCCGCTGACCGTCGGCTCGCCGCGGCAGGTGATCGAGAAGACCCTGTCGTTCCGCGAGTACGCCGGCGACTACCAGCGCCAGCTGTTCCTCATGGACCACGCCGGCCTGCCCCTGAAGACCGTGCTGGAACAGCTCGACATCCTCGGCGAGGAGGTCGTGCCGGTGCTGCGCGAGGAGTTCGCCAAGGGGCGCCCGGCGGACGTGCCGGAGGCGCCGACCCACCAGTCCCTGCTCACCGCGAAGGAGGCGGCCACCGTATGAGGCTCGTCGTCGTGTCGGCCGGACTGAGCGTGCCGTCCTCCACCCGGCTGCTGGCCGACCGGCTGGCCGCCGCGGTGGACCGGCACACCCCGGCCGAGACCGAGGTGATCGAGGTCCGGGACCTCGCCGTCGAGATCGCGCACGCCCTCACCAACGGCTTCCCCGGCGAGAAGCTCGCCGCCGCCCAGGACACGGTGGCGGCGGCCGACGGGCTGATCGTCGTGACGCCGGTGTTCAGCGCCTCGTACAGCGGACTGTTCAAGTCCTTCTTCGACGTGCTGGACCGGGACGCGGTGGCCGGCAAGCCCGTGCTGATCGCCGCCACCGGCGGCAGCGCCCGGCACTCGCTGGTGCTGGACCACGCGCTGCGGCCGCTCCTCACCCACCTGCGGGCCGTGGTCGTGCCGACCGGCGTGTACGCGGCGTCGGAGGACTGGGGTGCCGAGGGCCTGCCGGAGCGGATCGAGCGGGCCGCCGGGGAACTGGCGGCGCTGGCGACCGGCCTGTCCGCGCGGCCGGCGCGCCGGGAGGCCGGCCGGACCGGGGCGGCCGGCTTCGAGGTCGTCCCCTTCGCGGACCAGCTCGCCCGGCTCGCCTCGTGACCCGGGCCGGGGGCCGGCGAGCGGCCGCGGCACCGGTCACGGCCGCGACGGTGAGAGGCCGGTAAAAAGCGTGACCGCGGGCCGCCGCCCCCGGCTGAACGGGCGGCGGCCTTGGCAGACTGGGGGCGTGCCCCCGACTGTGCTGCTCGCCGAAGACGACCGCGCCATCCGCCACGCCCTGGAGCGGGCCCTGACCCTGGAGGGGTACGCGGTGACGGCGGTCGCCGACGGCGTGGAAGCACTGGCGCAGGCTCACCGGAACCCGCCGGACGTCCTCCTCCTCGACGTCATGATGCCCGGGATCGACGGCCTCCAGGTCTGCCGCGTCCTGCGCACCGAGGGCAACCGCACCCCGATCCTCATGCTCACCGCCCTGGTCGAGACCGCCGACCGCATCGCCGGCCTGGACGCCGGCGCCGACGACTACGTGGTCAAGCCGTTCGACGTGGAGGAGGTCTTCGCCCGGCTGCGCGCCCTGCTGCGCCGCATCAGCCCGCCGGCCGCCGACGGCACCCCCGAAGGCGCCGTACGCGAGGGCGCCACGCGCGACGGTGCCGTACGGGACGGGTCCGGACGGGAGGCGTCCGTCTCCTCCGGCCGGCAGCTGGAGGCGGCCGGCCTGCGCATGGACCTCCAGGCCCGCCGGGCCTGGCGCGGCCGGCGCGAGCTGGAACTGACCCGCACCGAGTTCGAACTGCTGGAACTGCTGGTGCGCAACGCGGGCATCGTCCTGGACCACTCCACGATCTACGACCGGATCTGGGGGTACGACTTCGGGCCCGGCTCCAAGAACCTCGCCGTGTACGTCGGCTACCTGCGCCGCAAACTGGACGAGCCCGGCGCACCCCAGCTGATCCACACCGTGCGCGGCGTGGGCTACGTGCTCCGGGAGGACTAGGTGGGACGCCGCTGGCGGCTGCCGGCCCGGCCCCGGCCCAAGCTGGTCTCCCTGCGCACCACCTTCGCGGTCTCCTTCGCGGCCGTCACCGCCGCCGTCACGATCCTCGTCGGCATCCTGTCGTACAACTCCGCCGCGCGGCTCGTCCGCGTCGACCAGCAGTCGGTGTTCACACAGGTCGTCCGGGATGTGCGGGACGAGGTGCGGCAGCACGAGATGGTCCCCGGCGACTTCTCCTCCTCCCGCCCCGGACACGACCTGGTCCGCCCCGCCCGCACCGACGTCCAGGTGCTCGGCGCGCGGGGGCAGATCATGGACCACGGCAACCCGGTGCTGCCGGTCACCTCCCGGGACCGGGCCACGGCCCTGGCGCGGACCGCCGGGCGAGTGGTCCAGCACAAGGACGTACGGGTGGACGAGGACCTGTTCCGGATCGCCACCGTCTCGCTCGGCGACGGGCGGGGCGCGGTCCAGGTCGCGCAGGAGTTCAGCGACACCGAGGACCTGCTGCGGGCGTTGCAGCAGCGGACGCTGATCCTGATGGCGGCCGTCGTGGTCGCGGCCGGGCTGTTCGGCTGGTGGCTGGCCCGGCGCATCACCCGGCGCCTGGTGATCCTCACCTCGGCCGCCGAGGACGTGGCCCGCACCCGCCAGCTCGGCATCCAGGTGCCGGTCGCCGGCCTCGACGAGGTGGGACGGCTCGGCCGGGCCTTCGACCGCATGCTGGGCCGGCTCGCGCAGTCCGAGGAGGACCAGCGGCGCCTCGTCCAGGACGCCGGGCACGAACTGCGCACCCCGCTCACTTCGCTGCGCACCAACATCTCGCTGCTGCGGCGGATCGACGAACTGCCGCCCGGCGCCCGCGAGGAACTGGTCGCCGACCTCGGCCAGGAGGCCCGCGAACTCACCGACCTCGTCAACGAACTGGTCGACCTCGCCGCCGGGCAGTCCGACGGGGAGCCGCCCCAGCGGGTGGACCTCGCCGACCTGGCCGAGGACGTGGTCGGGCTGGCCCGGCGCCGCACCGGCCGGGACATCGTGCTGCGCACCAGCGGTGACACGACGACCGAGGGCCGGCCCGGGATGCTCCAGCGGGCCATCTCCAACCTGGTCGAGAACGCGGCCAAGTTCGACCCGGACGGCCGCGCGCCCATCGAGGTCGGCGTCACCGGCCCGGCCCGGCCCGGCACGGTCCGGGTGGAGGTGCGCGACCGGGGACCGGGGATCGCGGAGGGCGACCTCGTCCGGATCTTCGACCGGTTCTACCGCGCCGCCGACGCGCGTTCCCTGCCGGGTTCGGGGCTGGGCCTGTCCATCGTGCGGGAGGTCGCCACGGCCCACGGCGGAGCGCCGTTCGCCTTACGGCGGGAGGGCGGCGGGGCCGTCATCGGCTTCACGGCCGGGGGCGGATTCACCCGCCGCGCGGACGGCGCCTGACCGGCGGGGTTCCGGGCTCCGGCCGGTCAGGCGCCGTCCCGGGTCAGTCGCCGCCGCGCCGGGCCACGGTCAGCAGCCACGCCAGGTTGCCCACCGCCGCCCCGGCGGCCACCGTGGCGACGATCACGCCAGCGGTCGCCAGGCCGTCGCTGAACAGGTGCGGGCGCCGGTCCAGGCTGTGCAGCCCGAAACCGCACAGCTCGTACACACCGACGGCGGCGATGGCCAGGCTGACGACGAGGACGGTCAGCGTCGGGGCGAGACTGCGCGCACAGACCTCCCCGGCGGGTTCCGCTTCCGTGATGTCCTGCATGGATCCCCCGTGAACAGACGTGTGAACAGCCCGGTGGCCGCTGGCGGTTGGGAAACTACATCACGTAGGCCCGGTCGGGACCGACGCCGTGCCGATCCCCCCCGGGCGCGGACCCGCGGGGCGCCACCGGGCCCATCGGCGCCGACGGCGTCCGGCCGGGGCCACGAGCGGGGCCCCTCCATGATGGCCGAGGACGCGAACACCGCCGTACCGGCAGTTCGGGGTGTGGATGCGGGTGGCGACGTCACCGACCAACCAGCCGCCGTACTGCTGACCGGTCAGCAGTACGGTGCGAGACCGCCCTGCCCCGCCCCGTCACCGGCATGTCCCGCGCCGTAGCCGGCCCGACCGGGAGTGTCACCGCGCCGCGCGCCGCAGGACGATACCGCCGGCGAGCGTGCCGACGAGGACGACGGCCGCGTTCACCGCGATCGCGGTCCGCAGCCCGCCGAGGACCGCCGCCGCGCCCGTACCCGACATCGCGGCGGTGGCCACGGCGCTCATCACCGGGGTACCCATCGTGATGCCGATCTGCTGGGTCATCGTCGCCAGGCCGGTCGCCAGTCCCTGCTCGTGGTCGGCGAGCCCGGACGTGGCGGTGACCATGAAACCGACGATGACCAGCATGTTGCCCACCCCGCCCGCGAACGTCGCCCCCAGGAAGAGCCAGAGCGAGGAGTGGCCGGTGCCGAGCCCGAGCAGGACCGCCGTGAACAGGGCCTGCACGAGACCGCCGGCGAGGATCGTCCGGGGCGCGCCGAACCGGCCGATCACCCGGGGGGCGACGGACCCGCCGACGACGGTCCCCGCGCCCAGCACGCCGAACGACAACCCGGCGGCCAGCGGGGAGAAGCCGAGGACCTCCTGGAGGTAGAGGGTCAGCAGGAACACCAGCGACGTCTCGGTCAGGAACGCGACCAGCCCCACGACGTTGCCCCACGCCACCGACCGCTTCCCGAGCACGCCCGACGGCACCAGCGGTGCGGGCACCCGGCGTTCGACGGCCCGGAACGTCAGCAGCAGAGCGGCCCCGGCCGCCAGCGGGACCAGCGTGGCCGGTGCGCCCCAGCCGTGTTCGCCGGCCCGCGTCAGACCGAGGACGACGGCGAGCAGCCCGAACGTGACCGTCACCGCACCCGGCACGTCCAGCTTCGGGCGCTCAGCGGGCCGTGACTCGGCGATGACCGCGGGCGCGACGAGGAGGACCGCCAGCGCGACCGGCACGTTGACGAAGAAGGACCAGCGCCACGACAGCAGGTCCGTCAGCAGGCCCCCGAGGATCGCCCCGGTGGTGAATCCCGCCGACATCAGTGTCCCGTTGAGCCCGAGCGCCCTCTCCCGCAGCGGACCCTCGGGGAACGACGTCGTCAGCAGCGACAGCCCCGCCGGGGTCACCGCGGCGGTGGCCAGGCCCTGGCACACCCGGGCCGCGATCAGCATCCCGGGGCTCTGCGCCAGGCCACCCGCCAACGAGGCCGCGGCGAGAACGACGAGACCGCCCAGGAACAGCCTGCGGGGACCGAAGAGGTCGGCGATCCGGCCGAACAACAGCGTGAACCCGGCAGCGCACAGGGCGAACGACGTGCCGATCCACTGGAGGTGGGCGAGGGAGAAGCCCAGCCCGGCGCCGATCACCGGCAGGGCCACGTTCAGGATGGAGAAGTCCACGGCCAGCATGAACTGGGCCGCGAGCAGCAGCACGAGCACCAGGCGGAGCCGTGGGGTGAGAACCGTGTGCGGACCCACGGACGGTGTGACGGTGACGGACATGACGAGGAGATCCCCTCTGTGTGACGGAGTCGCGCGGTACCCACTCGTCCGTCCCGGCCGGGGCGGAGCCGCGCGGTACGAGGCTCGTCCGCCCCGGCCGCCCCAGCCAGCACCGTCTCCCGACCACCCGCCGCGAGGGTGGTCATCACAGGACCACCCACGGGCATCCCCTGCCCGTGCCCCGGCGGGCAGGATGGACCGACCACGACCGCCCGACACCCGGAGGCACGCATGGGCGCCCTGTCCGAGCTGGGAGACTTCCTCAGGTCCCGCCGTGGCGCGCTGCGGCCGGAAGACGTCGGCATCGCGACCGCGCCGGCCCGCCGCCGGGTCGCCGGACTGCGCCGCGAGGAACTGGCCCTGCTCGCGGGCGTCAGCATCACCCACTACACCCGCCTCGAACAGGGCCGCGCGGCCGGCGTCTCCGACTCCGTGCTGGAGGCGATCGCCCGCACGCTGCGGCTCACCGAGGACGAGACCGCCCACCTCAAGGACCTGGCCCGCCCGGCCACCGGGCACCGCCCCGGCGGATCCCGCGCCGAGCACGCCACCTCGTCGGCCCGGCAGTTGCTCGCCGCCATGACGGACGTACCGGCGCTCATCCTCGACCGGCGCGGCGACGTCCTCGCCTGGAACCCGCTCGGCCACGCGCTGCTCGCCGCCCACCTGCCCCGCGAGGCCCCGCACACCCCGGCGGACCGGCCCAACCTGGTACGGATGCTGTTCCTGGACGAGCGGTACCGGAACCTGTATCCCGATCACAAGGAGGAGGCCCACCTCGCGGTCGCCTCCCTGCGCCTGGTCGCGGGCCGCCACCCCGACGACCGCGCCCTGGCCGAGCTGATCGGCCGGCTCTCCATCCACAGCGACGAGTTCACCGCTCTCTGGGCCCGGCACCCCGTCCGCACCTGCACCTCGGGCGGCAAGTCCCTGCACCACCCCGCGGTCGGCGCGCTGCACCTGAGCTTCGAGAACCTGTGCCTGCCCGGCCCGGCCGGCCAGCGCCTCATCACCTACACGGCCGAACCCGGCACCCCGTCCGACGCGGCCCTGCGCCTGCTGGCCGGCACAGCACGATCAGGACACGCCGATCTCCTTCCGCTCAGCGGCGCGTCCGGTGAGGGAGCGGGAAGATGAACGTCCCGGCTGCGGAACGGCGAAGCAAGGCCCCTCCCCGCACATGACGACGGCGGGGTTCGAGAACCCCGCCCGTCACCCGAGGAACCCGGTCAGGGCCAGACCAGGCAGTAAGGCTGGTGCCCCGCCTCGTGCAGTCGGTGGCTGAAGTCCTGCCACTCGTGGAGGAGCTGGTAGACGTTGAAGGCGTCGCGGGGGCCGCCGCGGTCCGGGACCGTGGACCAGATGAACGCCGCCGCGCCGACCGCTTCCTCGCCGATGCCGCGCAGGGGGTCGACCACCGTCATGGGGAGCTTGACGACCGCGTAGTCGGGGTGCAGGACGACGAGTTCCAGGGGCGGCACCTTGTGCAGGGGGACGCCCTCGATGCCGGTCAGGACCATCGCGGCCATCGTCTCCGGCTTGATCTTGGTGAACATGCCGTTCATGCCCAGCTCGTCGCCGCCGAGTTCCTCGGGACGCATCGAGATGGGTACGCGGGCCGCGGTCGCGCCGTCCGGCGCGCCGAAGTATTTGTACGTCACCCCCACCCGACCACCATTCCTGCTCCCCGCCCGGAGACGGTCGACCCGGTGGTCGAGCCGGCGGTCGGCCGGCCGGTCCGTCCCGCTGTCCGGATCACGCGCCGGCTGCCGGTCGGTCCGCTCGCGGTCGTTCCGTTCCCGGTCGATCCGCCGGTCGTACCGCTCGGGTTCGCCCGGTGCGCCCTGTGTCTGCCGTGCGTCAGCCTGCCATGCGTCGGACGGCCGCGTCTCGACCGGCCGTGTGTCGGACGGTCGCGCCTCGGTCGGTCGCGTGTCGGCCTGCCGTGTCTCCTGTCGTCTCTCGGTCGTTTCCTCCGCGTCGCGCCGGTGCCTTCCCCGCCGGGCACGTCGAGGACCCAGGTCGTCAGTCCCCTCGCCCAGTCCGCCACCGCGATGCATATCTCCACCCGACTGCTTTTCTAGGACGCACGGCCCCCGCCGCGCAACCCGATCATCGTGTCAGTGACCTCCCCCACGGCCGCCCGCCGAAACGTGCGGTGGAACAACAGTCCACGGGATCCGTCCGGCCCCTGATCACCCGGCTTCTGATGATTACGTGCGCAGGAGCTGTGTGTATCAGGTGCCAGTCTCGCAGATGACCGCCGGATGGCGGCGCCCCGATGCGGAGGCCGACCGCGGTCCGGCCGGGGCGCGGCCTACCCTGAGGTGGTCACCCCGCAACCGGAGTCCGAGAGGCCGGAGAAGACGCACGTCATGAGTGCCCTGAGCGAAACGCCCTATCCCTACGACGCGCCCGCCTCACAGGCGCTCTTCGACCGCGCCTCCGTCGTCACCCCGGGCGGGGTGAACTCCCCGGTGCGTGCCTTCCGCGCCGTCGGCGGCACCCCCCGTTTCATGGTGTCGGGCAAGGGCGCCTACCTGACCGACGCCGACGGCCGCGAGTACGTCGACCTGGTGTGCTCCTGGGGTCCGATGATCCTCGGCCACTCCCACCCGGAGGTCATCGCCGCCGTCCAGGAGGCCGCGTCCCGCGGCACGTCCTTCGGCACTCCCGGGGAGGGCGAGGTCGCGCTCGCCGAGGAGATCGTCGCCCGCGTCGAGCCCGTCGAGCAGGTCCGGCTGGTGAGCAGCGGGACCGAGGCCACCATGTCCGCCATCCGGCTCGCCCGCGGATTCACCCGGCGGTCGAAGGTGATCAAGTTCGCCGGCTGCTACCACGGGCACGTCGACTCGCTGCTCGCCGCCGCCGGGTCCGGGGTGGCGACGTTCGCGCTGCCCGACACCCCCGGGGTCACGGGCGCGCAGGCGGGCGACACGATCGTGCTGCCGTACAACGACCTGGAGGCCGTGCAGGAGGCCTTCCACCGGCACCCGGGTGAGATCGCGTGCGTGATCACCGAGGCCTCACCGGGGAACATGGGCGTGGTGCCGCCGCACCCCGGGTTCAACCAGGGGCTCAGGGACGCCTGCCGGGAGAACGGCGCCCTGTACATCTCCGACGAGGTCATGACCGGGTTCCGGACCAGCCGGGCCGGGTGGTTCGGCGTCGACGGGGTCAGGCCGGACCTGATGACCTTCGGCAAGGTCATGGGCGGCGGCTTCCCCGCCGCGGCCTTCGGCGGCCGGGCCGACGTGATGGCCCACCTCGCCCCCGCCGGGCCCGTCTACCAGGCCGGCACCCTCTCGGGGAACCCGGTCGCCACCGCCGCCGGGCTGGCCCAGCTGCGGCTGCTGGACGACGCGGCGTACGAGACCGTGGACGCCGTGTCGGAGCGGATCCGGTCCCTGGTGACGGAGGCGCTCACCAAGGAGGGGGTCGCGCACCGGCTCCAGACGGCCTCCAACATGTTCTCGGTGTTCTTCACGGACCGGCAGGTGCGTGACTACGAGGACGCCAAGCGGCAGGAGTCGTTCCGCTACACCGCGTTCTTCCACTCGCTGCTGGCGAACGGCGTCTACCTGCCGCCGTCGTCCTTCGAGTCCTGGTTCGTGTCCACGGCCCACGACGATCGGGCCATCCAGAAGATCGCCGACGCCCTTCCGGCGGCGGCCCGGGCGGCTGCGGAGGCCACAGCGGCATGAGTGACAGCAAGGACATCACCGTCGTCCACCTCATGCGGCACGGCGAGGTCGAGAACCCGGACGGCATCCTGTACGGGCGGCTGCCCGGGTACCACCTCTCGGAGCTGGGCCGGCGGATGGCCGACCGGGTCGCCGAGCACCTCGCCCCGCGGGACGTGACGCACGTCTGCGCCTCCCCGCTGGAGCGGGCGCAGGAGACGGCCACGCCCATCGCCAAGGCGCACGGACTCGACCTGGACACCGACGAGCGGCTGATCGAGGCCGACAACGTCTTCCAGGGCAAGACGTTCGGCGTCGGGGACGGCGCGCTGCGCAACCCGGACAACTGGAAGCACCTCGTCAACCCGTTCCGCCCGTCCTGGGGCGAGCCGTACGTCGACCAGGTCGTGCGGATGATGGGCGCGCTGAACGCGGCCAAGGACCGGGCGCGCGGCCACGAGGCGGTGCTGGTCAGCCATCAGCTGCCGATCTGGATCGTGCGGTCCTACGTCGAGCGGCGGCGGCTGTGGCACGACCCGCGCAAGCGGCAGTGCACGCTCGCGTCCCTGACGACATTCACATATCAGGGGGACAGGATCGTGTCGGTCGGGTACAGCGAGCCCGCCATCGATCTGGTCCCGGTCCACCTGCGCGCCGGTGCCAAGCCGCAGAAGGGCGCGGGCACGGCCCAGGGCAAGGCCTTCGGCGCCTGACCACCCGGTCCGCGCGGTCCGGTGGCCGTCCCGCGCGGTCCCTTCGGAACACAGAGTCCGATTGGGGTGACTTACCGTATTCCGCCGGGATTCTTGTGAAAAACATAAGAATCAGAGGAACCTCCCCGATCCTCGCGCCCTCTGTCTGGGTGACACCAGCCAGGCGTGACGATCGGGGATCTTTATGCGCACCTTCTCCCGCAGCCTCTCCCGCAGGGGAGCGATCGGCCTCGGCGCGGGCGCGGCGGCCGCCGCCTCGCTGGCCGGGTGCGGTGGCTCCACGTCCTCGGACGGTGCCGGGCACCCGGGCGGTTCCGGCGGGGGGAAGAAGGAGCAGGGGAGCAACGGCGGGGCGCGTCCGGCCCGGCCCATCGGCGACGGCTCGACCTCCTTCACCGGCCGCCAGCCGCACCAGCCGGCCAGGCCCGTGCCGCTGGAGCCGGGGCAGGCCCCGCCGCAGTTCGTGGTCTTCTCCTGGGACGGCGCCGGCGAGGTCGGCAACGGCCTCTTCCCCCGCTTCCTGGACCTGGCCAAGGAGCACGGCGCGAGCATGACCTTCTTCCTCTCCGGGCTCTACCTGCTGCCCGAGGCGAAGAAGCGGCTGTACGAGCCCCCGAACAACCCGCGCGGCGCCTCCGACATCGGCTACCTCGCCGACGCCCACATCAAGGCCACGCTGACCAACGTGCGCCGGGCCTGGCTGGAGGGGCACGAGATCGGCACGCACTTCAACGGGCACTTCTGCGCCGGTCACGGCACGGTCGGCAACTGGACCCCGCAGCAGTGGGCGAGCGAGATCCGGCAGGCCAAGGCGTTCGTGAAGGAGTGGCGGACCAACACCGGCTGGACCGACCTGCCGTCGCTGCCCTTCGACTACGACAAGGAGCTGGCCGGCGGCCGTACGCCCTGCCTGCTCGGGCAGGACAACCTGCTGCCCACCGCCCGCGAGCTGGGCTGGCGCTACGACGCCTCCTCGCCGGGCGGCCGCCAGGTGTGGCCGGTGAAGAAGCTCGGGATCTGGGACCTGCCCCTTCAGCAGATACCTTTCCCCGGTCGTTCGTTCGAGGTGCTGTCCATGGACTACAACATGCTCGCCAACCAGTCCGTGAACTCGACCAAGGCGCCCGCCTACAACTACCCGGCCTGGCGCAAGCAGTCCGCGCAGGCGTACATCCAGGGGTTCCAGCGGGCCTACGAGACGAACCGGGCGCCGTTCTTCGTCGGCAACCACTTCGAGCAGTGGAACGGCGGCATCTACATGGACTCCGTCGAGGAGGCCTTCCGGCACATCGCGCGGGAGAAGGAGAAGGGCGCCGACGTGCGGCTGGTCTCCTTCCGGCAGTTCGTGGACTGGATGGACGTGCAGAAGCCCGAGGTGCTCGCCCGGCTGCGAACGCTGGAGGTCGGACAGCGGCCCGCCGGGGGGTGGAAGCAGTTCCTGCGGGGCGGCAAGGCGGCCTCGTCCGACGCCGCCTGACCGGGCCGGTGGGGGTCGATGTCGGGAATGCCCCTTGTAAAAACGCCCTGAAATGCGGTTTTCCGCCCGACAGGGGGGTGCGCGAGAGCCACGGAACAGGCATGCGAAACTTTTCACATGAGTACCCGTAGCCGCGCCGTCCTGCTCAGCGCTGTGGCCGCCGTCGCGGCCCTGACCGTGTCCGCGTGCGGTAAGGGCGGTATCTCCGGTGGCGGCGGCGACACCAACTTCGTCACCGGCAACAACGGCATCGACAGCGTCCCGGCCGGCCAGCGCGCCGCCGTCCCCGACCTGTCCGGCAAGACCGTCGACGGCAAGTCCCTCGACGTCGCCGACTACCGGGGCAAGGTCGTCGTCATCAACGTGTGGGGCTCCTGGTGCGGACCGTGCCGGGAGGAGGCGAAGTACTTCGCCCAGGTCTCGAAGCGGTACGAGGACAAGGGTGTCCAGTTCGTCGGGATCAACACCCGCGACGCCAGCACCATCCCCGCGCTCGCCTTCGAGAAGGCGCGCGGCATCACCTACCCGAGCCTGTACGACCCGACCGGCCGGCTGATGCTCCGCTTCAAGAAGGGCACCCTGAACCCGCAGCTCGTCCCCTCCACGCTCATCATCGACCGGCACGGCAAGATCGCCGCGCGCGCCCTGGAGCCGCTCGACGACACGACGCTGCTGAAGATGGTCAAGCCGGTCCTCGCGGAGAAGTGACGTGAGCGCACTGCTGACGCTGGCCGCGGAGACGGGCCAGGGCCGCAACGAGACCGTCCTGCACGGCGCCCTGCTGGTCTCCCTGCCGATCGCCCTGCTCGCCGGGCTGGTCTCGTTCTTCTCGCCCTGCGTGCTGCCGCTGGTCCCCGGCTACCTCTCCTACGTGACGGGGGTCGCGGGCACCGACCTGGCCGAGGCCCGGCGGGGGCGGATGGTGGCGGGCGCCTCCCTGTTCGTGCTCGGCTTCAGCGCCGTGTTCGTCTCCAGCGGCGCGCTCTTCGGCTTCTTCGGCGCCAGCCTGATCGACTACCAGGGCACCCTGTCCAAGGTGCTCGGCGCGCTCATGATCGTCATGGGCGTCTTCTTCATGGGGCTGCTGCCCTGGTTCACCATGCGCGAGTTCCGCTTCCACAAGCGGCCGACGGGCAGCCTGCTGGGCGCGCCCCTCCTCGGCGCCCTCTTCGGTGTCGGCTGGACGCCCTGCATGGGCCCGACGCTCTCCGCGGTGAACTCCCTGTCCTTCCAGGAGTCGAGCGCCGCGCGCGGGTCCCTGCTGATGCTGGTGTACTGCGTCGGCCTCGGCGTCCCCTTCGTGCTCACCGCGATCGCCTTCCGCAAGGCGCTCGGCGCCTTCGCCTGGGTCAAGCGCCACTATGTGTGGGTGATGCGCATCGGAGGCTCCATGATGATCCTGACCGGTGTGCTGCTGCTGACCGGCGCCTGGAGCGGTCTCATCCAGCAGATGCAGACCTGGTCCGACGGCTTCGATGTGGGGATCTGACCGATGAGCAAGACCGAGACCGGCACGAGTGCGGACCAGGAGGACCTGGGCGCCGCCGGCTCCCAGCTGTCCACCGCGCCGCGGGAGGAGCAGAGCGCCCCACCCGGCTTCGGGGTGGTCGGCTGGGCGCGCTGGTTCTGGCGGCAGCTGACCTCCATGCGGGTCGCGCTGCTGCTGCTCCTGCTGCTCTCGCTCGGCGCGATCCCCGGCTCGCTGATCCCGCAGACCGGCGCCGACGCGAGCAAGGTCGACGACTTCCGCGCCGCCCACCGCACGCTGGCCCCGGTCTACGACAAGCTGGGCCTGTTCCACGTCTACAGCTCGGTGTGGTTCTCCGCGGTCTACATCCTGCTGTTCGTCTCCCTCGTCGGCTGCATCATCCCGCGCACCTGGCAGTTCGTCGGCCAGCTCCGCGGCCGTCCGCCGGGCGCGCCCCGGCGGCTGGACCGGCTGCCCGCGTACACCACCTGGCGCACCGCCGCGGAGCCCGAGCAGGTCCGCGAGGCCGCGCTCGCCCTGCTCAAGAGGCGCCGCTTCCGCGCCCACGCCGCCGGTGACGCCGTCGCCGCCGAGAAGGGCTATCTGCGCGAGGTCGGCAACCTGGTCTTCCACGTCGCGCTGATCGTGCTGCTGGTCGCCTTCGCCTCGGGCCAGATGTTCAAGTCCGACGGCACCAAGCTGATGGTGGAGGGCGACGGCTTCTCCAACACGCTGCCGCTGTACGACGACTTCAAGTCCGGCAGCCTGTTCCGCAACGACGACCTCGTGCCGTTCAGTTTCGACCTGAAGGACTTCAAGGGCACCTACGAGCTGACCGGCCCCAACCGCGGCACCCCGCGGACCTTCCAGGCGCGGATCAGCTACAGCGAGGGCGTGAGCGGCAAGGCGCGGACGACGACCGTCAAGGTCAACGAGCCGCTGGAGATCGGCGACGCCAAGGTCTACCTGGTCAGCCACGGCTACGCCCCCGTCATCACCGTCCGCGACAGCAAGGGCCGGGTCGTCTACCACAACCCCGTGCCGCTGCTGCCCCTCGACGGGAACGTCACCTCGCAGGGCGTCGTCAAGGTCATGGACGGTTACCGCGACGCCAGGGGCACCAAGGAGCAGCTCGGCATCAAGGCCTTCTTCCTGCCGACCTACGGCGGGGCCGGCATGGAGATCGCCTCGGCGTTCCCCGCACTGCTGAACCCGGTGCTGAACCTGGAGCCGTACCACGGCGACCTCGGTGTCGACTCGGGCATCCCGCAGAGCGTCTACCAGCTCGACAAGACGCACATGAAGGACTACAAGGACGCCAAGGGCGCGCAGCTGCGGATGAACCTGAAGCCCGGCCAGACCATGAAGCTGCCGAACGGCGCCGGGTCGGTCACCTTCGAGAAGGACGTCAAGGAGTGGGCCGGCTTCGAGATCGTCCAGGAGCCGGGCGGCGGCTGGGCGCTCGCGGGTGCCCTCGCCGCGATCTTCGGCCTGGCGGCCTCCCTCTTCATCCAGCGCCGGCGCGTGTGGGTGCGCGCGGTGCGCGGCGCCGACGGCGTCACGGTGGTGGAGATGGCCGGGCTCGGCCGCAGCGAGTCCGCGAAGGTGCCCGAAGAGCTGGGCGCCCTCGCCGGCGTCCTCTACGACCAGGCGCCGGGGGCACCCGACCCCGGCGACGACTCCGCACAATCCCCAGTCGTACCTGCCGAAGGGGCTGAGAAGTGACTCTCGCCGCCGCAACCAACGAACACCTCGCGAGCATCAGCAACACGCTGATCTACTCGTCGATGGCCGTGTACACCCTGGCCTTCTTCGCGTACATCGCGGAGTGGCTGCTGGGCAGCCGCAGCAAGGTGGCCCGGACGGCCGCCGCGCTGACGGCGCCGGCCGGGACCGCCGGGGCCCCGGCGGTCACCGTGCGGCAGGCCGGCGGGACCGCCGTGCTGGAACGGCCGAAGGTCGTCGTCCGCTCGGCGTCCGGCGCGCGGGACGTGCCGGACGGGCCGGGCGCGCACGGCGGGGACGTCCAGGGCGACCTGTACGGCCGGATCGCAGTCTCGCTCACCGTGCTGGCCTTCCTCGTGGAGCTGGTCGGTGTCGTCGCCCGCGCGGCCTCGGTGCAGCGGGCGCCGTGGGGCAACATGTACGAGTTCAACATCACCTTCTCCACGGTGGCCGTCGGCGTGTACCTCGCGCTGCTGGCGCTGCGCAAGAACGTGCGCTGGCTCGGCCTGTTCCTCATCACCACGGTCCTGCTCGACCTGGGTCTCGCGGTCACCGTCCTGTACACGGCCAGCGACCAGCTGGTGCCGGCCCTGCACTCGTACTGGCTGTACATCCACGTCTCCACCGCGATCTTCTGCGGCGCGGTGTTCTACGTCGGCGCGGTCGCCACGATCCTGTACCTGTTCAAGGACTCGTACGAGAACAAGCTCCAGACCGGCGGCCGGCCCGGCCGGTTCGCGACCTCGGTGCTGGAGCGGCTGCCCGCCTCCTCGTCCCTGGACAAGTTCGCCTACCGGGTGAACGCGGCCGTCTTCCCGCTGTGGACGTTCACGATCATCGCGGGCGCGATCTGGGCGGGCGACGCCTGGGGCCGGTACTGGAACTGGGACCCGAAGGAGACCTGGTCCTTCATCACCTGGATCGCCTACGCCAGCTACCTGCACGCGCGGGCCACGGCCGGCTGGAAGGGCCGCAAGGCCGCCTACCTGGCGATGATCGCCTTCGGCTGCTGGCTGTTCAACTACTACGGCGTCAACATCTTCGTCACCGGCAAGCACTCGTACGCGGGCGTCTGACGCGGTCCTCCCGGCGCGCCCGCGCAACCGCGTGCGCATCCCCGGCGCCGGGGGCAGGCTGGTGTCATGAGCGGTTCCATCGCACAGGGCACCAGCCAGACCCACGGGAACACGCACATCCTGCACTTCGTGGTGCGGCTCCCGCGGCGCATGGAGGACGTCTGGGCCGCGCTGGCCACGCCCGAGGGGCTCGGGGCCTGGCTCACCCCGGCCGACGTGCTCGAACCCCGGCTCGGCGGCGCCGTCACCCTGCGCGACCTGGGCAGCGGGGAGATCACCGCGTGGGACGTGGACCGGGTCGCGGAGTACACCGTCGGGGGCGGCGGCCGCATCCGGTTCCACCTGGAGCGGGACGGGGAGGGCGGCACGGCCCTGCGGTTCACCCACGAGTTCCAGGGCGAGGAGGCGTCGGAGCGGGGCTGGCGCGCCCACTTCGAGCGGCTGATCGAGAACCTGGAGCCGTCCCGGCCCCCGCAGCCGTAGCCCCTGCCCTCTTCCGCGGCCGTGGCCGTACCCGCCCCGGGGGAGCCGTACCGCCTAGGACGGCGGCAGGCACTCCTTCCCCGGCGGCTTCCCCTCCGGCCAGGCGATCCGGACGAACCGCGAGCCGCCCGTGGGGGTCAGCTCCACGATCGGCACCGCCTTGTCGTACGGGTTGCCGTGCACGTCCAGGCAGATCCAGCCGCTCGCCCCGTCCACCCGCAGCGAGCCCTTGACCTGCGGCCACTGAAGACCCACGTCCGTGAGCGCGGGAACGTTCCGGCCGGCCGGCACCGCCTCCCGGACACCGTGCACGGCGAGCCGCAGGGCGTCGTAGCCGATGATCAGCTGTCCGTCGTCCAGGGCGACCTGGCCGAGCGGGCCCAGCGGGCCGCGGTCCGCGGCCGACAGCAGCTTGCTCAGTGCCGCGAAGTCGGCCGCCGAGCCGCCCGTGCGCGCCCGGTCCTTCGTCCAGGCGTCCGGGTGGGCGAGCGAGGTGTAGCGCACGGCGAGGCTGCGGCCCAGCACGCCGCGGTCCAGGTCCTTCTCGTGCGTCAGGTAGGACGCCTCGTCGCCGGTCAGCACGGTGAACTTCCGGTCCTGGCAGCCGCGCCCGCCCAGCGCGTTGATGAACTGCCGCAGCTGGGTGTGCCGGCCCGCGAACAGGAGCGTGTCCGTCCTGCGCGGGGTGTCGCACACCAGGTGGGTGATCTGCCGGAAGGTGTTCGCGGTGGTGCCCTCCTGGCTGCGGTCGGCGGGCGGGGTGAACGGCTGCGACTCGAACGGCGAGCCCTTGATCAGCGCCGCGAAGGAGTGCTGGAGGGTCCGCGTGTACGGGTCGCCGGGCCGGTCGTACACCAGCAGCGCCTTGCCCGCGCTGACCTTCGCGAAGGAGGCGAGCGCGCGGGCCTCGTCGGTGTTGGTCGGTGCCACCCGGGCCAGTCCGGGGTAGGGGTCCCCGTTGCCCCGGCCGTTGGCGAGGTCGTCGGCGGTGATGGAGGAGCCGATCACCGGGACGTGGTGCCGGGTCAGCTCCGTGACGGCCCGCTTGTTGGCGTCGGTGCTCTGCCCGATGCCGGCGACCACCCGCAGCCGGTCCGGGCCGGCCGTCATCGCGATCAGCCGGTCGACGGTCTGCCGCCAGTGCGTGCCGGTCGCGCCCGGGTTGGCGAGGACCAGCCGGATCAGCGGGCGTTCGCCGTTGGCGTCGTGGTTGGCCTGGTACTGAGCCAGGTAGGCGCCCTGGAGCTGGTGGCGGATGTCGTTCTGGTTGGTGGGGGACGTCGAGGTGTACGGCAGCATCAGCGCCACCGTCACGTAACTGCCCGGGCGCAGGCGGTCGTTCTCCCGGCCGATGGCCCGGACCACGTCCGCCAGCCGGGGCTGCCCGAAGGCGTACGGCCCGGTCGCCACCCCCACGCACTCGTCGGCGCCCGCCGGCCGGGACACCCCGGGCGCGCAGGACCGGTTCTCGTGCAGCAGGGCCCGCACCGCGAACCCCACGCCGGCCACCAGGGCCACCGTCAGCAGCAGGGCCGTGTAGCGGCGCAGCGGGATCTCCCACACGCCCTCCCGCAGCCATGTGCCCGCACCCCTGCGTGTCATCACGCCTCCCCGCGTCGGTGGTCCGGACCGGCGCCCGCGGTGTCCGCGTCGTCGGGGTCGTCGGGGTCGTCGGGGTCGTCGGGGCGGTGCGGGCCGTGCGTCCCGCCCGTGTCCCGCGGGCCGTCCCCGGCCGCCGCGGGGCCGTCCATCGGGCGTCCGGCCAGCGCCGCCGCCGGCCAGTCCCGGGAGGCCCGCCACAGCAGCGCGTTGGCCGCCGGCCGCAGGTTGGACAGCTGCTCCAGCTCGAAGCGGAGCCGGTCGCACACCTGCGGGTCGGGCAGGACCAGCGGGTCGGCCAGCAGCCACACGGCGTGCAGCAGCCGCCGTATCCGCAGGTGCAGCACGGCGTCCGAGCCCTCCGGCACGGTGTGCCCGGCGTCCGTGCGGCCGAGCGCGACGGCGGCCCGCCGGTCGCCGCGGCCGGTGAAGTCGCGGCCCTCGGCGTCGTGCGCGTGGAAGTACGGCGCGGACGCGACGAAGCGCAGGGTGCGCAGCCAGGCCCGGGGGTCGGCGGTGGCGAAGGTGTCGCACAGGTGGGCGACGGCCGCCCCGGTGTCCCCGAGGGCGAGTTCGTGGTGCAGCCGGTAGCGGGCGTGCTCGGCGTCCGGGTAGTGGGCGACGAGCGTCTCGTGGGCGGTGCGCCAGGACGCGTGGTCGGCGTCGCGCAGGTGCAGCCGGAGCAGGAGCAGGGTGCGCACGAAGGGGTCGCCGACGAAGCGGCCCGGCACGGCGGGCAACCCCTCCTCGACGAGGAGCGTCTGGAGCGCCCGTACCCGCGCCGGCCCGAAGGTGTCCGGCAGCAGCGCCTCGGCCACCGCGCAGGCCGAGCCGTGGTCGTGGGCGGCGACCAGCACGGTCAGCTCCTCCAGGTGCTCGGCCGGCACCAGCCGGTCCAGCAGCGCCTGGTAGGCGGGGACGGCGGGCCGGTCCTCGGCGGGGCGCAGGCCGGCCGTGAGGAGTCCGCCCAGCGAGGTCACGCCGGGCAGGGCCTGCGCGGCGGAGTCGGCGAGCAGCGTGATGCCCAACGGGTTCCCGCCGGTCAGCCGGTGCACGGCCGGAGGGAGCTGCGCCGGGACCGCGGCGTCCGCACGGACCGCGCCGACGATGTGCAGGGTGTCGTCCTGGCTCAGCGGCGCCAGCGCGAGCAGCAGCGCCCGCGAGGAGGGGGACGCGTCCGGCGCCCAGTCGCAGCGCCGGGCCGCCTCCGCCAGCTCCCGCCGCGCCGCGCCCGGCAGTTCGTCGCGGGCCTCGCCGCGCCGGGCCGCGACGAACGCCACCCGGTCCCCGATGCCCTCGGTGCGGTCCCGCAGCACGGCCGCGATCAGGCCGGGGCCCGGCGCCGACTGGGCGTTGTCCAGCAGGACCAGCGGCCGGCCCAGCCGCTGCATCCGCGGCAGCATCCCCGCGTACGCCTCCGTCAGGTCGGCCAGCAGCGCCCGCACCAGGTACCGCTCGGCGTGCTCCCGGGAGCCGCCGCCGTCCCGGAAGTGCGCGGACAGCAGCATCAGGCCGCGCTGGGCGTTGCCGCCCGCGTTCGGGTACGTCCGGTACCAGGTCGACGCCTTCTGCTGCCGGCGGTTGGTGAACCCCTCGGCGACGGATTCCAGGGTCGCCTCGATGGCGCCCGACACCAGGGGCCCGGTGCCGGTGGCCGCGGCGACCACCTTGGCCGCCACCTTCCCGGCCCAGCGCCCGGCCAGCCCGCTGATCCACGTGCCGCTCTCGTTCAGCAGCAGGATCCGCTCGACCTCCCGGCGGATGCGTTCGGAGTCGGCGTCGCCCCAGCCGCCGGCGGCCACCGCGACCAGTCCCGGCATCAGCCGCGGGAAGGTGATCCGGCCGGCGCCCGTCACCGGCGCGGCGAGCTGTTCGGCGATGATCAGCAGGGCCTGCGCGAGCGGCGACCAGGACGCGGCGGGCCGGTCCGCGGGCGGCGCCGCGAACTGGGCCTCCGCGCAGTCGGCCAGCGCGACCGGTGTGTGCCCCCGGTAGGCGTCGCGCAGCTCGGTGAGGACCGCGCTCTTGCCGAGTCCGCGGGCCCCGGTGAGCACCACGAACGGCGGTTCGTCCGGGTGCTCGTACGGATGGCCGCGGTGCTGGTGCGGGCGCAGGCCCACGAGCCGCGGCGCGAGGCCGGCCGGATCCACGTCGAACAGCGCCCCGCGCCCGTGCAACCGTCTGTGCACCGCATCTCCCCCTCAACACCAGTGTAGAAAGGGATAGTTGATCCACACCAGGGTCCGCGGTGACCGTTGGGTCACGAAACCGCCGGGAGGCGCCCGTGGGCCACCGAGGCGATCCGGTCCCGCAGCCGCTCGACGTAGAGCCGCACGTTCTTGGCGGCGACGTCCGTGTCCGGGTAGCGGCTGGCCAGCCACAGCCCCTCGTGCAGCCGGTTGACCCACACGCACACCTGGTCCCCGTACGACACCCGCAGCAGGGCGTGCGCCCGCTGTTCGGGCCACCGCTCGGCGCCCGTGATGCCGCGCGCGTCGAGGTAGGAGACGATCGAGTACAGGTCCGGGGAGGTGGGCCGGAAGTCCGTGCCGAGCAGGGCGAGCACCCGGGCCAGCGGCATCCGGGCCAGCGGCCGGTTCGCCTGGAGTTCGGCCCGCACCGCCCGTACGGTCTCCGGGAAGCCGCGGGTGCGGCTCACGGGCACCTCGATGGGGGCGCCGCCCACGTACCAGCCGACGGAGTCGCTCCACCGGGACTTCACCCGGGTGTGGAAGGGCACCACCGTGCGGTACACCGGCTGCCCGCCCAGCTCGTGGACGATGAGCCCGGTCGCGGCCAGCAGCCCGACCATGCTGCCGCCGTAGGGCCGGCAGTACGCCTCGAACGCCGCCGCCTCCTCGGCGTCCGCCAGCGGCTCGCACAGCATCTGCTGCCGCGGCAGCGGGCCGTCGGGGTCCAGGCCGAGGTCGACGGGGAAGCCCGGCAGCGTCCCGTCGCAGCGGCGGATGAACTCCCGCCAGCGCGTGACGATGTCGTGTCCGCCGTCGAGCCGGTCGGCGTCCGCCCGCTCGATCTCGCAGAAGTCGACGTAGCTGGCGACGGGAGCCGGGGCCTCGGGGGCGGTGCCGGCGGCGCCGGCCGTATACAGCTCGTGGATCTCGGCGGCGATCCGGTGCACGGAGTAGGCGTCGACGTTGCTGTGGTCGAAGGCCATGTACACGCTGGCGCCGTCGTCCCGGACGACCGCCGTGTAGATGAGGTTGGGCCAGCGCAGCGCGTCCGCGACGGTGTCGAAGCGGTCCTGGAGGTGCCGCACGAGCAGGTCGGCGTCGGGGAAGTCGCCGACCACCTCCCGGCGCAGGGTCACGTCGGCCGCGTCGAGGGTGAACCGGCGCAGTTCGTCACCCGCGCCGCCCGCCCAGCGGAAGCCGCTGCGCAGCGTCTCGTGCCGCACGGTCCAGGCGCGCAGCGCCTCCTGGAGCAGGTCCAGGTCGACCGGGCCGGGGAGGTCGAAGGCGGTGCCGAGCCAGGTCGGCACGAACAGCCCGTCGTCCCGTACGCACTTGGCGGTCCTGATGTGCGACTCCTGGATGTAGGCGGGCGGCCGGGAGTCGTCCGGGAGTGCCGTCGCCGCTTCGACGGTCGCCGGGCTCAGCGTCCACTCGACGAGCCGTCCCGGCCGGACCTCGCAGCGCTGGATGTCAGTGATTCGCACGCGTCTCCCATCGCAAAGGGACCCCTGGGTGCGGGCTCCCCTGCAAGGCAATGCCGTGGGACGCGGCCGGGACATGCCCGTCCGGTTCATTTCAACGGAACGGGTGGCAGGCCGAACGCGGAAGTGAATAACCGACGGTGACCGGGGCGGCCGGCCGCCCGCCGCGCTAGGGCCTCTCGTTCGGATCCTGCCGGGCTCGCGGGTCCGGCCCGATCCGAACGAAAGACCCTAGTCGTGCCGAGGGTCGCCGTCCTTGTCCGTCCTGTCCCTCTTGTCCGTCTTCTCGGTGCGGTTCAGGGAGTTCAGGAACTCGGGGTTGTCGTCCGGGGCGACCCAGCGCGCGGCGGTCCCGTCGTGCCCGGCCGGGGCCGGTCCGCCGGCGGCCGCGGGCCGTGCCCGGCCGGTGATCAGCCAGGCGACCGGTCCGACCAGCACCTCGCCGAAGAACAGGACGATGACCAGCCAGGCCGCCTTCGGCAGGTGGCGGACCTCGTCCTCGGGGGTGTTCAGACAGTCCACGAAGGCGTAGATCCACACCGCGAGGACCAGCAGGAACGGCAGATACCTGAGCATGGCCGCGCGTACTCCCCACGCCGTGAGACGACCCTGGTGACCCGGCCAGAGTAGCGGGTGGCCGATACTGGGACACATGGCTTACGACGATCTTCGCTCCCTGCTGCGGGCACTGGAGCGCGAGGGGGACCTCAGGCGCATCAAGGCCGAGGTCGACCCCCATCTGGAAGTCGGGGAGATCGTCGACCGGGTGCAGAAGTCCGGCGGCCCGGCGTTGCTCTTCGAGAACGTGCGCGGCTCGGACATGCCCCTGGCCATGAACGTGTACGGCACCGACCGCCGCCTGCTGAAGGCGCTTGGCCTCACGTCGTACGCCGAGATCTCCGAGCGGATCGGCGGACTGCTGCGGCCCGAGCTGCCGCACGGCTTCGTCGGGGTGCGCGAGGCGTTCGGCAAGCTCGGCGCGATGGCGCACGTGCCGCCGAGGAAGGTGAAGGACGCCCCCGTGCAGGAGGTCGTCCTGCACGGCGACGACGTCGACCTGGAGCGGCTGCCGGCGCTGTTCACCTGGCCCGAGGACGGCGGTTCCTTCTTCAACCTGGGCCTGACCCACACCAAGGACCCGGAGTCGGGCATCCGCAACCTCGGGCTCTACCGCCTCCAGCGCCACGACAAGCGCACCATCGGCATGCACTGGCAGATCCACAAGGACAGCCGCAACCACTACCAGGTGGCCGCCCGCCGGGGCGAGCGCCTGCCGGTGGCCATCGCCTTCGGCTGCCCGCCGGCCGTCACCTACGCCTCCACCGCCCCCCTCCCCGGTGACATCGACGAGTACCTGTTCGCCGGGTTCCTCGCCGGCAAGCGGATCGAGATGGTCGACTGCAAGACGGTGCCGCTCCAGGTGCCCGCGCAGGCCGAGGTGGTGCTGGAGGGCTGGCTGGAGCCCGGCGAGGTGCTCCCCGAGGGTCCGTTCGGCGACCACACCGGTTTCTACACCCCGCAGGAGCCGTTCCCGGCGCTGACCATCGACTGCGTGACCATGCGCAGGCGCCCCCTGCTCCAGTCGATCGTGGTGGGCCGCCCCCCGACGGAGGACGGTCCGCTCGGCCGGGCCACGGAACGCTTCTTCCTGCCGCTGCTGAAGATCATCGTCCCGGACATCGTGGACTACCACCTGCCGGAGGCCGGCGGTTTCCACAACTGCGCGATCGTCTCGATCGACAAGAAGTACCCGAAGCACGCGCAGAAGGTGATGCACGCCGTCTGGGGGGCGCACATGATGTCGCTCACCAAGCTGATCGTGGTCGTGGACGCCGACTGCGACGTCCACGACCTGCACGAGGTCGCCTGGCGGGCGCTCGGCAACACGGACTACGGCCGTGACCTCACGGTCGTCGAAGGCCCCGTCGACCATCTCGACCACGCCTCCTACCAGCAGTTCTGGGGCGGTAAGGCGGGCATCGACGCCACCCGGAAGTGGCCGGAGGAGGGCTACACCCGTGACGGCGGGTGGCCGGAGATGGTCCTGTCGGACCCGGATACGGCGGCCCTGGTGGACCGCCGCTGGAAGGAGTACGGACTGTGACGTCGGTGTCCGCCGCCATGCCGCGGCCGGGACGCACCAAGGCGTTCCTGCGCCTGGTGATGATCGAGCACTCGGTCTTCGCGCTGCCCTTCGCCTACATCGCCACCCTGACCGCGATGTACGCGTGGGACAGGAACATCCACTGGGTGCGCCTGCTCCTGGTCACGGTCTGCATGGTGGGCCTGCGCACCTTCGCGATGGCCGTCAACCGGATCATCGACCGCGAGATCGACGCCCGTAACCCGCGCACCGCCCACCGCGAGCTGGTGACCGGCGCGATGTCGGTGAAGCACGCCTGGACGGGCGCCCTGATCGCCCTGGTGGTCTTCCTCGGCGCGGCGGCCCTGCTGAACCCGCTGTGCCTGGCCCTGGCGCCGGTCGCGGTGGTCCCGATGGTGGTCTACCCCTACGGGAAGCGGTTCACCGACTTCCCGCAGGCCATCCTCGGTCTCGCCCAGGCCATGGGCCCCATCGGTGGCTGGCTCGCCGTCTCCGGCTCCTGGTCCTGGGACGCGGTCGTCCTCGGCCTCGCGGTGGGTATCTGGATCGGCGGCTTCGACCTGATCTACGCCTGCCAGGACGTGGAGACCGACCGTGAGGTCGGTGTCCGGTCGGTGCCGGCCCGGTTCGGGGTGCCGGCCGCGATCTGGGGCGCCCGGGCCTGCCACGCGGTGACGACGGCCCTGTTCGCCTGGTACGGCGTCGCCACCCACGCCGGTGCCTTCTTCTGGCTGGGTCTGCTGATCGTCGCCGCCGCGTTCGTCTACGAGCACCGCATCGTGCGCCCGCACGACCTGTCCCGGCTGAACCGGGCGTTCTTCTCGGTCAACGGCTTCATCGGCATTGCCCTGTTCGTGTGCGCGCTGCTGGATCTGCTGGTGCGCGGGCTCACCGTCTGAGGAGCCGGGGGACCACCGGTCCTGAGCCCCTTCGCGTCCGCCGGTACGCTCAAGGTGTGAACGCAGGAGAAACGCAGCGCGTGCCTTGGATCGTGGGGGTGTCCGGAGCTTCGGGGACGCCGTACGCGGCGGCCGTGCTGCGCGCGCTGCTGGCGGCGGGGGAAGCGGTGGACCTTGTGGTCAGCCGGGCCTCGCGGCTGACGCTGCTGGACGAGACGGGGATCTCGTTCCGCGACGCCCACTGGCAGGACGACCTGCGGGCCTGGCTGGCGCGCGGCGCCGACGGCAAGCCGGGGACCTTCGACGTGGACGTCAGCGGGGTGCGGTACTGGAACGCGGGCGACCTCGCGGCCGGCCCGTCCTCCGGGTCGTACCCGGCGAAGGGGATGCTCATCGTGCCCGCCTCCACCGCCTGTGTGGCCGGAGTGGCGCTCGGCCTGTCCAAGGACCTGCTCCAG
The DNA here is from genome assembly GCF_044759735.1 of Streptomyces sp. NPDC100445. Classification (NCBI taxonomy): domain Bacteria; kingdom Bacillati; phylum Actinomycetota; class Actinomycetes; order Kitasatosporales; family Streptomycetaceae; genus Streptomyces; species Streptomyces sp. NPDC100445. The sequence continues at coordinate 253,120 of NZ_JBIVZV010000013.1, read as the reverse complement.
CGCGCGGCGAGCGTCACGCTGAAGGAGCGGCGGACGCTGGTCGTGGCCGTGCGGGAGACCCCGCTGAACGGGCAGACCCTGCGGCACCTGGTGGCCCTGGACGACGCCGGCGCCGTGGTCGTCCCGGCCTCGCCCGCCTTCTACGCGGGCGCCACCCACATCCAGGACCTGGTGGACTTCGTCGGCGGCCGGGTGCTGGACGCGGCGGGCGTCGGGCACGGCCTGTACCGGCGCTGGCGGGGTGAGCTGGGCGGCGGCACGGCGGACACGTAGCAGTACGTACGTACCTCTCATCACTTCGGCAACATTCACCGGAAGGCTTCGATCGCATGGACGCGGTGGACAGGCAGCTCATCCAGGCTCTGCGGGAGAACGGCCGGGCCTCCTACGCGGAGCTGGGCCGCCTCGTGGGCCTGTCGGGCCCCAGCGTCACCGACCGCATCAACCGGCTGGAGGCGGCCGGTGTCATCACCGGCTACCGCGCGACGGTGGACTCGGCGTCGCTGGGTCTCGGCGTGACCGCCCTGATCGGCATCTCGCTGTCGGACGCCGCCGACCACGAGGACGTGGCGCAGCGGCTGCGGGACCTGCCGGAGATCGAGGACTGCTGGTTCATCGCCGGTGACGACTCCTTCATGCTCAAGGTGCGTTCGACGGACGTGGACGGCCTGGAGAAGACGATCCGGCGGCTGAGCGGCACCAAGGGCGTGTCCCGGACCCGTACCACCATCGTGTTGTCCACGAAGTGGGAGAACCGGGTCGGCGAGCTGCCGGAAGAGGTCTAGGGATACCGTTGGCCGGGTTGTCGGAGAAAGGTGTGGGCATGGACGTCGGGCTCAAGCGCGAGCTGGAGGAGAAGGTCCGTTCCGGGGAGCGGCTGACCCGCGAGGACGGCATCGCGCTGTACGAGTCGGACGACCTGGCCTGGCTGGGCGGGCTCGCCCACGAGGTGCGCACCCGCAAGAACGGTGACGTGGTGCACTTCAACGTCAACCGGCACCTGAACATGACCAACGTGTGCACGGCCTCGTGCGCGTACTGCTCGTTCCAGCGCAAGCCGGGCGAGAAGGACGCGTACACGATGCGCATCGAGGAGGCCGTGCGGCTGGCCAAGTCGATGGAGTCGGAGAACCTCACCGAGCTGCACATCGTCAACGGCCTGCACCCGAACCTGCCGTGGCGGTACTACCCGCGGTCGCTGCGGGAGCTGAAGGCGGCCCTCCCGCACGTCTCGCTGAAGGCGTTCACGGCCACCGAGATCCACCACTTCGAGACGATCTCCGGGCTGTCGGCGTCGGAGATCCTCGACGAGCTGATCGACGCGGGCCTGGAGTCCCTCACCGGCGGCGGCGCCGAGATCTTCGACTGGGAGGTCCGGCAGCACATCGTGGATCACCGCACCCACTGGGAGGACTGGTCCCGCATCCACCGCCTGGCGCACGAGAAGGGTCTGAAGACCCCGTGCACCATGCTGTACGGGCACATCGAGGAGCCGCGCCACCGCGTCGACCACGTGCTGCGGCTGCGTGAGCTCCAGGACGAGACCGGCGGCTTCCAGGTCTTCATCCCGCTGCGCTACCAGCACGACTTCGTGGACGTGCGGGACGGCAAGGTCAGGAACACCCTCCAGGCCCGCACCCGGATGGCGACGGGCGCGGAGGCGCTGAAGACGTTCGCGGTCTCCCGGCTGCTGTTCGACAACGTCCCGCACGTGAAGGTGTTCTGGGTCATGCACGGGGTGCAGACCGCGCAGCTGGCCCTCCAGCACGGCGCGGACGACATGGACGGCTCGGTCGTCGAGTACAAGATCACGCATGACGCGGACAACTACGGCACGCCGAACAAGCTGACCCGCGACGACCTTCTGGACCTGATCCGGGACGCGGGCTTCCGCCCGGTGGAGCGCAACACCCGCTACGAGATCATCCGCGAGTACGACGGCCCGGACCCGGCGCGCCGCGAGTCCCCCCAGCCGATGCGGGTCTGACCCCTCCGGGCGCGGGTCCGGGTCCCCGTCCTGGGTACCCGGGCCGCATGGCCGACACCCCTGCCCCCGAGGACGCGTACACGGCGGAGCCGTTCGTGCCGGACGGCGGCGGTCTCGCCGCCCTCCGCGAGGCCGCGGCCGGCTGCCGCGGCTGCCCCCTGCACCGGGATGCCACGCAGACGGTGTTCGGGACGGGAGCCGCGTCCGCCCGGCTGATGCTCGTGGGCGAACAGCCCGGTGACCAGGAGGACCGTCAGGGCAAACCGTTCGTGGGGCCCGCCGGCAAGCTCCTGGACCGGGCCCTGGCCGACGCCGGCCTCGACCCGGCGCAGGCGTACGTCACCAACGCGGTCAAGCACTTCAAGTTCACGCGGGCGGAACCGCGCAAGCGCCGCATCCACGAGGCGCCGAACCTGCGCGAGACGACGGCGTGCGGGCCGTGGCTGGCGGCCGAGCTGGCCCTGGTGGAGCCGGAGCTGATCGTGGTGCTGGGCGCCACGGCCGGCAAGGCCCTGCTGGGGTCGTCGTTCCGGGTGACCCAGGTGCGCGGGACCGTGCTGGAGGAGGAGATCCACGGCCGGCCGGAGCGGCTGGTACCGACCGTGCACCCGTCGGCGGTGCTGCGCGCGGACGACCGGGAGCGGGCCTACGGCGGTCTGGTCGCCGACCTGGAGGTGGCCGTGCGCGCCCTGGGCCCCGCCGGGTAAGGGTTACCATTCCCGCATGTCCCTTACCTTCACTCTGGACCCGCCGGTCACCCCCGCGCTCCGCGACGGCATCCTGGGGCTGTGGACGGACGTCACCGACGCGGGCGGGGCCGTCGGCTTCGTCGCCCCGGTGACCCGCGAGGAGGTGCGGCCCGAGCTGGTGCGGTACTTCGCGCAGATGGCCGAGGGGCGCACCCGGCTGCTCGTCGGTCACGACGACACCGGCGAGGTGGCCGCCACCGCCTTCCTCACCCGCAACACCCACCGGCTGATGACCCACTGGATCTGGCTGTACACGGTGATGGTCCCCCCGGCACCAGGGCCGGGGCCACGGCCGGGACCTGCTGGCCGCCGCCGCGGACGCCGCCCGGGGGATGGCGGGCGTCGAGGCGGTACGGCTGACCTGCCGGGGCGGGCTGGACCTGGAGCGGTTCTACGCCTCCTGCGGCTACAAGGAGGTCGGCCGGATACCGGACGCCATCCGGGTCGCGCCCGGCGACGACCGCGACGACATCGTCATGCTGCTGCCGCTCGGCTGACCCCACCCCCCTGCGTCGCCGCCCGCGGCCCGTGCTTCACTGGAAGCTGACCCCTTTTGGAATCGGACGAGTGGATTGAGATGCTCCGCTACACGTTGATGCGCCTCGGTGTCTTCGCGGGCTGCCTCCTGGTCGTCTGGGGCGCCGTCTACTCGGGCATCTTCCCGCGCGGTTTCGGCGACTCCAACCTCCTGTGGGTCCTGCTGCTCGCCCTCGTCGTCTCCGCGCCGGTCAGCTGGGTCGTGCTGCGCAAGGAGCGGGAGCGGGCCTCGGTGCAGATCGTGCACAAGGTCGACCGGATCAAGGCCAACCTGGACGCCAACCGCAGCCAGGAGGACCTGGCCGACGACACGTCCCGGGCACAGGGCGGGGCCGCCGCGCCCAACTAGGCTTGCCCTCATGGGTGGCGTCAAGACCAAACGGATGCCGAGGGCGGTACGCGAGCAGCAGATGCTCGACGCGGCCGTACGGATCTTCGGGCAACGCGGGTACATGGCCGCCTCGATGGACGAGATCGCCGAACTGGCGGGCGTGTCCAAGCCGTTGGTCTATCTGTACTTGACCTCCAAGGAATGCCTCTTCACCGCCTGCATCCGCCGTGAGGCCGCCGCGCTCACCGCGGCCGTCCGCGCGGGCGTCCGCCCGGACCTGCCCGCCGACCTCCAGCTCTGGGAAGGGCTGCGGGCGTTCTTCGCGCACACCGCCGAGCACCCCGACGGGTGGTCCGTGCTGCACCTCCAGGCCCGGACGCACGGTGAGCCCTTCGCGGCCGAGGTCGCCGCGATGCGCGCGGAGATCGTCGCGTTCGTGACCCGGCTGGTGGCGGTCGCCGCCCGCGAGGCGCACCGGGACCCCGACCTGCCCGAGCGGGAGGTGGCCGGGATCGCGGAGGCGCTGGTCGGCGCGGCGGAGTCGCTCGCCGCGTGGGCGAACACGACACCGGGGGTGAGCGCCCGGCAGTCGGCGGCGACCCTGATGAACTTCGCCTGGGCGGGCCTGGCCAACCTGATGACCGGCCACCCCTGGACCCCACCCCCGGCCGACTCCTAGGAACGACCGGTTGTTCTTCGGGTGCGGGTGCGTTGTGGCTCGCCGCGCAGTTCCCCGCGCCCCTTGGGTGGGCTGGGTGCAGCGGGCTTGAGGGGCGCGGGGAACTGCGCGAACGGCCACGACGCTCCCGCACCCGGCGATGGTGGTGCGCCCCGGGATCAGGGCAGGCACTGGACCTCGCCGGTGAGGTGGGTGCGGTCGCCGGGGCCGCGCAGGCCGAACCGCCCGCTGCCGTCGGCGACGTACGCCACCGTGCCCGGCAGCAGCACCGGCGCCCGGAACCGCGCCCGGACGAGGGCCGCGTCGGGCGTCCCGTGGGCGGCCAGGCACCGCGCGGCGCTCCACATGCCGTGGGCGACGGCGCGCGGGAAGCCGAAGAGGCGGGCGGTGAAGGGGTGCAGGTGGATGGGGTTGCGGTCACCGGAGGCGGCGCCGTACCGCCGGCCCACGTCCCCGGCGAGCCGCCACTCGGCGACGACGGGCAGCGCGTCGCTCGCGGGGCGCGCGGCGTGCCGCCCGGCGGGGGCCGGACGGCGCCGGTGCCGCGCGAGGTAGGTGCTGCGGGACTCCCACAGCGGGGCCCCGCCGGACCGCAGCGTGGTCACCACCGTGGCCTCGGTGCCGAGCCGGTGCGGTGCCAGCCCCTCGATCCACACGGCGAGTTCGTACTCCCCGCCGGCCGGCAGCGCCCTGGTACGGACGATCTCGATCGAGGTGTGGACCAGCCCCAGCAACGGCAACGGGAAGTCCCGGCCGCTCATCAGCCGCATGGCCAGCGGGAAGCCGAGGACGTGCGGGTAGGTGACCGGGAGGTCGGGCTCACCGGTGGGGAAGCCGCAGACGCGTTCGTAGGCGGTGAGCGCGACCAGGTCCACGCGCAGGCCGGGCAGCACGAGCCGGGTGCGCGGGAACGCCGCGTCGGGGGCGGGCCGCTTGAAGGGGGAGCGCAGGGCGCCGCGGGCGAGCAGCGGGGCGAGCGCGGGGGCGGTGGTGAGGGTGACGGCGCTCATGGGGTCTCCAGCGGGCTCCGGCCGGGCACCGTACCGGCGGGGTCCGGACGGCGGTCGGCCGTGTGCGACTCCCGCGCGGGTCGGTCCCGAATGCTTACTCAGGAGTAAGGTTACCGGAGGTAATTGGAGGCGGGCCACCCGTGTCCGCGGCCCCGCCCGCGAAGGTGAACGCCTCTCACATAACCCCCGAGGCTGCACATTCCCGGCCCCGGATGCTCTCCGGACCCGCACAACCCCCTCACAGCAGACCCGTACGATCACCTGCCTAACCAGCGGTAACGTCCTGCCGTCCCGGGCCCACCGCAGGTGCACGCCCGCCAGAGGAGCCGCCCGTGTCCACGCCGTACCCGCACACGTCCACCTCCTCCGGCACCCCCGTCCACGCCGTCGACTACGACGGCCGACCGGTCCTCGTCGCACCGGCGGTACGCCGGCTGGACGGCGCCGTGCGCGAGGCGTCCGTCCCCCCGTTCGCACCTCCGGTCACCCACGGCTCCCTCGCCGACCTGCCGTACGACAACGCGGAAGCCGCCCCGGACGCGACCGTCCTCAGCCGCAGACGGCCCGACGGCGGCTGGACGGAGGTGACGGCGGCCCGGTTCGCCGCCGAGGTGCAGGCGGTCGCCCGGGGCCTGATCGCCTCGGGCCTCGTGCCGGGCGACCGGATCGCGGTCATGGCCCGGACCACCTACGAGTGGACCCTGCTGGACTTCGCGGCCTGGGCGGCCGGCCTGGTCACGGTCCCGGTGTACCCGACCTCCTCCGTCTTCCAGACCCGCTGGATCCTGCACGACTCCGGCGCGGTCGCCCTGGTCACGGAGACCGTCGCGCAGGCCGCCGCCCTCGGCCCCGAACGCCCGCACCTGCCCGACCTGCGCCACGTCTGGGTGATGGACCGCGACGACGTGGCCGGGCTCGCCGCCGCGGGGGACCCGGTGCCGGACGGGGAGGTCGCCGTACGCCGGGGCATGCTCGGCCCCGACACCCTCGCCACGCTGATCTACACCTCGGGCACCACCGGCCGCCCCAAGGGCTGCGCCCTGTCGCACGGCAACTTCCTCGCCGAGGTGGACAACGCGATCGAACTCCTCCACCCGGTCTTCAAGTCCCAGGACGAGGAACCCTCGGTCCTGCTCTTCCTGCCCATGTCGCACGTCTTCGGCCGGATGGTGGCCGTCGCCTGCGTCCGCGCCCGCGTCCGCCTCGGCCACGCCCCGAGCCTGGACCCGCGCGAACTCCTGCCGGACCTGGCCGCGTTCCGGCCGACGTGCCTGCTGACCATCCCGTACATGTTGGAGAAGATCTACAACTCGGCGCGCGCCAAGTCGGAGGCCGGCGGCCGGGCGGCGGTGTTCGACCGGGCTGCGGCCGTGGCCGTCCGCTACGGCGAGGCGCTGGAGGCCCACCAGACCGGCACCGGCGGCGCCCCCGGCCGCGCCCTGAAGACGCAGCGCGGCTTCTACGACCCCCTCGTCTACCGCCGCATCCGCGCCGCGATGGGGGGCCGCGTCCGGTACGCCATCTGCGGCGGCTCCCCGCTCGGCCGCCGCCTGGCCGCGTTCTACGCGGGCGCGGGCATCGAGATCTTCGAAGGGTACGGCCTGACGGAGACCACCGGCGCGTCCACGGTGACCCCGCCGCTGAAACCCCGTCTGGGCACCGTCGGCTGGCCGCTGCCCGGCACCCGGGTGCGGATCGCGGCCGACGGGGAGATCCTGCTCGCCGGTGACCACGTGCTGCGCGGCTACTGGGATCCGCAGGCGGGCGGAGTGGTCCCGGCGACCCGGGACGGCTGGCTGCACACGGGCGACCTCGGCGAGCTGGACGACGAGGGCTACCTCACCATCACCGGCCGCAAGAAGGAACTCCTGATCACGGCGGGCGGCAAGTCGGTGGCCCCGGCCCCGCTGGAGAACTGGCTGCGCCAGCACCCCCTGATCTCCCAGGTGATGCTGGTCGGCGACGCCCGCCCGTACGTGGCCGCCCTGATCACCCTCGACCCGGACGGCATCACGCACTGGCGCCAGATGATCGGCAAGCACCCGGTCCCCCCGGAGCTCCTGGTCGGCGACCCCGAGCTGACCGAGGTCCTCCAGCGGGCCGTCGACGAGGCCAACCGTATGGTCTCCCGCCCCGAGTCCATCCGCCGCTTCGCCGTCCTCCCGGTGGACTTCACCGAGGAGGCCGGCCATCTCACCCCGTCGATGAAACTCCGCCGGGACCGCGTCCTGTCCGACTTCGCCACCGAGGTGGAGGGGCTGTACACGCGCTGAGCGCCAGCTCGACCCATACCGTCTTGCCGACCTCGCGGTCCGTGACGCCCCAGAGTGTCGCCAGCACCTGTACGACCACCAGTCCCCGCCCCGCCTCGTCCAGCAGGCCCCCGTCCAGGAAGCGCGGGCTGCGGTCCCCCCGTGTGTCGCTCACCTCGATACGCAGGGTGTCCCTCTCGGCCAGCAGTCTCAGCCGCAGCTCGAAGTCCCGCCCGGGGACACGACCGTGGGTGACGGCGTTGGCGGCCAGCTCGGCCACGACGAGCTGGGCGGTGTGGCTCAGGTCGCCGTCGTACGGGTATCCCCAGGCGGCGAGCTGACTGCCGGTCAGCCGACGCGCGAGCCGGGCCCCTCGCGGGGTCGCGCTGAGCCGTTGCGCGAGTTCGGTCGTGGGGGTGGAGATTTCAGCGTTCACATCACCGAGCGTGTCCGGTTCTCTCTACGCTGACCAGGGGTGACTCGGCGACTGTGCGTAGTCGTACGGGTGCGGCTCGTTGGTGTACGGCTCGTCGGAGGTGGCGTTGTGGAAGAACAGGAGCGGAGGCCGGAGACACCCGCGGAGGAGAACGGGGCGACTGCGGTGTTCGTCGTACTGGGCAAGCAGTTGAGGCTGATGCGGGAGCGCGCTGGCCTTAGTCAGCGGGAGTTCGGCAGCCTGGTGAACTTCGGCCCCGACCAGATCTCCGCGATGGAGCGGGGGGTGCGGACACCTCGGCCGGAGTTCTTGCAGAGGGCGGACGAGATCCTAGGTGCCGGGGGACTGCTGAATGAGGTCATTCCGCAAGTCGAGGAGGCGATGGCCAAGGCGCGTACGCGGCACCCCGAGTGGTACCGAGGGTATGCCGAGCTGGAAGCGCAGGCGGTCTCCCTGCACGACTACAGCACCATGGGTGTGCTGGGCCTTCTCCAGACCGAGGAGTATTCACGCGCGGTCTTCACTCAGCGACACCCGCCTCTGGACGAGGAGACGATCGAGAGGCGGGTAGCGGACCGGCTCTCACGTCAACAAGCCTTCGAGCAATGGCCGCTGACGGAATTCAGCTTCGTCATGGAGCAGGCCGTGCTGGAGCGTCCGATCGGCGGCCCAGAGGTGCACGCCGAGCAGCTCCGCCAGTTACTGCGCATCGGTCGTATGCGTAATGTGCAGCTACAGGTGATGCCAACAAATCGACACGAACACCCTTCTCTTGACAATTCGTTCAGCTTGCTGACGCCGAAGGGTAAGGAGCAGGTGGGTTACATGGAGAGTCACGGCTACCCGCGTTTGATCACCAACAGGGAGGAGGTCCGTGTTCTCGATGCTCGCTATGGGATCATCCGGGCGCAGGCCCTCAACCCGGATGAGTCCCTGGCCCTGATCGAGGAGATGCTGGGAGAGTGATGATCATAGAGAAGTTGAGCTGGTTCAAGAGCAGTTACAGCAGCGGCGAGGGTGGCCAGTGCCTCGAACTCGCCTACACCTGGCGCAAGTCGACTCACAGCGACGGTGAAGGCGGCGATTGCGTGGAGGTCGCCGCCCACCCCACCGCCATCCACGTCCGTGACTCGAAGCGGCCCGCCGCCGCTCACCTCACCGTCACGCCGGCCGCCTGGTCAGCCTTTCTTCTGGGTGAGCAGGAACGCCTGGGGGGCTGACTCGGCCAGAGCCTCCTCGCGTTGGCGCACGGTGCTGGAGCGGAGGTCGAACCCGGCGTCGGTCAGCAGCTCGGCCATCCGGTCGGGGTGGCGCCGGTGGAAGTCGAGTACCACGGGCCGCCCCCAGGGACGGTCGAGCCGCAGTGGGGCCTCGCCCGTCTGGAAGGCGAGCAGGAGCAGGCCGCCGGGAGCCAGCACGCGGTGGAACTCGGCGAACAGCGCGGGGAGTTCGTCCGCCGGTGTGTGGATGCTGGAGTACCAGGAGACGGCTCCGGCGAGCGTGCCGTCGGCCAGGGGGAGGTCCAGCATGGAGCCCTGCTGGAAGCGCAGCCCGGGGAAGTCGCGGCGGGCGACGGCGACCATGGACGCGGAGAGGTCGAGGCCGTGGACGGTCAGGCCCAGGCCGGCGAGGTGCGCGGTGACGGCGCCGGGACCGCAGCCGAGGTCGGCGACCGTGCCGCCGGGGCCGACCTGTTCGGCGTACGCGGCGAGCAGCGCCCGTTCCAGCGGCCGGTCGGCGAGCGGGTCGCGGAAGTGGGCGGCGTAGTCCTCGGCGACGGCGTCGTAGAAGGTGCGGGTGGCGGTGAGGAAGTCGGTACCGGTCATGGGGAGGGACCGTAGCGGGCCCCGCTGACACCGCCCCCGGGGTCAGACGCCCGGACGGGTGGCGTTCCAGCCGTGTTCCAGGAGGTCGAAGGCGCTTTCGACGGCCGTCCGGGGATCGGCGCTCGCGCGGGCGAGTGCGGCGGTCTCAAGGGCGAAATGGGCCAGTGCCGCACAGGTGGGGTCCCCCTGCGGGGCGTCGCTCGCCTCGGTGATGGCCTGTGTGAGCGCGCCCTCGTGCCGCATCCACATGCGGTGGGCGTACTCGCTCAACGCCGGGGTGGAGCGGATGAGTTCGAGGAATCGTTCCATTTCGGCGTCCTGGTAGACGGCCGTCCCGGCCAGCACGTACTCCCGGAGGGCGGCGAGGACCGGCCGGCCCGCGGGGCGCCGGCGGACGGCGTCGAGCAGGCCGGTCTCCCGGTCGGCGTCCAGGTCGAAGACGAGCGCTTCCTTGCTGGGGAAGTGCTTGAAGAGCGTGGCGGTCGAGACATCCGCGGCGTCGGCGATCTCGCGGATGCCCACGTCGTCGTAGCCGCGCTCCAGGAACAGGCGCAGTGCCGCGTCGGCGATGGCCTTGCGGGTCGCCGCCTTCTTGCGCTCACGGCGTCCCGGGCTCTGCGGTTCGCGTGTCTGTGTCGCTCCCATGCCGGTACTCTACGCCGGATGCGAGTCGAATCAAAAAGGAGAGTCGTTGCACTTTTAGAGTCGTTGTGGTTCGGTGAGGTGGTCGCCGCGTGTGCCGCCTCCGGCCGCCGGCTGCACCCAACTCGCCCCCGACTCCCCGACGGAGTGATTGGTCATGTCCGCGTCTCCCGAATCTCCCGCGCCCCCCGCCGCCGTCCCCACGGCCACGGAGGGCCCGCCCGGGAACGTCCGCCCGGTCCTGTTCGGCGTCATGCTCGCGATGCTGCTCGCGATGCTCGACAACATGGTGGTGGGCACCGCGATGCCCACGATCGTCGGCGATCTCGGCGGTCTGGAACACATCTCCTGGGTGGTGACCGCCTACACCCTGGTGACCGCCGTCACCACCCCGGTCTGGGGAAAGTTCGGCGACCTGTTCGGCCGCAAACCCATGTACCTGGCCTCGATCGCCGTGTTCCTCGCCGGCTCCGCGCTGTGCGGCGCCGCCCGGTCCATGCCCGAACTGATCGCCTTCCGCGCGCTCCAGGGCGTCGGCGCGGGCGGCGTCGGCGCGGGTGCCTTCGCCCTCATCGCCACGCTCGTACCGCCGCGCGAACGGGGCAGGTACCAGGGCATGACCGCCTCCGTCATGGCGATCGGCACCATCGGCGGCCCGCTCCTCGGCGGCTTCGTCACCGGGCACTGGGGCTGGCGCTGGGCCTTCTACGTCAACCTGCCGCTCGGCCTGGTGTCCCTGGTGTGGCTGTGGCGGATGCTGCACGTGCCCGCCCGGCGCATCCGGGCGAGGATCGACCGGCTGGGCATCGCCCTGCTGACGGTCACCATCAGCGCGACCGTGCTGGCCGCGACCTGGGCGGGCACCACCTACGCGTGGGGCTCCTGGCAGATCGTCACACTGGGCGCCACCGCCGTGCTCGGGCTGGCCCTGTTCGTCCGCGTGGAGCGCCGGGCCGCGGAACCCGTGCTGCCGCCGGCGATCTTCACCGGACACCGCAACTTCCCGCTGGCCACCGTGCTGCTGCTGGCCGCCGGAGTGGTCATGTTCGGTGCCGGCCTCTATCTGCCGCTGTTCCAGCAGACCGTCCAGGGCGCCTCGGCCGCCGACTCAGGCCTGTTGCTGCTGCCCCTGATGGTCCCCGTCGTGATCGTCTCCACGCTCGCGGGCAAGGTCATGTCCGCCACCGGCAGGTACAAGATCTTCCCGGTCCTGGGCGCCGGCCTCCTCACCGTCGGGCTCGGATCCCTCTCGACGATGGGGACCGACACGTCCCGGTTTCTGACCTGCGCGTACATGGTCGTCGTCGGTACCGGGCTCGGCCTCACCCAGCAGATGGCCGGCACCATCGCCCAGAACAGCGTCGACATGCGGGACATGGGGGCCGCCATGAGCACGGTCACCCTCTTCCGCACCGTGGGCGGCTCCCTCGGCGTCGCGGTCTTCGGTTCCCTGTTCACCCGCGCCGTCCGGCCCGACCTGCCCGGCGCCGGTACCGGGGGTGGGGCGCACGCACCGGCCCACCTGCCCACGGGGGCCCGGGACGCCTACCTGAACGCGGTCGCCGGCGGCACCCACCAGATCTTCCTCACCGGGGCGGTCCTGTGCGCGGCCGCGTTCGTCGCGGCGCTCTGCGTCGTGGAGACCCCGCTCCGCGGGGCGGGCCCGCCGAGCGGCCCCGGGAAGACCGCCGCGCCGAGTACCGCGGTGAAGTGAAGCGGAATTGAACGGGAAAAGGCAGGAGCCCCGTTGCCGGAAGGCGCGGGGCTCCTTGGGTACTGCACTCAGGTTCTGCGATCAGGGAGCGATCAGACGGGGGTGACGTTCTCCGCCTGCGGACCCTTCGGGCCCTGCGTCACGTCGAAGGAGACCGCCTGGTTCTCCTCCAGCGAACGGAAACCCTGCGCGTTGATCGCGGAGTAGTGGACGAAGACGTCGGGGCCGCCGCCCTCCTGGGCGATGAAGCCAAAGCCCTTTTCGGCGTTGAACCACTTCACGGTTCCGGTAGCCATAAGCCCTCCCTGGGCTCAAAAGGGTTGCCCTGCTCCAGAACCTGCACGTGCGTAACGGTGCTGCACAACTGCATTCGTCTGAAAACGACGAGAGCCCGCGGTCACATGCTCCGCAGGCTCTGTACTGCAAGGGAAACCAAACTGCAACTTGCGGCGAGCCTAGCACGCGGCTCGCCGAAAGCAATAGAGGTCAAGATCACGTCACCCGGATGTTTGAACGCCCCGTCGCCCGGTCGACGGCGGGGCCGGTCCGGGCGCCCGACGGGACGGGGTCTAGTCTCGCGATGTGGACAATCCTCGCACCCGGCCGCGCGTCGGCCACATCCAGTTCCTGAACTGCCTCCCCCTGTACTGGGGGCTCGCGAGAACCGGCACGCTCCTCGACTTCGACCTGACGAAGGACACGCCGGAGAAGCTCAGCGAACGGCTCGTGCGCGGCGAACTCGACATCGGTCCCGTCACCCTGGTCGAGTTCCTCAAGCACACCGACCAGTTGGTCGCCTTCCCCGACATCGCCGTCGGCTGCGACGGCCCGGTGATGTCCTGCGTGATCGTCTCCCAGGTCCCGCTGGACCGGCTGGACGGCGCCCGCGTCGCCCTCGGCTCCACCTCGCGCACCTCCGTCCGGCTCGCGCAGCTCCTGCTCGCCGAGCGGTACGGCGTCGAGCCCGAGTACTACACCTGCCCGCCCGACCTGAGCCTGATGATGCAGGAGGCCGAGGCCGCCGTCCTCATCGGCGACGCCGCGCTGCGCGCCAACCTCCTCGACGGCCCCCGCTACGGGCTCGAGGTGCACGACCTCGGCGCGCTGTGGAAGGAGTGGACCGGCCTGCCGTTCGTCTTCGCGGTGTGGGCGGCCCGCCGGGACTACCTGGAGCGCGAGCCGCTCATCACCCGCAGGGTCCACGAGGCCTTCCTCGACTCCCGCAACCTCTCCCTGGAGGAGGTCGACAAGGTCGCCGAACAGGCCGCCCGCTGGGAGGCCTTCGACGAGGCGACCCTCGCCCAGTACTTCACCACCCTCGACTTCAGCTTCGGCGCCCCGCAGTTGGCGGCCGTCACCGAGTTCGCCCGCCGGGTCGGCCCCACCACGGGCTTCCCGGCCGACGTGCACGTCGAACTGCTCCAGCCGTAGGGAGCGGACCGGCCCCGCGAGCGGTGAGTGCCGCCCGAACCGGGTAGGGACCCGGGACGGACGGGGCGACGGGGGTGGAGGACGTGGAGCCGACCACGGGGACGCTGGTGCTCGCCGCCGGGGTGTGGGGCGCCCTGGCGGGCACGCTGCTGCCCCGCGCCGTCCACCGGTTCGCCGTCCCGGCCGGCGAGCCCTGGCGCGCCCACTGCCCCGGCGGCCACCCGGTCCGCGGCTGGCTCGGTCCCGCGCGGTGCGCCCGGTGCCGCGCGGACGGCGGGGCGCGCGCCGAGCCCCGCGCGAACCCCTCGTGCACCTCACCCGGCGTTCCCTCCGCGCCGCTCCTCGCCACCGCCACCGCGCTCGTCTGCGCCGCCCTCGCCGCCGCCACCGGCACCCGGCCCGAACTGGCGGTCTGGCTGCTGCTCGCGCCCGCCGGCGTCCTGCTGGCCGCCGTGGACCTCCGGGTGCGGCGGCTGCCCGACCCGCTGACGCTGCCGCTGGCCGCCGCCGCCCTCGCCCTGCTCGGCCCCGCCGCACTGCTCCCCGAACACGCCGGCCACTGGACCACCGCCCTGCTCGGTGCCCTCGCCCTCGGCGCCGGCTACTGCGTGCTGCACCTGCTCAACCCCGCCGGCATGGGGTTCGGCGACGTGAAACTCGCCCTGGGGGCGGGCGCCGTGCTCGGCTGGTACGGCTGGCCCACCGTGCTGCTCGGCACCTTCACCGGCTTCCTGCTCGGCGCCCTCTACGGCGGCGCGCTCGTCCTGGCCCGGCGCGCGGGCCGCCGGACCGGCGTACCGTTCGGACCGTTCCTGCTGGCCGGCGTCCTCACCGGAGTGCTGATCGGCGCGTACGCGGCCTGAGGTCGGCGCGGGAAACCCGCTGGCGTAGGCTGGTTCGGTCCGTCCACAACCCTGACGAAAACCTTGCGAAAGGGACGCCGGTGACCGAGAAGGCCGACCTCCAGTCCGTCCTCGACCGTGCCGCCGCCGGTGGGCGGATCACCCCCGAAGAGGCGCTGGAGCTGTACCGCGACGCGCCGCTGCACGCCCTCGGCGCCGCCGCCGACGCCGTACGCCGCCGCCTGTACGCCGGCACCGAGCACATCGCCACGTACATCATCGAGCGGAACATCAATTACACGAACGTGTGCGTCACGGCGTGCAAGTTCTGCGCCTTCTACGCGGCCCCCAAGGACACCGCCAAGGGCTGGACCCGCGACCTCGACGACATCCTGCGCCGCTGCGCGGAGACCGTCGAACTCGGCGGCACCCAGATCATGTTCCAGGGCGGCCACCACCCGGACTACGGCGTCGAGTACTACGAGAAGCACTTCAAGGCCATCAAGGACACCTTCCCGCAGCTGGTGATCCACTCGCTGGGCGCGTCCGAGGTCGAGCACATGGCCCGGATCTCCGGTGTCTCCGTCGAGGAGGCCATCACCCGCATCCACGAGGCAGGCCTCGACTCCTTCGCGGGCGCCGGCGCCGAACTCCTGCCCGCTCGGCCGCGCAAGGCCATCGCCCCGCTCAAGGAGAGCGGCGAACGCTGGCTGGAGATCATGGAGACCGCGCACCGGCTGGGCGTGGAGTCCACGTCGACGATGCTCATGGGCACCGGCGAGACCAACGCCGAACGCATCGAGCACCTGCGGATGATCCGCGACGTACAGGACCGCACGGGCGGCTTCCGCGCGTTCATCCCGTACACCTACCAGCCCGAGAACAACCACCTGAAGGGCCGCACCCAGGCGACCCTCTTCGAGTACCTGCGGATGATCGCGATCGCCCGCCTCTTCCTGGACAACGTCCGGCACATCCAGGGCTCCTGGCTCACCACCGGCAAGGAGGTCGGCCAGCTCTCCCTGCACTACGGCGCGGACGACCTCGGTTCGATCATGCTGGAGGAGAACGTGGTCTCCTCGGCCGGCGCCAAGCACCGCTCCAACCGGCTGGAGATCATCGACCTGATCCGCAAGGCCGGGCGGGTGCCGGCCCAGCGGGCCACCACCTACGAGCACCTCGTCGTCCACGACGACCCGGCGAACGACCCCGCCGACGACCGCGTGGCCTCCCACATCTCCTCCACGGCCATCGCGGGCGGCACCGCCCACCCCGAGCTGAAGCTGCTGGCGTCCAACTGACCCCGCCGTGCTGACCCTCCACACCGCGGACCTCCTCCTCACCGGCGACCCGTCGCGCGCCCCGCTGCCCCGGGGCGCGCTCCTCGCCGACGGCCGGACCGTCGCGGCCGTCGGCCCGTACGACGAGCTGGCCGCCGCGCACCCGGCCGCGCGGGTACGCCGCTGGCCGGGCCTCCTCACGCCCGGCCTGCTCAACCCGTACGGGCCCGAACTGCTGGAGCGGACCTACCACCCCGACCCGCGCGAGGCCGACGCGCTCGGCACCGAGCCGCTCACCGGCGAAGCGGCCCTGGCCGCCTTCGGCCCGGCCGACGCGCGGCGGGGCGCCAGCGCCCGGCGCGGGGTGCAGCGGATGCTCGCGCACGGGACCGTGGCCGTGGCCGGGCCGCTGCGGCACCCGGCCGTCGCGGACGCCGTGCGCCGGGCGGGACTGGTCCGCCGGGACCGGGCCGCCGAGCCGCCCGGGGAGCCCTGCCTCGACCCGCTGGCCGGACACCGCCCCCTCACCGAGGCGTTCCTGGCGCCCCTGCTGCCGTACGAGGGCAGGATCGCGACCTTCGCCGTGTTCGACGTGCCGGACGAGACCGCCCTCGCCGGCCGGGGAGCCGCCACCTGCGTGGCCACCGTCATCGAGGGCCGGCTGCTGTACCGCCGCCGCTGACCCGCTCCGCACGCCGGGGCCCGGGCCCCGGCACCGGGCTGCAAGAATGGGCGGGTGACCCGCGCCTCCCTGAACAAGCAGCCGCACGAAGTCGCCTCGATGTTCGACGACGTGGCGGAACGGTACGACCTGACCAACGACGTGCTGTCGCTCGGCCAGGACCGGCGCTGGCGCAGGGAGGTGGCGAAGGCGGTCGACGCGCGCCCCGCGCAGAAGGTCCTGGACCTCGCCGCCGGCACGGCCACCTCCTCGCTGCCGTTCGCGCGCAGCGGCGCCTACGTCGTCCCCTGCGACTTCTCCACCGGCATGCTCCAGGTCGGCAAGCGCCGGCACCGCTGGCTGCCGTTCACCGCGGGCGACGCGACGAGGCTGCCCTTCAAGGACGACACCTTCGACGCCGTGACGATCTCCTTCGGCCTGCGCAACGTCCAGGACACGGACGCCGCCCTGCGCGAGATGCACCGGGTGACCCGGCCCGGCGGACGCGTCGTGATCTGCGAGTTCTCGCACCCGACCTGGGCGCCGTTCCGGACCGTCTACACCGAGTACCTGATGCGGGCGCTGCCGCCGACCGCGCGCGCGGTCTCCTCCAACCCCGACGCCTACGTCTACCTCGCCGAGTCCATCCGGGCCTGGCCCGACCAGCCCGCCCTCGCCGCGCGGCTGCGTGACGCCGGCTGGTCGAAGGTGGCCTGGCGCAACCTCACCGGCGGTGTCGTCGCGCTGCACCGGGGCTTCAAGGCGGCCTGAGCCGCCGCCGCGCCGCTCAGCGCCCGATCATCTCGAACGCGTCGCCCGGCTCGCCCAGTTCGCGGGGCAGCCCGCCCACCGGGGGCCGCGGCACACGGGGTTCGCGCACGCCCCCGCCGCCCTCGCCCTCACCGAAGTCGAACCACACGTGCACCAGCGAGCCGGGCGGCACCTCGGCACCGGGCTGCGGATACTGGCGCACCACGTAGTCGACGACGGCGCGGTGGAAGTCCGGGCGGTCCGGCGCGTCCAGCGACAGCCCGTACGTCCGGGCCGCCTCACGCGCGTCCACGGCCATCAGACCGACCAGACGCGGAACGCGCACATCGGGTGTTCCGGGTGGTATGCGCACAGATGTCACCCCCAGCGGTATCGGCAGGGTAACTCCCGTCCGGGTCGCCCGGGAAGGCTTCGGTGTCATTCCGTGACAATCGACTACACAGTGTCACCGAAAGTGAGGCGGAAGCAGAGCGCGGGCTCGTTGCGCACCGGGTGCGTGTACGTCTCCGCCGCCCGCATGCCCAACCGCCGCGTCACCGCCAACGACCGCTCGTTGCCCGGCCGCACCACCGCCACCACACCGGGCACCCCCGCCGCCCGCACCCGGCGCAGCGTCTCCCGCGCCGCCGCCGTGGCGTACCCCCGGCCCCAGTGCGCCCGCCCCAGCCGCCAGCCGATCTCCGTCTCGCCCACGGGACCCCAGTCCGGCCGCCACGGCTGCGCCCCGGTGAACCCGATCACCTCGCCGGCCGGGTCCAGCAGCGTCCACAGGCAGAAGCCCAGTTCCGCGTCGTGCCGCCGCTGGCGCGCGGTCAGTTCCTCGTAGACCGACAGCGCCGCCGGCCGGCCGCCGTAGAACTCCATGACCTCCGGGTCGGCGAAGACCCGGTGCCAGGCGAGCGCGTCCTCGTGCGTCGGAACGCGCAGCCGTACCGCGGGAACAGGTCGGTTCACAGGGCAGCCCTTCAGCCGGGTGATCAATTCTGCTGAATAGACTGCCCATGTCCAGTGCCGGTCGGCACGAAGATTCCGAACCTTGGGGAGATCCCGCCGTGACCGAGCCCCTCTCCGATCACACCGCCGACGTGATCGTCGTGGGCGCGGGGCCAGCCGGCTCCACGACCGCGTACCACCTCGCCAAGGCCGGCCTCGACGTCCTGCTCCTGGAGAAGACCGCGTTCCCGCGCGAGAAGGTGTGCGGCGACGGCCTCACCCCGCGCGCGGTCAAGCAGCTCGTCGCCATGGGGATCGACATCTCCGAGGAGGCCGGCTGGCTGCGCAACAAGGGCCTGCGCATCATCGGCGGCGGCTCCCGCCTCCAGCTCGACTGGCCGGATCTCGCCTCCTTCCCGGACTACGGACTGGTGCGCAGGCGCGACGACTTCGACGAGCAGCTCGCCCGCAACGCCCAGAAGGCCGGCGCCCGCCTGTACGAGCGCTGCAACGTCGGCGGTCCGGTCCTCGACGACCGCACCGGCCGCATCACCGGCGTCACCGCCAAGCTGGGCGAGGAGAAGCGCGAGGTCACCTTCCACGCGCCGCTCGTCGTCGCCGCCGACGGCAACTCCACCCGCCTGTCCCTCGCGATGGGCCTGCACCGCCGCGAGGACCGCCCCATGGGCGTCGCCGTGCGCACGTACTTCACCTCGCCGCGCCACGACGACGACTACCTGGAGTCCTGGCTGGAACTGTGGGACCGGCGCGGCGCCCAGGACCGCCTGCTGCCCGGCTACGGCTGGGTCTTCGGCATGGGCGACGGCACCTCCAACGTCGGCCTAGGCGTCCTCAACACCTCCGCCTCCTTCAAGGAGCTGGACTGGCGCGAGGTCCTCAAGGCCTGGTGCGCCTCCATGCCGGAGGACTGGGGCTACACCCCCGAGAACATGACCGGCCCGATCCGCGGCGCCGCCCTGCCCATGGCCTTCAACCGCCAGCCGCACTACACCCGCGGGCTGCTGCTCGTCGGCGACGCCGGCGGCCTGGTGAACCCCTTCAACGGCGAGGGCATCGCCTACGCCATGGAGTCCGGCCAGATCGCCGCCGACGTCGTCGTGCAGGCCCACGCGCGGGCCACCCCCGCCCAGCGCGAGATCGCCCTCCGGCGCTACCCGCGGGTCCTCAAGGACACCTACGGCGGCTACTACACGCTCGGCCGCGCCTTCGTGAAGCTCATCGGCAACCCGAAGGTCATGCAGATCGCCGCCCAGCGCGGCCTGACCCACCCGGTGCTGATGAAGTTCACCCTGAAGCTCCTCGCGAACCTCACCGACCCGACGGGCGGTGACGCGATGGACCGCATCATCAACGGCCTCAGCAAGGTGGCCCCGAAGGCGTAGACCGCCCCGGGACGACATGAGGGCCGCAGCCCCTTCGGGGGGCTGCGGCCCTCACGCGCGTGAGAGGGGCGCCAGGCGCTCAGAGCACCCGCACGGCGCCGGTGGGCGGGTCGTAGGACAGCGGGCGCTCCACGACGCCGGTGGAGGGGTTCTGGGCGCCGACGAACATGCCGCCGCCGACGTACACCCCGACGTGGTACGCGCTGCCCGCGCTGCCCCAGTACAGGATGTCGCCCGGCTGGAGGTTGTCCAGCGAGACCTGGGTGCCGGCGGTCGACTGGTCCTGGGAGACGCGCGGCAGGCTGATGCCGACCTGGCGGAAGGCCGTCTGCACCAGGCCGGAGCAGTCGTAGGCGGACGGGCCGGTGGCGCCGGAGACGTACGCCTTGCCGACCTGCGCCCGGACGAAGTCGACGACGGACGCGGCCGAACCGGTGGCCGTGGAGGTGGAGGTGGAGGTCGACGTCGACGTCCCGGTGGACGTGGACGTGGACGTGGACGTGGAGACGGTGCCGGTGTCCGCCGTGGTGGAGAGCGTCGTACGCGCCGCGCTGCGCGAGGCCCGCGCGGCGGCCTCCTTACGGGCGGTCTCCTCGGCCTTCTTCTTGGCCTCGGCCGCCTTCTTCCTGGCGTCGGCGAGGTCCGACTCGGCCTGCTTCGCGGCCTTTGCAGCGGCCGCGTCACGCTCGGCCAGCAGCTGGTAGTTGGCGGCGGCCTGCTGGGTGGCGTCCGCGGACTGGGCGGCCTGGACGGCCAGGTCGGCCGTCAGGGTGGGCAGTTCGAGCGTCTGCGTCACCGGCTCGGCCGCGTTCGCCGAGCCGGACGCCCCGGCGACCGCCAGGGTGCCGAGGACGCCGCCGGCAACTCCGGCCCGCATCGCGAGGGTCGACGCGCTGCGGCGGGGCTTCCGGTGGCTGCGTATGTGAGCGGTGTGGGACATGGGAACAACCGGTACCAGGGGCTCCTTCATATCTTCAAGAAACGTGTGCTGCGCCACAGTTGCTCAATCGAGACACATAATGCCGGGTGTGTCGCTCTTTATTGACGCCCTAACGGACATTGCGGACTGTCGTGATCAAGCCCTTGATCACGGTCTTTGATCATTACGTCCGGATTGCCCCGCGCCTACCATCGGTGCGGGTCGTTGGCCAAGCCCGGTTCTCACGGTCCTCTCATGGATGTGTCGGACGTCACGGAACGGCGGCCGGGATCGCGGCGTCCCGCCCGCGCACGGCTGGTGAACGCGCGCACACGCTCCGGCCCGCGTCCACATCCCGCCCCGCGCCTCCCCCCGAGGTGTGAACGCCGCCCGATACCAGCCGACCGCGTCCAGGGCGAATTTGCATGCACCGGAACCCTCTTGATATTGAGGCGACCCCTCCGGCCTGCGGCGACGAGCCAAAATGTCACGTCAGGTGATCAACTGAACGCTTCGCGTGTGAAGATCACCCATCATCCGACTTCATGATCCTTCGTCAGGTGGTGGAGATCACAAAGCTTGTGGAATACCCCGTGTCGCAGATCACAGAGCGGCAGGCATAAGATGCGAGGCAGTTGGGCTTGTGACCTGCTTCACATGTTCTCGATCTTCGCCCGGGACGAGCGGGGCTCGGAGGACCGGTGCGGCGGAAGCGGGCCCGGCCAACCGCCAGCAGTCAGCGCCGACTGAGAGGAGCGAGGAGCGGTGAACGCGTATGCGCCCATCCTCGTACTGGGAGCCCTCGGGGCAGGCTTTGCGATCTTCTCCGTGGTCATGGCCACGCTGATCGGTCCGAAGCGGTACAACCGCGCCAAGCTCGAAGCCTACGAGTGCGGCATCGAGCCGACCCCCACGCCGGCCGGCGGCGGGCGCTTCCCCATCAAGTACTACCTGACGGCGATGCTCTTCATCGTCTTCGACATCGAGATCGTCTTCCTCTACCCCTGGGCCGTCACCTTCGACGCCCTGGGGATCTTCGGGCTCGTGGAGATGCTGCTCTTCGTGCTCACCGTCTTCGTCGCGTACGCGTACGTATGGCGGCGCGGCGGCCTGGAATGGGACTGAGGGGCCTTTAAAGACATGGGACTCGAAGAAAAGCTGCCGAGCGGATTCCTGCTCACCACCGTCGAGCAGGCCGCGGGCTGGGTGCGCAAGGCGTCCGTCTTCCCGGCCACCTTCGGCCTGGCCTGCTGCGCCATCGAGATGATGACCACCGGCGCCGGCCGCTACGACCTGGCCCGCTTCGGCATGGAGGTCTTCCGCGGCTCACCGCGCCAGGCCGACCTGATGATCGTCGCCGGCCGGGTCAGCCAGAAGATGGCGCCCGTCCTGAGGCAGGTCTACGACCAGATGCCCAACCCCAAGTGGGTGATCTCCATGGGCGTCTGCGCCTCCTCGGGGGGCATGTTCAACAACTACGCGATCGTCCAGGGCGTCGACCACATCGTCCCGGTCGACATCTACCTGCCGGGCTGCCCGCCCCGCCCCGAGATGCTCATGGACGCGATCCTCAAGCTCCACCAGAAGATCGGCTCCACCAAGCTCGGCGTCAACGCCGAGGAGGCGGCCCGCGAGGCGGAGGAGGCGGCGCTCAAGGCCCTGCCCACGATCGAGATGAAGGGGCTGCTGCGGTGAGCGACGCGAACGGCACCCACGGCGCCGGGGTCGGCGGATCCGCCGACGGCGCCAACCCGGAGAACGACCTCTCCGCCGCCAACCTCCCCGGCCGCCGCGGCCGGGGAGGCGAGGAGATCCGCGTCCAGCGCGGCATGTTCGGCGCGAACAACGGCGGCGACACCTCCGGCTACGGCGGCCTGGTCCGCTCGGTCCGGCTCCCGGGACCGACGGCCCGCCCCTACGGCGGCTGGTTCGACGAGGTCGCCGACGAACTGGAGGGCGCCCTGGAGGAACAGGGACTGCTCCCGGAGAACGCCATCGACCGGACGGTCGTCGACCGCGGCGAGCTGACCTTCCACATCGAACGCGAGCACCTGCTCCTGGTCGCCCGCACCCTGCGCGACGACCCGGCGCTGCGCTTCGAACTGTGCACCGGCGTCAGCGGCGTCCACTACCCCGAGGACAAGGGCCGCGAACTGCACGCCGTCTACCACCTGCGCTCGATCACCCACAACCGGCTGATCCGCCTGGAGACCGCCGCCCCCGACAGCGACCCGCGCATCCCGTCCCTGGTCCCCGTCTACCCGACGAACGACTGGCACGAGCGCGAGACCTACGACTTCTTCGGGATCGTCTTCGACGGACACCCGGCCCTCACCCGGATCATGATGCCGGACGACTGGCAGGGCCACCCCCAGCGCAAGGACTACCCCCTCGGCGGCATCGCCGTCGAGTACAAGGGCGCCCAGATCCCGGCTCCGGACCAGCGGAGGTCGTACTCGTGAGCACTTCCCAGGCCTCCCCCCGCGAGACCACCGAGGGCACCGTCTACACGGTCACCGGCGGCGACTGGGACGAGGTCGTCCAGTCCGCGGCCCGCGCCGACGACGAGCGCATCGTCGTCAACATGGGCCCCCAGCACCCGTCCACCCACGGAGTGCTCCGCCTGATCCTGGAGATCGACGGCGAGACGGTCACCGAGGCCCGCTGCGGCATCGGCTACCTGCACACCGGCATCGAGAAGAACCTCGAGTACCGCACGTGGACGCAGGGCACCACCTTCGTCACGCGCATGGACTACCTGACGTCCTTCTTCAACGAGACCGCCTACTGCCTCGCCGTCGAGAAGCTCCTCGGCATCGAGGACCGGATCACCGACCGCGCCACGATCATCCGCGTGCTCCTGATGGAGCTGAACCGGCTCTCCTCCCACCTGGTGTGCATCGCCACCGGCGGCATGGAACTGGGCGCCACCACGATCATGATCTACGGATTCCGTGATCGTGAAATGATTCTCGACCTCTACGAACTGATCACGGGCCTGCGCATGAACCACGCGTACATCCGGCCCGGCGGACTCGCCCAGGACCTCCCGCCCGGCGCGGTGGACCAGATCCGCGAGTTCGTGAAGAAGATGAACAAGAACCTCCCGGAGTACGACAAGCTCGCCACCGGGAACCCCATC
This sequence comes from Streptomyces sp. NPDC100445, assembly GCF_044759735.1. NCBI lineage: Bacteria > Bacillati > Actinomycetota > Actinomycetes > Kitasatosporales > Streptomycetaceae > Streptomyces > Streptomyces sp. NPDC100445. The sequence continues at coordinate 229,575 of NZ_JBIVZV010000013.1, read as the reverse complement.
TTCAAGGCCCGCATGCGGGACGTCGGCCACCTCGACCTGAGCGGCTGCATGGCCCTCGGCGCCACCGGCCCGATCCTGCGCTCCACCGGCCTGCCCCACGACCTGCGCAAGGCCCAGCCGTACTGCGGCTACGAGACGTACGACTTCGACGTCCCCACCACCGACAGCTGCGACGCCTACGGCCGCTTCCTCATTCGCCTGGAGGAGATGCGCCAGTCCCTGCGGATCATCGAGCAGTGCCTGGACCGGCTCCAGCCCGGCCCCGTCATGGTGGCCGACAAGAAGATCGCCTGGCCCGCCCAGCTCGCCCTCGGACCCGACGGACTCGGCAACTCCCTGGACCACATCAAGAAGATCATGGGCACCTCCATGGAGGCCCTGATCCACCACTTCAAGCTCGTCACCGAGGGGTTCCGGGTCCCGCCGGGACAGGCCTACGCGGCCGTGGAGTCACCCAAGGGCGAACTCGGCGTGCACGCCGTCTCCGACGGCGGCACCCGCCCCTACCGGGTCCACTTCCGCGACCCGTCCTTCACCAACCTTCAGGCCATGGCGGCGATGTGCGAGGGCGGCCAGGTCGCCGACGTCATCGTCGCCGTCGCGTCCATCGACCCCGTGATGGGAGGCGTCGACCGGTGACCACATCTTCCTCGGAGCGGGGCGTCGGCCTGGGCATGCCCGAGCTGCCCGCCCCCGCGTACCCGGACGACGTCCGCACCCGGCTGGAGGCGGACGCGCGCGAGCTCATCGCCCGCTACCCCGACTCCCGCTCCGCCCTGCTGCCGCTGCTCCACCTCGTGCAGTCGGAGGAGGGCCACGTCACCCGCACCGGCATGCGCTTCTGCGCCGACGTGCTCGGCCTGACCACCGCCGAGGTGACCGCCGTCGCCACCTTCTACACCATGTACCGGCGCCGGCCGTCCGGCGACTACCAGGTCGGCGTGTGCACCAACACGCTCTGCGCGGTCATGGGCGGCGACGCCATCTTCGAGAGCCTCCAGGAGCACCTGGGCATCGGCAACGGCGAGACCACCGACGACGGCAAGGTCACCCTGGAGCACATCGAGTGCAACGCGGCCTGCGACTTCGCGCCGGTCGTGATGGTCAACTGGGAGTTCTTCGACAACCAGACGCCCGCCGCTGCCCGGCGCCTGGTCGACGACCTCCGCGCGGGACGGCCCGTGCAGCCCACCCGGGGCGCCCGGCTGTGCACCTTCAAGGAGACCGCCCGCATCCTGGCCGGCTTCCCCGACGAACGGCCCGGCGCCGTCGAGGAGGGCGGCAGCGCGGGACCCCCGTCGCTGGCCGGCCTCCGCCTGGCCAAGGGCGAGGCCGCGCCCGCGCGCGTGGTGCACCCGCGCGACGGCGGCCCGCACGAGACGGGGGCGGGCGGGGAACCGCGCGACCGGGCGGCGCACGAGCCGTCGCCGGCCGAGCACCTCAGTTCCCACGACGCTCCGCAGGACACATCGGCCTCCGACCCCGCCCACCCGGCAGGGCCGACCGCCGAGGAGGGGGAGTGATGACCGCGGTACCCGAGGTGAAGGACACCAGCCCCGAGAAACTGCTCGCGCCCGTGCTGTCGGCGTTCTGGGACGAGGACCGCTCCTGGTCCCTGGACGTCTACCGCCGGCACGAGGGGTACGAGGGGCTCCGCAAGGCGCTCGCCATGACACCGGACGACCTCATCGCGTACGTCAAGGACTCCGGGCTGCGCGGCCGCGGCGGCGCGGGATTCCCGACCGGGATGAAGTGGCAGTTCATCCCCCAGGGCGACGGCAAGCCGCACTACCTGGTCGTCAACGCCGACGAGTCGGAGCCGGGCACCTGCAAGGACATCCCGCTCCTCTTCGCCAACCCGCACAGCCTCATCGAGGGCATCGTCATCGCGTGCTACGCGATCAGGTCCTCGCACGCCTTCATCTACCTGCGCGGCGAGGTCGTCCCCGTGCTGCGGCGGCTGCACGAGGCCGTCCGCGAGGCCCGCGAGGCCGGCTACCTCGGCGAGAACGTCCTGGGCAGCGGACTCGACCTCGAGGTCACCGTGCACGCGGGCGCCGGCGCGTACATCTGCGGCGAGGAGACCGCGCTGCTCGACTCGCTGGAGGGCCGCCGCGGCCAGCCGCGGCTGCGGCCACCCTTCCCCGCCGTGGAGGGCCTCTACGCCTGCCCCACCGTGGTGAACAACGTCGAGTCGATCGCGTCGGTCCCCGCCATCCTGCGCAACGGCAAGGAATGGTTCCGGTCGATGGGCAGCGAGAAGTCCCCCGGCTTCACGCTCTACTCCCTCAGCGGCCACGTCGCCGGCCCCGGCCAGTACGAGGCCCCGCTCGGCATCACCCTGCGCCAGCTCCTCGACATGAGCGGCGGCATGCGCCCCGGACACCGCCTGAAGTTCTGGACGCCGGGCGGCTCCTCGACCCCGATGTTCACCGACGAGCACCTCGACGTCCCGCTCGACTACGAAGGGGTGGGCGCCGCCGGCTCCATGCTCGGCACGAAGGCCTTGCAGTGCTTCGACGAGACGACCTGCGTGGTGCGGGCGGTGACCCGCTGGACCGAGTTCTACGCCCACGAGTCCTGCGGCAAGTGCACCCCCTGCCGCGAAGGCACCTACTGGCTGGTGCAGTTGCTGCGGGACATCGAGGCCGGCAAGGGCGCCATGTCCGACCTGGACAAGCTCGCCGACATCGCCGACAACATCAACGGCAAGTCCTTCTGCGCCCTCGGCGACGGCGCCGCATCCCCGATCTTCTCCTCGCTCAAGTACTTCCGCGAGGAGTACGAGCAGCACATCACGGGCCGGGGCTGCCCCTTCGACCCGGCCGAAGCGACGGCCTGGGCGGACCGCCCGGAGGTGAACGCATGACCGTGACCACCAGCGCCCCCACCCCGGGGGGCGGGCCGGCGGTCCCGCCGGAGGACCTCGTCACCCTGACGATCGACGGCGCCGAGATCAGCGTGCCCAAGGGCACCCTGGTCATCCGGGCCGCCGAGCAGCTCGGCATCGAGATCCCCCGGTTCTGCGACCACCCCCTGCTGGACCCGGCCGGCGCCTGCCGCCAGTGCATCGTCGAGGTCGAGGGCCAGCGCAAGCCGATGGCGTCCTGCACCATCACCTGCACCGACGGCATGGTGGTGAAGACCCACCTCACCTCGCCGGTCGCCGAGAAGGCCCAGCACGGCGTGATGGAGCTGCTGCTCATCAACCACCCGCTGGACTGCCCGGTCTGCGACAAGGGCGGCGAGTGCCCGCTCCAGAACCAGGCGATGTCGCACGGCAACGCCGAGTCCCGCTTCGAGGGCAGGAAGCGGACCTACGACAAGCCCGTCCCCATCTCCACGCAGGTGCTGCTCGACCGCGAGCGGTGCGTGCTGTGCGCCCGCTGCACCCGCTTCTCCAACCAGGTCGCGGGCGACCCGATGATCGAACTGGTCGAGCGGGGCGCGCTCCAGCAGGTCGGCACCGGCGAGGGCGACCCGTTCGAGTCGTACTTCTCCGGCAACACCATCCAGATCTGCCCGGTCGGCGCCCTCACCTCGGCGGCGTACCGCTTCCGCTCGCGCCCCTTCGACCTGATCTCCTCGCCGTCCGTGTGCGAGCACTGCGCCGGCGGCTGCGCCACGCGCACCGACCACCGGCGCGGCAAGGTCATGCGGCGACTGGCCGCCGACGACCCCGAGGTCAACGAGGAGTGGCTCTGCGACAAGGGCCGGTTCGCGTTCCGGTACGCCCAGCAGCGCGACCGGCTCGACACCCCGCTGGTCCGAGGCGCCGACGGCGTCCTGGAGCCCGCGTCCTGGCCCGAGGCGCTGGAAGCCGCCGCGCGCGGGCTGCGCGCCGCCCGGTCCCGGGCCGGCGTCCTCACCGGCGGCCGGCTCACCGTCGAGGACGCCTACGCGTACAGCAAGTTCGCGCGCGTGGCGCTCGACACCAACGACATCGACTTCCGCGCGCGCGTGCACAGCGGCGAGGAGGCCGACTTCCTGGCGGCCCGGGTCGCCGGCCGCGGCCATGACCTGGACGGCACGGGAGTCACGTACACCTCTCTGGAGCACGCGCCCGCCGTCCTGCTCGCCGGCTTCGAGTCGGAGGAGGAGGCCCCCGGCGTCTTCCTGCGGCTGCGCAAGGCCTGGCGCAAGCGCAAGCAGCGGGTGTTCTCACTGGCCACCCACGCCACCCGGGGCCTCGAGAAGGCCGGCGGCACCCTGCTGCCGGCCGCGCCCGGCACCGAGCCCGAGTGGCTGGACGCCCTCGCGAGCGGCACCGGACTGGAGGGGCCCGGCGCCCAGGCCGCCGAGGCGCTGCGCGCGCCGGGCGCGGTCATCGTCGTGGGGGAGCGGCTGGCCGGCGTCGCCGGCGGCCTCACCGCCGCGCTGCGCGCCGCCACCGCGACCGGCGCCGAACTGGTGTGGATCCCGCGCCGGGCCGGCGAGCGCGGCGCCGTCGAGGCCGGCGCGCTGCCGTCGCTGCTGCCCGGGGGCCGTCCCGCGACCGACCCGCGGGCGCGCGAGGAGGTCGCCGCCGTCTGGGGCCTCGCCGACCTCCCGATGCGCTACGGCCGCGACACCCACCAGATCCTGGAGGCCGCCGCCGGCGGCGAACTGTCCGCGCTCCTCGTCGCCGGGGTGGAGGTCGCCGACCTCCCCGACCCGGCACGGGCGCGGGAGGCCCTCGCGAACGTCGGCTTCCTGGTCTCCCTCGAACTGCGGCCCGGTGAGGTCACCGACCACGCCGACGTGGTCCTGCCGGTCGCCGCGGTCCCCGAGAAGGCGGGCACCTTCCTCAACTGGGAGGGCCGGGTGCGCTCGTTCGAGGCCGCGCTCAAGCCCGACCAGATGACCCGCCGCCTCGCGCCGGCCGACACACGCGTGCTGCACATGCTCGCCGACGCCATGGACGTCCACCTGGGCCTGCCCGACCTGCGCACCGCCCGCGCGGAGATCGACCGGCTGGGCCCCTGGAACGGCCCCCGGGCCGCCGCGCCCACGGAGTCCGCGGGCGTACTGCCCCGGCCGGCCGCCGGCGAGGCCGTGCTCGCCGGACACCGGCTCCTGCTCGACCTGGGCGTCCTCCAGCAGGGCGACGAGGCGCTCGCCGGCACCCGGCACGCCGCGCACGCGCGGGTGTCCGCCGCGACGGCCGCCGAGGCCGGCGTCGGCGACGGCGGCCTGCTGGCCGTCACCGGCCCCGCCGGCTCCCTGGCCCTGCCGCTCCAGGTCACCGACATGCCCGACCGGGTGGTCTGGCTGCCGCTGAACTCCGCCGGCCCCGGCGTGGCCGCCGGCACCGGGGCCACGCCCGGCTCCCTCGTCCGCATCGGCCCGGCGGCCCCCGCCGACCAGGCCACCAAGGAGGTGGAGGCATGAGCGGGTACGTCGCCGCCGAGGACCTCTCCATGTTCGGCACCGACCCCTGGTGGCTGGTCGTCGTCAAGGCGGTCTTCTGCTTCGCGTTCCTGATGGTGACCGTGCTGTTCTCCATCGTCTGGGAACGCAAGGTCGTCGCCTGGATGCAGCTGCGCATCGGGCCCAACCGGCACGGCCCCTGGGGCATGCTCCAGTCGCTCGCCGACGGCGTGAAGCTGATGCTCAAGGAAGACCTGATCGTCAAGCGCGCCGACAAGGTCGTCTACGTCCTCGCGCCGATCGTCGCGGCCATCCCGGCCTTCATGGCGATCGCGGTGATCCCCTTCGGCCCGGCCGACGACGAGGTCTCGATCTTCGGCCACCGCACCGCGATGCAGCTGACCGACCTGCCGATCGCGATGCTCTACATCCTCGCGGTCGCCTCCGTCGGCATCTACGGCATCGTCCTGGCGGGCTGGAGCTCCGGCTCCACCTACCCGCTCCTCGGCGGACTGCGCTCCTGCGCGCAGATGATCTCCTACGAGATCGCCATGGGCGCCGCGTTCGCCTCCGTGTTCCTCTACTCCGGCTCGATGTCGACGTCCACCATCGTGGCCCAGCAGCACGACCGCTGGTACATCGCGCTGCTGCCGGTCTCCTTCATCCTCTACATCGTCACGATGGTCGGCGAGACCAACCGCGCCCCCTTCGACATGCCGGAGTCCGAGGGCGACCTGGTCGGCGGGTTCAACACCGAGTACTCGTCCATCAAGTTCGCGATGTTCATGCTCGCCGAGTACGTCAACATGGTGACCGTCTCGGCCGTGTCGACCACCCTGTTCCTCGGCGGCTGGCGGGCGCCCTGGCCGATCACCGGCTTCTGGGCGGGCGCGAACCACGGCTGGTGGCCGCTGCTCTGGTTCGTCATCAAGGTGCAGCTGCTGCTGTTCTTCTTCATCTGGCTGCGCGGCACGCTGCCCCGCGTCCGCTACGACCAGCTGATGAAGCTCGGCTGGAAGGTCCTCATCCCGGTCTCCGTGACCTGGCTGATGCTGGTCGCGACCGTACGGGCCCTGCACAACGAGAACTACGACTTCGCCGACATCGCCCTCTACGTGGGCGGCGGTGTCCTGGCCCTGCTGCTGGTCTCCTTCGTCGCCGACATGTTCCGCGACCGGGCGAAGACCTCCGAAGCGGCCGCCGAGGAGCAGCCGGCCTTCGACCCGATGGCGGGCGGGTTCCCCGTACCGCCGCTGCCCGGGCAGGAGTTGCCGCCGGTGCCCAGGCGCCGGTCGCACCGCGACCGGGAGCTGGTCGTCAGTGGCGGACCGGACAGCGTGAGTGACGGATCTACGCAGGGAAAGGAGGCGTCCGATGGCTGAGGAGCCCCAGGAGGCCGGGCCCGACAAGCCCGGTCTCCAGAACCCCGTCGCCGGCTTCGGCGTGACCTTCAAGGCCATGTTCAAGAAGCGGCTGACCGAGCAGTACCCGGAGCAGAAGAAGACCACGGCTCCGCGGTTCCACGGACGGCACCAGCTCAACCGCCATCCGGACGGCCTGGAGAAGTGCGTCGGCTGCGAGCTGTGCGCCTGGGCCTGTCCCGCCGACGCCATCTACGTGGAGGGCGCCGACAACACCGACGAGGAGCGCTACTCGCCGGGCGAGCGCTACGGCCGCGTCTACCAGATCAACTACGCCCGCTGCATCCTGTGCGGCCTGTGCATCGAGGCGTGCCCCACCCGGGCGCTGACGATGACCAACGAGTTCGAGCTGGCCGACTCCAGCCGCGCCAACCTCATCTACACCAAGGAGCAGCTGCTCGCCGGCCTGGAGGAGGGCATGGTCGACTCCCCCCACTCGATCTTCCCGGGCACGGACGAACAGGACTACTACCGGGGCCTGGTGACCCAGGCCGCGCCCGGCACGGTCCGGCAGACCGCCGTCTCCAGGGGTGAGGTACCCGAGGAGGCCGCGTCCACCTTCGGCGAGGAGGAGCCGGCCTCGGAGAAGGTGATCGGCGGATGAACGCGCAGGATCTCGCCGCCTACACGACCTCCACCGGTGAGGCGTTCCAGTTCTGGGTCCTCGGCACCGTCGCGGTGATCGGCGCCCTGAGCACCGTCCTCATGAGGAAGGCCGTGCACAGCGCGCTCAGCCTCGCCGGCACGATGATCGTGCTGGCGGTCTTCTACCTCGCCAACGGCGCCTACTTCCTCGGCATCGTGCAGATCGTCGTCTACACCGGCGCGATCATGATGCTGTTCCTGTTCGTGGTGATGCTGGTCGGCGTCACGGCCGCGGACTCCCTGAAGGAGACCATCAGGGGCCAGCGCTGGCTGGCCCTGGTGTGCGGGGCCGGCTTCGGCGTCCTGCTGTTCGCCGGCATCGCCAACGCCTCCCTGAAGGACTTCGCCGGGACCGGCGCGGCCAACGCGAACGGCAACGTGGAGGGCCTCGCGGCCCTCATCTTCACCAAGTACGTCTTCGCCTTCGAGATCACCGGCGCCCTGCTGATCACGGCCGCGGTCGGCGCCATGGTGCTCACCCACCGCGAGCGCACCGAGCCCGCCCGGACCCAGCGCGAGCTGGCCGAGCGGCGCATCCGCGAGGGCAGGCACATCCCGCCGCTGCCCGCCCCCGGCGTCTACGCCCGGCACAACGCCGTGGACGTCGCGGGCCTGCTGCCCGACGGCACCCCCTCCGAGCTGACCGTCAGCAAGACGCTGCGCGAGCGCGGCCAGGTCCGTGACGTGTCCGCGGAGGCGCTGAACGACCTGCGGGCGCTGGAACAGCGGGCCGAGGAGCGGCTGGAGCGCAGGGCGGTCGAACCGGCGACGTTCAAGCGGCCCGAGGAGGCGTCCAAGTGAACCCGGTCAACTACCTCTACCTCGCCGCACTGCTGTTCACGATCGGCGCCACCGGCGTCCTGATCCGGCGCAACGCCATCGTGGTCTTCATGTGCGTCGAACTGATGCTGAACGCCTGCAACCTCGCGTTCGTCGTCTTCTCCCGGATGCACGGCAACCTCGACGGCCAGATCATCGCCTTCTTCACGATGGTCGTCGCCGCGGCGGAGGTCGTGGTGGGTCTCGCGATCATCGTGTCGCTGTTCCGCACCCGCCACTCGGCCTCGGTCGACGACGCCAGCCTGATGAAGCTGTAAGGGGTCGGAAAGAATCGTGGAGAACCTGATCGCGCCGCTCATCGCGGCGCCCCTGCTCGGAGCGGCCGTCCTCCTGGTCGGTGGTCGGCGGCTCGACCGCGTCGGCCACTGGATCGGCACGCTCCTGTCGACCGCGTCCTTCGTGATCGGCGTGATCCTCTTCGCCGGCCTGCTCGGCAGGGGCGCGGAACACCGCACGCTGACCCAGCACCTGTGGACGTGGATCCCGGTAGGCGGCTTCCAGGCGGACGTCACCTTCCGCCTCGACCAGCTGTCCATGACGTTCGTCCTGCTCATCACGGGCGTCGGCTCCCTGATCCACCTGTACTCGGTCGGCTACATGGAGCACGACGAACGCCGCCGCCGCTTCTTCGGCTACCTCAACCTGTTCCTCGCGGCGATGCTGCTGCTCGTCCTCGCCGACAACTACCTGCTGCTGTACGTCGGCTGGGAGGGCGTCGGCCTCGCCTCGTACCTGCTGATCGGCTTCTGGCAGCACAAGCCCAGCGCCGCGACCGCCGCGAAGAAGGCCTTCCTGGTCAACCGCGTCGGCGACATGGGCCTGTCGATCGCGATCATGCTGATGTTCATCACCTTCGGCACCTTCGCCTTCGGCCCGGTCCTCGGCCACACCGGCGACGCCTCCGAGGGGAAGCTCACCGCGATCGGCCTGATGCTGCTGCTCGCCGCCTGCGGCAAGTCCGCCCAGGTGCCGCTCCAGTCCTGGCTCGGCGACGCCATGGAGGGCCCCACGCCGGTCTCCGCCCTGATCCACGCGGCGACCATGGTGACCGCGGGCGTCTACCTGATCGTCCGCTCCGGGGCCCTGTTCGACGCGGCCCCCGACGCGCAGCTGGTGGTCACCGTCGTCGGCGCCGTCACGCTGCTGTTCGGTGCGATCGTCGGTTGCGCCAAGGACGACATCAAGAAGGCGCTGGCCGGCTCGACCATGTCGCAGATCGGCTACATGGTCCTCGCGGCGGGCCTCGGCCCCATCGGCTACGTCTTCGCGATCATGCACCTGGTGACGCACGGCTTCTTCAAGGCCGGTCTGTTCCTCGGCGCCGGCTCCGTGATGCACGGCATGAACGACGAGGTCGACATGCGCCGCTACGGCGGCCTGCGGAAGTACATGCCGGTCACGTTCGTCACCTTCGGCCTCGGCTACCTCGCCATCATCGGCTTCCCGGGCCTGTCCGGCTTCTTCTCCAAGGACAAGATCATCGAGGCGGCGTTCGCCAAGGGCGGCACCGAGGGCTGGATCCTCGGCGGCGCGGCCCTGCTCGGCGCGGCCCTCACCGCGTTCTACATGACGCGCGTGATGCTGATGACCTTCTTCGGCGAGGAGCGCTGGCGGGACCGGCCCACCCGTTCCCCCGAGGCGCCGAGCGCCGAGCCCGCCGCCGAGCACCGCGGCGAGCACGCGGAGCCGCACCCGCACGAGTCGCCGAAGGTCATGACGATCCCGATGGTCGTGCTGGCCGTCGGCTCGGTCCTCGCTGGCGGATTCTTCAGCATCGGCGACCGCTTCCTGCACTGGCTGGAACCGGTCACCGGCTACCAGGAGGGCCACTCGCCGGTCGGCGCGGGCGAGGTCACCGGCGCCACCATGGTCTGCCTGGTCATCGGCGTCGCCCTCGCCTGGGCCCAGTACGGCCGCAAGCCCGTCCCGGCCGTCGCCCCGCGCGGCTCCCTGCTCACCCGCGCGGCCCGCCGCGACCTGCTCCAGGACGACTTCAACCACGTGGTCCTGGTGCGGGGCGGCGAGCACCTGACGCGCTCCCTGGTCTACGTCGATCACACCCTGGTCGACGGAGTCGTCAACGGCACGGCGGCCGGGTTCGGCGGCCTGTCCGGTCGGCTGCGCCGGCTCCAGAACGGCTTCGCCCGCTCCTACGCGGTGTCGATGTTCGGCGGCGCGGCACTCCTGGTCGCCGCGACCCTGCTGATGAGGGCGGTCTGATACCGATGTCCTTTCCCCTGCTGACAGCGACGGCGGCGCTCCCGGCCCTCGGGGCCGTCGCCACGGCCGCCGTACCGGCCACCCGGCGCACCGCCGCCAAGTGGCTGGCGCTGGTCGTCTCGCTCGCCACGCTCGCCCTGGCCGTCACCGTCCTGGTCCGCTTCGACCCGGGCGGCGCCCGCTACCAGCTCACCGAGTCCCACGCCTGGATCAGCGACTTCGGGGTCCGCTACGAACTGGGCGTCGACGGCATCGCGGTCGCGCTGCTCGCGCTGACCGCCGTCCTGATGCCGTTCATCATCCTGGCCGGGTGGCACGACGCCGACCCGCTGGAGACCGGCAACCGCCGCTGGCGACCCACCCAGGGCTTCTTCGCGCTGATCCTGGCGGTCGAGGCGATGGTGATCATCTCGTTCGAGGCCACCGACGTCTTCCTCTTCTACATCTTCTTCGAAGCCATGCTCATCCCGATGTACTTCCTCATCGGCGGCTTCGGGGACCGTGCCCACGAGCACGGCGAGGAGACGGCGGCCACCCAGCGGTCGTACGCGGCCGTGAAGTTCCTGCTCTACAACCTGGTCGGCGGGCTGATCATGCTGGCCGCGGTGATCGGGCTGTACGTGGTGGCGGGCAACTTCAGCCTCCAGCAGATCGCCGAGGCCCGCGCGAGCGGCTCCCTGCACATGGCGACCGGCACGGAACGCTGGCTGTTCCTCGGCTTCTTCTTCGCCTTCGCGGTGAAGGCGCCGCTGTGGCCGCTGCACACCTGGCTGCCCAACGCGATGCAGGAGTCCACCGCCCCGGTCGCCGTGCTCATCACCGCGGTCGTGGACAAGGTGGGCACCTTCGCGATGCTTCGCTTCTGCCTCCAGCTGTTCCCGCAGGCCAGCAAGTGGGCGACGCCCGTCATCCTGGTCCTGGCGCTGATCAGCGTCCTCTACGGCGCGCTGCTCGCCGTCGGCCAGCGCGACATCAAGCGCCTGGTGGCGTACGCGTCCATCTCCCACTTCGGCTTCATCATCCTGGGCATCTTCGCGATGACCAGCCAGGGCCAGTCCGGCGCGACCCTGTACATGGTCAACCACGGCATCTCCACGGCCGCGCTGATGCTGGTCGCCGGGTTCCTGATCTCCCGGCGCGGCTCGCGGCTCATCGCCGACTACGGAGGCGTGCAGAAGGTCGCCCCGGTGCTCGCCGGCACGTTCCTGATCGGTGGTCTCGCCACCCTCTCGCTGCCCGGCCTCGCGCCGTTCGTGAGCGAGTTCCTGGTCCTGGTCGGCACGTTCGCCCGCTACCCGGTGATCGGGATCATCGCCACCCTCGGCATCGTCCTGGCCGCGCTCTACACCCTGGTCCTGTACCAGCGGACGATGACGGGCCCGGTGAAACCCTCGGTGGCGGCCATGCCCGACCTGCGCGTGCGCGAACTGGTGGTCGTGGCACCGCTGATCGCGCTGCTGATCGTGCTGGGCGTCTACCCGAAGCCCGTCACGGACATCGTCAACCCGGCGGTCAAGCAGACCATGTCCGACGTCCAGAAGAAGGACCCCAAGCCCGCGGTGGAGGCGGCCAAGTGAGCGCAGCAGCCGTCCACAGCCTGTGGACAAACGCGGCCGACCCGATCTCCAAGATCGACGCGCCGAAGATCGAATACGCGCAATTGTCCCCGACCCTGATCGTCATCGGCGCGGCGCTCCTCGGTGTGCTCGTCGAGGCGTTCGTCCCGCGCAGGTTCCGCTACCACGCCCAGCTGATCCTGTCCGCCGCCGCCCTGTGCGCCGGGTTCGCCGCGGTCGTCGCGCTCGCGGCCGGCGGCTACGGCACCACGAAGGCGCACATCGCGGCGATGGGCGCCATCGCGGTCGACGGCCCCGCCCTGTTCCTCCAGGGCACGATCCTGCTGGCCGGCCTGGTCGGGCTGTTCACCTTCGCCGAGCGGCGGCTGGACCCGGCCGCCCACGGCAACCGCGTCGACTCCTTCGCCGCGCAGGCCGCCGCCGTACCCGGCAGCGACAGCGAGAAGGCGGCGGTCCGGGCCGGCTTCACCACCACCGAGGTCTTCCCGCTCCTGCTCTTCGCGGTCGGCGGCATGCTGGTCTTCCCGTCGGCCAACGACCTGCTGACCCTCTTCGTGGCCCTGGAGGTCCTCTCCCTGCCGCTGTACCTGCTGTGCGCCCTGGCCCGCCGCAAGCGGCTCATGTCACAGGAGGCCGCGGTCAAGTACTTCCTGCTCGGCGCGTTCGCCTCCGCGTTCACCCTGTTCGGCATCGCCCTGCTCTACGGCTACGCCGGCTCGGTGTCGTACGCGCGCATCGCCCAGGTCGTCGACGGCACCGCCGGCAACGTCGACCCGGCGCTCGCCGGCACCACCGGCAACGACGTGCTGCTGCTCATCGGCGCCGCCATGATCGTGATGGGGCTGCTGTTCAAGGTCGGCGCGGTGCCGTTCCACATGTGGACGCCCGACGTCTACCAGGGCGCGCCCACCCCCGTGACCGGCTTCATGGCGGCGGCGACGAAGGTGGCCGCGTTCGGCGCGCTGCTGCGCCTGCTGTACGTCGTCCTGCCCGGGCTGCGCTGGGACTGGCGGCCGGTGATGTGGGCCGTGGCCGTCGTCACCATGCTGGGCGGCGCGATCGTCGCCATCACCCAGACCGACATCAAGCGGCTGCTGGCGTACTCGTCCATCGCGCACGCCGGGTTCATCCTCGCCGGCGTCATCGCCACGTCACGGGACGGGGTGTCCTCCGTCCTCTTCTACCTGGCCGGCTACTCCTTCGTGACGATCGGCGCCTTCGCCGTGGTCACGCTGGTCCGCGACGCCGGCGGCGAGGCGACCCACCTGTCCAAGTGGGCGGGGCTCGGCCGCCGCTCGCCGCTGGTGGCCGCCGTCTTCGCGGTCTTCCTGCTGGCCTTCGCCGGCATCCCGCTGACCTCGGGCTTCGCGGGGAAGTTCGCCGTGTTCAAGGCGGCGGCGGACGGCGGGGCGGCCCCGCTGGTCGTGATCGGTGTGATCTCCTCGGCCATCGCCGCGTTCTTCTACATCCGGGTGATCGTCCTGATGTTCTTCAGCGAGCCGCGGCCCGACGGCCCGACCGTCGCCGTGCCGTCACCGCTGACCATGGTGGCGATCGGCATGGGCGTCGCGGTGACCCTGGTCCTCGGGGTGGCACCGCAGTACTTCCTGGACCTGGCCGGCCAGGCCGGGGTCTTCGTCCGCTGACCCCCATCCGCGCGCGCCGCTGCCCGGCCCCCTCGCCGCGAGGGCGCCGGGCAGCGGCGCGCGCGGATGACCGGCGTCACCATTCCGGGGTCCGGCCTGTGGATAACTCCGGCGCTGTCGGTCCGGGCCCCTATGGTGGAGGCAGCGGTCGAGAGACGACACACGGGGGACCGACGGGGGCAGGACGATGGGCGCGACGGGCGGGATCAGTGAGATGCCACAGGTGACCGAGGGACCGGAGACGGCCGACAGCGGGGCACTGGCCACCGACAGCGAGGCACTGGCCACGCTGCACCGGGTCTTCGGGTACGGCGCCTTCCGGGGCGAGCAGCAGGCCGTCATCGAGCACGTGGTCGCGGGCGGCGACGCCCTCGTCCTCATGCCGACCGGCGGCGGCAAGTCGCTGTGCTACCAGATCCCGGCCCTGGTCCGGCCCGGCACCGGCGTGGTGGTCTCCCCGCTGATCGCCCTCATGCAGGACCAGGTGGACGCCCTGCGCGCCCTCGGTGTCCGCGCCGGCTTCATGAACTCCACCCAGGGCTTCGACGAGCGGCGCACGGTCGAGGCCGAGTTCCTGGCGGGCGAGCTCGACCTGCTGTACCTGGCGCCGGAGCGGCTGCGCCTGGACTCCACGCTGAACCTGCTCTCCCGCGGCAAGATCTCCGTCTTCGCCATCGACGAGGCGCACTGCGTCGCCCAGTGGGGCCACGACTTCCGCCCCGACTACCTGTCGCTGTCCCTGCTCGGCGAGCGCTGGCCGGACGTCCCGCGGATCGCCCTGACCGCCACGGCCACCCGCGCCACCCACCGGGAGATCACCGAGCGGCTGAACCTGCCGACGGCCCGCCACTTCGTCGCCAGCTTCGACCGGCCCAACATCCAGTACCGGATCGTGCCCAAGGCCGACCCCAAGAAGCAGCTGCTGGCCTTCCTCCGGGAGGAGCACGCGGGCGACGCCGGCATCGTGTACTGCCTCTCGCGCAACTCGGTCGAGCGAACGGCGGAGTTCCTGACCGCCAACGGCATCGCGGCGGTGCCCTACCACGCGGGTCTGGACGCGGCCGTCCGCGCCGCCCACCAGTCCCGGTTCCTGCGCGAGGAGGGCCTGGTCGTCGTGGCGACCATCGCCTTCGGCATGGGCATCGACAAGCCGGACGTCCGCTTCGTCGCACACCTGGACCTGCCCAAGTCCATCGAGGGCTACTACCAGGAGACCGGCCGCGCGGGCCGGGACGGGCTGCCGTCCACCGCCTGGATGGCGTACGGCCTCAACGACGTCATACAGCAGCGCAAGCTCATCCAGTCCGGCGAGGGCGACGAGGCGTTCCGCCGCCGTGCCGCCGCCCACCTCGACGCCATGCTCGCCCTGTGCGAGACGGCTCAGTGCCGCCGCGCCCAGCTCCTCGCCTACTTCGGCCAGGATCCCGAGCCGGTGGCCTGCGGCAACTGCGACACCTGCCTGACCCCGCCGGAGACCTGGGACGGCACCGTCGCCGCGCAGAAGGTGCTGTCCACGGTCGTACGGCTCCAGCGCGAGCGCGGGCAGAAGTTCGGCGCGGTCCAGATCATCGACATCCTCCTCGGCAAGCGCAGCGCCAAGGTCATCCAGTTCGACCACGACCAGCTGTCCGTCTTCGGCATCGGCCAGGACCTCACCGAGGGCGAGTGGCGGGGCGTCATCCGGCAACTGCTCGCCCAGGGCCTGCTCGCGGTCGAGGGGGAGTACGGCACCCTGACGCTGACCGAGGCCAGCGGCGCGGTGCTGCGGCGGGAGCGCGAGGTCCCGCTGCGCAAGGAACCCAAGAAGCCGACCGCGGTCCGGTCCCGGTCGGGCGGCGCCTCCGGCGGGGAGCGCAAGGCCAGGGCCGCCGCGGTCGAGCTGCCCGGGGAGCTGCTCCCGGCCTTCGAGGCCCTGCGGGCCTGGCGTGCCGAACAGGCCAGGGAGCAGGGCGTCCCGGCGTACGTCATCTTCCACGACGCCACCCTGCGGGAGATCGTCACCCAGCGGCCCCGTTCCGTGCGCGAACTGGGCACGGTGAACGGCGTCGGCGAGAAGAAGCTGGTGACGTACGGGGAAGGGGTGCTGGAGGTCCTGGCCGCCCTGGACGGACCGGCCCCGGACGCCGCCGCGGACGCCGCCGTCCCGGACGCCGCCGCGGACGCCGCCGTCCCGGACGCCGCCGTCCCGGCCCCCGCGGCCGCTCCCGAGGACACCGCATCCGCCGAGTCCCCCGAGGACCACTGGCCCGAGCCGGAGGACGAGCCGGAGCCCGACGACTGGATGTGACCGAGCCGGGCCCGAGGCGCGGCGCCCGAGGTGCCCCGGGCGCGGCCGGTCAGGACAGGGCCGTCAGACCCGGTGCGAAGGTGATCAGCAGCGGCACCAGCGGGACCAGCGCGGCCACCGTCGTCGTCAGGGCGCGCTGCCGGCGCAGGAGCCGCGGCGGCGGCTCCAGCAGCCGGTCCACGCGTTCGCCGAGCAGACGGCGGCTGGAGTCGCAGGACAGCACACCCCGGTGCTGGTTCAGCTCGATCAGCGCCAGGGCCGTGGTGAGGTGCCCGCAGCGCCGGGACGCCGTGTCGTCGGCGGCCAGCTCGACCAGGCGGTGCGTCTGGTCGCAGAAGTGGGCGAAGAGCGGCACGCGCGGGAAACCCGTGGCCAGCGCCGTGGACAGGTGCAGCAGCCAGTCGTGATGCGCCCGGGCGTGACCGCGCTCGTGGGTGAGCACGGCGTCCAGCTGGTGGTCGGTCAGGCGGTGCAGCGCCCCCGTGGTGACGACGAGTTGCGCGGGGTGGCCGGGCAGCCACCAGGCGTCCGGGTACTCGTCCTCCAGCACCAGCATCGGGCCGCGCGCCGCCGGCAGTCCGGCCGGCAGGTCGGGGGCGCGCTCGCGCAGCTGCGCCCTGGTCTGGCCGCGGCTGCGGCGGGCCTCGAAGAGTTCCCGGCCCAGCATGGCCGTCGTCCAGCCGGCCCCGCAGGCCAGCAGCACGGTCAGGGCGGCGGCCCACACCGGCGCGGCGGACAGGTCGTAGGCGGCGGTGACGGCGGGCGGCGCGGGGGCGAACACCCGGTCGCGGACGGTGTGGAAGACGGCGGCCGTGCCGAGGACCAGCGCGGTCAGGCAGCACAGCAGGACGGTGGCGACCAGGCACTGCCACACCCACAGCGCGACCACGGGGTCCCGCTCGGGCCAGGCGGCGCGGGTCAGCGCGCGCGGTGCCGGCACGGCGGCCGTCAGGGCGACGACGCTCAGCAGGAGCAGGCAGACGGTCATGCCGGGGCTCCGGTTCCTGGTCGGGAAGGGGCGTGCGGGGATCGGTGGTGCCGGGCGCGCGGCGGGGCGGCCGCGCACCGCCGCGTGTGATGCGTGTCCCTGTCAGTATGACGAAGACGGGCCCCCGGAGTCAGGTGCCGGAGCCGATCCGGTGGACCCGCTGCGGGCGAGCGGGGTCGCCCCGGGCCGGACGCCGGGGGGACGGCGCCCGGCGCGGGGGTCAGAAGGCCACGACCCGCCCGGTGACCTCGCCCAGGCCGACCCGGTGTCCGTCGGCGCCGGGGGCCCAGGCCGTGAGGGTCACCACGTCCCCGTCCTCCAGGAACGTCCGCTTGCCGTCGGGTAGTTCGAGGGGATCGCGGCCGTTCCAGGTCAGCTCCAGCAGCGAGCCGCGCTGGTGCTCGGCGGGGCCGCTGACCGTGCCGGAGCCGTACAGGTCGCCGGTGCGCAGCGAGGCGCCGTTGACCGTCATGTGGGCGAGTTGCTGGGCTGCGGTCCAGTACATGGTGGAGAACGGCGGCTCGGAGACCACATGGCCGTTGACCGCGACGGAGATGCGCAGGTCGTAGCCGTCCCGGTCCACGCCGGGCGCGGAGTCGTCCAGGTAGGGCAGCAGGGGGTGGGTGCGCTCCGGGGGTGCCACGCGCGCGTGCTCCAGCGCCGCCAGCGGGGTGATCCACGCCGACACCGAGGTGGCGAACGACTTGGCGAGGAACGGGCCGAGGGGCACGTACTCCCAGGCCTGGATGTCCCGCGCGGACCAGTCGTTCAGCAGGCACAGCCCGAAGACGTGCTCGCGGAACTCGCCGAGCCCGACCGGCCGGCCCTGCTCGGAGGGGGCGCCCACGACGAAGCCGACCTCGGCCTCGATGTCCAGCCGGACCGACGGGCCGAAGACCGGCGCCGGGTCGCCCGGGCCCTTGCGCTGGCCACAGGGGCGTACGACGTCCGTGCCGGAGACCACGACTGTGCCGGCCCGCCCGTGGTAGCCGACCGGCAGGTGCTTCCAGTTGGGCATGAGGGAGTCCGCGGCGTCCGGGCGGAAGATCCGGCCGGCGTTGCGGGCGTGGTGCTCCGAGGCGTAGAAGTCGACGTAGTCCGCGACCTCGAAGGGCAGGTGCAGGGTCACCTCGGACAGGGCGTGGAACAGCGGCTCGACCGTCGCGCGGTGCGCGGGGTCCGTGACCCAGGAGACGAGGTCGCGCCGCACCTCCGACCAGGTGCCGGGACCGGCCGCCAGCAGCGGGTTGAGGGTGGGCCGCCCGAGCAGTGAGCGGTGCGGCGAGCCGAGGGCCGCGGCGGCGGCGCCCGCGTCGAGGACGTGGTCCCCGAGCCGGACCCCGACCCTCGGCCCGGTGCCGTCGGAGGGTGAGAACACGCCGTAGGGAAGGTTGTGCGGGCCGAAGGGGTCGCCCTCGGGGACGTCGAAGGGGGGCATGGGGTGCTGCCTCGCTCTCATCCAGGCCATCCATGGCACTGCGTTCCATGTGGTCGGGCCACACGTTACGGCTGATCCCCGTGGATTGGGCAGTGCCTTCCGGGGTGCCCGGGGGGTTGTCCGCACGATGCCTAAAGGGTTCGCAATGTCCGGATGACCCTTGTCGGAGGCGGTAGTTCCGGCTTAGCGTCGTTTCGGGACGCGGACGGGGCCGATCTCTGGGGGGACACGTGGGGGCACCCGTGGCCGGGGACGCCGTCGGCGCACCGTGGACGGCCGACCGTGACGTGCCGGGCCTGATCGTCAAGTTCGGCCACTACCCGCTGCACCACGGAGGCGTCGGCGCGATCCGCAGCCTGGGTCGCCTGGGCGTGCCCATGTACGCGATCAGCGAGGACCGGTACACACCGGCGGCGTCGTCCCGGTACCTGAGGAAGGCGTTCGTGTGGCCGACGACCGGTGCGGAGGACCCGGACCACCTGGTCGAGGGCCTGCTGCGGATCGGCCGTCGGATCGGCCGCCCCGCCGTCCTGATCCCGACGGACGAGGAGGCCGCCGTCCTGATCGCCGAGCACCAGGAGCACCTGGCCGGCTCCTTCCTCTTCCCGCGCGTGGACCCGGGGCTGCCGCGCCGGCTGGCGAGCAAGGAGGGGCTGCACGACCTGTGCGCGGAGCACGGCGTGGCGAGTCCCGCGGCCGCGTTCCCGCGGTCGTACGGGGACGTCGTCGCCTTCGCGGACCGCACCCGTTTCCCGGTGGTGGCCAAGAACCGGGAGGCGTTCGTGCGGCGCCGGCGGCCCGCGGTGCACGGCACCACCCGGATCGGCACGCGTGAGGGGCTGCTCAGCCTGGCCCGCGACTGGGGCGGGGAGCCCGGAGTGGTCCTCCAGGAGTACCTGCCGCGCGAGGACGCCGAGGACTGGATCGTGCACGCCTGCTTCGACCAGGACTCCAGCCCGCTGGCGCTGTTCACCGGCGTCAAGGTGCGCTCCTGGCCGCCGCACGCCGGCATGACGGCGCACGCGTACGTCGTCGACAACCCGGAACTCGCCGGGCTCGCCGCGCGTTTCGTCAGACGGATCGGCTTCAGCGGCGTCGTCGACCTCGACCTGCGCTTCGACCGGCGCGACGGCCGGTACAAGCTCCTCGACTTCAACCCGCGGGTGGGCGCCCAGTTCCGGCTCTTCGAGAACGCGTCCGGCGTGGACGTCGTACGCGCCCTGCACCTGCACCTGACCGGCCGTGCCGTCCCCCGGGCGGAACAGCGCGCCGGCCACCGCTACATCGTGGAGAACATCGACCTCCCCGCCCTCCTCGCCTACCGCCGCAGCGGATACACCACCCCGCACGCGCCGGTGCGGGCCAGCGGCACGGAGCTGGCCTGGTTCGCGGGGGACGACCCGCTGCCGTTCCTCACGATGCTCGCCCGCTTCGTGCGCCCCGGCGCACGGCACCTGTGCCAGCTGTGGCGAGCGCACCGCCGCGACGGCACCACCGGCAAGCGGGCGGGGCGGGCGGGACCGTGAGGCAGGCAGGGCCATGACCAAGTCGCGCACCGCGTCCAGGGAGGGCACCTCGTGAATCGACCGGTCGCAGTCATCGGGGCGGGACCGTTCGGCCTGTCCACCGCCGCCCACCTGCGGGCCCGCGGCATCCCCGTCCGCGTCTTCGGCGAGCCCATGGTCAGCTGGCGCGACCACATGCCCGAGGGCATGCTCCTGAAGTCGACGCCCGCCGCCTCGAACCTCGACTGCCCGCAGCCCGGCCACACCCTCGCCGACTACTGCGACGCGGCCGGCGTCCGCCGCCTGGTGACCGACGAGGACATCATCCCGGTGGAGACGTTCACCGCCTACGGCGAGTGGTTCCAGCGCGCGCTGGTGCCCGGTCTGGAGCGGGTGCGCGTCGGCTCGGTCGAGCACGACCGGGGCGGTGGTCTCGCCCTCCGGCTGGACTCCGGTGAGTCGTTCACCGCGCGCGCCGTCGTCGTCGCCACCGGTCTGTCGGGCTTCGCCCACCTGCCGCCGGAGCTGACGGGAGCGGCGGCCGGCGGACCCTCCCCGTCCGGCCCGGTCTCGCACAGCTCCCAGCACCACGACCTCGGCCGGTTCGCCGGCCGGGAGGTGATCGTCGTCGGCGCCGGCCAGTCCGCGCTGGAGACGGCGACGCTCGCGGCGGAGGCGGGGGCCCGGGTGCGCGTGGTCGCGCGCGGCCGGGGGCGGGTCGCCTTCGGCAGCCCGCCGTGGCGGCAGCCGGCGTTCCGGCCGCGGTCCCCGTTCGGCCGCGCCTGGTCGCTGTGGGCGCTCAGCCGCCACCCGGATCCGTACCGCTTCCTGCCCGAGGCCACCCGCCACTACCTGGTCCGCCGGGTCCTCGGCCCGCTCGGCGCCTGGTGGCTGCGTGAGCGTTTCGAGCGCGGGGTGCGGGTGCGGGACGTGGAGCGGGTGGTGGGCGCCGAGGCCCCGGACGGCACCCCGGTGCTGACCGTCCGCACCCACGGCGGGCGGACCGAGCGGCTCGCCGCCGACCACGTCATCGCCGCCACCGGCTACCGCGTCGACCTCGCGGCGCTGGACTTCCTCGGCCCCGGGCTGCGCGGCCGGCTCGCGGTGAGCCGCGGTGCGCCGAGGCTCGGCCCCGGCTGCGTCTCCTCCGTGCCGGGCCTGTACTTCACCGGTCTGCCGGCGGCGTCGTCGTACGGCCCGGTGATGCGGTTCGTCTGCGGCACGGAGTTCGCCTCCCCGCGCCTGGCGAGACACCTGGCGGCGGCCCACGGCTGACCCCGCCGCGCCGGTGCCGGCCGGGGCCCGGTCAGCGGGCAAGTGCCTGCGGGAGCAGGTGAGTCGGCGGGCCGGGCGGTCCGTATTCTCTGATCATGGCACCCACCCCCGCGTACGACCTGATCGCCACCGACCTGGACGGGACGCTGCTGCGCGACGACGACACCGTCTCCGACCGGTCTGTGGCCGCGCTCGCGCGGGTGGCGCGGGCCGGCGCCCGGCATCTGGTGGTGACGGGCCGGCCGGCGCCGCGGGTACGGCCGCTCCTGGCGGGCCTCGGCCGCGCGGGCCTCGCGGTGTGCGGGCAGGGCGCGCAGCTCTACGACGCCGGGACCGACCGCCTGCTGTGGTCGGTCCGGCTGGACCGGGAACTGGCGGAGACCGCGCTCGGCAAGATCGAGGCGGAGGTGGGGCAGGTCTTCGCGGCGGTCGACCAGGACGGCGTGGATGGGCTCACGCTCGTCGAGCCCGGCTACCGCATGCCCCGTCCGACGCTGCCCGCGCTGCGGGTCGGCCGGCGGGACGACCTGTGGCGGGCGCCGATCAGCAAGGTGCTGCTGCGGCACCCCGTCCTGTCCGACGACGAGCTGGCGGCCGTGGCCCGCGCGGCGGTGGGCTCGCTGGCGACGGTCACGATGTCGGGGCCGGGGACCGTGGAGCTCCAGCCGAGCGGGGTGACCAAGGCGACGGGGCTCGCGCTGGCCGCCGAGCGGCTGGGGGTCGCCGCCGAACGGGCCGTCGCGTTCGGGGACATGCCCAACGACATCCCGATGTTCCGGTGGGCGGGCCACGGCGTCGCGATGGCCGGTGCCCACCCCGAACTGAGGGCCATCGCGGACGAGGTCACCTCGTCCAACGAGGACGACGGCGTCGCCGTCGTCCTCGAGAGACTGTTCCCGGCCGGCTGACCGGGAGGGTCGGCCGACCGGGTGGGCCGGGAGGCCGGCGGCGTCGGCCGCCGGTGCCGGTCAGTACGCGCCGAAGACGTTGTCGATCGAGCCGTACCGCGCGGCCGCGTAGTTGCACGCGGCGGTGATGTTCGCGACCGGGTCGTAGATGTCGAACGACGTGCCGGCCACGTGGTAGGCCTTGAAGGTGGGGTCGATGACCTGGAGCAGCCCCTTGGAGGGGATGCCGGCGGCCGCGTTGGAGTCCCACAGGTTGATGGCGGCCGGGTTGCCCGACGACTCGCGGATGATGTTGCGGTAGATGCCGTTGTAGGTGCCCGGGATGCCCTTCTGGGCCATGATCGCGAGCGACTCGCGGATCCAGCCGTCGAGGTTGTTCGGGTAGCCGGCCGGGGTGGTGGCGGCGGCCGGGGCGGCGGTGGTGGTGGCCGCGGCGGCGCCGGTGGCGCCGATGAGCGGCAGGGCGAGGACGACGGCGCCGGTGCCCGCGGCGGTGAGGACGCGGACGAGGCGGCTGGTGCGGGTACGGCGGGGCTGAGCGGCGGCAGACATGGGGGTGTTCCTCTCCGTCGCCTGCGAGGTGAGCTGTCGGGTTCGGGCGGGGAGGCGCCCGGCCGTGCCCTGGAGGAGGCACGGCTTCACCCCTAGCCGTCCCGGTGCGGCGTGTGCCGTTCCGGACCGGCGGCTTACCTGGGTCCCCCGCTCCTGCCGTACGAATGGGTTCGTCGATGGGTTATGCGGGCGGCGGCAGGATTAGGCGTCCGCCCGACGGCCGGGAACGTATGCGAGAGCACATGTCGGGAACAAGTGCCGGATTCACACATCGCACCGTTTGACCTTGATCGACGCCGTATGGGGTGCTTGATCCTTTGCGGTCGCCAATCCTCAACTCGCCTACGGCGCAAGGGTTCGGGCGGGCCGTGCCCGGTAGGGCTGCGGAACGGGCGCGTGACCCAATTCACGAAATGGCAAATCATTCCAAAACAGACAAGAGGGAATCGGCGGATTCTCGACCCCGGGGGGTCCGGGCCGGGGAAGGCGGGGTGGGGGTCCGCGTCATTGCCGCCTCTCGGTGGGCGTGGCCGAAAGGTGGCGGGCCGGAGTTCGGAGAGGTCACGAAAGAATAACCGAATTACGGTTAAGTCGATAAATGTCCGTTCTTACCATCCGATCACACTCGCGCCCGTTCTGGTCCGATACCGCCCGGGCTGGACCGGTGGGCGCTAGCGGTGATCGAAAGAGGACCGGATACGCTGAGTTGAGTGAGGGCAGCGACCTATCGACAAACCGTGTGATCGCCAGCAGACAGCAGCAGACAGGAGACCCCTCGTGACCGTCGTCGGGCCGTTCGGGCTGAGCGTGCGGGACCAGGCTCTGGAAGCCGATGTCCAGGCCGGATTGACGGCTGTCGAGGAAGGCTTGCTCGAGGCCACCAAGAGCGAGGTCCCGTTCATCACGGAGGCCGCGCAGCACCTCGTACGGGCCGGCGGGAAGCGGTTCCGGCCGCTGCTCGTCATGCTCGCGGCGCAGTTCGGCGACCCCTACGCGCCCGGTGTCGTACCGTCCGCCGTGGTCGTGGAGCTGACCCACCTGGCCACGCTGTACCACGACGACGTCATGGACGAGGCGACCGTGCGGCGCGGCGTGGCCAGCGCCAACACGCGCTGGGGCAACTCCGTCGCGGTCCTCACCGGCGACTTCCTCTTCGCCCGCGCCTCCCAGATCCTCGCCGACCTCGGCCCCGAGGCGGTCCGGGTGCAGGCCCTCGCGTTCGAACGGCTGGTCACCGGCCAGATCCTGGAGACCGCGGGTCCCTCGGACGGCCGCGACCCGGTCGAGCACTACCTGGACGTGCTCGGCGGCAAGACGGGCTCCCTGGTCGCGGTCGCCTGCCGGTTCGGCGCGATGATGTCCGGCGCCGACGAGCGGGTCGTCGACGTCCTCACCCAGTACGGCGAACGGCTCGGGGTCGCCTTCCAGCTCGCCGACGACGTCCTGGACATCGCCTCCGACTCCCACGAGTCCGGCAAGACCCCGGGCACCGACCTGCGCGAGGGCATCCCCACCCTCCCCGTGCTCCGGCTGCGCGAGCGCGCCGCCCGGCTGGGCCGGTCCGAGGACGTCGCCCTGTGCGCGCTGCTCGACTCCGACCTCAGCGACGACGCCCGGCACGCCGAGGCGCTGACCGCGCTGCGCGCCCACCCCGCGCTGGAGCAGGCCCGCCGGGACACCGTGCGGTACGCGGAGGAGGCGCGGGCCGCGCTGCTGCCGCTGCCGGAGTGCGACGCCAAGGCGGCGCTGCTGGAGCTGTGCGACGCGGTGGTGCACCGCGCCGGCTGAACCGCCGAGGCACCCTCCCGGGCGGCGTCACCCCGCACGACCCCTACGGGTCGGGGGAGATGCCGCCTCCTCATGTCATACCGCAGGCGTACACGGAGTTGGCCCCGAGGGCTGACGCTTCGGCGCGGCCGATTTGGTCAGATGGTCACCACGGACATCACCACTCCTCACCGATCCGGGTGAGAATGGCGGCTCAGGTGTACCAGCGTGAGGACAGCCGCCGCCGACGACGGAGGTAAGGCACACATGGCACCGTACGCATCCGACGACGCAGTGGGCGCCGAGCGCGACGAGGACCCGCGTCCCGGCCGGCGCAAGGCCGCCCGGTACGCCGTCCCGGTCGCGGTGGTGGGGGTGGCGGCGGCCACGATCGGGCTCGTCCCGGCGCTCGCCGACTCCGGCGACCCCGACCTGCCGAGGATCAGCGCGCAGCAGCTCATCGAGAAGATCGCCAGGTCGGACGTGCAGCGGCTGTCCGGCACCGTGAAGATCAGCACCGACCTCGGCCTGCCCGAACTCGGCGGCCTGGAGGACAAGCTGCTCTCCGGGGCGGCCGGTGGCTCCGGCGACGGCTCCTCCGCCGACCCGCGCGCCAGGCTCACCGAGCTGGTCTCCGGCACGCACACCCTGCGCGTCGCCGCCGACGGCCCCGACCGGCAGAAGCTGTCACTGGTGGAGAGCGGCGCCGAGTACAGCCTCATCCACGACGGCAAGGACGTCTGGGGCTACGACAGCAAGAGCAACCAGGTCCACCACTCCACCACGGCCCGCTCCGGCCGGGACCGCGGCGCCGAGCCGCCGGCCACGCCGAAGGACTTCGCCGAGCAGGCCCTGAAGTCGGTCGACGACACCACGTCCGTCACCGTCGACGGCACCGCGCAGGTCGCCGGGCGCGACGCCTACAAGCTGCTGATCCGGCCCCGGCAGTCCGGCACCACCGTCGGCGCGATCAGCATCGCCGTGGACGCGCGGACGGGCCTGCCGCTGAAGTTCACGCTGACCCCGAGCGGCGGCGGCGCCGCCGTCGTCGACGCCGGCTTCACCCGGGTCTCCTTCGCCGAACCGGCCGCCTCCACCTTCGCGTTCACCCCGCCCAAGGGCGCCAAGGTCACCGAGGGCACGGACGGGTCCGCGCGGCCGGAGCACGACCGGGCCGGCGGGACGTCCCGGCACGGTGCTCCCGGGCACGCCCCGCGGCCGGGCGGGGAAGCCGCCCGGGGGCTGTCCGGGGCCGAGGTCCTCGGCAAGGGCTGGACGTCCGTCGCCACCTTCGACACGGGTGCGCACGGCGGCCTGCCCACCGGCGCCAAGGGCGGTGACCTGGGCGGCTTCCTCGGCTCGATCGGTGAACCGGCCTCCGGCGCCTTCGGCAAGGGCACCGTCTTCTCCACCCGACTGGTCAACGCCCTGATCACCGACGACGGCAGGGTCTACGCCGGCGCGGTCACCAAGGACGCCCTGGTGAAGGCGGCCGACGCGGCGAAGTGACCGTCCGGGGACGACGGGCGCCCGAGCGGGGGAGCGACGTTCAGGCGCCCGGCGTCTCGTGGGGGAAGCGCGCGAGCGGAGCCTCGCGCGCGAAGAACGTCTTGGCGCGCGCCAGCGCCTCGGTGTCCCCGAGTACGTCGCCGGGCGCGCTGCCGTTGCCGAGCAGGACCCCGCCGAAGCGCATCCCCAGATAGGCGGCCGAGTTGTTGAGCGTGCCGATGTAGGGGGCGGCGACCGACGGCTGGTCGGCGGCGAGGGCGGCGACGCCCCACAGCGTGCGGCCGGCCATGGTGTCCTTGAAGCCGACGCCGGGGACGCGCAGCCAGGCCGACCAGTGGTCGAGGTAGCGCTTGGTGAGGCTGGACACCGAGTACCAGTACAGCGGTGAGGCGATCACCAGGTCGGTCGCCGCGAGCGTCGCGTCGAGCAGCTCACCGGCGGGGGTGTCGGACGGCGGTCGGACGTAGTCGCTGTCGTGGCGCAGGTCCTCGAAGTCGGGCAGGGGGTGGTCGGCGAGTCGTATCCAGCGCCGTTCGACGTCCTCGGGCAACTGCTCGGCCGCCGCGCGGGCCAGCAGCTCGGTGTTGCCCTCGGCGCGGGCGCTGCCCAGGACGAAGAGGAAGCGGCGGGTCATGGGTCCCCCAGATGGATGCGTTAAGCGAATCAAGTCGTGCGCATCTTATGCACATGCAAGCAAACTTGACCAGAGTCTGGCTGGTGCGAGGCTGTGACGTCGCGGTGACGCGGGAACCCGCCCTACCCGACACACTGGTTGGCGGGACGCGTACGACCGGAGCGCGGCGCCTGGGGAGTGAGGGGCAACCGATGGCTCGAGTCAGCTTCGAGAAGAAGCGGGCGCTTCAGCCCGTGGCGCACCCGGCGGCGGTGTCCGTCCAGGTGTTCGGCACGGGGGAGGCGGCGGTGGACGGGGCCCCGGTCCTGGCGGCCCCGGGCGAGGAGATCCAGCAGGCCGTCCTGAACCACCTCCAGCGCCTGGCCATCAGCGTCGGCGCCCCCATACGCGCCATGATCCGCGACGACCGGGCGGGCTGCGTGGTGCCCCTGGAGGTCGCCACGGACGGGTCCAGCCGGGTGACGGGGGAGCCGGCCCGGGTGCAGGCCCCGGCGGGAACGGGCGCGGGCACACCGGCGCGCACCACCACCGCCGTACGCGCGGAGGCGGCCACCACCACCGCCCCCGCGGCCCCCGCGAGGACCGCGCGAGCCGCCGGCTCCTCCGCCGCCGTGCCTGCGGAGGCGGTCCTCGGGGTGTCGCGGGAGGCCGTCGTCCCCGCCGTCGTCCACACCCCGGCCCGTGGGTTCGACGCCGTCGCCGAGGAGGTGCTCGGCGACGGGCCGCTGACCGAGACCGCCGAGGGCGCGGAGCTGCTCACCGAGCCGATGACCCGCATCAACGAGGCCGTACGGGCGGGCCGGATCGACACCGCCGCGGAACTGGCCGACCGCACGCTCGCCGAGGCCACCGCCGTGCTCGGCGTCCACCACGCCGAGGTGCTGCACCTGCGCGAACTGTCCGCCTACATCGCCTACCTGGCGGGCGACCCGGTCCGTGCCTTCCGGCTGTCCCTGGAACTCGCCCGGCTGCGCCGCCTGGCCGGCGACGGGGAGGCAGCCTACGGCAACGTCCGGAGCGCGGCGACCGCCTGGCGCGCGGTGCGCGACCCCGAGGAGGGCCTCCGGCTGGGCCGCGACCTGATCGACCTGTGGACGGACCTCACCACCGAGCCGGGCCCCGCCGCCGACGAGCCGGGCCCCCTGGAGTCCGCCCGCGCCCGCATGGTCCGGCTGTCCGACCGGGCGGCCCGCGCCGCCCGTCCGTGACCCCGGTGCCGCGCCGCCGGGCGGCCGTCCGGACGGGAGGGACCGCTCAGAGGTCGGCCGGCGCCGACGCCGGGGCCGGGGCGGCGGGCGGGACACCGGACGGGCCGGCGGGCGCGGCACCGGCCGGTGCCGGCACGGCGAACCGGGCCGTCCGCCGCGCGGTGCGCAGCGCGTCACCCGTGAGCAGGACCAGCGCCAGCCAGACCAGCGCGAACCCGGCCCACCGCTCGGCCGGCATGGCCTCGTGGAAGTACAGGATGCCGAGCAGGAACTGGAAGACGGGGGCCAGGTACTGCAACAGGCCCAGCGTCGACAGGGGCACCCGGATCGCCGCCGCGCCGAAGCAGACCAGGGGGAGCGCGGTGACGACGCCGGTCGAGGCGAGCAGCGCGGCGTGACCCGTGCCCCCGGTCACGAAGGTGCATTCGCCGCGCGCGATCAGCCACAGCAGGTAGCCGAGCGCCGGGACGAACAGGACCGCGGTCTCCGCGGCCAGCGACTCGACGCCGCCCAGGCCGACCTTCTTCTTCACCAGCCCGTAGGTGGCGAAGGAGAAGGCGAGGCAGAGGGAGATCCACGGCGGACGGCCGTAGCCGACGGTCAGCACGACGACGGCGGCCAGACCGACCCCCACCGCCGCCCACTGCACGGGCCGCAGCCGTTCCTTGAGGAGGAGCACGCCTATCGCGATGGTGACCAGCGGGTTGATGAAGTAGCCGAGCGAGGCCTCCACGACGTGGCCGGCGTTGACCGCCCAGATGTAGACGCCCCAGTTCACGGTGATGACGGCGGCCGCCACGGTGATGAGGCCGAGCCGGCGGGGGCGGCGCAGCAGCTCGCCGGCCCAGGCCCAGCGGCGGACGAAGAGCAGGGCGACGCCGACGAAGACCAGGGACCACACCATGCGGTGGGCGAGGATCTCCGTGGCCCCGGCCGGTTTGAGCAGGGGCCAGAAGAGGGGCACCAGCCCCCACATCCCGTAGGCGGCGAAGCCGTTCAGCAGGCCTGTGCGGTGCTCACCCTCGGACGTCCCGGCCACGTCCCCTCCTTCCGCCCGCGCACCCGTCGTGCGCGCGCGAGACGAAGGTAGCGCCGCCCACCCCCGGATGTCATGCCCGTATCGCCATACGGTCATGACAGTCCGGGAGGTGGTGGGGACGGCCCCCGTCAGTTCCCGAGGGCGGCGGTGACGGCCGCGGCGAGCGGGGTGGCCGGCCGGCCGATGAGCCGGGACAGGTCGCCGGAGGAGACGACCAGTTCGCCCTTCTCGATCGAGGCGTCCACCCCGGCCAGGACCGCGGCCAGCGGCGCGGGCAGCCCGGCACCGGTCAGGATGCCGGTGAGCGCCTCGACGGTGACCGGGGTGTAGCCGATCTCCCGGCCGGTCTGCCGGCTCAGCTCGGCCGCGTACTCGGCGAAGCTCCACGCCTCGTCGCCGCCCAGCTCGTACGTCGTGTTCTCGTGTCCCTCGCCGGTCAGCACCGCGACCGCGGCGGCGGCGTAGTCGGCGCGGGCGGCCGAGGAGACCCGGCCGTCACCGGCGGCGGCGACGACCGCCCCGTGCTCCAGGACCGGGGCCAGGTGCTCGGTGTAGTTCTCGTGGTACCAGCCGTTGCGCAGCAGGGTGTAGGGCAGGCCGGAGGCGAGCAGCGTCTCCTCGGTGGCCCGGTGGTCGTCGGCCAGCGCGGCCGTCAGGGTGCCCGGGGCGCTGGTGTAGGCGAGCAGCGCGACCCCGGCGGCCCGAGCGGCGTCGATGACCACGCGGTGCTGGCCCGCCCGGCCCTTGTCGAACTCGTTGCCCGAGATCAGCAGCACCTTGTCACCCGGGGCGAACAGGCCGTCGAAGGTCTCGGGCGCGTTGTAGTCGGCGACGACCGGGCGCACGCCCCGGGCCGCGAGGTCGGCGCCCTTCGCCCGGTCGCGCACGACGGCGGTGATCTGTTCGGCGGGCACCTTCTCCAGGAGCTGCTCGATGACGTGACGGCCGAGGTGGCCGGTGGCTCCGGTGACGACGATGCTCATGGTGCGCACTCCTACGGGTCTTCAGGGTCTTTCGGGGTTCTCGTATGCCGCTGTGACACTCACCGTAGGGGCGGCGCTAACGAAAGGAAAGTACACACTTTGAAGTAAGGTACTGGCATGACAGTGAGCAAGCGGGCCGTCGACGCCGAGGCGCTCTGCCCCCACCGGCTCGTCCTGGAACACGTCACCAGCCGCTGGGGCGTCCTCGTCCTCGTCGCCCTGCTCGAGCGGCCGCACCGCTTCAGCGAGCTGCGCCGCAGGCTCGGCCGGGACGGCGGCCGCGAGGTCAGCGAGAAGATGCTCGCCCAGACCCTGCGGACCCTGGAACGCGACGGCGTGGTGCACCGCGACGCGAGGCCGGTCATCCCGCCCCGCGTCGACTACTCGCTCACCGGCCTCGGCCGCGAGGCGGCGGAACAGGTGCGCGCCCTCGCCGGGTGGACGCGGGACCGCATGGACGAGGTGGAACGCGCCCGCCGCGCCTACGACGAACGCCACCGCACGGACGACGAGGCCCGGGGCACGTAGCCCCGGGCCTCGTGAACCGGCGGACCGCCGGGTCCAGCAGGTCAGCCGACGACCGTCCAGGTGTCGCCGCCGGCCAGCAGCGCGGCGAGGTCGCCCTTGCCGTGCTGTTCGACGGCCGTGTCGAGCTGGTCGGCCATCTGGGTGTCGTACACCGGCCGTTCGACCGAGCGGAACACGCCGATCGGAGTGTGGTGCAGGGTGTCCGGGTCGGCCAGCCGGGACAGGGCGAACGCGGTGGTCGGGGAGGCCGCGTGGGCGTCGTGGACGAGGATGTCCGCCTCGTTCTCCGCGGTCACGGCGACCACCCTCAGGTCCCCGGTGGCCCGGTCCCGTACGACACCCTGGGCCCCGTCCGCGCCGAAGCGGATCGGCTGCCCGTGCTCCAGCCGGATCAGCGCGTCCTCGGCCCGCTGCTTGTCCTTCAGGGCGTCGAAGGCGCCGTCGTTGAAGATGTTGCAGTTCTGGTAGATCTCGATCAGCGCGGTGCCCGGATGGGCGGCGGCCTGCCGGAGGACCTCCGTCAGGTGCTTGCGGTCGGAGTCGATCGTGCGGGCCACGAACGACGCCTCGGCGCCGACGGCGAGGGAGACGGGGTTGAAGGGCGCGTCGAGCGAGCCCATCGGCGTCGACTTGGTGACCTTGCCGACCTCGGAGGTCGGCGAGTACTGGCCCTTGGTCAGCCCGTAGATCCGGTTGTTGAACAGCAGGATCTTCAGGTTGACGTTGCGGCGCAGGGCGTGGATCAGGTGGTTGCCGCCGATGGACAGCGCGTCGCCGTCACCGGTGACGACCCACACCGACAGGTCCCGGCGGGAGGCGGCCAAGCCGGTCGCGATGGCGGGGGCGCGGCCGTGGATGGAGTGCATCCCGTAGGTGTTCATGTAGTACGGGAAGCGGGAGGAACAGCCGATGCCGGAGACGAAGACGATGTTCTCGCGCGCCAGGCCCAGCTCCGGCATGAAGCCCTGCACGGCGGCGAGGATCGCGTAGTCACCGCAGCCCGGGCACCAGCGCACCTCCTGGTCCGACTTGAAGTCCTTCATCGACTGCTTGGCCTCGGCCCGGGGGACCAGGTGCAGCAGCCCGTGGGCGGCGTCAGTCATCGATGGCCTCCTTCAGTGCCGCGGCGAGCTGCTCCGCCTTGAACGGCATGCCGTTGACCTGGTTGTAGGAGTGGGCGTCGACCAGGTATCTGGCCCGGACGAGAGTGGCGAGCTGACCGAGGTTCATCTCGGGGATCACCACCTTGTCGTAGCTCTTCAGCACCGTGCCGAGGTTGCGGGGGAAGGGGTTGAGGTGGCGCAGATGGGCCTGCGCGATCGGCTCGCCGGCCGTCCGCAGCCGCCGTACCGCCGCCGTGATCGGCCCGTAGGTGGAACCCCAGCCGAGGACCAGGGTCCGGGCGCCGTGCGGGTCGTCGACCTCCACGTCGGGGACGTCGATGCGGTCGATCTTCGCCTGCCGGGTGCGGACCATGAAGTCGTGGTTGGCGGGGTCGTAGGAGATGTTGCCCGTGCCGTCCTGCTTCTCGATGCCGCCGATCCGGTGCTCCAGGCCCGGAGTTCCCGGCACCGCCCAGGGCCGGGCCAGGGTCCGCGGGTCCCGCTTGTAGGGCCAGAAGACCTCCGTGCCGTCCTCCAGCGTGTGGTTGGGGCCGGAGGCGAACCGCACCCGCAGGTCGGGCAGCTCGTCCACCTCGGGGATGCGCCACGGCTCGGAGCCGTTGGCCAGGTAGCCGTCCGACAGGAGCATCACCGGCGTGCGGTACGTCAGCGCGATCCGGGCCGCCTCCACGGCGGCGTCGAAACAGTCCGCCGGGGTCCTCGGCGCGACCACCGGCACCGGCGCCTCGCCGTTGCGGCCGTACATCGCCTGGAGCAGGTCGGCCTGCTCGGTCTTGGTCGGCAGGCCCGTCGACGGACCACCGCGCTGGATGTCGACGACCAGCAGCGGCAGTTCCAGCGAGACCGCGAGACCGATCGTCTCCGACTTCAGTGCCACACCCGGCCCCGACGTCGTCGTCACCGCCAGTGAACCGCCGAACGCCGCGCCCAGCGCCGCGCCGATGCCCGCGATCTCGTCCTCGGCCTGGAAGGTGCGCACGCCGAAATTCTTGTGCCGGCTCAGCTCGTGCAGGATGTCCGAGGCCGGCGTGATCGGGTACGACCCCAGGAACAGCGGCAGGTCCGCCTGGCGCGAGGCGGTGATCAGCCCGTAGGCCAGGGCCAGGTTCCCGGAGATGTTCCGGTAGGTGCCGACCGGGAAGGCCCGGGAGGCCGGCGCGACCTCGTAGGAGACCGCGAAGTCCTCCGTCGTCTCGCCGAAGTTCCAGCCGGCCCGGAACGCGGCGATGTTGGCGGCGGCGATGTCCGGCTTCTTCGCGAACTTGCTGCGCAGGAACGCCTCGGTGCCCTCGGTGGGCCGGTGGTACATCCAGCTCAGCAGGCCCAGCGCGAACATGTTCTTGCTGCGCTCGGCCTCCTTGCGGGAGAGGTCGAACTCCTTCAGCGCCTCGACCGTGAGCGTGGTCAGCGGCACCGGATGGAGGCTGTAGCCGTCGAGCGAGCCGTCCTCCAGCGGAGAGCCGGCGTACCCGACCTTCTGGAGGGCCCGCTTGGTGAACTCGTCGGTGTTGACGATGATCTCGGCGCCGCGCGG
This sequence comes from Streptomyces sp. NPDC100445, assembly GCF_044759735.1. Lineage (NCBI taxonomy): Bacteria > Bacillati > Actinomycetota > Actinomycetes > Kitasatosporales > Streptomycetaceae > Streptomyces > Streptomyces sp. NPDC100445. The sequence continues at coordinate 196,598 of NZ_JBIVZV010000013.1, read as the reverse complement.
CAGGTCGCCGATGTTGGCTTTCAGCGCGGCCGGGTTCATCGCGACCAGGACGTTCGGCGCGTCACCGGGGGTGAGGATGTCGTGGTCGGCGAAGTGCAGCTGGAAGGACGAGACACCCGGCAGGGTGCCGGCGGGGGCACGGATCTCGGCGGGGAAGTTCGGCAGGGTGGAGAGGTCGTTGCCGAAGGTGGCGGTCTCGGAGGTGAACCGGTCGCCGGTGAGCTGCATGCCGTCACCCGAGTCCCCCGCGAACCGGATGATGACCCGGTCGAGGCGCCGCACGTCCTTGGCGCCGCCCCGTCTGCGCTGTTCTCCCACGACCGATCCGTCGTCGGCCTGCTCCGCTGGGCTGCTGACCTGGCTGGTCACTGAACTGGACCTCCTTCGAGGCGGCTGTCCGGGGCACGGTCGTCCCACGGACCATCCCGGATCAACCCTACGTCGGTTAGGGCAGCCTTCCCGAGGTCTTCCGCGGATCGGACGACATTTCGAGACGGCCTGTCACGCTGGGTCACATCATGTCCCGCACCACCGGACCGCCGGCCGCGGCGCTCCCCGCGCGTCCGCGGTTCTCCGCCGGGCCCCTCGCCCGGCCGCGCGGCTCCCGAACCGGGACGCCGTCCGGCCGCGCGTTCCCGGGCAGCGCGCCGGGCCTCGGTCCGGCCCCTCCCGCCGGACGTCCGCCCCCAACGGAAGCCGGGCGGACTGACGGCACGCTGACGCCGCGCTGACGGCGGACGCCACGGCGACGGGGCCGGGCCCTCGGCTCAGGAGTTCAGATAGGTGAGAACGGCCAGAACCCGACGGTGGTCCCCGACGCTCGGAGCCAGACCGAGCTTCAGGAAGATGTTGCTGACGTGCTTCTCCACGGCCCCATCACTGACCACCAGCTGCCGGGCGATCGCCGAGTTCGTCCGCCCCTCCGCCATCAGCCCGAGCACCTCCCGCTCCCGCGGGGTCAGCCCCACCAGCACGTCCTGCTTGCGGCTGCGGCCCAGCAGCTGCGCGACCACCTCCGGGTCCAGCGCCGTGCCGCCCTCCGCGACCCGCACCACCGCGTCCACGAACTCCCGTACGTCCGCCACCCGGTCCTTCAGCAGATAGCCCACCCCACGGCTGGATCCGGCCAGCAGCTCGGTGGCGTACCGCTCCTCCACGTACTGCGACAGCACCAGCACCCCGAGATCAGGGTGCAGCCGGCGCAGCAGTACCGCCGCCCGCACCCCCTCGTCGGTGTGCGTCGGCGGCATCCGTACGTCGGCCACCACCACGTCCGGCAGCTGCCCCCGCTCGTCCAGCGCGGAGATGGTCTTCACCAGCGCGTCCGCGTCCCCGACACCGGCCACCACCTCGTGCCCGCGGTCGGTCAGCAACCGGGTCAGGCCCTCTCTGAGCAGCACCGAGTCCTCGGCGATGACCACGCGCACCCTGTCCTCCACGATCCTTCGGCCCCCCACACCCCGGTCCGGCGCCCACGCCCGCCGCGGTGATCGGCGGTGACGTGCGTCCGTGACGTCCTAGGAGGTCCAGCATTCCAGCATTCCCGCCGGACCGCCCCCGTCCTCGCCGAACACCGGGGCGGCGCCGGCGGTCACGGCCGCCAGGGCAGTTCCGCGATCACCCGGGTGGGGCCGCCCGCCGGGGAGTCGACGACCAGGACGCCGTCCACCGCGTCCAGGCGCGCCGCCAGCCCCGCCAGTCCCGAACCGCCGGCCGGCCCGGCACCGCCCACGCCGTCGTCCGTCACCTGCACCATCAGCCGGTCCTCCGCCCGCCATACGTCGACGGAGGCGGTCCGCGCCCGGCTGTGCTTGCTGACGTTCTGGAGCAGCTCCGAGACGGTGAAGTAGGCGATGCCCTCGATGGCCGCCGCCGGCCGGGCCGGCAGCTCGACGTCCACCGTCACCGGGACCGTGCAGCGGGAGGCGACCGAGGAGAGGGCCGCGTCCAGACCGCGGTCGGTGAGCACGGCCGGGTGGATGCCCCGGGCCAGGTCCCGCAGCTCCTGGAGCGCCGTCTTCACCTCGCCGTGCGCCTCCTCCACCATCCGCGCCGCCGCCTGCGGGTCCTCCCGCAGCTTCTCCTTCGCCAGCCCCAGGTCCATCGCCAGTCCCACCAGCCGCGCCTGGGCGCCGTCGTGCAGGTCCCGCTCGATGCGCCGCAGGTCCGCCGCCGCCGTGTCGACCACCGTCCCGCGGTCCGACTCCAGCTCCACCACCCGCGCCGACAGCGGCGACGGCCCGAGCAGCCCGCGCACCAGCAGCCCGTCCACCGTCGTCAGCGCCCGGACGAGCCACGGCGTCACCAGCGTGAACACCAGCCCGACCAGCGCGGTCACCGTGATCTCGAACGGGTTGTCGAGGTAGATGCGGTGATGGGCGTCGCCGTACAGCTGGAGACCGCCCTGGCCGGCGTAGGCCGGGAACGCCCAGAACCACAGCGGGTACGTCACCAGCGCCCAGCCGAGCGTCCAGAACGTCACCGCCACCGAGAAGGTGAACACCGCCCACGGCAGCTGCACCAGCGCGTACAGCGCGTTCCGCCAGGAGGTGCCGCTCTTGAGCACAGCCCCCACCCAGGCCGCCACCCCCGGCTTGCGCACCCGCAGCGGCTCCGGGCCGGCCACGTCCAGACCGAGCAGCGCGCGCGCCCGCGTCCGCTCCAGCACGGCGAAGCCCCGGCAGCCCGCGAGCGCCGCCGCCAGCACCGGGATGCCGAGGAAGGTGACCAGCAGGCCCGCGCCGACCGCCACCGTCGTCACCGTCCAGGTGAACAGCATCACGGACACCGGCAGGCTCAGCAGCACATAGCCCAGCTCACGCCAGGTACGCCCCTCGACGGGCGCCCGCAGCGCGGCGGGCAGCCGGTGACCGCCACCGGTCCGGCGCTCCCGCCCGTACCCCTGTCCGTACTCCCGCCCGTACTCCGTGGCCATGAATGCCGTCCCGTTCTCCTCGTCCGAGCGGCACTTCAGCCGCACCACCAGAGTCACCCACCGCACACCCGGCGGACCATGCCGTCAGTCGGCCTCTCGACCGGGGGGTTTTCCCCACCCCCGCCGTCAGCCCACCGACGCCCGTGGTGGTCCCTGCCGCTCCGGCACCTACGGGGTCCACGGGTACCTGGACGTGTGGGGGGCGTCGGGTGGGGCCGGCGCAGGCCGAGGCCGGTCCGAGCTCGCGTGGACGGGGGCGGCCTTCGCCGATGCGCGGAGGCGTACGGGTGGGCCGCGCACGCGCGTCGGCCCCCAGGGGCCGGGGTGTCGCCGGCGGCAGCCGCGGGCGACGCGCGTGGCCTTCGCTGTGGCCCGGCGGGGTCCACGCGTACCTGGACGTGCGGGGGGACATGGGGTGGGCTGGCGCAGGCCGAGGCTGGCGCACGCTCGCTTGCATGGGGGCCGGCCTTCGCCGACGCGGCGGCATCCGGGCCGGCCGCGCAGGCGCGTTGTCCCCACGGGCCGGGGTTCTTCGTCCCCGACGGGCGACGCAGGCGCCGCGCGTGGCCGTCGCCATGGCCCGGCGGGTTCCGCCGCGTGCCGGGCCGTGCGGGGGGCATCGGGTGGGGCCGGCGCAGGCCGAGGCGGCCCCGCGATCGGGTGCATGGGGCCGGCCTTCGCCGATACGTGTAGGCGTACGGCCGGCCGCGCACGGCGCGTCCTCGCCGGGGCGCCGGGACCGGTCAGGCCGTCGCGGACCTTACGCGCGCGTGGCCGTCGCCGTGGCCCGGCGGGTCCCCGGGCGCCTGGACGCGCGAGGAACCGTCGGGCGGGCAGGTGCAGGTCGGGGCCGGTCCGCGCCGCGGGTGGACGTGGGGCGGGGCGGGGTGGTCCCGGGCGGTGGCGCCGGCACGGGCCCGTGTGCGGGGGGAGCCGCCCGGCGCCCGGCCGGTCACTCGTGCCGGTCCCGCCAGGGAAGTTCCGCGGTGATGACCGTCGGGCCGCCGGGCGGGGAGTCGACGACGAACAGGCCGTCCACCGCGCCGAGCCGGTCCGCCAGGCCCCGCATGCCGCTGCCGGCGTCCAGCCGGGCGCCGCCCGCGCCGTCGTCACGGACCTGGACCAGCAGCCGGTCGTCGGCCCGCCACACGTCGACGGAGGCGGTCCGGGCCCGGCTGTGCTTGCTGATGTTCTGGAGCAGCTCCGAGACGGTGAAGTAGGCGATGCCCTCGATGGCGGCCGCGGGACGGCCCACCAGGTCCACCGTCACCTTCACCGGGACCGTGCAGCGGGTGGCGACCGAGGACAGGGCCGCGTCCAGACCGCGGTCGGTGAGCACGGCCGGGTGGATGCCCCGGGCCAGGTCGCGCAGCTCCTGGAGGGCCAGCTTCACCTCGCCGTGCGCCTCCGCCACCATCGAGGCCGCCGTGTCCGGGTCCTCCAGCAGCTTCTCCTTCGCCAGGCCGAGCCCCATGGCCAGGTTGACCAGCCGCGCCTGGGCACCGTCGTGCAGGTCCCGCTCGATGCGCCGCAGGTCGGCCGCCGCCGTGTCGACGACAGTCCCGCGACCGGACTCCAGTTCGGCGATCCGGCGCTCCAACTCGTCCGACGGCGACAGCAGTCCGCGCACCATCACCCGGTCGATGTCGGTGAGGAATCGCGCCAGGTACGGCAGCACCGGCCACAACACGAACAGCGAGACGAGCACGGTGCAGAAGGTGACGATGCCCCAGGGCAGCCGGATCGCGTCGTAGAGCAGCGTCCGCCAGCCCACCGGGTCCTTCAGCGCCAGCCACAGCCGCTGCACCGGCCCCCCGCCCCGGGACAGCGGCAGCGGTGTCGGCTCCTCCACCCGTACCCCGAGCAGTCTCCGGGCCCGGGCCCGCTCCAGCTTGCCCAGTTGCCGGGCGCCGAGCAGGCTCAGTGCCAGCAACGGGAGGCCGATCACGGTGACGGTGAGGGCGCTGCCGGCCACCAGCACCGTGATCGCGTACGCGAACCCGAACACCGCCACCGGCAGGTTCAGCAGGAGGTACGCGATCTCCTTCCAGGTCTGCGCCTCGTAGGCGGGCCGGGGCCGGGGCGGACGGTCGAGGCCGTCGCGCCGGTCACGCGGGTCGGTGCCGTCGGTCCGGCCGACGGCGGGGCTGGGAGCGGTCATGGTGGCCAGCCTGCCGTGCGGGCCGCCGCTCACGCCATGCGGTACGCCGCCCTCCGCCGCCGGGGGAAATCCCCACCCCCACCGCCTCCGGCCGTCCCAGGCCGTGACGGGCTGCTTACCGTGTCTTTATCAGGGCCTAGACTCCCGTGCGTACAGATCCTCGAATCATGTCGCGCCACAGGATTCACTCAGGTCACGAGGTCACGAGGTCAGGGAGCGAGGGACGGACGTGCGGGAGACGTTGGGGGACTCGACGGCCGCCGCGGCGCACGTCGTCGCGGCCGGCTACTTCCGGTCCTACTCGGTGGTCGGACTGCTCGCCCTCGTCGGCGTGCTGTTCGTCGCGGTCGCCTTCGGGGCGGGCCGCCTGCTGCGCCCGGTGGTGCCGACACCGGAGAAACTGCTCACCTACGAGTGCGGCGTCGACCCCGTCGGCGAGGGCTGGGCCCACACCCAGGTCCGCTACTACGTCTACGCCTTCCTCTACGTGATCTTCGCGGTCGACTCGGTCTTCCTGTTCCCCTGGGCGACGGTCTTCGCCGCCCCCGGCTACGGCGCGACGACCCTCGTGGAGATGTTCGTCTTCCTCGGCTTCCTCGCCGTGGGCCTGCTGTACGCATACAAGAAGGGCGTCCTGACATGGACGTGAACCCGACCGTCCCGGAACCCGTGCCGCTGCCCGAGCCGAAGCGGCTCGGCTCGCTCGCCCGGCTCGCCCCCGAACCGATGAAGGTCGTCCTGAACTGGGGCCGCCGCTACTCGCTCTGGGTGTTCAACTTCGGCCTCGCCTGCTGCGCGATCGAGTTCATCGCCGCGTCGATGGCCCGCCACGACTTCATCCGCCTCGGTGTCATCCCCTTCGCGCCGGGCCCCCGCCAGGCCGACCTGATGGTCGTCTCCGGCACGGTCACGGACAAGATGGCCCCCGCCGTCAAGCGCCTGTACGAGCAGATGCCCGAGCCGAAGTACGTCATCTCCTTCGGCGCCTGCTCCAACTGCGGCGGCCCCTACTGGGACTCCTACTCCGTCACCAAGGGCGTCGACCAGATCATCCCCGTGGACGTCTACGTCCCCGGCTGCCCGCCCCGCCCCGAGGCGCTGCTCCAGGGCATCCTCAAGCTCCAGGAGAAGATCGCCCGCGAGTCGCTGGGGGAGCGGTACGGCACCGGGTCCGCCCGGCCGTCGGCCACCGCCCTCCAGAGCGACCTGGTGCGGCCCCCGGCCCCGGCCGCCGAGGGGGACACCGCATGAGCACGTCCGGCTGGCTGCCCGCCCCCGTCACGGAACTCTTCGGCCCGGACGCCACCGCCGAGGAGTCGTACGACCTCCTCACCGTCGACGTGCCGCCCTCCTCCTGGCTCATCGCCCTGGAGACGGCCCGTACGGCGCTGTCGTGCACCTACTTCGACTGGCTCAGCGCGGTCGACGAACCCGGCACCGGCTTCCGCGTCGCCGCCCACGTCGTCGCCCTGGCCCCGGTCCGCCGTCTCCTCGTGCGCACCACGGTCCCGCACGACGCACCCGCCCTCCCCTCCGCGATCGGCGTCTACGCGGGCGCCGCCTGGCACGAGCGCGAGACCCACGAGATGTTCGGGGTCGTCTTCGAGGGCCACCCCGGCCTCGACCACCTGCTGCTCCCCGAGAACTTCGAGGGCCACCCGCTCCGCAAGGACTTCGTGCTCGCCGCCCGCGTCGCCAAGGCCTGGCCCGGCGCGAAGGAACCCGGCGAGTCCGACCACGGCGGTCCCAAACGGCGCCAGATGCTGCCCCCGGGCGTCCCCGACCCGAACGAGTGGGGCCCCCTCAAGGGCCAGCTCCCCCCTGCCCCGGCGCGTCCGGCCCGCGCGGCGGGCCGCCCGGCGGAGCGCCCGGCCCGCGCCGCCGGCGAACGCCCGCCCCGGCGCACCCGTTCGGCGTCGGAGGGATCGGCCAGCCAGGCCGAACAGGTGACGAGGCCCGAAGAGTCGGCGCCGGCGCGGGCGGCACGGGCCGGGGACGCGGCGACGCGCAAGGAGGCCGCTGCCCAGGGCGACGCCACCCGGGCGGCAGCGCGGACCCCGGCGGAAGGACCGGCCGACGAAGCCTCGGTGGCCTACGAGCCCGGCCCGTCACCCTCTCCGTCGCCGTCACCCCCGGCCCCACCGTCGCCGCCGTCCGCACGGCCGCGCCGCGCCCGCAGCGCCTCGGAGGGCTCGGCGACGCAGCGTGCCCAGGCCCCGGGACCAGCACGCCCGGAGCCGACCCCGCCCCCGGCGGAACCGGACCCCGCGGCCCGCCCCGCCGCCGCCCCGCGCAGCGCGGACGCGCCCTGGCACCACGCCCGCCCGGCGTTCGACGAGCCCGCACAGACCACCGAACCCGACCACACCCCGGACCCGCAGCCGCAGCCGGACCCGGAGCGGAAACCGGACCCGCAGCCGCAGCCGACCCCGGAGGAGAAGCCGGACCCGCAGCCGCAGCCGACCCCGGAGCGCAATCCGGAGCCGCCCGCCGACAAGCCCCGAGACCCCGCGGACCCCGAGAGCCCCGCCACCCGCGGCACCCCCGACGACCCGCACACCCCCGACCACCCCACAGGAGGCCCGCAGTGACCGGCGCGTCGGACGTCGCCCTGCGACTTCTGGTCGTCTTCGTCGTCTTCCTCACCTTCCCCCTGATCATCGGCCAGACCGAGCACAAGGTGATGGCCCACATGCAGGGCCGCCTGGGACCCATGTACGCGGGCGGCTTCCACGGCTGGGCCCAGCTGATCGCCGACGGCGTGAAGTTCGCGCAGAAGGAGGACGTGGTCCCGGCGGGTGCCGACCGCCGCGTCTTCCAGCTCGCCCCCGCAGTGGCCCTGCTGCCGTACCTCCTCGTGCTGGTCGCCGTCCCGATCGGTCCGGGCGAGGGCGCCGTCGGCCAGGTCGTGGACGCGGGCGTCTTCTTCGTGCTCGCGGTGATGGGCGTCGGCGTGCTCGGCTCGCTGATGGCGGGCTGGGCCAGCGCGAACAAATTCTCCCTGCTCGGCGGCCTGCGCACCGCCGCCCAGTTGCTCGCCTACGAACTGCCGATGCTGCTGGCGGCGGCCTCGGTCACGATGGCGGCCGGCACCGTCTCGCTGCCGGGCATCCTGGACGCCTTCCACTGGTGGTGGGTGCCCTGGCAGATCGTCGGCGCGGTCGTCTTCTTCGTCGCCGGGCTCGCCGAACTCCAGCGCCCGCCGTTCGACATGCCCGTCGCCGACTCGGAGATCATCTTCGGCGCGTACACCGAGTACACCGGCCTGCGCTTCGCCCTGTTCCTGCTCGCCGAGTACGCCGGCATCGTCGTCCTGTGCGCCCTGACCACCGTCCTCTTCCTGGGCGGCTGGCACGGCCCCTGGGACGCCGACGGCCTCGGCTGGGTCTGGACCCTGCTGAAGACCGCGCTCCTCGCCTTCGTGGTCATCTGGCTCCGCGTCACCTACCCGCGGCTGCGCGAGGACCAGCTCCAGAAGCTCTCCTGGACCCTCCTCGTCCCCCTGTCCCTCGCCCAGATCGCCCTCACCGGCGTCGTCAAGGTGGTGATCGGCTAACCATGGCCCCCATCCCCGGCTCCGGCCTCGCCAAGGGCCTGGCCGTCACCCTGCGCACGATGACCAGGAAGACGGTCACCGAGCAGTACCCGGACGTCCTCCCCGAGCTGCCGCCCCGCACCCGCGGAGTGATCGGACTGTTCGAGGAGAACTGCACGGTCTGCATGCTGTGCGCCCGCGAGTGCCCGGACTGGTGCATCTACATCGACTCCCACAAGGAGACGGTCCCGCCGGCCGCCCCCGGGGGCCGTGAGCGCAGCCGCAACGTCCTCGACCGGTTCGCGATCGACTTCGCCCTGTGCATGTACTGCGGCATCTGCATCGAGGTGTGTCCGTTCGACGCGCTGTTCTGGTCCCCGGAGTTCGAGTACGCCGAGACCGACATCCGCGAGCTCACCCACGAGCGCGACAAGCTCCGCGAGTGGATGTGGACCGTCCCGGCCCCACCCGCCCTGGACCCCGGCGCCGAGGAGCCCAAGGAGATCGCCGCCGCCCGCAAGACCGCAGAGAAGCTGGCCGCCGCGCAGGACGAGCCGCGGGAACCGCGAGGGAGCGCGTCGTGAACCACGCACCTGCCCTCGACCTCGCCGCCGCCCAGCACGGCTTCCTCTCCCCGACCGGTGTCGAGATCGCCTTCCTGCTCGTCGGGCTGGTCACCCTCGGCGCCGCGTTCGTCACCGTCACCACCCGGCAGCTGGTGCACGCCGCCCTGTGGCTGGTGGTCGCGCTCGGTGGCCTCGCCGTGGAGTACCTGCTGCTCACCGCCGAGTTCATCGCCTGGGTGCAGGTCCTCATCTACGTCGGTTCCGTCGTCGTCCTCCTCCTGTTCGGCCTCATGCTCACCAGAGCCCCCATCGGCCCCTCCCCGGACGCCGACTCCGGCAACCGCTGGGCGGCCCTGGCCGTCGCGGTCGCCGCCGCCGTCGCCCTGGTGTGGGTCGTCGTGGACGCCTTCCGCGCCACCTGGATCGACCTGGACGGCCCCGCCGCCGGAACCACCCGGGTCACCGGCACCAGTCTGTTCCGCCACTGGGTGCTGCCCTTCGAGGCCCTGTCCGTGCTGCTCCTCGCGGCCCTGGTCGGCGCGATCGTCCTCTCCCGCAAGGCGGCCCCGCACGACACCGCCGCCCCCGCGATCACCGGTGACGGAACCGCCGCCCCCGCCGCGGCCACCGGTGACGGAACCGCCGTGACCACCGGGACCGGAACCGCCCCCGGGAAGGAAGGCGCCCGCTGATGCACCTCGCCTACCCCGCCGTGCTGTCCGCCCTCCTCTTCTGCACCGGCCTCTACGGCGTCCTCGCCCGCCGCAACGCGATCCTGGTCCTGATGTCGGTCGAGCTGATGCTCAACGCCGTCAACCTCAACCTGGTCGCCTTCGACGTCTGGCTCAGCCGGACCGCGCGGGACACCCTGCACTCCGGCCAGGCGCTGACCCTGTTCACCATCGCCGTCGCCGCCGCGGAGATCGGCATCGGCCTGGCGATCGTGCTGGCCGTGTACCGCAACCGCGGCACCTCCGACATCGACAAGCTCCGCGACACCGCCGAGGGCCCCGGCACGGAAGGCCCCGACAGCGGCGGCCCCGGCGGCCCGGCGGTCGAGAAGGCTGAGGCCACCGCGTGACCACCACCACCCTCGCCGCCCTCGTCCCCCTCCTGCCGTTCCTGGGTGCCGCGGCCGGCCTGCTGCTCGGCCGCGCCGCCCCCGGCTTCGTCCGCCCGCTCGCGGTGCTGCCGCCGCTGGCGTCCCTCGTGCTGGCCGCGCTGGTCGCCGTGCGCCAGGGCGGCGGGCCGGCCGTCGACTCGCACACCGAACTGACGCCCACCGGGTCCGTCCCCATCGAGCTGGGCCTGCACATCGACGGCTTCGCCGCGCTCGTCGCCGTCCTGGTCGCCTTCGTCGCGGCCTGCGTGCAGACGTACTCGACGGGCTACCTGCGCGACGACCCGCGCTACCCCTCGTACGCCGCTCTCGTCTCCCTGTTCACCTCCGCGATGCTCGTGGTCGTCTACTCCGGTGACCTCATCGTGCTGCTGGTCGGCTGGGAGGTCATGGGCATCTGCTCCTACTTCCTGGTGGGCCACTACTGGGAGACCCCCGAGGCCCGCGCCGCCTCCCTGAAGGCCTTCCTGGTCACCAAGCTCGGTGACGTGCCGTTCCTGATCGGCCTGTTCGCGCTGGCCACCGACGCCGGATCGTTCCGCGTCACCCGGGTCCTCACCACCGTCGCGAGCGGCGGCCTCCACCACCCGACGGTGATCGCGCTGCTGCTGCTCGCCGGCGTGGCGGGCAAGTCGGCGCAGTTCCCGCTGCACACCTGGCTCCCGGACGCCATGGCGGGCCCGACACCCGTCTCGGCACTGATCCACGCCGCGACGATGGTCGCCGCCGGCGTCTACTTCGTCGCCCGTCTCCTCCCCGTCTTCGAGGCCTCACGGGCCGCGATGGTCGTCCTCGCCGTCATGGCCGCCGTGACGATGGCCGGCTCCGGTCTCGCCGCGCTCGCCCAGGACGACATCAAGCGCGTCCTCGCCTACTCCACGATGGGCCAGCTCGGCTACATGACCGGTGCCCTCGCCGTCGGCGAGCGCGGTGCCGCCGTCTTCCACCTCCTCGCGCACGGCGCCTTCAAGGCGCTGCTGTTCCTCGCCGCGGGCGTGATCATCCACGCCGCCGGCACCAACTCGCTCGCCGCCATGTCCCGCATGCACGGCCTGCGCGACCGCGTCCCGGACGCCTACTGGACGATGACCGTGGCGCTGCTCGCGCTCGCCGCGATCCCGCCCTTCAGCGGCTTCTTCTCCAAGGAGTCCGTCCTCGGCGCCGCCGAGCACGTGACGAGCGGCCACACCGGGGCCGTCCCGGCCGCCGCGGGCTGGATCGTCCTCGTCGCCGGCCTGCTCACCGCCCTGCTGACCGCGGCCTACGCCACCCGGCTGTGGCTGCTGGCCTTCCGCGGCCGGGGCGCCGAGGCACCCGACCACGGCCGCCAGCCCCTGACGATGACCGTCGTGCTCTGGGTCCTCGCGGTCCCCTCCCTCACCTTCGGCGGGCTCGCCTACCGGGCCCTGCCCGACTGGTTCGACGGCCGCGACCTGACCCCGACGCTCCTCACCTCCGTCCTCGGCACCGGCCTCGCCGTCGTCGGCGGACTGCTCACCTACGGCGCCTGGCAGCGCACCGCCGCGCTCGCCGCCCGCACCCCGATGGGCGCCGTCGCCGCCCACCCCGGGGGCGACGCCGGACAGGTCGAGGCCGAGGCCATCGCCACCCACGAACCGGCCTACGGCGACATCGCCCGGGCCTGCGACCCGGCCGACCCCGGGCGGCTGCTGCTCGGCCCGCTGCACCGGCACGCGGCCGACGGCTTCCACCTGGACGCCGTGTACACGGCGCTGTTCGTCCGACCGGTGCAGGCGGGGGCGCGGCTCGTCCGCTTCCTCGACCGCGAGGTCGTCGACACCTACGTACGCGGCGCCGCCGCCCTGCCCCGGCTGCTCGGCACCGCCGTACGGCGAGCCCAGACGGGCAATGTGCAGACCTATGTGAGCGCGCTGCTCGCCGGCACCGTCGTCCTGACGGTCGCCGTCCTCCTCGTCGCCTCGGGAGCGTGAGCAGGCGTGATCGATATCAGCGAGTCCGTGATGCAGTTCCTTCTGGCGTTCGTCGTCGCCGGCCCGCTCCTCGGCGCCGTCGCCGCCCTCCTCCCCGCCCCGCCCGGACTGAAGGGGAAGTCACCCGAGCAGGCCGTGCTCCGGCACGGCGTGACCGTCACCGGCGTGATCCTCATCGCCGCGGTCGTCCTCGCCCTCGGCTTCGACCACGACCACCCGTCGAAGATGCAGGCCACGACCGACATCAGCTGGATCCCCGCACTCGACGTGCGGATCCACCTCGGCACCGACGGCATCTCCCTCCCCCTCCTGGTCCTGACCGCGCTGCTGACCTTCCTCTGCGCGCTGTACTCCTACGCCAAGCCCCCCTCGGGCCCGTCCCCGAAGGCGTACGTCGCGCTGCTGCTCCTGCTCGAGTCCGGCACCCTGCTGACCTTCGCCGCCCTCGACCTGCTGCTGTTCTTCCTCGCGTTCGAGACGGTGCTCATCCCGATGTACTTCCTCATCGCCCGCTGGGGCGGCGAGGGCCGGACCCGAGCCGCGTGGAAGTTCATCCTGTTCACGCTGCTCGGCTCCGTGGTCATGCTGCTCGGCCTGCTCCTGATCGGCGTCAAGGCGGGCACGTTCGACATGGTGGCACTCGCCACTGACAACGGCCGGTCGCTGACCGCGTCCGTGCAGGTCATCGCCGTTCTGGCGATCGGGATCGGGCTCGCGGTGAAGACGCCGATGTGGCCGCTGCACAGCTGGCTGCCCGACGCCCACACCGCCGCGCCCACCGTCGGCTCCGTCCTGCTGGCCGGCGTCCTGCTGAAGATGGGCACGTACGGTTTCGTCCGGATCCTCCTGCCGGTGGCGCCGCACGGCTTCCACACCTTCGCGCCCTACCTCGCCGCGCTCGCCGTCGTCGGGATCATCTACGGTTCCCTGGCCTGCCTGGCTCTCGCCCGGCGGGGCGCGCGCGGCGACCTCAAGCGCCTCATCGCCTACTCCTCCGTCGGCCACATGGGCTTCGTCCTGCTCGGCATCGCCACCATGACCCCGACCGGGGTGAACGGCGCCCTGTTCGCCAACATCGCCCACGGCCTCATCACCGGCCTGCTGTTCTTCCTGGTCGGCGGCCTGAAGGAGCGGACCGGCACCACCGACCTCGACACCCTCGCCGAGGGCACCGGCGGCGCCCTCTACGGCAGGGCACCGCGCCTGGGCGGCCTGCTGGCCTTCGGCGCGGTCGCCTCCCTCGGCCTGCCCGGCCTCGCCGGGTTCTGGGGCGAGATGCTCGCCCTGTTCGGGTCGTTCCGGCCCGCCGCCGGCCTCAGCCGGCCGGCCTTCCTCACCTTCATGGCGATCGGCGCGTTCGGCACCCTGCTCACCGCCGCCTACATGCTGATCGTGGTCCGCCGCGTCTGCATGGGCGGCGCCGAGCGGGAGGTCCCGCCCCTCGCCGACGTCCACGGGTACGAGTTCGCAGCCTGGACCCCGCTCGTCACCCTCACCGTCGTCGCCGGACTGTGGCCGAGGGCCCTGCTCGGCCTCACCGACCCGGCCGTGCAGCAGCTCCTCGCAGGAGGCACCCGATGAGCGCCCTGGCCCTGCCGCTCGCCCAGTCGGCGGTCCAGTCCGTCGACTGGCTCGCCGTCGCCCCGCCCGTCGTCACCGCGGCCGTCGCCCTCGTCGTCCTCGTCGCCGACCTGTTCCTTCCCGAGCCCCGCAAGGCCGTCCTCGGCTGGCTCTCCGTCGCCGGGCTCGCCGCGGCGGCCCTGCTGCTCCTGCCCCTCCTGGACGGCGACCGCGGCACCTTCTGCACGGACGGCCCGGCGCGCGCGTGCAGTTACACCGCCGACCGCTTCACCCTCGTCATCCAGTTCCTCGTCCTCGGCGGCGCCCTGCTCGCGGCCCTGCTCTCCGTCACCCACCTGGACGACGAACGCCGCCGCGTCCCGCCCGGCGAGTTCTGGTTCCTGCTGCTGTCCTCCGCCGCCGGCGCCGCCCTGCTGCCCGCCTCCCGCGACCTGGCCACCCTGATCGTCGCCCTGGAGGTCGCCTCCCTGCCCGCCTTCGCCCTCGTCGGCATCCGGCACGGCGACAAGCGGTCCTCCGAGGCCGCCCTGAAGTTCTTCCTCTCCTCGGTCACCGCCACCGCGGTCAGCCTGATGGGCGTCAGCTTCGTCTACGCCTCCACCGGCACCCTCTACCTCACCCGGATCGCCCAACGCCTGCCGCACGTCGACGGGCAGCTGCACACCCTCGCCCAGACCGGTGTCGTCCTCACCCTCGTCGGCTTCGCCTTCAAGACGGCCGCCGTGCCCTTCCACTTCTGGGTGCCCGACACCTACGTGGGCGCCCCGCTGCCCGTCGCCGCCTACCTCTCGGTCGTCGGCAAGGCGGTCGGCTTCTCCGGCCTCATCCTCGTCACCGTCGTCGCGTTCCCGTCGTACGCCGACGTCTGGGGACCCGCGCTCGCCGCCCTGGCCGCCCTCACCATGACCGTCGGCAACGTCGCCGCCCTGCGCCAGCGGGCCACGCGCGCGTACAGCGCCGTACGGCTGCTCGCCTGGTCCTCCGTCGGCCAGGCCGGCTACCTCCTGGTGCCGATCGCCGCCGCCGGACACACCCACGACCCCGGGAAGGCCATCGGCTCCACGGTCGCGTACGCCCTGATGTACGCCGCCGTGAACCTCGGCGCCTTCGCCGTGGCCGCCCTGGTGGGCCGCGACCGCGCGCTGAACCGGATCAGCGACTACCGGGGCCTGTACGCCACCAACCCGCTCACCGCGCTGCTCCTGGCGTTCTTCCTGCTGTGCCTGGCCGGGCTGCCACCGGGGATCATCGGCCTGTTCGCCAAGGTGACCGTCTTCTCGGCGGCCGTCGACGCCGGCCTCGGCTGGCTCGCCGTCGTCATGGCAGTCAACGTCGTCATCGCCCTCTTCTACTACCTGAAGTGGACGGCCCTGCTGTTCCGCGCCCCCGACGGCGAGCCCGTCCGGCACCGCGTCCCGGCCCCCCTCACGGCCGCCATCGCCCTCACCGGAGTCCTCGGCGTCGCCCTGTCCGGAGCGCCACAGCTGGTCCTCCGGTTCGCCGCCACCGGGCTGTTCTGAGGAGTCACCACGCGCGCGCGGGGCACTCGTGCCGCCCCGCGCGCGCGTCGGCCGTACCGGTCCGCCACCCGTACGGCCGACGCGCGCCACCGTACGCACCGGGGAACTCGCGACAGCCGCCTGGCGTTGTCACCAGCGGGAGGGTCCACTGGATCAGAGTGTTCCCCAGCTGCACGACTTGGAGGGCGCACCGTGCACCGCCGGCACAACGGGCTCAGGACCGCCGTACTCCTCGGGGGACTGTCCGCACTCATCATCGTCATCGGCAGCTTCTTCGGACGCGCCGGACTGATCGTCGCGGTCGTCGTCGCCCTGGGGACCAACGCGTACGCGTACTGGAACAGCGACAAGCTGGCCCTCCGCGCGATGCGTGCCCGCCCGGTCAGCGAGTTCGAGGCCCCGGCGCTGTACCGCATGGTCCGCGAGCTGTCCACGCAGGCCCGCCAGCCCATGCCCCGGCTGTACATCTCACCGACGGAGGCGCCCAACGCCTTCGCGACCGGCCGCAACCCGCGCAACGCGGCGGTGTGCTGCACCGACGGCATCCTGCGCCTGCTGGACGAGCGCGAACTGCGCGGCGTCATCGGTCACGAGCTGAGCCACGTCTACAACCGCGACATCCTCATCTCCTCGGTCGCCGGCGCCCTCGCCTCGGTGATCATGTTCCTGGTCAACTTCGCCTGGCTGATCCCGGTCGGCCGGTCGGACGACGACGACGGCCCCGGCCTGTTCGGCATGCTGCTGATCATGATCCTCGGCCCACTCGCCGCCACCCTCATCCAGCTGGCCGTCAGCCGCTCCAGGGAGTACGAGGCGGACGCCTCGGGCGCCCAGCTGACCGGTGACCCGCTCGCCCTCGCCGGAGCCCTGCGCAAGCTGGAGACCGGCACCCAGCAGCTTCCGCTGCCCCCCGAGCCCCGGATCGAGACGGCGAGCCACATGATGATCGCCAACCCCTTCCGGCCGGGTCAGGGGCTGTCCAAGATGTTCTCCACGCATCCCCCGATGGCGGAGCGCATCGCCCGCCTCGAGAAGTTGGCAGGCCGCCGGTGAAAACCATCCTGAACGTCATCTGGCTCGTGCTCAGCGGTTTCTGGCTGTTCCTCGGCTACGTGCTCGCCGGTGTCCTGCTGTGCGTCACGGTCATCGGCATCCCCTTCGGCGTCGCCGCGTTCCGCATCGGCGTCTACGCCCTCTGGCCGTTCGGGTACACCACGGTGGAGCGCCGCGACGCGGGCGCCCCCTCCTGCGTCGGCAACGCCCTGTGGCTGGTCCTGGCCGGCTGGTGGCTGGCGCTCGCCCACATCGTCACCGGCATCGCCCTGTGCGTCACCGTCATCGGCATCCCGTTCGGCATCGCCAACTTCAAGCTGATCCCGGTCTCCCTGCTGCCGCTGGGCCGCGACATCGTCCGTACGGACGAGCCGTTCGCGTCCCGCTGACCGCACCGGCTCCGCACCTCCACGGCGCCCCGCGCGCGTCCCACGACGTGTCGCGCGCCGCACCCCCCCCCGCCCACGGCAACCGCCGGGCTCTGCGCGGCGTCCTCTCCACCGACAGGGCAGGAACACGCGCGCGACGCACAGCGGTTCCCAGGGCGTACCGAGGGACCGGACAGCGCGGACACAGCGCGGAAGGGCAGGTTCACGGCATGGGCATCATCAGCTGGATCATCCTCGGACTGCTGGCCGGAGCCATCGCCAAGGTCTTGCTGCCGGGCCGCGACCCCGGCGGCTTCATCGGCACGACCCTCATCGGCGTCGCGGGCGCCTTCATCGGCGGCTGGATCTCCGCGCGCTGGCTCGACCACCCGATCAGCAAGCACTTCTACGACGGCGCGACCTGGGCGGCGGCCATCGGCGGCTCCCTGGTCCTGCTGATCGTCTACCGCGTGCTGTTCGGCAACTCACGGGACTGAGCGGGTACGACGGCACGAGAGCACGGAAGGGGGGGGGCCGCCCGCGCCCCCCCCCCCCGGGCGGGGGCGGGGCCGCACCCCGGCGTGTACGAGAAGGGGCGCGGCGGAGAAGTGGATGGCCAGGGCACGCGCGCTCTACGGGGGGGGGTGGTGTGGGGGGGCCCGTGGGCGGGTTTTGGGGACCCGGGGGGGGGTGCGCAACCCCCGGGGTGGGGGGGGGGGGCCCGCCCCGCGCCCGGGGGGGGGGGGGCCCCGCCGCCCCCCCCCCTTCGCTTCCGGGTCCGTCCGAACTACCGGTAGTTCACGAACTGGAGCGCGAAGTCGAAGTCCTTGCCCTTCAGCAGGGAGATCACGGTCTGGAGGTCGTCGCGGCTCTTGGAGCTGACGCGCAGCTCGTCCCCCTGGACCTGGGCCTTCACGCCCTTCGGACCCTCGTCACGGATGATCTTCGCCACCTTCTTGGCGTTGTCCTGGGAGATGCCCTCCTCGATCGACGCGAAGATCTTGTACTCCTTGCCGGACAGCTGCGGCTCGCCCGCGTCCAGCGACTTCAGGGAGATCCCGCGCTTGACCAGCTTGGACTGGAAGACATCGAGGACGGCCTTCACCCGGTCCTCGGAGTTGGCCTCCATGAGGATCTTGTCGCCGGACCACGAGATCGAGGCGCCCACGCCCTTGAAGTCGTAGCGCTGCGAGATCTCCTTGGCGGCCTGGTTGAGGGCGTTGTCGACCTCCTGCCGCTCGACCTTCGAGACGATGTCGAAACTGGAGTCGGCCATGTCCTGTGGCTCCTTGTATCGGGGTGCGTATCGGATGCGTGCCGGCGTACGCGGCGGCGACCGCCGGGCCCGGCGGGCACCGGGCCGCATCCGCACCAGCCTAGCCACCCGACGGCCCGGGACGCGGCGATCAACCGGGTGGCGAAGCACCCCTGGGCATCGGGTATTGTTTACGTCGTTGCCGGGGAGCACCGCCGAAAGGGGGTGCGAACGGCAGCGATCCCTGGCGGTGTGCCCGAGCGGCCAAAGGGAGCAGACTGTAAATCTGCCGGCTCAGCCTTCCCAGGTTCGAATCCTGGCGCCGCCACACGGAGGAAACCCCCTCCGATCAGGTTGAATCACCTGGTCGGAGGGGGTTTCTCATTGTGCCCCCGGGGACGCCCAAGCTCGCCGCACTCCTGCGGAGCAGCCTCGATCGGCTCATTGGCGCGGTGCTGCACCTCCGGCCCGCACCTGCAAGCGAGCGGTCGAGTCCCTTCAGCCCGTGGCTTGCTGACACACCGCAGGGGGAGGACCTCGTCGACCCTTGCCGCTCCGTAGGGCAACTGAGGGTGGTCAGTGCCGGGCCTTGATCTCATCGAGCGATTCTTCGACCGGGCCCGCCAAGACGTCGATCAAACCGTAGCGGCTCCCTACCGCGCGGGTCGTCTCCGCGGAGAACGTACGGTTTTCCTCACCCACCGGCGCGATGACCGGCGACACGTCTACGCCATGTACACCAAAGCGCCAATAGATGGTAACACGTCGCTTTTTTCTCGTGTATCGATCGATCGCATTGTTTTCTTGCATCTCAGCTGTTTGGATGATGGTGTCGTTGTCTCTCTGGCCTCCCTTCACCCATTGAGGCACAGCAACGCCTTGCCAGGAATACTTAGGGACTCCGAATTGCTGCATGACGAGCCGGTCTTTGCGTGCCAGGCTCAAGTCGGCGTAAAACGTCAGCCTGTCGAAACTCGTGTTGCTGGGGAGCTGAACAATGGTCCGCGTGACTGACTCGTAGTTCGCCTCTACCCAATTCCCGGAAGGAATCCATGGCTGCGCCGCCACCAGCTTGCCCGGCTGGTAGACATCTCTGCGGGTAAGTGGGTGCTTCTCTCGGTATTTAGCCCATTGCTGGGCGTCCTCTCGCCACCTCCCTCGGGCCAGGTCTTTCGGGCTCACCTTCACGACCTCCCCCATGGCATGGAACTCGGCACCCAGCACGTAGAAGCCCATATCGCTGTGATTCATGAGCTTGATGTCGACCGGCACGGAAAACACCTTGCGGTCCGCGCTGAGTACTGCCTTCCCGACGTTCAGCTGCACGAGAGGGGTGGCCTCGCTCCGGTACGGCTGGAAAATGTACTGGTAGCCAAAATTGGCGACCGCTACGAACGTTGAGACGATGAGTGCCGCGGCCACCCGCCTCGGAGTGGGGATCTCATCCAGTCTTCGCCATACCAGGACGACGGCGGACAGCGAACTCACGCTGAGAACAATGGTCAGTACTTTGAAGCTGGCCTTCTCTCCGTCGTTCCATGTCTGTAATGCGAGCAAGACGTTGGTCAACAACGCCACGCCGGTACTGATAAGTGCGGTCACTCCGAAGTTGGAACTGGGCCCGCGGGCCCAACAGTCCACGACCGCGGCGACACCCACGACCATGACGAGAGCCGCCACCATGAGGGCCGCTCCGGTGACGCACCCCGCGAAAGTCAGAGCCTCTTTGAAGTCCTTGAATCCACACCAGCCCACGGGCAGCGCCGTCAGGAGCAGGACCAGCACAACCCATGCCACTTCCGCCCGCGAGCATGGGCATCCCTTCAGGCCTCTTCGCATCATCACGTGCGAGCCGGAGTGGGCCCCTGGGGCGGACCCTGAGGAAGTCGTCACGTGATCACCTCATGGCTACGAACGGAATTCGAGCACGATGCTCCGATGGATCCAGGCGGTGTTCCGAGTGATACACGCGGTCACTACACATATTCCGCCGGAATCACTACACGCATTCCGCCGGTCGGCCCACCCGTCGTGCGCCGAGCTGCCCGTTCCGCGCTATTGGGTTTAGCTCGCTCACCGAGTCAGGGCCCTCCTGGCCGGAGCGCGCGGAGACGGCTCCGTCACGTTGTGCTGTCGGCGCCGGATCCGGGGGTGGGCCCGCTGTCGCGTTCCGCTTCCGCGGGACTAGAATCGAACGTGTGAACGATGACCGTCCGCTGACGCGTCTCGACATGCTGCGCTTCGCCCGCCGTGTCGTCGAACACCAGGCTGCCCGGCAACTCGCGCTCATGGACCGCTGGATCGCGGACGAGGAGCGCCGGGAGGCCGGACGGCGGCGCCGGCCGGCCATCCGGCGGCCCGCCGGGGACTGGGCCGTCGAGCGCGGCCTGAACGGCCGCAGCACGATGTACGTCCACGCCGGCGGCTGCACCGCCGCCGGTGGACGGGCGAAGGCCGTGGACCGCGACCAGGCGGTGCGCGCACTCACCGAGGAAGGGGTACCCGCGTGCCCGCTGTGCCGGCCGGACACCGCGCTGGGAATTCTCGAATGACCGGCCCGGGTGCGGTCCCGGACGGTCCGGATGATGCTGGAGCCATGGCAGGGAAACGTCCGATCATCGTGCACCTGCCGTCCCCGACCGGCGGTCGCCGGGTCCGGGTGGACGGCGAGATCCTCGGCCTCGCGCACAACGTGCGGGACCTGGTGGAGTTCCTGCGCCGGGCGGGGCTGGAGATCGAACCGGAAGAGGTGGCCGACTCACCGCTGATCGACTGGCGTGGAGTGGGGCCCGACCGGTGGGAGGCGGAGAGCCGGACGTGACGGGCGGGGACGGGACGGTGCCGCGGGCCCGCGCGCGTGCGCGCCTGCGGCCCGTTCCGGGCACACTGACGCACATGTCGTCCCGACGCAGAACCTGTCCCGTGTGTCACCGCGAGATCGCCGTCGTCGCGGGCCGTTTCGCGCGGCACGACCCGCCCGGGGCACGGGGGAGCACCGACCTCGTCTCCTGCGCCGGCTCCCGGCAGCCGGCGCAACTCGGAGCGCTTCAGCCGTCGTTGGACGGGTACGTCCTGCCGGACTTCCCCGGCCAGCTGCCGTTGTTCTGACGCCGCGCGCAGCCGAGACGGTACGGCCGACGCCCGTCGGTCCGCCGTCGCCCCGGCGAGGCGCGCCGGGTGTCAGTTCCCGGCGACCGACTTCACCGCGACCGACACCGGCGTCGAACCGCCGACCAGCTCCAGCGTGAGCCCGGTCGTCGCCGGGGTGTCCACCAGCTCCGCCAGGACGGCCGCCACGTCGTCCCGCGGGACCGCGCCGCGACCCGTGTGCGCCTCCAGCCGGACCAGCCCGGTGCCCGCGTCGTCCGTCAGCGCACCCGGGCGCAGGATCGTCCAGTCGAGCGTCTCCTGCCGGGCGACGTACGCGTCGGCCTCGCCCTTGGCCCGCAGATAGACGTCGAAGACCTCGTCGCCCCGGTGCGCGGGGTCCGCACCCATCGAGGACACCACCACGAAGCGGCGTACCCGCGCGCGTACCGCCGCGTCCGCGAACAGCACCGCCGCGCCCCTGTCCACGGTGTCCTTGCGGTTCGTACCGCTGCCCGGGCCGGCACCTGCCGCGAAGACCGCCGCGTCCGCCCCCTGGAGGTGTGCCGCGACCTCCTCCACGGAGGCCGACTCCAGGTCCAGCAGCACCGGTTCGGCACCGGCCGCCCGCAGGTCGTCACCCTGCTCGGCCCTGCGGATGATGCCCGCCACCTGCTCTCCGCGCGCGGAGAGCAGCCGCTCCAGCCGCAACGCGATCTGACCATGACCACCAGCAATGACAATGCGCATGATTCCGACCGTACGCCCGAGGAGACGCATCCGCCGCACGAGTGGACCGGCGGCCGCGGAGCGCGCCGGACGCACGCGCGCGGGAAGGTTCAGGACGGCTCGCCGCGCCCCTGCCGCGGCAGCCCCAGCTCCGCCGTCGCCGCCGAGTCGCAGTACTCGCGCACCGCGCTCGTCCGCGCCACCACCCGGCCCCGGTGCACCACGATCCGGCTGTAGGCCAGGGAGAGGGCGCCGGCCAGGCGGTCCCCGCGGACGGCGAGGAGTTCGGCGGGGAAGCCCGCCTCCACACGGACCTCGGGCAGGCCCAGGGCCGTACGGGCCGAGGCGCACACGGTGTCGTAGGCGTCCTGCGGGCGCAGACCGTGGGCGGAGGCGAGGAGGTAGGCGGCCTCCAAGGGGTCGCCGCGGCCCACGGGGTTGGACTCATCGCGCAGGGCGCCGCTGCCGGCCGCCACCCGCACCCCGGCCGCGCGCAGCAGCCGTACCGGGGCCGTGCCGCGCCGCTCGGCGCTGCCGCAGCCGCCCTGGGGCAGGCACACCACCGTCAGGCCGGCCGCGGCGAGTTGGTCGGCGGCCCGGCGGGCGGCCTCGACGGGCAGCCGGGCGAGTCCGGCACAGGGCCCGATCGCGACGCCGGGGCGCAGCCCGCCCGCCATCGCCGCGAGCCGGGACAGCCGGGCCGGGTCGGTGACGTCGGTGTGCAGGTCCACCGGACAGCCGTGTTCGGAGGCGACCTCCAGGACCGCCTCCACGTAGCCGGTGGGGTCGGGGTCCAGGTCCGGGCAGCCGCCCACGACGGAGGCGCCCATCTTCACGGCGTCCCGCAGCACCGCGAGCCCGTCGGCGCCGGCCACGCCGGTCAGCAACCGGGGCACCGCCACCGCCGTCAGCTCCGCGAGCCCGCGCAGTGAGCGCCGCGCCCGCAGCACCGCGCCCAGGGCGCCGAGCCCCTGGACGTCGCCCACGCGCACGTGCGCGCGCACCGCCGTCGCCCCGTGGCCGAGTTGGAGGAGGGCGGCCTCCGTCACCCGGCGCTGGACGTCCTCGGGGGCGTACGAGACCGGGCCGGGGCGCTCGGCGGTCAGGGCGGTGTCGCCGTGGGCGTGCGGCTCGGCCGGCGCCGGCAGCAGCAGGTAGCCGCTCAGGTCGACGCGCGCGGTGGCCGCACGGGCGGTGCCCAGGGCGAGGCTGCCGGTCGTGCCGACCGCCTCGATGCGCCCGCCGCCCAGCCGTACGTCCACGG
Source organism: Streptomyces sp. NPDC100445 (assembly GCF_044759735.1). NCBI lineage: Bacteria > Bacillati > Actinomycetota > Actinomycetes > Kitasatosporales > Streptomycetaceae > Streptomyces > Streptomyces sp. NPDC100445. The sequence goes on along the minus strand of NZ_JBIVZV010000013.1, from coordinate 173,472 downwards.
TCCGGCCGTCGGTGAGCCGGGCGCCGCTGAGCAGGAGGGTGCCCTGGTCGCAAGGGCCGGAGGAGCCCGGTGAGTTCGACGGCGGGTGCGGCTGCGGCTGGCTGTCGGGCATCGCGCTCCAGGGTGGGGGCCGGGGGCTCGGTCGGACCGGGGGGCGGGGGATCCCGGGCCGGGCACGGCCCAAGATCACGTGGAGTGGGTCGAGCCTAGGGCGGCCAACCGCGCGGGACGCGTAGGAGCGCAATAGTCGTACCGGCGTGGTCCGCCCCGGGTGGTACGGGTGTCGCCCGCCCGGGTGCCCGGCCTCCCGGCCGGTCGCGCCGCGGGCTCCGCGCGGCCTCCACCGGGGGCGGGGGAGGCCGGTGGGAGCCCCGGGAAGCGGGCCGCGGTGGGCGGGCGGAGACGGATTTGGGTGAACGGCGGCGGACCGTGTAATGTCTTCATCGCTCGCCCCAATAGCTCAGTCGGCAGAGCGTCTCCATGGTAAGGAGAAGGTCAACGGTTCGATTCCGTTTTGGGGCTCTGGTGTGAGAGGTTCCCGTCGCGAGGCGGGGGCTGATCTCATCAAAGCGGTGTAGCTCAGTCGGTAGAGCAAGCGGCTCATAATCGCTGTGTCACCGGTTCAAGTCCGGTCACCGCTACTGACAGTAGCCGATTGCGGGGTCGGTCCTTCGATCGGCTACTCTTTCTTGCGTTGAACCAGTCCATCCGTTCGTCTTAGGAGCACTCACGTGGCTGCCACCGACGTCCGCCCGAAGATCACGCTGGCCTGCGTGGAGTGCAAGGAGCGGAACTACATCACCAAGAAGAACCGGCGTAACAACCCGGATCGTATGGAGATGAAGAAGCACTGCCCGCGTTGCAATGCGCACACCGCGCACCGCGAAACGCGATAAAAACAGGCTCGTCCGTGAGGCCGTCCCCTTCCGAGGGGGCGGCCTCACGGCGTTTTCCCACCGGCACGGCAGCCAGCCCCGCCCCCGCCCGGCCCCCTTGCGCGTCGTCCGGCCGGTTTCCGGTTAATTTGGGGCCGGCACAGCAGACATCAGGAGGTGCGGGCCATGGCGCTCGACCAGTCCTTCGTGGGGCGGACGTACCCGCCCACCGAGCCCTACGAGGTGGGCCGGGAGAAGATCCGCGAGTTCGCCGAGGCGGTGGGCGAGACCAACCCGGCGTACACCGACCCCGAGGCCGCCAAGGCGCTCGGGCACCCGGACGTGATCGCCCCGCCGACGTTCGTGTTCTCCATCACGTTCCGGGCCGCCGGGCAGGTCGTCCAGGACCCGCAGCTCGGGCTGGACTACAGCCGCGTGGTGCACGGCGACCAGAAGTTCGCCTACGCCCGCCCGGTGCGCGCCGGCGACCGGCTCACGGTCACCTCCACCATCGAGGCGATCAAGACCATGGCGGGCAACGACATCCTGGACGTCCGTGGCGAGGTGCGCGACGAGACCGGCGAACACGTCGTCACCGCCTGGACCAAGCTCGTGGCCCGCGCGGCCGAGGAGGCGTGAGGACACGATGACGGCGAAGATCGCGTACGACGATGTAGAGGTCGGCACCGAGCTGCCCGCGCAGAGCTTCCCCGTGACCCGCGCCACGCTCGTGCGCTACGCGGGTGCCTCCGGGGACTTCAACCCGATCCACTGGAACGAGCGGTTCGCCAAGGAGGTGGGCCTGCCGGACGTCATCGCGCACGGCATGTTCACCATGGCCGAGGCGATCCGCGTGGTCACCGACTGGACCGGGGACCCCGGCGCGGTCGTGGAGTACGGCGTCCGCTTCACCAAGCCCGTCGTCGTCCCCGACGACGACCGGGGCGCCCTCATCGAGGTGAGCGCCAAGGTCGCGGCCAAGCTGGACGACAACACCGTGCGCGTCGACCTGCTCGCCATGAGCGGTGGCCAGAAGGTGCTGGGCATGTCCCGGGCGGTCGTACGGCTGGCCTGACGGCCACGGTGCGCGCGGGCGAGGGGCGTCCTCCCGCACGGGGCGCCCCTCAGGCGTACCCCGCTGTGTACCCCGCGCGCGGGACGACGCCCGCGGAGGCGTCCGTCACCGGGCCGGCGGGCGTCTCGTAGTCTTGGGCCCGTGCAGGTACTCCACGACGCCCCCCTCGCCCCGCTGACCACCTTCCGGCTGGGCGGTCCCGCGACGCGACTGCTGACCGCCACGACCGACGCCGAGGTGATCGCCGCCGTCCGCGAGGCCGACGAGAGCGGCACCCCGCTGCTGGTGATCGGCGGCGGCTCGAACCTGGTCATCGGCGACAAGGGCTTCGACGGCACCGCCCTGCGCATCGCCACGCGCGGTGTCGAACTGCGCGGCACGACCCTGGAGCTGGCGGCCGGCGAGGTCTGGACCGACGCCGTGGCCCGCACGGTCGAGGCCCAACTCGCCGGGATCGAGTGCCTGGCCGGCATCCCCGGCTCCGCGGGCGCCACGCCCGTACAGAACGTGGGCGCCTACGGCCAGGAGGTCTCCTCGACGATCACCGAGGTGATCGCCTACGACCGCCGCGCCGGCGAGAGCGTCACCCTCGCCAACGAGGAGTGCGCGTTCTCCTACCGCCACAGCCGCTTCAAGGCCGACCCCGAGCGCTACGTCGTGCTCCGGGTCCGCTTCGAGCTGGAGGACGCCGGCGGGCTGTCCGCGCCGGTGAAGTACGCCGAGGCGGCCCGCGCGCTCGGGGTCGAGCCCGGCGACCGGGTGCCGCTGGCCGATGCCCGCGAGACCGTGCTGAAGCTGCGCGCGGGCAAGGGCATGGTGCTGGACGCCGAGGACCACGACACCTGGTCGGCCGGCTCCTTCTTCACCAACCCGATCCTCGACCATGAGCAGTTCGCCGCGTTCCACGCGCGCGTGCGCGAGCGGCTGGGCGACGGCGTCGAGCCGCCCGCCTACCCCGCGGGCGAGGGCCGTACGAAGACGTCCGCGGCCTGGCTGATCGACCGGGCGGGCTTCACCAAGGGCTACGGCACCGGGCCCGCCCGCATCTCCACCAAGCACACCCTCGCGCTCACCAACCGGGGCGACGCCACCACCGAGGACCTGCTGGCCCTCGCCCGCGAGGTGGTCGCCGGTGTCCGTGAGGCGTTCGGCGTCACGCTGGTCAACGAGCCGGTGACGGTCGGCGTCGACCTGTAGCCGCACCCGGCTCCCGGGCCCGCCCCGGCTCCCGGGCCCGCCCCGGCTCCCGGGCCCGCCCCGGCCCCGGTCCCGTCCCGGGCCTCAGTCCGCCGGGCCGGTCAGCCAGTCGTCCACACCGGCCAGCAGTCGCGCCTTGACGTCCGCCGGGGCGGCCGAGCCCCGTACCGACTGCCGGGCCAGCTCCGCGATCTCCGCGTCCGTGAAACCGTGCGCGTGGCGCGCGATCTCGTACTGGGCGGCCAGCCGGGAGCCGAACAACAGCGGGTCGTCGGCGCCCAGCGCCATCGGGACGCCCGCCTCGAAGAGCGTGCGCAGCGGGACGTCCTCCGGCTTCTCGTACACACCGAGCGCCACGTTGGAGGCGGGGCACACCTCGCAGGTCACCCCCCGGTCGGCCAGCCGCTTCAACAGCCGCGGGTCCTCGGCGGCGCGCACGCCGTGCCCGATCCGCTCGGCGTGCAGGTCGTCCAGGCAGTCCCGGACGGAGGCCGGGCCGGTCAGCTCGCCGCCGTGCGGCGCCGACAGCAGGCCGCCCTCGCGCGCGATGTGGAAGGCGCGGTCGAAGTCCCGCGCCAGGCCCCGCCGCTCGTCGTTGGAGAGCCCGAAGCCGACCACGCCCCGGTCCGCGTACCGCACCGCGAGCCGCGCCAGGGTGCGGGCGTCCAGCGGGTGCTTCATGCGGTTGGCGGCGACCAGCACACGGATGCCGATACCGGTGTCGCGGGCGGCGGTGTCCACCGCGTCCAGGATGATCTCCAGGGTCGGGATCAGACCGCCCAGCCGGGTCGCGTACGACGTCGGGTCCACCTGGATCTCCAGCCAGCCCGAGCCGTCCCTCAGATCCTCCTCGGCGGCCTCCCGTACCAGCCGCTGGATGTCCTCGGGCTCGCGCACGCAGGACCGGGCCGCGTCGTACAGCCGCTGGAAACGGAACCAGCCCCGCTCGTCGGTGGCACGCAGCTTCGGTGGTTCCCCGGTGGTGAGGGCGTCCGCCAGCGTCTCGGGCAGACGCACCCCGTATTTGTCGGCCAGTTCCAGAACCGTCCCCGGCCGCATCGAGCCGGTGAAGTGCAGGTGCAGATGGGCCTTCGGCAGCTCAGAGAGATCACGTACACGCTCCATTCCCAGATCCTGCCGTATGTCCCGCCCGTCCCGGTAGCCGTTTCCCCTTTCGTGGTCTTGCCCGCACACGCGAACGGGCCGCCTCCCCGGAGGAAGACGGCCCGCACGCGCGCGCGTGGCGGCCGGGAACTAGTCCCGCGCCTCCGCCAGCAGCTTCTGGATCCGGCTCACGCCCTCGACGAGGTCCTCGTCGCCGAGCGCGTACGACAGCCGCAGGTAACCCGGGGTGCCGAAGGCCTCGCCCGGGACGACCGCGACCTCGGCCTCCTCCAGGATCAGCGCGGCCAGCTCGACCGTGTCCTTCGGGCGCTTGCCGCGGATCTCCTTGCCGAGCAGGCCCTTGACCGACGGGTAGGCGTAGAAGGCGCCCTCGGGCTCCGGGCAGACGACGCCGTCGATCTCGTTGAGCATGCGCACGACGGTCCGGCGGCGCCGGTCGAAGGCCTCGCGCATCTGGGCCACGGCCTCCAGACCGCCGGAGACGGCGGCCAGCGCGGCCACCTGGGCCACGTTGGAGACGTTGGAGGTGGCGTGCGACTGGAGGTTGGTCGCGGCCTTGACCACGTCCTTCGGGCCGATGACCCAGCCCACGCGCCAGCCGGTCATGGCGTACGTCTTCGCCACCCCGTTGACCACGACGCACTTGTCGCGCAGTTCCGGCAGGAGCGCCGGCAGCGACACGGAGACGGCGTCGCCGTAGACCAGGTGCTCGTAGATCTCGTCGGTCAGCACCCACAGGCCGTGCTCGACGGCCCAGCGGCCGATCGCCTCGGTCTCGGCCTCGGAGTACACCGCGCCGGTCGGGTTGGACGGGGAGACGAACAGGACGACCTTCGTCCGCTCCGTGCGCGCCGCCTCCAGCTGCTCGACCGAGACCCGGTAGCCCGTCGTCTCGTCGGCGACGACCTCGACCGGGACACCGCCGGCCAGCCGGATCGACTCCGGGTACGTCGTCCAGTACGGCGCCGGGACGATGACCTCGTCACCCGGGTCGAGGATGGCGGCGAACGCCTCGTAGATGGCCTGCTTGCCGCCGTTGGTGACGAGGATCTGCGAGACGTCGGGCTCCCAGCCGGAGTCGCGCAGCGTCTTCGCGGCGATCGCGGCCTTCAGCTCGGGCAGCCCGCCGGCCGGCGTGTAGCGGTGGTACTTGGGGTTCTTGCACGCCTCGACGGCCGCCTCGACGATGTAGTCGGGAGTCGGGAAGTCGGGCTCGCCGGCGCCGAAGCCGATCACCGGACGTCCGGCGGCCTTCAGGGCCTTGGCCTTGGCGTCCACCGCGAGGGTGGCGGACTCGGAGATCGCGCCGACGCGGGCGGAGACCCGGCGCTCGGTGGGAGGGGTTGCAGCGCTCATGCGGCCCATCGTTCCAGACCGGAAATGTCCCCGGCACACGGGTTTCACAGACTGAACAGCCAGGGGTCGAGTCGTGAACACGGGTCCGAATCCGGTCCCCGGCCAGGACGATCTTCAGCCAGGGGCTCCCGGACGGGTGCTTATCGTTCGACGCCGGGCCCCGGACCACGTACACTCTCACCTCGTTGGCCTTCAGCAGCACGTTCCAGCCGGTGCACACCGAGCACCCGGCCGGATGCGGTACGTTGGTGGGCACACAAAGGGTCGTAGCTCAATTGGTAGAGCACTGGTCTCCAAAACCAGCGGTTGGGGGTTCAAGTCCCTCCGGCCCTGCTACACACACCGCCAGGATGTGTGCGCATGTACGTCAGGCAATGCACCGCCGTGCGGCTCAGAAACCGGGCGCGGCACGGCCACGACCCGGGATCAGGTGAGGATTATGACGGACGCCGTGGGCTCCATCGACACGCCTGATGCCCAGGACGAGGTGCCTGAGTCCAAGAAGGCCCGCAAGGGCGGCAAGCGCGCCAAGAAGGGCCCGCTGAAGCGCCTGGCCACCTTCTACCGCCAGATCGTCGCGGAACTCCGCAAGGTCGTCTGGCCGTCACGCAACCAGCTGACGTCGTACACCACCGTGGTGATCTTCTTCGTCGCCATCATGATCGCGCTGGTGACCGTGATTGACTATGGGCTCAACCACGCGGCCAAGTACGTTTTCGGCTGAGCCAAAAGCGAAGGGCGCCGTGGTACCGGCGCCCGTTTTCGCATGTTCCACCCCTATGTATCCAGGAAGAAGCAGCCATCGTGTCTGACCCGAACCTGAACGACGCCATCGAGCCGGACAAGTCGGTGGATGACGAACTCGACATCGTCGAGGGCGCGGACGAACAGGACGAGTTCGAGGCTGCCGAGGCCGAGTCGGGCGAGCCGGCCGAAGAGGCCGCTCTGCACGTCGAGGACGAAGACGGCGAGGCCGGTGACGACGCCGAAGACGCCGACGAGGCCGAGAACGCGGACGAGGCCGGTGAGGACGACGCCGACGCGGAGGCCGTCGAGGAGGAGCCGGCCGCGCCGGTCGACCCCGTCCAGGCCCTGCGCGAGGAGCTGCGCTCCCTGCCCGGCGAGTGGTACGTGATCCACACCTACGCCGGCTACGAGAACCGCGTGAAGACCAACCTGGAGCAGCGCGCCGTCTCGCTGAACGTCGAGGACTACATCTTCCAGGCCGAGGTGCCGCAGGAAGAGGTCGTCCAGATCAAGAACGGCGACCGCAAGACGATCAAGCAGAACAAGCTGCCTGGTTACGTCCTGGTCCGCATGGACCTCACCAACGAGTCCTGGGGCGTCGTCCGCAACACCCCCGGCGTCACCGGCTTCGTCGGCAACGCCTACGACCCGTACCCGCTGACCCTGGACGAGATCGTCAAGATGCTCGCCCCGGAGGCCGAGGAGAAGGCCGCCCGCGAGGCCGCCGAGGCCGAGGGCAAGCCCGCCCCGCAGCGCAAGGTCGAGGTCCAGGTGCTGGACTTCGAGGTCGGCGACTCGGTCACCGTCACCGACGGTCCGTTCGCCACCCTCCAGGCGACCATCAACGAGATCAACCCCGACTCGAAGAAGGTCAAGGGCCTCGTGGAGATCTTCGGCCGCGAGACGCCGGTCGAGCTGTCCTTCGACCAGATCCAGAAGAACTGAGCATCGCCCCGAGGGCGCCCCACCGGTGACAACCGGGCCGGGGCGCCCTCTCGGCGTGTGCGGCCACGCCGGCCCCGCGGTGACACGACATCGGGTGGTACGCGCCGGAGGCGGGCCGCGCCGCTCGCCCGCCGGACAGCCGCCGCGGGCCGTCTGACCTGGACGATTTCTTGTCCCGAGGGGACAGCGGCTATCGTTGTGCGGTATGCCATCTGCGGGATCGTGCACGGCATTGATCCGGATGACGCGGATGGCAGTCAACCTCTCAGCAAGGACCCGGAGAGAGCATGCCTCCCAAGAAGAAGAAGGTCACGGGGCTTATCAAGCTCCAGATCAACGCCGGTGCGGCGAACCCGGCCCCGCCGGTCGGCCCCGCGCTGGGCCAGCACGGCGTCAACATCATGGAGTTCTGCAAGGCCTACAACGCCGCGACCGAGTCGCAGCGTGGCTGGGTGATCCCGGTGGAGATCACGGTCTACGAGGACCGCACCTTCACCTTCATCACCAAGACTCCGCCGGCCGCGAAGATGATCCTCAAGGCCGCTGGTGTCGAGAAGGGCTCCGGCGAGCCGCACAAGACCAAGGTCGCCAAGATCACCCAGGCGCAGGTCCGCGAGATCGCCGAGACCAAGATGCCCGACCTGAACGCCAACGACCTGGACGCCGCGTCGAAGATCATCGCCGGCACCGCCCGCTCCATGGGCATCACGGTCGAGGGCTGATCCCCACCCCAGCAGTCATGCGGCCGTAGCCGGTCGCACGTGGCAGGGCCTGCTCGGCCCAGGGACCACGACTCCTTTCAGAACACACAGGAGCAAGTTGTGAGCAAGCGCAGCAAGGCTCTCCGCGCTGCGGACGCCAAGATCGACCGGGAGAAGCTGTACGCCCCGCTCGAGGCCGTCCGTCTCGCCAAGGAGACCTCCACGACCAAGTTCGACGGCACCGTCGAGGTCGCCTTCCGTCTGGGTGTCGACCCGCGCAAGGCCGACCAGATGGTCCGTGGCACCGTGAACCTTCCGCACGGCACCGGTAAGACCGCCCGGGTCCTGGTCTTCGCGACCGGTGACCGTGCCGAGGCCGCGCGTGCCGCGGGCGCCGACATCGTCGGCGCCGACGAGCTGATCGACGAGGTGGCGAAGGGCCGTCTGGACTTCGACGCCGTCGTCGCCACCCCGGACCTCATGGGCAAGGTCGGCCGCCTCGGCCGCGTCCTCGGCCCGCGTGGTCTGATGCCGAACCCGAAGACCGGCACCGTGACCCCGGACACCGCCAAGGCCGTGACCGAGATCAAGGGCGGCAAGATCGAGTTCCGCGTCGACAAGCACTCGAACCTGCACTTCATCATCGGCAAGACGTCGTTCGACGACACCAAGCTGGTGGAGAACTACGGCGCCGCGCTGGAGGAGATCCTCCGTCTGAAGCCGTCCGCCGCCAAGGGTCGCTACATCAAGAAGGCCGCGATCAGCAGCACGATCGGCCCCGGCATCCCGGTCGACCCGAACCGCACCCGCAACCTCCTCGTCGAGGAGGACCCGGCCGCCGTCTGAGCCCTCCGCTCAGCCCGGTAGCCGCGTCAGGTACGCGTAAGAAAAGGGCGGACCCTGCAACCTTCCAGGTGCGGGGTCCGTCCTTTCTTCGTACGACCTTTCGCACGACTGTCAGTGGCCTGGGTTACGGTGCAGGCACAGGACTCCAACAGGGGCGGGACCAGATGAACAGCACGACCGTGCGCCGGATGACCCTTTCCATCGCGGTGGTTGCCGCACTGACCGGAGTGGCCGCCTGCGGCTCCTCCTCGGACAAGGGCGGGGGTGACGCGGCCGGCAAGAGCGTGACGCACCTCAGTCCCATAGCCGCCCTGCGCACCGCCGAGAAGTCCACCGACAAGGCCGACTCGGCCAAGGTGCGCTCCACCACCTCCGTCGGCAAGCTCATGGCGATGACCGCGAACGGCGCGCTGACCTGGTCCGGTGGCCTCAAGGGCAACCTCACCATCACCTACACCGGCGGCCAGATGGCCGAGATGATGAAGAAGGCCGGCACCTCCTCGATGGAGGCCCGGTACCTGCCGGACGCGTACTACGCGCACATGAGCGACGCCTACGCCCAGCAGACGGGCGGCAAGCACTGGCTGAAGTACTCGTACGACGACCTCGCCAAGCTCGGCGGCGCCTCGGGTTCGTACATGAAGGACCAGATCCAGAACGCGACGCCCAACCAGTCCGTGAAGATGCTGCTGGCCTCCGGTGACGTGAAGAAGGCCGGCCAGGAGACCGTCGCCGGCGTCCACACCACGCACTACTCGGGCAAGGTGGACGTCGCCGCCCTCGCCGGCAAGAGCAGCGACCTCAGCGCCGACCAGCTGTCGGCCCTGAAGAAGCAGCTCACCCAGGCGGGCGTCACCACCGAGACCGTCGACCTGTGGATCAACGACGACAACCTGCTCGTCAAGAAGACCGAGAAGGCCGACACCGCCAACGGTCCGATGACGAACACCACATACTTCAGCGACTACGGCGTGAAGGTCACCGCCGAGGCGCCTCCGGCGGGCGACACCAAGGACTTCGCCGACCTCCTGAAGTCCGGCACCGCCACGGGAGGCACCGCCACGGGCGGCACCGGCTCCTGACCGACGCCCCGACGGGCGGACCCGGCCCACCCCAGGTCCGCCCGGGCCCTCACGGCCCCACCAGGTCGCGGAAGCCCACTCCCGGGCCCCGGCGACTCCGCGAGCCCCCGCCGGCACCCTGCGGACCGAGCCGCCCCGGAAAACCGCACCGCCGCGCTTCGAGCCCCGGCTCCCGGAAGCCAGAGCCGGCCTCCCGGGACACCCCGGCCCGAAGCGGCGCGCCGCCCGCCGCCCCGGAACCGGCAGTCCGCGCTGCTGACGCCCTCCGGGCGCAGTGCCTCGGCGGCCCGCGGTCACCACGCTTCCGGGACACCCGCGCAGAGATCTCGCGCCGCGCTCGTGTGGCAGGTCGTCCGGGTCCCACCCGGAACCGGCGGGCCGCGCCGTCAGGGCTTCCGGCCCACCTGGCGCCGCGCCCCCCGTAACCACCCCTTTGGTGTCCGTTCTGTCGGGGCAACCCGATGCCGGACCCTGCCCAGTGCCACAGCCGCTGTCGGCCCCCGGCTCCGGGGGTCCGCGCTGCCGTTTCGGGCCGACCGGTCTCGGGAGTGCGCACCGGCGCCCAACGGCTACCCGGGCCCGCGGGTCCAGGCCGTCGACCTCCCCGTCACGCCCGGCTCCAGGCCCCCGTGACGCGATTCCGCCCCCCGCCCCCTACCCGGCCCGGGTGTCCGCGCTGCCGACCCTTCAGGGCCGTGCCGACTCGGGGAAGTCCGGGCACCGCACCCCGGCCCCGCCCGGCAGGGCCCCGTGCCGGCCAAGGCCCCCGGAGGGACGGCGTTGGCGGGGTGAAGGGGGCGATTTGCTCGGGGGCGTGTCGGTCCCGTACTCTCATGGAGAAGCCAAAGACCGCTGGTCGTTGCCGTGCGCTCGAATGAGGGTGCGGTGGCCGAAGGATCCGCTGAAAAGTGGACGACCCGCGCAGGTGACCGTGGAAGAACTCCTGGAGCACGCGCCAACGTGTGTGCCTCTGGTCGAGTCCGCCCCGTGCGCCTGCGCCGGGGCGTTTCGTTTCCCCAGTCCTCCTTCGGGTCCGCGCGGTCAGAATCACCCGGAAGGAGGCCGAGGCTCTATGGCGAGGCCCGACAAGGCTGCCGCAGTGGCCGAGTTGACGGAGCAGTTCCGCAACTCCAACGCTGCCGTGCTTACCGAGTACCGCGGTCTCACCGTGGCGCAGCTCAAGAACCTGCGCCGGTCGCTCGGTGAGAACGCCCAGTACGCCGTGGTGAAGAACACGCTGACCAAGATTGCGGCCAACGAGGCCGGGATCACGACGCTGGACGACCTGTTCAACGGTCCGACGGCTGTCGCCTTCGTCACCGGTGACCCGGTGGAGTCGGCGAAGGGTCTCCGTGACTTCGCCAAGGACAACCCCAATCTCGTCATCAAGGGCGGTGTCCTTGACGGCAAGGCGCTGTCCGCCGACGAGATCAAGAAGCTTGCGGACCTCGAGTCCCGCGAGGTTCTGCTCAGCAAGCTGGCCGGTGCCTTCAAGGCGAAGCAGTCCCAGGCTGCCTCCGTCTTCCAGGCGCTGCCGTCGAAGCTCGTCCGCACCGTGGACGCGCTTCGCGCCAAGCAGGCCGAGCAGGGCGGTGCCGAGTAACTCGGCTCGCTTTCTGACCCGCACCACCGGCGCGGGTCGCAGCGGGCCGACGTACGCCCGCCTTATCCAGTACATCCGGCACCTGCCGATTTGAGTGGAAGGACCGCCACCATGGCGAAGCTCACCCAGGACGAGCTGCTTGCTCAGTTCGAGGAGATGACCCTCATCGAGCTCTCCGAGTTCGTGAAGGCCTTCGAGGACAAGTTCGACGTCACCGCCGCCGCTGCCGCGCCGGTCGTCGTCGCCGGCGGTGCCGCTGGTGGCGCCGCTGCCGAGGCCGAGGAGGAGAAGGACGAGTTCGACGTCATCCTCACCGGCGCCGGCGACAAGAAGATCCAGGTCATCAAGGTCGTGCGTGAGCTGACCTCCCTGGGTCTGAAGGAGGCCAAGGACCTCGTGGACGGCGCCCCGAAGCCCGTCCTCGAGAAGGTCGCCAAGGACGCCGCCGAGAAGGCCGCCGAGTCCCTCAAGGGCGCCGGCGCCTCCGTCGAGGTCAAGTAACACCCTTCGGGTCCACCGGATCCGAACACACGCCGCACGCGGTCTCCCGGGGCGCTGAAACCAGTGGCCCGGAGGCTGTAACGCGAACGTACCGAAGAGCGATCATCCATCCGGGTGGTCGCTCTTCGGCGTATGCGGGGGAGCGGTCCGCGGTTACCTTGAACTCGCTACGGCGGGGGGTATGGTGATCTTCGTCGTGTCTCCGGACGGCCGGCTTCCGGCTGGGGGGCCTTGACGAACCGCACGCAGCGCGCAATTCTCAGGACGCGTCGTCACAAGGATCCGAATCCGAGGCATGGATCGACGGCGAAGAGGGCAGTATCAACGTGCGTTGAGGGCAGGATGCCGAGGGCGCTGACGACGACGAGGGTGACGACAACGAGGGTCTGTGAAAACCCGCATTGGACATCAGTGTGCCAAGTGGCTACACTGACCCTTTGCGCTGCCTGTTAGCTGTCCCCTGCCCGTCACCAGGGGTCTGCCCTCTCTTGAGCACAGTCGACCAGAGCCCCCCGACCTGGGGTTTCCGTCTCTGTGCACGGAGAGGGACCGGTACGCGCGTAGTGAGTCCGAGCCCTCGGAAGGACCCCCTCTTGGCCGCCTCGCGCACTGCCTCGACCGCGAATACGAACAACGGCGCCAGCACCGCCCCGCTGCGCATTTCCTTTGCAAAGATCAAGGAGCCCCTCGAGGTTCCGAACCTTCTCGCGCTGCAAACCGAGAGCTTCGACTGGCTGCTCGGCAACGACGCCTGGAAGGCTCGCGTCGAGGCGGCTCTGGAGTCCGGTCAGGACGTCCCCACCAAGTCCGGCCTCGAGGAGATCTTCGAGGAGATCTCGCCGATCGAGGACTTCTCCGGGTCGATGTCGCTGACGTTCCGCGACCACCGCTTCGAGCCTCCCAAGAACTCCATCGACGAGTGCAAGGAGCGCGACTTCACGTACGCCGCCCCGCTCTTCGTCACGGCCGAGTTCACCAACAACGAGACCGGCGAGATCAAGTCCCAGACGGTCTTCATGGGCGACTTCCCGCTCATGACCAACAAGGGCACCTTCGTCATCAACGGCACCGAGCGTGTCGTGGTGTCCCAGCTGGTCCGTTCCCCCGGTGTCTACTTCGACTCCAGCATCGACAAGACGTCCGACAAGGACATCTTCTCCGCCAAGATCATCCCGTCCCGGGGTGCCTGGCTGGAGATGGAGATCGACAAGCGCGACATGGTCGGTGTCCGCATCGACCGCAAGCGCAAGCAGTCGGTCACCGTGCTGCTCAAGGCGCTCGGCTGGACGACCGAGCAGATCCTCGAGGAGTTCGGCGAGTACGAGTCGATGCGCGCCACCCTGGAGAAGGACCACACCCAGGGCCAGGACGACGCGCTGCTCGACATCTACCGCAAGCTGCGTCCGGGCGAGCCCCCCACGCGTGAGGCCGCGCAGACGCTGCTCGAGAACCTCTACTTCAACCCCAAGCGCTACGACCTCGCCAAGGTCGGCCGCTACAAGGTCAACAAGAAGCTGGGCGCGGACGCCCCGCTCGACGCCGGCATCCTGACCGTCGAGGACATCATCTCGACGATCAAGTACCTGGTGCAGCTGCACGCCGGCGAGACCGAGACCACCGGTGACAACGGTGACTCGATCGTCGTCGAGACCGACGACATCGACCACTTCGGCAACCGTCGTCTGCGCAGCGTCGGCGAGCTCATCCAGAACCAGGTCCGCACGGGCCTGGCGCGGATGGAGCGCGTCGTCCGCGAGCGCATGACGACCCAGGACGTCGAGGCGATCACGCCGCAGACCCTGATCAACATCCGGCCGGTCGTCGCCTCCATCAAGGAGTTCTTCGGCACCAGCCAGCTGTCGCAGTTCATGGACCAGAACAACCCGCTGTCGGGTCTCACCCACAAGCGTCGCCTGTCGGCGCTCGGTCCGGGTGGTCTCTCCCGTGAGCGGGCCGGCTTCGAGGTCCGTGACGTGCACCCCTCGCACTACGGCCGCATGTGCCCGATCGAGACGCCCGAAGGCCCGAACATCGGTCTGATCGGCTCGCTCGCCTCCTACGGCCGGGTCAACGCGTTCGGTTTCGTCGAGACCCCGTACCGCAAGGTCATCGACGGCCAGGTCACCGACGACGTCGACTACCTGACCGCCGACGAGGAGGACCGCTTCGTCATCGCGCAGGCCAACGCCACGCTCGGTGACGACATGCGGTTCGCCGAGGCCCGCGTGCTGGTCCGCCGCCGCGGCGGCGAGGTCGACTACGTCGGCCCCGAGGACGTGGACTACATGGACGTCTCGCCGCGCCAGATGGTGTCGGTCGCGACCGCCATGATCCCCTTCCTGGAGCACGACGACGCCAACCGTGCCCTCATGGGCGCGAACATGATGCGCCAGGCCGTGCCGCTCATCAAGTCCGAGTCCCCGCTCGTCGGCACCGGCATGGAGTACCGCTCCGCCGTCGACGCCGGCGACGTGGTCAAGGCGGAGAAGGCGGGTGTGGTCCAGGAGGTCTCCGCGGACTACATCACCACCGCCAACGACGACGGCACGTACATCACGTACCGCCTGGCCAAGTTCGCCCGCTCCAACCAGGGCACCTCGGTCAACCAGAAGGTCATCGTCAACGAGGGCGACCGGATCGTCGAGGGCCAGGTCCTGGCCGACGGCCCGGCCACCGAGAACGGCGAGATGGCCCTCGGCAAGAACCTGCTCGTGGCGTTCATGCCGTGGGAGGGTCACAACTACGAGGACGCGATCATCCTGTCGCAGCGCCTCGTGCAGGACGACGTCCTCTCCTCGATCCACATCGAGGAGCACGAGGTCGACGCCCGTGACACCAAGCTCGGCCCCGAGGAGATCACCCGGGACATCCCGAACGTCTCGGAGGAGGTCCTCGCCGACCTCGACGAGCGCGGCATCATCCGCATCGGTGCCGAGGTCGTCGCCGGTGACATCCTCGTCGGCAAGGTCACGCCCAAGGGTGAGACCGAGCTGACCCCGGAGGAGCGCCTGCTGCGCGCGATCTTCGGTGAGAAGGCCCGTGAGGTCCGTGACACCTCGCTGAAGGTGCCGCACGGCGAGATCGGCAAGGTCATCGGTGTGCGCCTCTTCGACCGCGAGGAGGGCGACGAGCTGCCGCCGGGCGTGAACCAGCTGGTCCGCGTCTACGTCGCGCAGAAGCGCAAGATCACCGACGGTGACAAGCTCGCCGGCCGGCACGGCAACAAGGGTGTCATCTCCAAGATCCTGCCGATCGAGGACATGCCGTTCCTGGAGGACGGCACCCCGGTCGACATCATCCTGAACCCGCTGGGCGTGCCGTCCCGAATGAACCCGGGACAGGTCCTGGAGATCCACCTCGGCTGGCTCGCCAGCCGCGGCTGGGACGTCTCCGGTCTCGCCGACGAGTGGGCGCAGCGCCTCCAGGTGATCGGCGCCGACCAGGTCGACCCCGGCACCAACGTGGCCACCCCGGTCTTCGACGGTGCCCGCGAGGACGAGCTGGCGGGTCTGCTCCAGCACACCATCCCGAACCGGGACGGCGAGCGCATGGTGCTCCCGACCGGCAAGGCGCGGCTGTTCGACGGCCGCAGCGGTGAGCCGTTCCCGGACCCGATCTCGGTCGGCTACATGTACATCCTGAAGCTGCACCACCTGGTCGACGACAAGCTGCACGCGCGCTCGACCGGTCCGTACTCGATGATCACCCAGCAGCCGCTGGGTGGTAAGGCCCAGTTCGGTGGCCAGCGGTTCGGTGAGATGGAGGTGTGGGCACTCGAGGCCTACGGCGCCGCGTACGCCCTCCAGGAGCTGCTGACCATCAAGTCCGACGACGTCACCGGACGTGTGAAGGTCTACGAGGCCATCGTCAAGGGCGAGAACATCCCGGAACCCGGCATTCCCGAGTCCTTCAAGGTGCTCATCAAGGAAATGCAGTCCCTGTGCCTCAACGTGGAGGTGCTGTCCTCGGACGGCATGTCCATCGAGATGCGCGACACCGACGAGGACGTCTTCCGCGCTGCGGAGGAGCTCGGTATCGACCTGTCCCGGCGCGAGCCGAGCAGCGTCGAAGAGGTCTGACGGGAGTCCGGCGGGGCCCTCACCCACAGGGCCCCGCCGACCCCCAGGCCCCCGTTTCAGACCACAGACTTAACAACCCTGAGAGGGATTGACGCATAGTGCTCGACGTCAACTTCTTCGACGAGCTCCGGATCGGTCTGGCCACCGCTGACGACATCCGTCAGTGGAGCCACGGCGAGGTCAAGAAGCCCGAGACCATCAACTACCGCACCCTCAAGCCCGAGAAGGACGGACTCTTCTGCGAGAAGATCTTCGGTCCGACCCGGGACTGGGAGTGCTACTGCGGCAAGTACAAGCGCGTCCGCTTCAAGGGCATCATCTGTGAGCGCTGCGGCGTCGAGGTCACTCGCGCCAAGGTGCGTCGTGAGCGGATGGGCCACATCGAACTGGCCGCCCCCGTCACGCACATCTGGTACTTCAAGGGCGTTCCCAGCCGGCTGGGCTACCTGCTCGACCTGGCTCCCAAGGACCTCGAGAAGGTCATCTACTTCGCGGCGTACATGATCACGTACGTCGACGAGGAGCGTCGTACCCGCGACCTGCCCTCGCTGGAGGCGCACGTCTCCGTCGAGCGTCAGCAGATCGAGAACCGCCGGGACGCCGACCTGGAGACCCGCGCCAAGAAGCTCGAGACAGACCTGGCCGAGCTCGAGGCCGAGGGTGCCAAGGCCGACGTGCGCCGCAAGGTGCGCGAAGGCGCCGAGCGCGAGATGAAGCAGCTGCGCGACCGCGCGCAGCGCGAGATCGACCGCCTCGACGAGGTGTGGAACCGGTTCAAGAACCTCAAGGTCCAGGACCTCGAGGGCGACGAGCTGCTCTACCGCGAGCTGCGTGACCGCTTCGGCACGTACTTCGACGGCTCGATGGGTGCCGCGGCGCTCCAGAAGCGCCTGGAGTCCTTCGACCTCGACGAGGAGGCCGAGAAGCTCCGCGAGATCATCCGCACGGGCAAGGGCCAGAAGAAGACCCGTGCCCTGAAGCGGCTGAAGGTCGTCTCCGCGTTCCTCCAGACCTCCAACAGCCCCAAGGGCATGGTCCTGGACTGCGTCCCGGTCATCCCGCCGGACCTGCGTCCGATGGTGCAGCTGGACGGTGGCCGCTTCGCGACCTCCGACCTGAACGACCTGTACCGCCGAGTCATCAACCGCAACAACCGCCTGAAGCGGCTTCTCGACCTCGGCGCGCCCGAGATCATCGTGAACAACGAGAAGCGCATGCTCCAGGAGGCCGTCGACGCGCTCTTCGACAACGGCCGCCGCGGCCGCCCGGTCACGGGTCCCGGCAACCGTCCGCTGAAGTCGCTGTCCGACATGCTCAAGGGCAAGCAGGGCCGCTTCCGCCAGAACCTGCTCGGCAAGCGAGTCGACTACTCGGCGCGTTCCGTCATCGTCGTCGGCCCGCAGCTGAAGCTGCACCAGTGCGGTCTGCCCAAGGCGATGGCGCTGGAGCTCTTCAAGCCGTTCGTGATGAAGCGCCTGGTCGACCTGAACCACGCGCAGAACATCAAGAGCGCCAAGCGCATGGTGGAGCGCGGCCGCACCGTCGTGTACGACGTCCTCGAAGAGGTCATCGCCGAGCACCCGGTGCTGCTGAACCGTGCCCCCACCCTGCACCGCCTCGGCATCCAGGCCTTCGAGCCGCAGCTGGTCGAGGGCAAGGCCATCCAGATCCACCCGCTCGTCTGCACCGCGTTCAACGCGGACTTCGACGGTGACCAGATGGCCGTGCACCTGCCGCTGTCCGCGGAGGCGCAGGCCGAGGCCCGCATCCTGATGCTGTCCTCGAACAACATCCTCAAGCCGGCCGACGGCCGCCCGGTGACGATGCCGACCCAGGACATGGTCCTCGGTCTGTTCTTCCTCACCACCGACGGCGAGCTGCGTGACACCAAGGGCGAGGGCCGTGCGTTCGGCTCCTCGGCCGAGGCGATCATGGCGTTCGACGCCGGCGAGCTGGCGCTCCAGTCGCAGATCGACATCCGCTTCCCGGTGGGCACCATCCCGCCGCGCGGCTGGACCCCGCCGGCCCGCGAGGAGGGCGAGCCCGAGTGGCAGCAGGGTGACTCGTTCCGGCTGCGCACGACCCTGGGCCGCGCGCTCTTCAACGAGCTGCTGCCCGAGGACTACCCGTTCGTCGACTACTCGGTGGGCAAGAAGCAGCTCTCCGAGATCGTCAACGACCTGGCCGAGCGCTACCCCAAGGTCATCGTGGCGGCGACGCTCGACAACCTGAAGGCGGCCGGCTTCTACTGGGCGACCCGTTCCGGTGTCACCGTGGCCATCTCCGACGTCGTCGTTCCCGAGGCGAAGAAGGAGATCGTCAAGGGCTACGAGGCGCAGGACGAGAAGGTCCAGAAGCAGTACGAGCGCGGTCTGATCACCAAGGAAGAGCGCACGCAGGAGCTCATCGCGATCTGGACCAAGGCGACCAACGAGGTCGCCGAGGCGATGAACGAGAACTTCCCCAAGACCAACCCCATCTTCATGATGGTCGACTCGGGTGCCCGAGGAAACATGATGCAGATGCGGCAGATCGCGGGTATGCGTGGTCTGGTGTCGAACGCGAAGAACGAGACCATCCCGCGTCCGATCAAGGCCTCGTTCCGTGAGGGCCTGTCCGTGCTGGAGTACTTCATCTCCACCCACGGTGCCCGTAAGGGTCTGGCGGACACCGCCCTGCGTACCGCCGACTCGGGTTACCTCACCCGTCGTCTGGTCGACGTCTCGCAGGACGTCATCATCCGCGAGGAGGACTGCGGCACCGAGCGCGGTCTCAAGCTCGTCATCGCGGAGCGCGGCGCGGACGGCGTGCTGCGCAAGGCGGAGGACGTCGAGACGTCCGTGTACGCGCGCTGCCTCGCCGAGGACATCGTCGTCGACGGCAAGGTGCTGGCCCCGGCCGGCACCGACCTGGGCGACGTGCTCATCGACGAGCTGGTCCGGCACGGCGTCGAGGAGGTCAAGACCCGCTCGGTCCTGACCTGCGAGTCCGCCGTCGGCACCTGCGCGATGTGCTACGGCCGTTCGCTGGCCACCGGCAAGCTGGTCGACATCGGTGAGGCGGTCGGCATCATCGCCGCCCAGTCCATCGGTGAGCCCGGCACCCAGCTGACGATGCGTACCTTCCACACCGGTGGTGTGGCCGGTGACGACATCACGCAGGGTCTGCCGCGTGTCGTCGAGCTGTTCGAGGCCCGTACGCCGAAGGGTGTCGCCCCGATCTCCGAGGCCTCCGGCCGCGTCCGGATCGAGGAGACCGAGAAGACGAAGAAGCTCGTCGTGACCCCGGACGACGGCAGCGACGAGACGGCGTACCCGATCTCCAAGCGCGCCAAGGTCCTGGTCCGCGAGGGCGACCACGTCGAGGTCGGCCAGCAGCTCACCGTGGGTGCCACCAACCCGCACGACGTGCTGCGCATCCTGGGTCAGCGTGCCGTCCAGGTCCACCTGGTCGGCGAGGTCCAGAAGGTCTACAACTCGCAGGGCGTGTCGATCCACGACAAGCACATCGAGATCATCATCCGGCAGATGCTGCGCCGTGTGACGATCATCGAGTCCGGCGACGCCGAGCTGCTGCCCGGCGAGCTGGTCGAGCGCTCCCGCTTCGAGCAGGAGAACCGTCGTGTGGTCCAGGAGGGCGGTCACCCGGCCTCCGGTCGTCCGCAGCTGATGGGTATCACCAAGGCCTCGCTGGCGACGGAGTCCTGGCTGTCGGCCGCCTCCTTCCAGGAGACGACCCGAGTGCTGACGGACGCGGCGATCAACGCCAAGTCCGACAGCCTCATCGGCCTCAAGGAGAACGTCATCATCGGTAAGCTCATCCCGGCCGGTACGGGTCTGTCCCGCTACCGCAACATCCGGGTGGAGCCCACCGAGGAGGCCAAGGCCGCGATGTACTCGGCCGTCGGTTACGACGACATCGACTACTCGCCGTTCGGCACCGGCTCCGGCCAGGCCGTCCCGCTGGAGGACTACGACTACGGTCCGTACAACCAGTAAGCGAGCATGAGCCGGAGGGCGGTCATCCCGTGGACGGGGTGGCCGCCCTCCGGCATGGGCGGGGGGCGTCGGGGGCCGGACGCCGGCCGCGGGCGGGTCGGAGACCCGGCGGCGCCCGGAAGGCCGCGGTGCACCGTCCTGACGTGCAGCGGGACCCGCGCGGGCGTACTGTCAAGGTCCGGCGTGTCGGTGTGGACCCCATTTGTTTTGACCGCAGCCGATGAGGTAGGTACGCTCATACCTTGTGCCTGGGGTGTGCCCTGGCTCCTGTGCGTGCCTGTGAACCGCATGGCGAGCCGTGAGCGGCCACCGCGATCTGCGCCCTTTCCGCCTCGCGGCGGGGATCCGGCGGATCCGACACACCCGACCGCGTGGGTCGGTGACGTTCCAGGTTAGCTTCACCATTCGGCACACAGAAACCGGAGAAGTAGTGCCTACGATCCAGCAGCTGGTCCGGAAGGGCCGGCAGGACAAGGTCGAGAAGAACAAGACGCCCGCTCTCGAGGGTTCTCCTCAGCGTCGTGGCGTCTGCACGCGTGTGTTCACGACCACCCCGAAGAAGCCGAACTCGGCCCTGCGTAAGGTCGCGCGTGTGCGTCTGACCAGCGGGATCGAGGTCACCGCCTACATTCCGGGTGAGGGACACAACCTGCAGGAGCACTCCATCGTGCTCGTGCGCGGCGGCCGTGTGAAGGACCTGCCCGGTGTTCGCTACAAGATCATCCGCGGTTCGCTCGACACCCAGGGTGTCAAGAACCGCAAGCAGGCCCGCAGCCGCTACGGCGCCAAGAAGGAGAAGTAAGAATGCCTCGTAAGGGCCCCGCCCCGAAGCGCCCGGTCATCATCGACCCGGTCTACGGTTCTCCTCTTGTCACGTCGCTGATCAACAAGGTGCTGCTGAACGGCAAGCGCTCCACCGCCGAGCGCATCGTCTACGGTGCCATGGAGGGTCTGCGCGAGAAGACCAGCAACGACCCGGTCATCACGCTCAAGCGCGCGCTCGAGAACATCAAGCCGACCATCGAGGTCAAGTCCCGCCGTGTCGGTGGCGCGACCTACCAGGTGCCGGTCGAGGTCAAGCCGGGCCGTGCCAACACCCTGGCGCTGCGCTGGCTCGTCGGTTACTCCCGCGCCCGTCGCGAGAAGACCATGACCGAGCGTCTGCTGAACGAGCTCCTCGACGCGTCCAACGGCCTCGGCGCCGCTGTGAAGAAGCGTGAGGACACCCACAAGATGGCCGAGTCCAACAAGGCCTTCGCGCACTACCGCTGGTAGTCGCTACCCACATCGAGACCGAGAGAAGACTGAAGCCTTATGGCTACCACTTCACTTGACCTGGCCAAGGTCCGCAACATCGGGATCATGGCCCACATCGACGCGGGCAAGACGACCACCACCGAGCGGATCCTGTTCTACACCGGTGTGTCGTACAAGATCGGTGAGGTCCACGACGGCGCCGCGACCATGGACTGGATGGAGCAGGAGCAGGAGCGTGGCATCACGATCACCTCTGCTGCCACCACCTGTCACTGGCCGCTGGAGGACGTCGACCACACGATCAACATCATCGACACCCCGGGCCACGTCGACTTCACCGTAGAGGTGGAGCGCTCGCTGCGCGTGCTCGACGGTGCCGTGACGGTGTTCGACGGCGTCGCCGGCGTGGAGCCGCAGTCCGAGACCGTGTGGCGTCAGGCCGACCGCTACGGCGTCCCGCGCATCTGCTTCGTCAACAAGCTCGACCGGACCGGTGCCGAGTTCCACCGCTGCGTCGACATGATCACTGACCGCCTCGGCGCTCAGCCGATCGTCATGCAGCTCCCGATCGGTGCCGAGGCCGACTTCAAGGGCGTCGTCGACCTCGTGACGATGAAGGCCCTCGTCTGGTCCGCCGAGGCGACCAAGGGCGAGATGTACGACACCGTCGACATCCCGGCCACGCACACCGAGGCCGCCGAGGAGTGGCGCGGCAAGCTGCTCGAGGCCGTCGCGGAGAACGACGAAGAGATCATGGAGCTGTACCTGGAGGGCGAGGAGCCTTCCGTGGAGCAGCTGTACGCCGCGGTCCGTCGTATCACCATCGCCTCCGGCAAGGGCACCGGCACCACGGTGACCCCGGTGTTCTGCGGCACCGCGTTCAAGAACAAGGGCGTCCAGCCCCTGCTCGACGCGGTCGTGCGCTACCTGCCGTCCCCGGTCGACATCGAGGCCATCGAGGGCCACGACGTCAAGGACCCGGAGACGGTCGTCAAGCGCAGGCCGTCCGACGACGAGCCGCTGTCGGCGCTGGCGTTCAAGATCATGAGCGACCCGCACCTCGGCAAGCTCACCTTCGTCCGCGTGTACTCCGGTCGCCTGGAGTCCGGCACCTCGGTGCTGAACTCCGTCAAGGGCAAGAAGGAGCGCATCGGCAAGATCTACCGCATGCACGCGAACAAGCGTGAGGAGATCGACGCGGTGGGCGCCGGCGACATCGTCGCGGTCATGGGTCTGAAGCAGACCACGACCGGTGAGACGCTGTGCGACGACAAGCAGCCGGTGATCCTGGAGTCCATGGACTTCCCGGCGCCGGTCATTCAGGTCGCCATCGAGCCGAAGTCCAAGGGCGACCAGGAGAAGCTGGGCGTCGCGATCCAGCGCCTGGCCGAGGAAGACCCGTCCTTCCAGGTCCACTCGGACGAGGAGACCGGCCAGACCATCATCGGTGGCATGGGCGAGCTGCACCTCGAGGTGCTGGTCGACCGCATGCGCCGTGAGTTCCGGGTCGAGGCCAACGTCGGCAAGCCGCAGGTGGCCTACCGTGAGACGATCCGCAAGGCCGTCGAGCGCGTCGACTACACCCACAAGAAGCAGACCGGTGGTACCGGTCAGTTCGCGAAGGTGCAGATCGGCATCGAGCCGCTCGAGGGTGGCGACACCTCGTACGAGTTCGTGAACAAGGTGACCGGTGGCCGCATCCCGAAGGAGTACATCCCTTCGGTGGACGCCGGTGCGCAGGAGGCCATGCAGTTCGGCATCCTCGCCGGCTACGAGATGACCGGCGTGCGCGTCATCCTCCACGACGGCGCCTACCACGAGGTCGACTCCTCCGAGCTCGCCTTCAAGATCGCCGGTTCGCAGGCCTTCAAGGAGGCCGCGCGCAAGGCCAGCCCCGTGCTGCTCGAGCCGATGATGGCCGTCGAGGTCACCACGCCCGAGGACTACATGGGTGAGGTCATCGGCGACATCAACTCCCGCCGTGGTCAGATTCAGGCCATGGAGGAGCGGGCTGGTGCCCGCGTCGTGAAGGGCCTCGTGCCCCTGTCGGAGATGTTCGGCTACGTCGGCGACCTCCGCAGCAAGACGTCGGGTCGCGCAAGCTACTCGATGCAGTTCGACTCCTACGCCGAGGTTCCGCGGAACGTCGCCGAGGAGATCATCGCGAAGGCCAAGGGCGAGTAACGCACCGCGTTAACACGCCGTAGGCTTGACTCCGGAGCCTCAAGGGGCAAACAGCCGCAAACGCGGATGTTCGCCCCGGGTTCCGGGCCTTTACAGCAAAGATCACCTGGCGCCGATGAAGTAAGGCGTACAGAACCACTCCACAGGAGGACCCCAGTGGCGAAGGCGAAGTTCGAGCGGACTAAGCCGCACGTCAACATCGGCACCATCGGTCACATCGACCACGGTAAGACGACCCTCACGGCCGCCATTACCAAGGTGCTGCACGACGCGTACCCGGACCTGAACGAGGCCACCCCGTTCGACAACATCGACAAGGCGCCCGAGGAGCGCCAGCGCGGTATCACCATCTCCATCGCGCACGTCGAGTACCAGACCGAAGCGCGTCACTACGCCCACGTCGACTGCCCGGGTCACGCGGACTACATCAAGAACATGATCACGGGTGCGGCCCAGATGGACGGCGCCATCCTCGTGGTCGCCGCCACCGACGGCCCGATGCCGCAGACCAAGGAGCACGTGCTCCTGGCCCGCCAGGTCGGCGTCCCCTACATCGTCGTCGCCCTGAACAAGGCCGACATGGTGGACGACGAGGAGATCCTGGAGCTCGTCGAGCTCGAGGTCCGTGAGCTCCTCTCCGAGTACGAGTTCCCCGGCGACGACCTCCCGGTCGTCAAGGTGTCCGCTCTGAAGGCCCTCGAGGGCGAGAAGGAGTGGGTGGACTCGGTCCTCAACCTGATGAACGCGGTGGACGAGTCGATCCCGCAGCCGGAGCGCGAGGTCGACAAGCCGTTCCTCATGCCGATCGAGGACGTCTTCACGATCACCGGTCGCGGTACGGTCGTCACCGGCCGTATCGAGCGTGGTGTCCTGAAGGTCAACGAGACCGTCGACATCATCGGCATCAAGACCGAGAAGACCACCACCACGGTCACCGGTATCGAGATGTTCCGCAAGCTGCTCGACGAGGGTCAGGCCGGTGAGAACGTCGGTCTGCTCCTCCGTGGCATCAAGCGCGAGGACGTCGAGCGCGGCCAGGTCATCATCAAGCCGGGTTCGGTCACGCCGCACACCGACTTCGAGGCCCAGGCCTACATCCTCTCCAAGGACGAGGGTGGCCGCCACACGCCGTTCTTCAACAACTACCGTCCGCAGTTCTACTTCCGGACGACGGACGTGACCGGCGTGGTGACCCTCCCCGAGGGCACCGAGATGGTCATGCCGGGTGACAACACCGAGATGAAGGTGGAGCTCATCCAGCCCGTCGCCATGGAAGAGGGCCTGAAGTTCGCCATCCGTGAGGGTGGTCGCACGGTGGGCGCCGGCCAGGTCACCAAGATCGTCAAGTAAGCTCCGCTTGCTTCCGGTCACCAGTTGACCTAGGGGAGGCCCGTACGACTCCGGTCGTACGGGCCTCCTCTGTTTGCCCCCCACGCCTACCCGACGCGCGAAGGCACGGGGGCGCAGCCCTGCCATCGCTTGGACCGCCTGCATGGCCGCGCCGGGCCAAGCTGCGGCCCAGATGTCACGTGGCCCGGACGCGGGCCTCACAGGCCGCGTGGAGGCCGTCCGGACCGTGACCGTGACCGGGCCCGTACATCGGTGCCGGCGCGCATCAGACGCATGGGCCGGTGACCGCGGCCCGCCGCATCCCCGATGGCTCCTCACGCGCCTGAAGTGCGACGGCCTGGACCGGCCGGCGCCGCCGAGGTTCCGGAGGTGGTGCTCATGAGGCTGTCCCGGGCGGCGTCGGTCGTCGCCGTGACGGTCGCGTCCGTGGCCCTGGCGGCGTGTGGGGCGGGGCGGACG
This sequence comes from Streptomyces sp. NPDC100445, assembly GCF_044759735.1. NCBI lineage: Bacteria > Bacillati > Actinomycetota > Actinomycetes > Kitasatosporales > Streptomycetaceae > Streptomyces > Streptomyces sp. NPDC100445. The sequence continues at coordinate 148,092 of NZ_JBIVZV010000013.1, read as the reverse complement.
GGAAGCAGTGGCGGGAGCACACCCAGGGAGCGGGGCACCATGGACGAACGGCAGGACCCCGAGCGCGCCGAGGAGATCACCCGTCAGGCCGTCGAGGCCATGTCTCCCGAGCCGACCCTCAAGCGCGCCCCGCTGACGCCGCTCGGCGCGTGCCTCGCCGACGACCACGGCTCCGTCGGGCGGTCGCAGGTCCGTCCGACGTACGACCTGACCGGAGTGCCCACCGGCCAGGCCAAGAGCCTCGTCCGACAGCCCGGGGACGCCTGGGTGAAGCAGGGCTACAAGTTCCGGTCGTCGGACGCCGATTGGTCCGGCCCCTTCCCCACGGTGGGCATGCGCACCGAACCCGACGACTTCTGGATGGATGCCATCACCGGTGTCCTGGACAAGGCGAAGAAGGAAGGCGCCGCGTCCCTCAGCGTCACCTCGCCGTGTTTCACGCCCGGCGACACCGCCACCACGGCCGACCCCGCCTCGCTCCGCCGGACCACCGCTGACGAACAGGCCGAGCGCCGTGCTCTCGAGCACTCCAGCCGCCTCTACGACGCGCTCCGGCTGCCGCACACCCGCGCCCGGGAGGGCGACGGACTGGCCACCTACCAGGAGGACGACGTGGTCTATGCCCACCACGCCTGGTCGACGCGGCCACTGTCGGAGGACGTCCTCGCTCGATGGAACGGGCGTACGCCCACCTCACGAGCACCGGATGGACGGTGCGGCGCGCTCCCATGACGACGGGCGTCCTCGCACTCATGGCTCGTCACGCCACCGACGGAGCCATGGCGCAGGTGGCTCCCTCCACCGACGGCTCCCTCAGGATCGCGGTGACGACGCCGGCCGTCCGGCCCGCGGCGACGTCGGCGTGACCGCACTCGCGGTCCGACGTGCGCCCGTCTCGGGTTTGACCTACGTCACTCTCGGGGTAATCTCTTCCGCTCGATTGGCGGAGCGGCTGTCCTGTATGGCAGACTGTCCGAGTTGCTCGGTCGAGTGTTGATGCTGCGCGCCTCCCGCCGGGAGGACCGGAAGCGAGTCCCACAGTACTCGTCGTCCTAACTGCCACCACGGCAGCGCTGGGACGGACGTACGGGAATCTTTCGGGAAGTGCGGTGCGGCACCGGCCAGGCACCCGGTGGGCCTTCCGCCTCCGGTCTGCGGTTCCGGAAGGGCCGTGTGCATTCCCCGCAGGGATGTTCGAACAAGGGGCATCCGTGTCAGCGGGAGCGCGACACGCCCGACCGCGTGGGTCGGATGGAAGGGTACGGAACCACCGGGTTCCAGAGCGTGAGAAGAGACAGGACTACTGAGTAGCCATGGCGGGACAGAAGATCCGCATTCGGCTCAAGGCCTACGACCACGAGGTCATCGACTCTTCGGCGAAGAAGATCGTCGAGACGGTGACGCGCACGGGCGCGTCGGTCGCGGGCCCGGTGCCGCTGCCCACTGAGAAGAACGTGTACTGCGTCATCAAGTCGCCGCACAAGTACAAGGACTCGCGCGAGCACTTCGAGATGCGCACGCACAAGCGCCTGATCGACATCCTCGACCCGACTCCCAAGACCGTTGACTCTCTGATGCGACTCGACCTCCCGGCCGGTGTCGACATCGAGATCAAGCTCTGAGGCCGGGTGATCTGAGAGATGACTAAGCAGATCAAGGGCATCCTGGGCGAGAAGCTCGGCATGACGCAGGTGTGGGACGAGAACAACCGTGTTGTTCCGGTCACCGTCGTCAAGGCCGGCCCCAACGTCGTCACCCAGGTCCGTACGAACGATGTCGACGGCTACGAGTCCGTCCAGATCGCTTTCGGCGAGATCGACCCGCGCAAGGTGAACAAGCCCCTCAAGGGCCACTTCGCCAAGGCCGACGTCACTCCCCGCCGCCACCTCGTCGAGATCCGTACCGCTGACGCCAGCGAGTACACCCTCGGCCAGGAGATCACCGCTGAGGTGTTCGAGGCCGGCATCAAGGTCGACGTGACCGGCAAGAGCAAGGGCAAGGGCTTCGCCGGTGTCATGAAGCGTCACAACTTCAAGGGCCTCGGCGCCGGACACGGCACCCAGCGCAAGCACCGCTCGCCCGGCTCCATCGGTGGCTGTGCCACCCCGGGCCGCGTGTTCAAGGGCCTCCGCATGGCGGGTCGCATGGGCAACGAGCGGGTCACCACCCAGAACCTGACCGTCCACGCCGTTGACGCGGAGAAGGGTCTGCTGCTCATCAAGGGCGCGGTTCCCGGTCCGAACGGCGGCCTCGTCCTGGTCCGCACCGCGGCCAAGGGGGCCTGAGGTAACCGATGAGCACTGTTGACATCCTTTCGCCGGCGGGCGACAAGGCCGGTTCCGTCGAGCTCCCCGCGGAGATCTTCGACGTGGAAAAGATCAGCATTCCGCTGATCCACCAGGTCGTCGTCGCGCAGCTGGCCGCTGCCCGCCAGGGCACCCACAAGACCAAGACGCGTGGCGAGGTCCGCGGCGGCGGCAAGAAGCCGTACCGCCAGAAGGGCACCGGCCGCGCCCGTCAGGGTTCGACCCGCGCCCCGCAGTTCGCCGGCGGTGGCGTCGTCCACGGCCCGCAGCCGCGTGACTACTCGCAGCGGACCCCGAAGAAGATGAAGGCCGCGGCCCTGCGCCACGCCCTCACCGACCGGGCCCGCCACAACCGCATCCACGTCGTCTCCGGCGTCGTCGAGGGTGAGAACCCGTCGACGAAGGCCGCCCGGACGCTGTTCGGCAAGATCTCGGAGCGCAAGAACCTGCTCCTGGTCGTCGACCGCGCCGACGAGGCCGCGTGGCTGTCCGCCCGCAACCTGCCCCAGGTCCACATCCTGGAGCCGGGCCAGCTGAACACGTACGACGTTCTCGTCTCGGACGACGTGGTCTTCACCCAGGCCGCTTTCGAGTCCTTCGTGTCCGGCCCGAAGGCCACTGACACCGAAGGGAGCGAGGTCTGATGGCCATCCGTCACCCCGCTATCGCCTCGAAGGCCGCCAAGGCCGCCAAGGCCGCGCGCGTCGCCAAGGCGCGTCGTCACGCCGCCGAGGGCAAGAACACGGTCGAGACCCCGCTGAGCAAGTCGTTCACGGACCCCCGTGACGTGCTGCTCAAGCCGGTCGTCTCCGAGAAGAGCTACGCGCTCCTCGACGAGAACAAGTACACGTTCATCGTCGCCCCGGGCGCCAACAAGACCCAGATCAAGCAGGCCGTCCAGGCGGTCTTCGACGTCAAGGTCACCGGGGTCAACACGATCAACCGCCAGGGCAAGCGCAAGCGCACGAAGACCGGTTTCGGTCAGCGGGCCGGCAGCAAGCGCGCGATCGTGACCCTCGCCGAGGGCGACCGTATCGACATCTTCGGCGGTCCGACCGCCTGAGGGCGGTCCGGATCGTCCGATATCGGACGAGGACTGAGAAATGGGAATCCGCAAGTACAAGCCGACTACGCCGGGCCGTCGTGGCGCCAGCGTCGCCGACTTCGTCGAGGTCACGCGGTCCACGCCGGAGAAGTCGCTGGTCCGTCCCCTGCACAGCAAGGGCGGCCGTAACAACGCCGGTCGTGTGACCGTTCGCCACCAGGGTGGCGGACACAAGCGCGCCTTCCGAGTGATCGACTTCCGTCGTCACGACAAGGACGGCGTGCCGGCGAAGGTCGCGCACATCGAGTACGACCCCAACCGCACCGCGCGCATCGCGCTGCTGCACTACGCGGACGGCGAGAAGCGCTACATCCTCGCCCCGCGCAACCTCCAGCAGGGCGACACCGTGGAGAACGGTCCCGGGGCCGACATCAAGCCGGGCAACAACCTGGCCCTCCGCAACATCCCGGTCGGTACCACGATCCACGCGATCGAGCTCCGTCCCGGTGGCGGTGCCAAGTTCGCCCGCTCCGCCGGCGCCTCGGTGCAGCTCCTCGCGCGTGAGGGCGCCATGGCGACCCTCCGTATGCCGTCCGGCGAGATCCGCATGGTGGACGCGCGCTGCCGCGCCACCGTCGGTGAGGTCGGCAACGCCGAGCAGAGCAACATCAACTGGGGCAAGGCGGGCCGCAAGCGGTGGCTGGGCGTTCGCCCGACCGTCCGTGGTGTGGTCATGAACCCGGTCGACCACCCGCACGGTGGTGGTGAGGGCCGGACCTCCGGTGGTCGCCACCCCGTGTCCCCGTGGGGCAAGAAGGAAGGCCGTACTCGTTCGCCCAAGAAGGCGTCGAACAAGTACATCGTCCGCCGCCGCAAGACGAACAAGAAGCGCTAAGGACGGGTTGAGATGCCTCGTAGCTTGAAGAAGGGGCCCTTCGTCGACGACCACCTGATCAAGAAGGTGGACACGCAGAACGAAGCCGGCACCAAGAACGTCATCAAGACCTGGTCCCGTCGCTCGATGATCGTCCCGGCGATGCTCGGTCACACGATCGCGGTGCACAACGGCAAGACCCACATCCCGGTGTTCGTCACCGAGTCGATGGTCGGCCACAAGCTCGGCGAGTTCTCGCCGACGCGCACCTTCCGGGGCCACGTCAAGGATGACCGGAAGTCGAAGCGCCGCTAGTAGCGGATCGCATTCAGACACGTAAGTAACTGAAGGGACAACCATGGAAGCCAGGGCCCAGGCGCGGTACATCCGCGTCACGCCCATGAAGGCCCGCCGCGTGGTGGACCTCATCCGTGGCATGGACGCCACGGAGGCCCAGGCCGTCCTGCGATTCGCTCCGCAGGCCGCCTCCGTGCCGGTCGGCAAGGTGCTCGACAGCGCCATCGCCAACGCCGCGCACAACTACGACCACACCGACGTCGACAGCCTCGTCATTTCCGAGGCATACGTCGACGAGGGCCCGACCCTGAAGCGGTTCCGTCCGCGTGCCCAGGGCCGTGCCTACCGGATCCGCAAGCGGACCAGCCACATCACCGTGGTCGTCAGCAGCAAGGAAGGAACCCGGTAATGGGCCAGAAGGTAAACCCGCACGGGTTCCGGCTCGGTGTCACGACCGACTTCAAGTCGCGTTGGTACGCCGACAAGCTGTACAAGGACTACGTCAAGGAAGACGTCGCCATCCGTCGGATGATGACGTCCGGCATGGAGCGCGCCGGCATCTCCAAGGTGGAGATCGAGCGCACCCGTGACCGCGTGCGTGTGGACATCCACACCGCTCGTCCGGGCATCGTCATCGGCCGCCGTGGCGCCGAGGCCGACCGCATCCGCGGTGACCTCGAGAAGCTCACGGGCAAGCAGGTCCAGCTGAACATCCTCGAGGTCAAGAACCCCGAGACCGATGCCCAGCTGGTCGCGCAGGCCGTCGCCGAGCAGCTCTCCTCCCGTGTCTCCTTCCGTCGGGCCATGCGCAAGAGCATGCAGTCCGCCATGAAGGCCGGCGCCAAGGGCATCAAGATCCAGTGCGGTGGCCGCCTCGGCGGCGCCGAGATGTCCCGCTCGGAGTTCTACCGCGAGGGCCGCGTGCCCCTGCACACGCTCCGCGCGAACGTGGACTACGGCTTCTTCGAGGCCAAGACGACCTTCGGCCGCATCGGTGTGAAGGTCTGGATCTACAAGGGCGACGTCAAGAACATCGCCGAGGTCCGCGCCGAGAACGCTGCTGCCCGCGCCGGCAACCGCCCGGCCCGTGGTGGCGCTGACCGCCCGGCCCGTGGTGGCCGCGGTGGCGAGCGTGGCGGGCGCGGTCGCAAGCCGCAGCAGGCTGCCGGTGCCGAGGCCCCCAAGGCCGAGGCCCCCGCGTCCGCTCCGGCTGAGAGCACCGGAACGGAGGCCTGACCGACATGCTGATCCCCCGTAGGGTCAAGCACCGCAAGCAGCACCACCCGAAGCGCCGCGGTCAGGCCAAGGGTGGTACGACGGTCGCGTTCGGCGAGTACGGCATTCAGGCCCTCACGCCGGCTTACGTGACGAACCGCCAGATCGAAGCGGCTCGTATCGCGATGACCCGCCACATCAAGCGTGGCGGCAAGGTCTGGATCAACATCTACCCGGACCGCCCGCTCACGAAGAAGCCTGCCGAGACCCGCATGGGTTCCGGTAAGGGTTCGCCGGAGTGGTGGATCGCGAACGTGCACCCGGGCCGGGTCATGTTCGAGCTGTCCTACCCCAACGAGAAGATCGCCCGTGAGGCCCTGACTCGCGCAGCCCACAAGCTGCCGATGAAGTGCCGGATCGTCAAGCGCGAGGCAGGTGAAGCGTGATGTCGGCCGGTACCAAGGCGTCCGAGCTGCGCGAACTGGGTGACGAGGAGCTGCTGAACAAGCTCCGCGAAGCCAAGGAAGAGCTGTTCAACCTCCGCTTCCAGGCGGCGACGGGTCAGCTCGAGAACCACGGTCGGCTCAAGGCCGTCCGTAAGGACATCGCGCGGATCTACACCCTGATGCGTGAGCGCGAGCTGGGCATCGAGACGGTGGAGAGCGCCTGATGAGCGAGAGCAACGTGACTGAGCAGAACACCGAAGCGCGCGGTTTCCGCAAGACCCGTGAGGGTCTGGTCGTCAGCGACAAGATGGACAAGACCGTCGTCGTCGCCGTCGAGGACCGTGTCAAGCACGCGCTGTACGGCAAGGTCATCCGCCGTACGAACAAGCTCAAGGCCCACGACGAGCAGAACGCCGCGGGTGTCGGCGACCGCGTCCTCCTCATGGAGACCCGGCCGCTGTCCGCGACGAAGCGCTGGCGCGTCGTCGAGATCCTCGAGAAGGCCAAGTAATTCCTGCGGGCAAACCCGCAGGTCAGTTCCGCCAGGCTCGGCAGGGGTCCTCGATCTGAGGCCCCTGCCGGGAACCGGCAGACGATCAGGAGATAGACGTGATCCAGCAGGAGTCGCGACTGCGCGTCGCCGACAACACTGGTGCGAAGGAAATCCTTTGCATCCGTGTGCTCGGTGGCTCCGGTCGCCGCTACGCGGGCATCGGTGACGTCATCGTCGCCACCGTCAAGGACGCGATCCCCGGCGGCAACGTGAAGAAGGGTGACGTCGTCAAGGCGGTCATCGTTCGCACCGTCAAGGAGCGCCGCCGTCCGGACGGCTCGTACATCCGCTTCGACGAGAACGCCGCCGTCATTCTGAAGAACGACGGTGACCCTCGCGGCACCCGCATCTTCGGCCCGGTCGGGCGCGAGCTGCGCGAGAAGAAGTTCATGAAGATCATCTCGCTGGCTCCGGAGGTGCTGTAAGCATGAAGATCAAGAAGGGCGACCTGGTCCAGGTCATCACCGGCAAGGACAAGGGCAAGCAGGGCAAGGTCATTGCCGCTTACCCGCGCGAGGACCGCGTCCTGGTCGAGGGTGTCAACCGGGTCAAGAAGCACACCAAGGCCGGCCCCACCGCCAGCGGTTCCCAGGCCGGCGGCATCGTGACCACCGAGGCCCCGATCCACGTGTCCAACGTTCAGCTGGTCGTGGAGAAGGACGGCAACAAGGTCGTCACGCGCGTCGGTTACCGCTTCGACGACGAGGGCAACAAGATCCGCGTTGCCAAGCGGACGGGTGAGGACATCTGATGGCTACCACCACGACTCCGCGTCTGAAGCAGAAGTACCGCGAGGAGATCGCGGGCAAGCTGCGTGACGAGTTCAAGTACGAGAACGTCATGCAGATCCCCGGTCTCGTCAAGATCGTGGTCAACATGGGTGTGGGCGACGCCGCCCGCGACTCCAAGCTGATCGAGGGCGCCATCCGCGACCTCACCACGATCACCGGTCAGAAGCCGGCCGTCACCAAGGCCCGCAAGTCCATCGCGCAGTTCAAGCTGCGTGAGGGTCAGCCGATCGGTGCCCACGTCACGCTCCGTGGCGACCGCATGTGGGAGTTCCTGGACCGCACCCTGTCGCTCGCGCTGCCGCGCATCCGCGACTTCCGTGGTCTGTCCCCCAAGCAGTTCGACGGCCGCGGCAACTACACGTTCGGTCTCACGGAGCAGGTCATGTTCCACGAGATCGACCAGGACAAGATCGACCGTACCCGGGGCATGGACATCACCGTGGTGACCACGGCGACCAACGACGCTGAGGGCCGCGCGCTCCTTCGTCACCTCGGCTTCCCGTTCAAGGAGGCGTGAGCGAGATGGCGAAGAAGGCTCTGATTGCCAAGGCTGCTCGCAAGCCCAAGTTCGGTGTGCGTGGCTACACCCGCTGCCAGCGCTGCGGCCGCCCGCACTCCGTGTACCGCAAGTTCGGCCTGTGCCGCGTGTGCCTTCGTGAGATGGCTCACCGTGGCGAGCTGCCGGGCGTGACCAAGAGCTCCTGGTAATCCCCTTACAGGGATTCCGGAGACTCTCGGTAAGCAACTGGGTCGGCAGAGGCCCGTCTCCGCATGCCGTAGGCTAGCGGGGTTGGGCGTCTGCCGCCCGTACGACTTACTACGCCGTAGGTCCACCGCGCCGCACCCGTCCCGTCTCGGATCGGGGAGAGGGATGGCGCACCAGGAAACCCCGGCGAGAGAGGCCGAAGGCCAATTCATGACCATGACTGATCCGATCGCAGACATGCTTACGCGTCTGCGGAACGCGAACTCGGCATACCACGACTCCGTGACGATGCCGGCATCGAAGATCAAGTCTCACATCGCGGAGATCCTCCAGCAGGAGGGCTTCATCACGGGCTGGAAGGTCGAGGACGCCGAGGTCGGCAAGAACCTCGTCCTGGAGCTGAAGTTCGGCCCCAACCGTGAGCGCTCCATCGCGGGGATCAAGCGCATCTCCAAGCCCGGTCTCCGGGTGTACGCGAAGTCCACCAACCTGCCGAAGGTGCTGGGCGGCCTCGGCGTGGCGATCATCTCCACGTCGCACGGTCTCCTCACCGACAAGCAGGCCGGCAAGAAGGGCGTGGGTGGGGAAGTCCTCGCCTACGTCTGGTAGCGGAAGGGAACGGAGGAAACAGCTATGTCGCGCATCGGCAAGCTCCCCATCGCGGTTCCCGCCGGCGTGGACGTCACCATCGACGGCCGTACGGTCAAGGTCAAGGGTCCCAAGGGCGAACTGACCCACACCGTCGTGGCACCGATCGAGATCGTCAAGGGTGAGGACGGCGTCCTGAACGTCACCCGCCCCAACGACGAGCGTCAGAACAAGGCCCTCCACGGCCTGTCCCGCACGCTGGTGGCGAACATGATCACCGGCGTGACCACGGGTTACGTGAAGAAGCTCGAGATCAGTGGTGTCGGTTACCGTGTGACCGCCAAGGGTGCGAACCTCGAGTTCGCGCTCGGCTACAGCCACCCGATCACGGTCGAGGCCCCTGAGGGCATCACCTTCAAGGTCGAGGCGCCCACGCGTTTCTCGGTCGAGGGCATCGACAAGCAGAAGGTCGGCGAGGTTGCGGCCAACATCCGCAAGCTGCGCAAGCCCGACCCGTACAAGGCCAAGGGCGTCAAGTACGAGGGCGAAGTCATCCGCCGCAAGGTCGGAAAGGCGGGTAAGTAAGCCATGGCATACGGACAGAAGATCCTCAAGGGCGACGCTTACAAGCGCGCCGCGATCAAGCGTCGCCACATCCGGATCCGCAAGCACATCTCGGGTACGGCTGAGCGTCCGCGTCTCGTCGTGACGCGCTCCAACCGCCACATCGTGGCCCAGGTCATCGACGACATCAAGGGTCACACCCTGGCGTCGGCGTCGACCTTGGACACCACGATCCGCGGTGGCGAGGGCGACAAGTCCGCGCAGGCCAAGCAGGTCGGCGCCCTGGTCGCCGAGCGTGCCAAGGCCGCCGGTGTCGAGGCTGTCGTATTCGACCGTGGTGGCAACCAGTACGCCGGGCGCATCGCCGCTCTGGCGGACGCCGCCCGCGAAGCCGGCCTGAAGTTCTGAGCCGGTTCCGTAGCTAGCGGAAACAGAGAGAGGTAATTCCAATGGCTGGACCCCAGCGCCGCGGTGGCGGTGCCGGTGGCGGCGAGCGGCGGGACCGGAAGGGCCGTGACGGCGGCGCAGCTGCCGCCGAGAAGACCGCGTACGTTGAGCGCGTAGTCGCGATCAACCGCGTCGCCAAGGTTGTGAAGGGTGGTCGTCGCTTCAGCTTCACCGCGCTGGTCGTGGTGGGCGACGGTGACGGCACCGTGGGTGTCGGTTACGGCAAGGCCAAGGAGGTGCCGGCCGCCATCGCCAAGGGTGTGGAGGAGGCCAAGAAGCACTTCTTCAAGGTCCCCCGTATCCAGGGCACCATCCCCCACCCGATCCAGGGTGAGAAGGCTGCCGGCGTCGTGCTGCTCAAGCCCGCGTCCCCGGGTACCGGCGTCATCGCCGGTGGTCCGGTGCGCGCCGTGCTCGAGTGCGCCGGCGTTCACGACATCCTGTCGAAGTCCCTGGGCTCCGACAACGCCATCAACATCGTGCACGCCACCGTGGCGGCCCTGAAGGGTCTCCAGCGTCCCGAGGAGATCGCGGCCCGCCGCGGTCTGCCCCTCGAGGACGTGGCCCCCGCGGCCCTGCTGCGTGCGCGTGCCGGGGCGGGTGCGTAATCATGGCGCAGCTCAAGATCACGCAGGTCAAGTCCTACATCGGCAGCAAGCAGAACCACCGTGACACTCTGCGGTCGCTTGGTCTCAAGGGGATCAACACCGTGGTCGTCAAGGAGGACCGCCCCGAGTTCCGCGGCATGGTGCACACCGTCCGCCACCTCGTGTCGGTCGAGGAGGTCGACTGATCATGGCGGAGAACAACCCGCTGAAGATCCACAACCTCCGTCCCGCCCCGGGCGCCAAGACCGCGAAGACCCGTGTGGGTCGCGGTGAGGCGTCGAAGGGTAAGACGGCCGGTCGTGGTACCAAGGGCACCAAGGCCCGTTACCAGGTTCCGGAGCGCTTCGAGGGTGGCCAGATGCCCCTCCACATGCGTCTCCCGAAGCTGAAGGGCTTCAAGAACCCGTTCAAGACCGAGTACCAGGTCGTGAACCTCGACAAGCTGGCCTCTCTCTACCCCGAGGGTGGTGAGGTCACCGTCGAGTCGCTGATCGCGAAGGGTGCCGTTCGCAAGAACAGCCTCGTCAAGGTCCTCGGCCAGGGCGAGATCTCCGTGGCGCTCCAGGTGACGGTCGACGCCGTCTCCGGCTCCGCCAAGGAGAAGATCACCGCCGCCGGCGGTACGGTCACCGAGCTCGTCTGAGTCGCTCAGGCGACGCCTCGATGACGTAGACGAACCCGACCGGGGATACCTCACAATGAGGTATCCCCGGTTGGTCGTTCCTAGGGAGGCAGTGTCGCCGGTATGGTGGCCTGCACTGTTCTTTTTCGTATTCGTCGAACCTCAGACCGTCACCCTTGACGCAGTTGCGCGGGGGTCGCAGGAGGCACCGTGCTCACCGCGTTCGCCCGGGCGTTCAGGACGCCCGACCTGCGCAAGAAGCTGCTCTTCACGCTGGGCATCATCGTGGTCTACCGGGTCGGTACCCACATCCCGATCCCCGGCGTCAACTACCAGGCCGTCCAGAAGTGTGTGAACGAGGCGTCGGGCAACCAGGGCCTCTTCGGCCTCGTGAACATGTTCAGCGGTGGCGCGCTGCTCCAGATCACGGTCTTCGCGCTCGGCATCATGCCGTACATCACCGCCAGCATCATCCTTCAGCTGCTGACCGTGGTCATCCCGCGCCTGGAGGCCCTGAAGAAGGAGGGCCAGGCCGGCACGGCGAAGATCACGCAGTACACCCGCTACCTGACCGTGGCGCTCGCCATCCTCCAGGGCACCGGCCTGGTCGCCACCGCCCGCAGCGGCGCGCTCTTCAACGGCTGCTCGGTCGCCTCGAGCATCGTGCCCGACCAGGCGATCTTCACGACGATCACCATGGTCATCTGCATGACCGCGGGTACGGCCGTCGTGATGTGGCTCGGTGAACTGGTCACCGACCGCGGTATCGGCAACGGCATGTCGATCCTGATGTTCATCTCGATCGCCGCGACGTTCCCGTCCGCGCTGTGGGCCATCAAGAAGCAGGGCACGCTGGCCGGCGGCTGGATCGAGTTCGGCACGGTCATCGCCGTGGGCCTGGTCATGGTCGCGCTCGTCGTCTTCGTCGAGCAGGCCCAGCGCCGCGTCCCGGTGCAGTACGCCAAGCGGATGATCGGCCGCCGGTCCTACGGCGGTACGTCGACCTACATCCCGCTGAAGGTCAACCAGGCGGGTGTGATCCCCGTCATCTTCGCCTCGTCGCTGCTGTACATCCCGGCGCTGGTGGCCCAGTTCGCGGGGAACGACAAGTCGGGCTGGAAGACCTGGGTGGAGCAGAACCTCACCAAGGGCGACCACCCGATCTACATCACGACGTACTTCCTGCTGATCGTTTTCTTCGCGTTCTTCTACGTGGCGATCTCCTTCAACCCCGAGGAAGTCGCCGACAACATGAAGAAGTATGGTGGCTTCATCCCGGGCATCCGGGCTGGCCGACCGACCGCTGAGTACCTCAGCTACGTGCTCAACCGGATCACCTGGCCGGGTTCGCTGTATCTGGGTCTGATCGCTCTCGTACCGACAATGGCGTTGGTGGGCTTCGGGGCAAGCCAGAACTTCCCCTTCGGCGGGACCAGCATCCTCATCATCGTGGGTGTCGGCCTGGAAACCGTGAAGCAGATCGAGAGCCAGCTCCAGCAGCGCAATTACGAAGGGTTCCTCCGCTGATGCGTATCGTCCTCGTCGGGCCGCCGGGTGCCGGTAAGGGAACGCAAGCCGTACGGCTCGCCGAGAAGCTGGCCATCCCGCACATCTCCACGGGCGACCTGTTCCGGGCCAACATCAGCCAGCAGACCGAGCTGGGCAAGCTCGCGAAGTCCTACATGGACGCCGGCAATCTGGTACCCGACGAGGTCACCATCGCGATGGCCAAGGACCGCATGGAGCAGCCCGACGCCGAGGGCGGTTTCCTGCTGGACGGGTTCCCGCGCAACGTCTCGCAGGCCCAGGCGCTGGACGTGCTGCTGGAGAGCGAGGGCATCACGCTGGACGCGGTCCTCGACCTGGAGGTCCCCGAGGAGGAGGTCGTCAAGCGGATCGCCGGCCGGCGCATCTGCCGCAACGACTCCTCGCACGTCTTCCACGTGACGTACAGCCCCGCGAAGCAGGAGGGCGTGTGCGACGTCTGCGGCGGTGAGCTGTACCAGCGCGACGACGACTCCGAGGACACCGTCCGCAAGCGGCTCGAGGTCTACCACACCCAGACCGAGCCGATCATCGACTACTACAAGTCGCAGGGCCTGGTCCGTACGATCTCCGCCCTGGGCCCGGTGGACGAGATCACGCAGCGGGCGCTGGAGGCCCTCAAGCGCGAGAAGGCCGAGCAGTAGCTCGCGGGCCTCGCCGGCCGCGGTGCCCCCGTCCTCCCGGATGTCGTCCGGGAGACCCCCGGGCGCCGCGGCCGTACTGTTGTACAGGTAACCCAGTCGACGTGAGTGACGGAGAGCGCAGGCCCCCCATGGTGCAGATCAAGACCCCCGAGCAGATCGCCAGGATGCGGGCGGCGGGCCTGGTCGTCGCCGCCATCCACGCGGCCACGCGCGAGGCCGCGGTGCCGGGTGCCAGCACCAAGGACCTGGACGAGGTGGCCCGCAAGGTCCTGGCCGAGCACGGCGCCCGGTCGAACTTCCTCGGCTACGGCGGCTTCCCGGCGACCATCTGCACCTCGGTCAACGACGTCGTCGTGCACGGCATCCCCTCCGACGAGGTCGTCCTGAAGGACGGCGACATCATCTCCGTGGACTGCGGCGCGATCGTCGACGGCTGGCACGGCGACGCGGCGTACACGGCGTTCGTCGGCTCCGGCCACGCGCCGGAGCTGGTCGAGCTGTCGCGGGTGACGGAGGAGTCGATGTGGGCCGGCATCGCGGCCATGAAGGCGGGCAACCGCCTGGTCGACATCTCCCGGGCGATCGAGACGTACATCCGCCGCCAGCCCAAGCCCGGTGGCGGCAAGTACGGGATCATCGAGGACTACGGCGGCCACGGTATCGGCACCGAGATGCACATGGACCCGCACCTGCTGAACTACGTCGACCGCCGGCGCGGCAAGGGCCCGAAGCTGGTGCCCGGTTTCTGCCTGGCGATCGAGCCCATGGTCTCTCTCGGCACCCCGCGCACCGAGGTGCTCGAGGACGACTGGACCGTCATCACCACGGACGGCACCTGGTCCTCCCACTGGGAGCACTCTGTCGCCCTCACCGAGCAGGGGCCGCTGGTCCTGACCGCGCCGGACGGCGGCCGGGCCAAGCTCGCGGAGTACGGCGTCACCACCGCTCCGGACCCGCTCGCATAAGGGTCACCCGCATGGGGCAGACTTCCTCGATTCGCCTTTCCGGGTGTGCCGACGTAGACTGACTCGTCGGCTCTCGTGCACCCGCATGTCCGCATGCTCCCGCAAGGGAATCTCAGGGAACGCCCGAGGGTCGATCAAGGTAGTCGATTCGAAGGGCGAAGCGTGGCCAAGAAGCAAGGTGCCATCGAGATCGAGGGCACTGTCGTCGAGTCTCTTCCGAACGCCATGTTCAAGGTCGAGCTCCAGAACGGCCACCAGGTCCTGGCACACATCAGCGGCAAGATGCGTATGCACTACATCCGTATCCTCCCTGACGACCGGGTCGTGGTGGAGCTTTCTCCGTACGACCTCACGCGCGGCCGGATCGTCTACCGGTACAAGTAGATCTTGCCCGAGCTTCGGGCCCGCCCGGAGCGATGGCACTGACCCGGAGAACCTCACCCCATGAAGGTCAAGCCGAGCGTCAAGAAGATCTGCGACAAGTGCAGGGTGATCCGCCGTCACGGCCGGGTCATGGTCATCTGCGAGAACCCGCGCCACAAGCAGCGCCAGGGCTGACGCAGGAACACCACCCTCTGCACCGCTATCGCAGAGATTCGCGCGACGCGAGCTGAATATGTTCATACGCAGGGCCCAAGTCGTCGCGAGCGGCTTGACACCCCCGGTCGGAGGCCGGGGACCCGGTTCGTACCTGGTACGGCGGCCGGGAACCGGTCCTGTGGAAGACCTCCGAAGGATCACCAGGAGCCATTGAATGGCACGCGTTTCCGGTGTCGACATCCCGCGCGACAAGCGCGTGGAGATCGCGCTCACCTACGTGTTCGGCATCGGCCGGACCCTCTCGAAGGAGACGCTGGCTGCGACCGGCGTCGACCCGAACGCCCGCGTCCGTGACCTGTCCGAAGAGCAGCTGGTCGCGATCCGCGAGTACGTCGACAACAACATCAAGACCGAGGGTGACCTCCGTCGCGAGATCCAGGCCGACATCCGCCGCAAGGTCGAGATCGGTACCTACCAGGGTCTCCGTCACCGTCGCGGTCTGCCCGTCCGCGGTCAGCGCACCAGCACCAACGCTCGTACCCGCAAGGGTCCGCGTCGCGCCATCGCCGGCAAGAAGAAGCCGGGCAAGAAGTAGTCCGCAGCGGACATCTGTCCACGGTCTTCGCTGTAGGACCGACCACCTCCCTAGGAGTAAGTAGATGCCCCCCAAGGGACGTCAGGGCGCCGTCAAGAAGGTGCGCCGCAAGGAAAAGAAGAACGTCGCTCATGGCAACGCCTACATCAAGAGCACGTTCAACAACACGATCGTCTCCATCACGGACCCGTCCGGCAACGTGATCTCCTGGGCCTCCGCCGGCCACGTCGGCTTCAAGGGCTCCCGGAAGTCCACGCCGTTCGCCGCGCAGATGGCCGCCGAGTCGGCTGCCCGCCGCGCGCAGGAGCACGGCATGCGCCGCGTCGACGTGTTCGTCAAGGGTCCGGGTGCCGGTCGTGAGACCGCGATCCGCTCCCTCCAGGCCACGGGTCTCGAGGTCGGCTCCATCCAGGACGTCACCCCGACCCCGCACAACGGCTGCCGCCCGCCGAAGCGTCGTCGCGTCTGACGCGTCGACCGGTGTCGGTCTGAGGTCTCCGGGCGGTACGGCTCCGTGAAAGGGCCGTATCGCCCGTACCCTTGCTGTACCCGTGTCGTGCGAACGCACGGTTGTGTCGGACGTCAAATAGCGGGCGTCCACGAAAGAAGGATCTGATCCACTCATGCTGATCGCTCAGCGTCCCTCGTTGACCGAAGAGGTCGTCGACGAGTTCCGCTCCCGGTTCGTGATCGAGCCGCTGGAGCCGGGCTTCGGTTACACCCTCGGCAACTCCCTGCGCCGTACCCTCCTCTCCTCGATCCCGGGTGCCGCCGTCACCTCCATCCGGATCGACGGCGTGCTGCACGAGTTCACCACCGTGCCGGGCGTCAAGGAGGACGTCACCGACCTGATCCTCAACATCAAGCAGCTGGTCGTCTCCTCGGAGCACGACGAGCCGGTCGTGATGTACCTGCGCAAGCAGGGCCCGGGTCTGGTCACCGCCGCCGACATCGCGCCCCCGGCCGGTGTCGAGGTGCACAACCCCGACCTGGTCCTCGCCACGCTCAACGGCAAGGGCAAGCTGGAGATGGAGCTGACCGTCGAGCGCGGTCGCGGTTACGTCTCCGCCGTGCAGAACAAGCAGGTGGGCCAGGAGATCGGCCGTATCCCGGTCGACTCCATCTACTCGCCGGTGCTGAAGGTCACGTACAAGGTCGAGGCCACGCGTGTCGAGCAGCGCACCGACTTCGACAAGCTGATCGTCGACGTCGAGACCAAGCAGGCGATGCGTCCCCGTGACGCCATGGCCTCCGCGGGCAAGACGCTGGTCGAGCTGTTCGGTCTCGCCCGCGAGCTGAACATCGACGCCGAGGGCATCGACATGGGTCCGTCCCCGACGGACGCCGCCCTGGCCGCCGACCTCGCGCTGCCGATCGAGGAGCTGGAGCTGACGGTCCGCTCCTACAACTGCCTCAAGCGTGAGGGCATCCACTCCGTGGGTGAGCTGGTCGCGCGCTCCGAGGCCGACCTGCTGGACATCCGTAACTTCGGTGCGAAGTCCATCGACGAGGTCAAGGCGAAGCTGGCCGGCATGGGCCTGGCCCTGAAGGACAGCCCGCCCGGATTCGACCCGACCGCCGCCGCCGACGCCTTCGGCGCCGACGACGACGCGGACGCCGGATTCGTCGAGACCGAGCAGTACTGAGCCCTCCGCGAGGAGGCCGGTGCTGCGGCCGCGGTCCCGCCGTGGCCGGTCACGCGGTTCCCCGCGCCCCTTCGGGGGTGCGGACCCTCCGGGCCCCCGAGCGGGGCCCGGATCTTCGACAGGCAACCGCCTGCTCGGATACTGACCCCGGTACCTGATACGGCCGGGGCAGACACACAGGAGAAGAACCATGCCGAAGCCCACCAAGGGTGCCCGTCTGGGCGGCAGCGCCGCGCACGAGAAGATGCTCCTCGCGAACCTCGCGAAGGCGCTCTTCGAGCACGGCCGTATCACCACCACCGAGGCGAAGGCGCGCAAGCTGCGTCCGTACGCCGAGCGTCTGGTCACCAAGGCGAAGAAGGGCGACCTTCACAACCGCCGCCAGGTGCTCCAGGTCATCACGGACAAGAGCATCGTGCACACGCTCTTCACCGAGATCGGCCCGCGGTACGAGAACCGTCCGGGTGGCTACACCCGCATCACCAAGATCGGTAACCGCCGTGGCGACAACGCGCCCATGGCCGTCATCGAGCTGGTCGAGGCGCTGACGGTGCAGCAGAACGCCGTGGGTGAGGCCGAGGCCGCCACCAAGCGCGCGGTCAAGGAGTCCGAGGAGGCCAAGGCCGAGGACACCAAGGCCGAGGAGACCGAGGCTCCGGCCGAGGAGTCCAAGGACGCCTGAGGCTCCGCCTGACGCTGTGAGCGGGTCCGCCCTTCGGGGCGGGCCCGCTCTCGCGTTCCCCGCCCGCGCCCCGCCCTGAGAGGATCCCCACGTGAGTGACGAAGTACAGCCCGGACACGTACGCATCCGCCTCGACCTGTCCTACGACGGCGGCGGTTTCCACGGCTGGGCCAAGCAGGCCGGCGGCAGGCGGACCGTGCAGGGTGAGATCGAGGACGCCCTGCGGACGGTGACGCGGTCGAAGGAGACGTACGACCTGACGGTGGCCGGGCGGACCGACGCCGGGGTGCACGCGCGCGGGCAGGTGGCCCACGTCGACCTGCCGGAAGGGCTGTGGGCGGAGCACCGGGAGAAACTGCTCAAGCGGCTCGCCGGGCGGCTGCCGAAGGACGTCCGGGTGTGGCGGCTGGCCGAGGCGCCGGCCGGGTTCGACGCCCGGTTCTCGGCCGTCTGGCGGCGGTACGCGTACCGGGTAACCGACCATCCGGGCGGGGTGGATCCGCTGCTACGCCACCACGTGCTGTGGCACGACTGGCCGCTCGACGTGGACGCCATGAACGAGGCGGCCCGGACGCTGCTGGGGGAGCACGACTTCGCCGCCTACTGCAAACGGCGGGAGGGGGCGACCACGATCCGCACGCTCCAGGAGCTGAGCCTGGTGCGCGGGGCAGACGGGATCATCACCGCCACCGTGCGCGCGGACGCCTTCTGCCACAACATGGTGCGCTCGCTGATCGGGGCGCTGCTGTTCGTCGGTGACGGGCACCGGGGTCCGGAGTGGCCGGGGAAGGTGCTGGCCGCCGGCGTGCGGGACTCGGCCGTGCACGTCGTACGGCCGCACGGGCTGACGCTGGAGGAGGTCGGCTACCCGGCCGACGAGCTGCTGGCGGCCCGGAACAAGGAGGCGCGGAACAAGCGCTCGCTTCCCGGTGCGACCGGTTGCGAAACCTGTTAGTTACGTTGCATTGCGCTGAGCATAGGTCCCATGTCCGCATTTACCGGGCGTAGGTCTCCTTAACGACCCTTACGCGGTTCATACCTCTCGTATAGAGTTTCGCCTCCCGGCCAGGAGATCGATGGGGCCGGCCGGGGTTGGCTGGGGGGTCGACGGGTCGTCAGGGCCCGGGGTTGGAACAACGCAATGACATCAGTGGGTCCCGTGCGGGCCGGGGGGCACCGCGCGGCGCGCCGGAGTGGCGGCGGTCGGCGGCGGGCCGGGCGGGGCGGGGACGCCTCGCTGGGGCTGCTGCCCCTGCCGCCGACGGAGAAGGAGAAGTACTCCTACGCGCGCCGCAACCTGTGGATCCTGACGATCAGCTCGCTCGTCAGCTTCTGCTGCCTGGTGGTGAGCCAGTTCAAGCTCGCGGCGTCCACCCCGGCGCTGTGGATCTACACGCCGCTGCTGGTCTTCACGGTCTTCTACTACCTGGTGTCGTTGCGGGTGAACGGCTTCACCCGGGACTTCGACATCGCCCACCACCGGCGGCTGGTGCACGACTGGCGGCCCGAGGTGTACCCGACCGTCGACGTGTTCCTTCCGGTGTGCGGGGAGCCCATCGAGGTGCTGCACAACACCTGGCGGCACGTGCGGGCGATGGCCGACCGCTACCCCGGGGTGTGCGTGCCGTTCGTGCTCGACGACGGTGCCGACCCGGGGCTGGCCGCCATGGCGCGGGACTTCGGCTTCCGCTACGGCACCCGGGAGAACCGCGGCTGGTTCAAGAAGGCCGGCAACCTGCACTTCGGCTTCGGACAGTCCGACGGCGAGTTCATCCTCATCCTGGACGCCGACTTCACCCCGCGGGCCGACGTGCTGGAGGAGCTGCTGCCGTACATGGACGACGATCCGCGGATCGGCATCGTCCAGTCTCCGCAGTACTTCCGCGTGCTCGACTCGCAGAACTGGGTCGAGCGCGGGGCGGGCGCGGTGCAGGAGCTGTTCTACCGGTCCGTGCAGGTGTCGCGGCAGGGGAGCGACGGCGCGATCTGCGTCGGGTCCTGCGCGATCTACCGGCGGGCGGCCCTGGAGACCAACGGCGGCACGACGCTGATCGAGCACTCCGAGGACGTGCACACCGGTTTCGACCTGCGCGGGCTCGGCTGGGACCTCAGGTACGTGCCGGTCGCGGTCTCCACCGGCGTCTGCCCGGACACCGCGGGCGCCTTCTTCAACCAGCAGTACCGCTGGTGCTCGGGTTCGATGAGCCTGCTGGGCAGCCGGAAATTCTGGCAGCGCAGGATCCGGCTGTCGAGCCGCCTGTGCTACATGTCCGGGTTCTTCTACTACATCCACACCGCGCTGTTCACCTTCGCGGCGCCGGTCATCCCGATCGTGCTGCTGCTGATGATGCCGGACAAGCTCAAGGTCGAGCACCTGCTCCTGGTGCTGCCCAGCATCGTCTACACCACCGTCGTCTTCCCGGTCTGGCACCGGGCGCCCTACCGCCTGGAGGCCTGGGCGGCGCGCATGATGTACGGCTGGGCGCACGTCTTCGCCATCTGGGACATCCTGCGCAAGAACCGCATGGGCTGGCAGCCGACCGGCTCCTCCGGCGCCAAGAAGAACAAGACGCGGCGCTTCTGGATCGGCATGTGGGCGTGGAGCGGCGGCACCGCGCTGGTCTGGGTGCTGGCCGCGGTGTACCGGACGTTCACCATGAACGCCCCGGACTTCGCCCTGGTCCTGTCCTCCGGGCTCTTCTACGCGCTGGTCGTCGGCCGGGTCCTGGTCCAGCCCCGCTCGGGAGCGAACGCCTGATGCGACTGAAGGAACGATTCCGGTCGCTGCGCCTGACCCTGGCCGGCTGCCTGGCCGGCGCCCTCGTCCTCAGCGGCTGCTCGCTGCTCGGCGACGACTCCGGTGACACGCCGGCTCCCGGCGGCGGCACGGCCGGCCCGCGCCCCGCGGTGAGCGCCGCCAAGGACGTCCCCTACGACGTCACACCGCTGCTGAGACCGGCGAAGAAGTACTACGGCGCCGCCGTGCCCGGCGCCCCGAACGTCATGAAGAACATCGACGCGTACACGCGGATGACCGGCAAGCAGCCCAACCTCGTCGAGTACTACGCCGGCTGGGGCGACGGCTTCGACGCCACCGGCGTGCGCAACGCCTGGCACGAGGGCGCGCTGACACTGATGTCCTGGGAGCCGTTCGACACCCCGGTCGCCGACATCGCGGCCGGCCGGTCCGACGCCTACATCAGGAAGTACGCGGCCGCGGTCCGGAAGCTGAACCTGCCCGTGGTGATCGACTTCGCGGACGAGTTCAACGGCCACTGGGAGAAGTGGGGCACCGACCACGTGACCCCCGCTCGGTACGTGGCCGCCTGGCGCCACATCCACCAGCTCTTCGTCGACTCCGGCGCCACCAACGTCATCTGGTCCTGGTCGCCCAACATCGTCAACCCGGTTCCCGACGTGCAGCTCGAGCCGTACTACCCGGGCGACGCCTACGTCGACTGGATCGGTCTGATCGGCTACTTCACCGCCGGCGAGGACAACAGCTTCGACAGCGTCTTCGGCCGGACCCGCGACCGGATCCGCATCTTCACCAAGAAGCCCATGCTGCTGCTGGAGACCGCCGCCGTGCCCGGCGAGCGGCGCCGCGACGACATCCGCAACCTGTTCCAGGGCGTCGAGGCGGACGACGGCATGCTCGGCTTCGTCTGGTTCAACCACCGCAAGCGCGCCGACTGGCGGCTGGAGGCGAGCCCGCTGGCGCTGAAGGAGTTCAAGCGCTTGGCCGCCGACGACCGTTTCGGCTTCGACGTACGGAAGCCGTCATGACCTCTTCGCCCGAGTACTACACGCCCCAGCCGTACGACCCGTACGCCGAGGACGACGGCCAGGGCGGCTGGTTCAACTCCGACGGGTACATCCCGCGCCAGCCCCAGGCCCACGACGTCGACGCCGGGTACGACTACGACTCGCGCACCTACCCCTACCAGCAGCGGGACGACCAGCCGACGTACGCCCTGCGCACGGTGACGGAACCGGCCCCGGCGCCCGAGCCCGGATACCACGTCCCGCAGAGCCCCGAGGTCGGCTGGGACATGGCCGCCAGCCCGCGGCGCGCCTGGGTCAGCCGGGCCGTGCTGCTGTGCGTCCTCCTCGTGCAGGCGGTGCTCTCCCTGCGCCTGTCCAACACCGCGTTCCAGGACGAGGCCCTGTACCTGGCCGCCGGGCACGCCGAGCTGGCGCACCTGCTGCACGGCACCCCGCTGCCCGTCGACTACGCCGCCTACTTCTCCGGCTCCCCCCAGCTGTACCCGGTGCTCGCCGCCGTCGTGGACGGCCGCTTCGGGCTGACCGGGGCGCGCCTGCTCAGCCTCGCCTTCATGCTCGGCACCACCGCCCTGCTGTACTCCTTCACCCGGCGGCTGTTCAACGAGCGGGCCGCGCTGGCCGGCGCGTCGCTGTTCGCGGTGGTGCAGTCCACGGTGGTCATGGGCTACTTCGCCACCTACGACGCCCCCGCCGTGTTCCTGCTGGCCCTCGCCACCTGGATCGTCGTACGCACCGACCGGGCGCCCGCCGCCGCCGTGCTGCTCGCCGCACCGGTCGCCGTCCTCGCCGTCGGGGTGAAGTACGCCTCCGGCCTGTACCTGCCGACCATCGTCGTGCTGGCGCTGCTCACCGGCTGGCCGCACAAAGGCGCCAGGGCGTTCTGGCGGATGCTGCTGCTCGCCCTCGGCATCGGTGCCCTGCTCGCCGCCGGCCTGTGCACCACCGACCTGCTCGCCGGCGTGCGGCAGACCACGACCGACCGGTCCCACGGCACCGACAGCGCCGCCTTCCTGCTCCAGCGCTCGACGCAGTGGGGCGGGCTGATGTTCCTCACCGCCGTCGGCGGCGCCCTGTCCTACGTGCGGCGCGGCCGCATGAACGAGTCACCGCTCGCCCTGCGGCTCACCGGCCCCGGCCGGCGCCGGCGCGCGCTGCTCGGCTTGGTGCTCTGCGGCACCGCCCTGCTGGCCCCCGCTTACCAGATGCACCTGGGGACCGTGGTCTCGCTGTTCAAGCACGTCGGTTTCGGCCTGCTGTTCGCCGCGCCGATGGCTGGTGTGGGCGTGACCCGGCTGATCGGCGCCCACTTCCGCTACCCCCAGCTCGGCATCATGCTGTGGACGGCGACGCTCTGCCTCGGCATCTCCCAGGCGGACTGGCGCTACGGCGTCTGGCCCGACTCCACGAAGATGATCAAGGTCGTCGCCCCCCACGTGGACCGCAAGGGCCACTACCTCGCCTCCACCCCCGAGGTGCCCGTCTACTACCTGCGCGACCGCACCAGCCACCGGCAGTGGCAGGGCGTCTTCGCCATGGAGTACACGGACCGCCGGGGCCGGCACCGCACCGGTGACGCGGCCTACCGCTCGGCGGTGCGCGACGGAGAGTTCGACCTGATCGTGCTGGACGGCCTGACCAACCCCCGGGTGGACGCGGTCGTCGCCGGGGCGGTCCGGGGCAACCCGCACTACCGGCTCCTCGCGGACCTGCCGTTCCGGAACTCCAGCGGCACGGGCCACTACCGCATCTGGACCAAGGCCTCCTGACCGTTCCCCGACCCGCCCCCCGACTTCCGAGGGGTGGGCAGCGCCGCACCGCACGGCGGAGGAGGGGACGGGCCGGGTCGGGCGGGCGCACGCGGCCGGCAGGTCCGCCGCGCCCGGCGGGGGCGCGGCCCGAGGCGCCCGGCGCCTACCGTGCCGCGGCGGCCGACGCCTGGGCCTGCCCGCGGCGGTGGATCTGGTTGACGGTGAACTGGGCCAGGTCGTTGCCGGTGCGGAACACCGCGCTGTCCTTGTTGGTGACGTCCTTGCCGCTGGTGAAGCCGGAGATCGTGAAGTAGGCGTAGCGGCCGTAGGCGTTGCGGGTAGAGCGGCAGAACGCCCCGTCGCAGAACGGCTTGACCCCCTTGCCGAACAGCGACCGCACGATACTCCGGTCGTCGGTCTGGGAACGGGCCTTGGTGGCCTGGGCGGCGGTGTCGAAGACGGCGACGCCGACGGTGACCCCGATGCCGCCGTGGACGTAGGTGACCCGCATCAGCCGGGTGCAGCCGTTGGCGGTGAGGATCTTGGGCAGGCTGGCGCCGGCGGCCGTGGCACAGCTCGTGGTGTCCGCCGTCAGGACCTTCTTGTACTCCGCGCCGCCGAGGGTCAGCCGCGTGCCCGGCAACAGGGTGTCCGGGCCGAGCGGGGCGGTGTCCTTCCCCACACTGGAGATGAACTCCTTGGGGTCGAGCGGCGGCGGGGCGCTGGTGGGCGCGAACGACGGCGTCGCGCTGCCGGTGCCGGGCAGCGAGGAGCCGCTGGGCAGGCCACCGGCGGCCCGGTCGTCACCGCCGTTCGCGGAGACGACCGCCATGGCGACCGCGGTGCCTATCGCCACGGTGGCGAGCGCGCCGCCCACCGTGAACAGCAGCTTGCGGCGCCTGTTCCGCGTCTCCGAGGCCTCGGCGAGCGCGGCCCAGTCCGGCGAGCCGTCGTCGGCTGCGCCGTTCCACGGCTGCTGGGAATGCGGTTTCCAGGGATCCCACTGAGACTGGGGTCCCCCCTGCCCGTAACTCATGGGGCGCATCTTAGACGGGGCGTGGGGGGTGCCGGAGGGCGTCGGGCGGCATGCCGCGTTTGTCCGCCGCCCGGGTTCCGGGCGGTTTCGACCCGGGTGTCGGACGGACTCGTTTTGACCCGTCCGGGGGCCGCCCGGTAACCTACTTCTTCGTTGTGTATTGGCTTGCTCATTCTCACGGGACGGGCCCTTACACCGGTCCACCGGGCCGATGACCAGCGACCAGCACGCGGTTTGCGTCACCGCTGTGCGGTCAGGGCTGTCGTGATCGTTTCGGTGACCTTGTTTAGGACCATTCACTCGAAGCGAAGGCTACGAACCGTGCGTACGTACAGCCCCAAGCCCGGCGATGTGACGCGCCAGTGGCACGTCATCGACGCTCAGGACGTCGTCCTGGGCCGTCTCGCCACGACCGCCGCCACCCTCCTCCGGGGCAAGCACAAGCCGATCTACGCGCCGCACGTCGACGCTGGTGACTTCGTCATCATCATCAACGCCGACAAGGTGCACCTGTCCGGCAACAAGCGGACCCAGAAGATGGCGTACCGCCACTCCGGCTACCCGGGTGGTCTGCGCTCCGTCCGCTACGACGAGCTGCTCGACAAGAACCCCGAGAAGGCCATCGAGAAGGCCGTCAAGGGCATGCTCCCCAAGAACACGCTGGGCCGTCAGATGCTCTCGAAGCTGAAGGTCTACAAGGGTGACCAGCACCCGCACGCTGCCCAGCAGCCGGTGCCGTTCGAGATCACCCAGGTCGCGCAGTAAGTCCGGCCACCCCCAAGACCGAAGAGAATCTGAGGAGAATCGTGGCCGAGACCACTGCCGAGCAGCCGCTCGAAGAGCTTGACATCGACAGCTACACCACCGAGTCCGAGGTCCCCGTCGAGGGTGAGTACACCTCGGAGTCCATGGCCTCCCGCTTCGGCGAGCCCCAGCCGGCCGCCGGCCTGGGTCGCCGCAAGAACGCCATCGCCCGCGTCCGGATCGTCCCGGGCACCGGCAAGTGGAAGATCAACGGCCGCACCCTCGAGGACTACTTCCCGAACAAGGTGCACCAGCAGGAAGTCAACGAGCCCTTCAAGGTGCTCGAGCTGGAAGGTCGTTACGACGTCGTCGCCCGCATCGCGGGTGGCGGTGTCTCCGGTCAGGCCGGTGCGCTCCGTCTCGGTGTCGCCCGCGCGCTGAACGAGGCCGACGTCGACAACAACCGCGGCCCGCTGAAGAAGGCCGGCTTCCTGACGCGTGACGACCGTGCGGTCGAGCGCAAGAAGGCCGGTCTGAAGAAGGCCCGCAAGGCTCCGCAGTACAGCAAGCGCTAAGCTTCGCTGCCTGCTCGTACGTGGTACGGGCTTCGGCTCCGCGTACTCCGAACGCCCCGGCGGCACGCCATATGTGCCCCCGGGGCGTTCGTTTATCCCGGCCAAGGGCGTATAACGACACAAGACGCTCAGAGGCTTGTGTGATCGGATGCCGAGGCGTCTGCCCCCCACGCGGCACCCCTTTCGCTTCCGACAATGACGTTTCCTCAGGAGGACAAGTGGGACGACTCTTCGGCACGGACGGCGTGCGCGGTGTCGCCAACGCGGATCTGACGGCCGAGATGGCGCTCGCCCTCTCGGTCGCCGCGGCGCACGTACTGGCCGAGGCGGGCACCTTCGAGGGCCACAAGCCGACGGCTGTGGTCGGACGGGACCCGCGCGCGTCCGGGGAGTTCCTGGAGGCGGCGGTGGTGGCCGGACTGGCCAGCGCCGGCGTGGACGTCCTGCGGGTCGGGGTCCTGCCGACCCCCGCGGTGGCGCACCTCACCGGCGCGCTCGGCGCCGACCTCGGCGTGATGCTCTCCGCCAGCCACAACGCCATGCCGGACAACGGCATCAAGTTCTTCGCCCGCGGCGGCCACAAACTCGCCGACGAGCTGGAGGACCGGATCGAGTCGGTCTACGAGTCGCACCGGCACGGGGAGCCCTGGCAGCGGCCGACCGGCGCCGGGGTGGGCCGCGTGCGGTCCTACGAGGAGGGTGCCGAGCAGTACATCGCCCACCTGCTGTCGGTCCTGCCCAACCGGCTCGACGGACTGAAGATCGTCCTGGACGAAGCGCACGGCGCGGCCTCGGGGGTCTCGCCGGAAGCGTTCGCCCGGGCCGGTGCCGAGGTCGTCACCCTCGGCGCCGAGCCGGACGGCCTCAACATCAACGACGGCTGCGGCTCCACCCACCTGGACCAGCTCAAGGCCGCGGTCGTCGAGCACGGCGCGCACCTCGGCATCGCGCACGACGGCGACGCCGACCGCTGCCTGGCCGTGGACCACACCGGCGCCGAGGTCGACGGCGACCAGATTCTCGCCGTCCTGGCGCTGGCGATGCGGGAGCACTCCGCGCTGCGCGCCGACACCGTCGTCGCCACCGTGATGTCCAACCTCGGCTTCAAGCTGGCCATGGAGCGGGCGGGCATCCGCCTCGTGCAGACCGGCGTCGGCGACCGGTACGTGCTCGAGGAGCTCAAGCAGCACGGGTACGCACTCGGCGGCGAGCAGTCCGGACACGTGATCATCCTCGACCACGCCACCACCGGCGACGGCACCCTGACCGGCCTGCTGCTGGCGGCGCGGGTCGCGGAGAGCGGCCGCACGCTGCGCGAGCTGGCGTCCGTGATGGAACGCCTGCCGCAGGTACTGGTCAACGTGCCCGACGTGGACCGGTCGCGGGTGGGCACGTCCGCGGACCTCGCCGCGGCCGTCGCCGAGGCCGAGCGGGAGCTGGGGGAGACCGGGCGGGTCCTGCTGCGTCCCTCCGGCACCGAACCGCTGGTCCGGGTGATGGTCGAGGCCGCGGACATCGACCAGGCCCGGGCGGTCGCCGGGCGGCTCGCCGACGCGGTGAAGTCGGCGCTGGGCTGACACCGGGC
Source organism: Streptomyces sp. NPDC100445 (assembly GCF_044759735.1). Lineage (NCBI taxonomy): Bacteria > Bacillati > Actinomycetota > Actinomycetes > Kitasatosporales > Streptomycetaceae > Streptomyces > Streptomyces sp. NPDC100445. The sequence continues at coordinate 120,939 of NZ_JBIVZV010000013.1, read as the reverse complement.
GGGGTCGCCGGGGACCGTCCGGCGGCCGCCCGCGCGCTGATCGCGGCCGGCCGCGGGCGGTTCCCTCGGGGCGTCCCTCAGGCCGGCTGGCCCCGCCGGCGCCAGAAGAACTTCTGGGCGAGCAGGGTGAGCGTCCCGGCGAGGACGATGCCGATCAGGTTCAGCGCCAGTTGCTCCGAGGAACGAACCGCCTGGTGGGTGTCGGTGTAGACCAGCGCGACGGCCGCGTTCGCGGCGGCGGGCACGGTCGTCACCGAGATGGCGACCCCCACCAGGGCGCCCGACTTCGCGGACGTCAGCGACAGCGTGCCGGCGATCCCGGCGAGCACCGCCACGACGAACGAGAACCAGTCCGGGGCGTAGATGAAGCCGGTGTTGGGCCGGCCGGCCTCCAGCTGGGACTTGTGGAACAGGCCCACCGCGTCCATGAACAGGCTGAACGCGCTCGTCAGCGTCATGGCCGCCGCGAACCCGACCACCAGCGCGATCACCGACCGCCACGCCAGCCGCGGGCGCCGCCGGACCAGGGCCGTGCAGATCCCCGCCAGCGGCCCGAACTCCGGCCCCACCGCCATCGCGCCCACGATCAGGATGGCGTTGTCCAGCACCACACCGCAGGCCGCGATCATCGTGGCCAGTGTGATGAACGCGACATAGGTGAACGACAGCGTCGACTCCTCGTGGGTCGCCTCGGTCAGGCCCTCCCACAGCACCGCGTCCGCGCCCTCGCCCGGCGCCGCCTCCTCGGCCTCGTCGGCCCGGCGGGACAGGGAGAGGTCGATGTTCCCCACGGCGATCGAACCGGTGTCGTCCAGGCCCAGCCGGCGCAGCCCGGCGATCAGCCCGTCGCCCGCCTCACGGGCCACGTCGCACAGGACGACGTCCCCGGCGGGGTCGCGGGCGGCGCCCGGCAGCACCACCAGGTGGGCGGTGCCGACGGTTCCCTCGATCAGACGGACCACCTCGTCGGTGCGTTCCGTGGGGGTGATCAGACGCAGATGCAGCATGCGCCCCATCTAACAGCCAACGGGCCCGCTCACAGCTTGCGCAGGCGCAGGCGCTGCACCGTGTGGTCCGGGCCCTTGCGCAGGATGAGGCCGGCCCGGCCGCGGGTCGGGGCGATGTTCTCCACCAGGTTCGGCTTGTTGATGGTCCGCCACAGTGTGCGGGCGTAGTCCACGGCCTCCTCCTCGGAGACCTGCGTGTACTTGCGGAAGTACGACGAGGGGTCCTGGAAGGCCGTGCGGCGCAGCTTGCGGAAGCGGTTCAGGTACCAGCGCTCGATGTCCTCGGCGCTCGCGTCGACGTACACGCTGAAGTCGAAGTAGTCGGCGAGACCGACCCGGGTACGGCCGTCCTTGCCGGGCAGCGCCGGCTGGAGGACGTTGAGGCCCTCCACGATCAGGATGTCGGGCCGGCGGACGGTGAGCCGCTCGTCCGGCACGATGTCGTAGATGAGGTGGGAGTACACCGGCGCGGACACCTCGGCCTTGCCGGCCTTGATGTCGGCGACGAAGCGGGTGAGGGCCCGGCGGTCGTAGGACTCGGGGAACCCCTTGCGCGACATCAGGCCGCGCGCCTCCAGCTCCCGGGTCGGCAGCAGGAAACCGTCGGTCGTCACCAGCTCCACGCGCGGATGCTCGGGCCAGCGGGAGAGCAGGGCCTGGAGCAGCCGGGCGACGGTGGACTTGCCGACGGCCACCGAGCCGGCCACGCCTATCACGAACGGCGTCCCGGACTGGGAGCCCTTCTCCCCGAGGAACGTGTTCAACGCCCCCCGCAGGCCGTCCGTGGCGCCGACGTACAGGTTGAGGAGCCGGGAGAGGGGGAGGTAGATGTCCCGCACCTCGTCCAGGTCGATGACGTCCCCCAGACCGCGCAGCTTCTCCACCTCCTCGGCGGTGAGCGGCAGCGGCGTCTTGTCGCGCAGCGCGCTCCACTCGGCGCGGGTGAGGTCGACGTAGGGAGTCGCCTCCGGCCTGTGCCGGTGGGCGCTCCGGGGCATCGGGGAGACCGGTGAGATCACAGTCCATTGTTAACGGAGTACGAACGGGGCGGCGGGGTGGGGTATGTCACGTGCCGACGGCGTTCCTCCCCGGGACGGTCCGGGGATGAACGCCGTCCGCGCCGCGCGCCCAGGCGCTGGACACGGTCCACGACGAACTCGCCGTGGTGGAGAGCCGGTCCGACGGCCCGCGGTCTCATGTACCGCTCGATGTGCCTAGTCCGATGTCACCAGGTGCTCCACCTCCGGTACGAGGAACTCTCCGTAGTGCATCACCGATCCCAGTCCTCGTAGGCGCGCGTACTGCTCGGCGGAGAGCCTCACCCCGGATCCGTGTCCGGCCTCACAGATCGCTCTCAGCAGGAGTCGCAGCGCCAGGTCGGGCGTGCAGCCGGTGGCGCACCGGACGAGTGCGTCCCGGACGCCCGCCGGCAGGACGCGGGCCCGATCGATCTCGGCCAGGACCGCGTCCAGGCTGTCCGCACCGTCCTCGGTGTCGGCGCCGCTGAGCGCAGGGGCGGCGGGTCCTCCGGCCAACCAGGCGTCACACACGCGGACGATGTCCGCCATCCACGCGACTCCCGAGGTGAAACCCCTGCGCGGGTCGCGGAACGTTCCCTCGGGAGCCGTCGCGGCCTGCCACAACGTCTCGATCGTCGCCGTGTCGAGATTGTCGAGCAGGCATTGCGCGTCTCGGCGCACGGCCAGGACCGCTGCCGGCGGGAGATCCGGGTCCAGGTGGTACCGAACGGCTTCGGCGCCGGTGGCCCCGTTGTGCGTCCAGTCCGCGTGGAACATGGCGGTCAGCCAGGTCAGACCGAAGTCGGCGTCGTCGAAGCGTTTCATCCGGACTCCTACGTCGGGAAGGCAGTGAACACGTAGAAGCCTGCCTTGTGGCCCTTGGCGCGCTTGAGCACGACCCGGTAGGTGTTCTTCGCGGGGGTGACGCTCCTGTCGCTGTGCGCCACGTATCCGAGGGAACTCTTCTCGGTGTAGACCCCGGTCAGTGGTTTCTCGCGCTGGCTGCCGCGCAACCACCTCTGGATCTCCGCCGCCTTGGTGGCGAGGCAGTGGTCCACGACCGCCTGTGCGGTCGCGAGGTCGGTGAAGACACCATTCACACCTTTGTCCGCGGCGAGATCCTTGGCTCTTGCCTCGGTGACGAAGCCGGCTCCCTCACCGGCCGTGTGCTCGTCTAGGGTGTGAGCCAGGCCGCGGAACGACTCGGCGTCGGCCACCAGGTTGTTGCAGTTGTGCACGAGGACCGGGGTGTCGCCGGCCACCGCGTAAAAGGTGTGCAGACCGGACACCGTCAGGTCGTACACCGTCCGGGGCGCCGAGCCGTCCCGGACGCGGATGCCGGCAACCGTGCGCCGGGTGCCCTCCGGGGTACGCAGGGCATCACCGAGTCGCAGGTCTGAGGCCAGGGTCCAGTCGCGGCCGGTGACGAAGAAGCGGTGCCCCGTTGTGCTGGTCAGGCGTCCGCCGTCATCCAATGTGATGTCGATCAGTCCGACGGCGGTGTGGTGGAAGGTGCGGGTGACCGGTTCGCCCTGGGAGCGCCAGGTTTCCGGGTCGGCGGCCAGCAGCCGGTCACCGGTGCGGACGTCGCGTATCGGCTTACGGCTGCCGTCGGCCATGACCACCGCGGTGGTGCCGGGAAAGCTGTTGACCGGGCACGCCGTGCGCAGCTCCTCGTAGACGTCCACCGTGTGCTCGATGTCCGCCAGCGCCTCGGCGTCCACGTCCAGTGCCTTCAGCGCCTTGAGGGCGTCGGCGATCCCCTCACCGGACCGCAAGGCGGCGTCCACGCCTCGCATGGCCTCGGCGACCTTCCCCAGTGGCCCACCGAGCGGCAGCCACGTCGCGGCCCACGCGCAATCGCCCAGGGTGCCGCCGCCGTCACCGCTGACCTTGTGGTAACAGCCGGTGAAGTCGCCCTTGATCGAGTTGAAGATGCCCTTCCAGACATCCACGGTCACGTCCCACGCGGAGACCTTGACCTTCTTCGTCAGGTTCGGGACCGTCAGCGTCTTCAGGAAGACCGTGTCCTCGGCCGGGCAGCCTGCCTCGGTGGCGGGTACGTCCGGGTTCAAGCACAGGTAGTAGCTGACCACCGCGTCGAAGTGCGCGATGAACACCAGGGTGTTGCAGTCGAGGCCGTGGCACTCGTTGGGCAGCTGCTCCGGATCACCGTGCTGCTTGATGTCGTCGATGACGGAGAACACCCCGCCGACACCCGTAGCCGCGCCCGTCTGCACCTGCTCGTTCGCCTTGGCCCGTTCCGCCTTGTCGGCGGCGTCCTGGGCTTCCTTGGCGTACTTGTCGGCGTCCTTGGCGGCTTGTTCGGCCTCGGTGGCGGCGGTGTCGGCGCGGTCGGCCGCGGCGCGGGCGTCCTTGGCGTCCTGTTCGGCCTGGGCGGCCGCGCTGCGGGCTGCTTCGGCGTCGAGTTCGGCGGCGTCGGCGGAGTCGCGGGCGTCCTTGGCGTAGCTCTCGGCGTTGCCGGCGGCCTTGTCGGCCGCTGCCGCGTCGTCGGTGGCCTGCCGGTCGTAGTCGATCGTGCGGGCCAGTGAGGCCTGCGCGGCCGCGGCTGCCTTGGCGGCGTCGGCGGCGTAGCCGAGGGCGTCCTTGGAGTAGGTGCGGGCGTCGGCGGCGTACTTGGCGGCGTTGGCCGCGTGGGTGTAGGCCTCCTTGGCGTCGCCCTTGGCCTGGTCGGCGAGGTTCTGCGCCGCGTTCGCCTCGGCGGCGGCGTTCTTGGCGTGCGCGTCGGCGACGGCCCGCTGCTGTTCGGCGATCGTCTTCGACGCCTGTCCGGTCAGTACGACCAGTCCGGCGGCGGAGTCGGTGTCGACGTAGGGCGAACCGAGCTGGATCGCGTCGTTGGCGGGGGCGGCGACCTTCTTGGCCGCTTCACCGGCGTCGACGGCGGCCTGCGCGGTGACGTGGGCGAACCCGGCGGCCTTCGCCGCGGCGGCCACGGCCTTGCCGGCCTCCGCGTTGGCGGCGTCGGCCTGGGTCTTGGCGTCCTTGGCGTGCTGCTCGGCCTCGTCGGCGAGTTTCACCGCCGCCTGCGCCTCGCTCGCGGCGTCCTTCGCCGCCTGGATGGCGTCGGCCGCCGCGCTGGTGGCGGTCTTCACCGCGGCGTCGGCCTTCTCCTTGTCGGCCTGGGCGGCGTCCGCGTCGGAGCGGGCCCGCTTGGCGGCCGCCTCGGCGCGGGTGGCCGCGGCGTCGGCGTCGGCCGCCGCCTTGGTCGCGGCGTCGGCCTCCGAACGGGCTCTGCCCGCCGCGGTCTCGGCGTCGTCGGCCGCCGTGTCCGCCTGGTTCGCGGCGGCGCGTGCGGCGTCGGCCGCGTCCCCGGCGTCGAGGGAGTCGGCGTAGGCCTCCTTGGCGTCGGCCTTGGCGCGGGAGGCCGCCGCCTTCTGCTCGGCGTCCCAGGCGTCGTCGCGCATGGCCTTGGCGTGGTCCTTGGCCCTGACCGCGTCGTCGCGCCGGTCGTCGGCCGTCTTCTCGGCGGCCTCGGCCTTGTCCTTGGCGTCCTTCGCCTTCGTCGCCTCGGACTCGGCGTTCTTCTTGTGCTCGGCGGCCTCGGCCCGCTTGACGGCGGCCTTCTCCTTCTCGGCCTTGGCCGTCTTCTCCTCGGCCTCGGCGGCGAGCCGCTTGGCGTGCGCGTCGGCGGCGGCCGCCTTGGCGTCGCCCTCGGCCTTCACCGTGACGGCGAGCTTGGCCTCCGCGGTCTCCTTGTCCTTCTTGGCGTTGTCACGGTGGATCTTCGCGGCGTCCGCGGCGGCCTTGGCCTGCCACTCGGCCGTCTCGGCGGCCTTCTTGCGGAACTCCGCCTTCGACTGCGCGGCCTGCGCCAACGCGCGCTGCGCGATGGTGGCACTGTCCCCGGCGGCGGCACGGGTGGCGGCCTCAGCCGTCTCACCGGCCTTCTCCAGCGCCGCGAGCGCGGCAGCCGCGCCCTTGGTGACCTGGTCCTTCTGCTGACCGACCAGCAGGCCCCGGCCTCGCGGCGCACCGTTCGCGTCAGCGATGCCGTAGGCCGCCTGCACGGCCGTGTCCGAGGCGGTCGCGGCCTTCTGGGCGGCGGCCAGCTGCGCCTTGAGTACGGCCAGTTGGCTCTTCGCGGCGGTCTGGGCAGCAGCGAGGTTGGCCTTGGCCTTGGTGAACTGGGTCTTGTCCGGGTAGCCGAGCTTGCCGTCACCGGTGTGCCCCTGGGGCACGATCCGGAACTTCTGCGCGGCGGAGCCGTTGCACGTCGACAGCACCGCGTCCTTGCTGTTGTCGAACGACGGCAGGTGCACGCACTTGCCGGTGGCCGCGTTGCGCAATTCGCCCGCCGAGCGGACGTCGAACTTCCACTGCTGGGCCTTGGCGTCGCTGCATTGCCGGATCTGGATCTTGGTGCCCTCGGCACTGTTGCCGTTCAGCACCTCCAGGCACTTGCCCGAATTGCTGTTGCGCAGGGAGTATCCGCCGTCGTAGTAGCCGAACAGCTCCCATTTCTGAGCGGCCCCGTTGTTGCAGGTGTAGATCTGCACCGGAGTGCCGTTCGTCGTGCCGGCGCCCTGGATGTCGAGGCATTTGCCGGTAGCGCCCGCCACCTGGATGACGAGCGGAGCGTCACCGATGTAACCCAGGCCGCCCGGGGACCAGTAGTCCTGCCAACTGGTGAGGTGGTCGGCCACCCAGGACTGCCCCAGCAGGTCGGAAAGGGCCTTCGCTCCCTTGGCCAGGGCGCCGACCGCCGACTTGTTCGCCTCCATGACCTGGTTGCGTTGCGTGGCCTGGGAAGAGATCTCCTGCTGCCACTCACCGGCGGCGGTGGACGTGATGTCGTCCAGGACCCGGTCCGGGTCGAGCGGGTCACGCCAGGCGCAGGTGGCGAACCGTGTCTTCGTGTCCTCGACCGCGACACGGTACTCCGGGGTGCCCGGCTGCGGAGCCGTACGCGGGAAGCCGCCCGACGACAGGAAGATACGCGCGTCATCGGCACTGGCCGGGGTGATGGTGTCGTGCATCCATCTGAAGGCGTTGTGTTCGTTCAGCGCCCGCTGCCGCTCCTCCCACGTGGTTCCCGCCGGGTCCGGGTCCTTCCCGTACAGCGGGCCGCCGATGTCGTCGACGGCTTTGACGGTCTTCTCGTCGGCCTTCGGCGTGGAGTCCTCGTAGAAGTCGTCCTCACTCTTCCAGAACCGGTCCCCGACCCACGACGTCAGACCTACCTGGTCGTAGAACGTCTGCCTGCCGTCATTAGCCACACCGGGCGGCCAGTGGAAACCGGTCTCGGAGAAACCCACCGGCGTCACCAGCCCATCAAGAGGCTTCTGCCATGTATCCAACTGGTCATAGAGGGCATTCATCTCCTGCTGCGCCGCATCGCGGTCCTTGTCGAACGCCCCCGACAGGGGAGTCTTCTCCCAGAACTTTCTATCGGCCAGGACATGCAACTTGTCGGCGGGCTGGTTCAGGCCGTCCTGGGCTGTCGCGGCCATCGACGGCCCACCCAGCCGCAGTACCTCGCTCATCAGGCACTGGTCCTGGCGCAACTGCTCGGCGGCGGTGTCCTCGAACCAGGGGTCCGAGTCGCTCACGCCCTCGGTTTCGAGGCGGACCGCACCTGGCTGGACGGCAAGGCCGGCAAGCACCGCCAGCGTGGCCACCGATGTCACGGCGAAGGTGAGCACGGCTGATCTTCGGGTTCCGGGCAGCCGGAACCATGGTCTGGAACGCAACGAGGCATTCCTTTCTCGTACAGGGGTGCGTGGCGGGACGGGTCGTCGGGAGAGCCGGAGGGCGTTGAACGATGAACCGCTGTCGTCCTCAGAGGGCTCGGGCAGGCGTGCCGACGGTTGGATCGGCGCGTTCGGACGGTTGGGCCGATGGCATGACCATGCACCTCTCCCCGTAGGCGACGGTGTTCCCCCGGTCGCTGGAATGTCATGCGAGGTGACGGGATGGTCAGGTACCCGTCACGCGCGCCACCCTAGGCACAGGCAAGTACCGCCGTACACGGAGTTACCCCGGGTGAGGCGGGTGCTGGCCGGAACGGGTCGTCGCGCCGGGCCGCCTCCCACGGCTCATCGAGCCGCCTGGTTCGTGCGCTTCCTGTGAAGTTCCTGTGCGCGCGAGGGTGCATTTCGTCTGGTTCGGTCGTCAGGAGATGGCTGATCTTCGCCCATCGGGAGGTTCTTTCTGAGCCTCGTCGGGGCGGTGTTTCGGCTGGGGATTTCCGATTTCGGGCACGCGGTGACGGATTCGGGCCGTCGTCCGCCCGTAGGCTGCCGCCCATGTGCGGAATCGTGGGATACGTAGGGTCGCAGTCGGCGCTCGACGTCGTGATGGCCGGGCTGAAGAGGCTGGAGTACCGGGGGTACGACTCGGCGGGTGTCGCCGTGCCGGCCGACGGGGGACTGGCCGCCGCCAAGCGGGCCGGGAAACTGGTCAACCTGGAGAAGGAGTTGGTCGACCGGCCGCTGCCGGCGGGCTCGACCGGTATCGGGCATACGCGCTGGGCCACGCACGGCGGCCCCACGGACGCCAACGCCCACCCCCACCTGGACAACGCGGGCCGGGTCGCCGTCGTCCACAACGGCATCATCGAGAACTTCGCCGCGCTGCGGACGGAACTGGCCGGGCGGGGGCACGAGCTGACCTCCGAGACGGACACCGAGGTGGTCGCCCACCTGCTCGCCGAGGAGTTCTCGGCGGCGGCCGACCTGGCCGAGGCGATGCGGCTGGTGTGCCGTCGGCTGGAGGGCGCGTTCACGCTCGTCGCGGTGCACGCCGACGAGCCGGACGTGGTCGTCGGCGCGCGCCGCAACTCCCCGCTCGTGGTGGGCGTGGGGGAGGGCGAGGCGTTCCTCGCCTCCGACGTCGCCGCGTTCATCGCCCACACGCGCTCCGCGATCGAGCTGGGTCAGGACCAGGTGGTGGAGCTGCGCCGCGACGGTGTCACGGTGACCGGCTTCGACGGCCGCCCCGCCGACGTCCGCTCCTACCACGTGGACTGGGACGCCTCCGCCGCCGAGAAGGGCGGCTACGACTACTTCATGCTCAAGGAGATCGCCGAGCAGCCCAAGGCGGTCGCCGACACCCTCCTCGGACGGATCGACCCCGCCGGCTCGCTCACCCTGGACGAGGTGCGGATCAGCCCCTCCGAGCTGCGGAAGATCGACAAGGTCGTGATCGTGGCCTGCGGTACGGCCTTCCACGCCGGCCTGATCGCCAAGTACGCCATCGAGCACTGGACGCGGATCCCCTGCGAGGTGGAGCTGGCCAGCGAGTTCCGCTACCGGGACCCGATCCTCGACGGGCGCTCGCTGGTGATCGCCATCTCCCAGTCCGGCGAGACCATGGACACCCTCATGGCGCTGCGGCACGCCCGTGAGCAGGGCTCCAAGGTCCTGGCGATCTGCAACACCAACGGCTCCACGATCCCCCGTGAGTCGGACGCGGTGCTGTACACGCACGCGGGCCCCGAGGTCGCCGTCGCCTCGACGAAGGCGTTCCTGACCCAGTTGGTCGCCTGCTACCTGGTCGCCCTGTACCTGGGCCAGGTCCGCGGCACCAAGTGGGGCGACGAGATCCGGGACGTGGTCAGGGAGCTGTCCCGGATCTCGGTGGAGGTCGAGCGGGTCCTGGAGACCATGGAGCCGGTGCGCGCACTGGCCCGCACGCTCGCCGCCAAGGACACCGTGCTCTTCCTCGGCCGGCACGTGGGCTACCCGGTGGCGCTGGAGGGCGCGTTGAAGCTGAAGGAACTCGCCTACATGCACGCCGAGGGCTTCGCGGCGGGCGAGCTGAAGCACGGCCCGATCGCGCTGATCGAGGAGGATCTGCCGGTGGTGGTGGTCGTACCGTCGCCGCGCGGCCGGTCCGTCCTGCACGACAAGATCGTGTCGAACATCCAGGAGATCCGGGCGCGCGGAGCGCGGACGATCGTCATCGCGGAGGAGGGGGACGAGACGGTCGTCCCGTACGCCGACCACCTCATCCGCATCCCGGCCACGCCGACGCTGCTCCAGCCGCTGGTGGCCACGGTCCCGCTCCAGGTCTTCGCGTGCGAGCTGGCGACGGCCCGGGGCAACGAGGTGGACCAGCCCCGCAACCTGGCGAAGTCCGTGACGGTGGAGTGAGCGGGCAAGGGGCGGACGGCCGGCCGCCGTTCGCCCCTTCTTCCGCCGACCGGCGCTGTTACCAGTTGATGCAGGTCTTCGGGACCCAGCCGTTCTTCTTGTCGCCGCCGTAGTACCACAGGTTGCTCTTCTTGCCGCAGGCCGTGTACGAACCGCCCTTGTAGGCCTTGCCGTCGTTGCAGACCCCGCCCTTCTTGCCCTTGCCCCAGATGCCGACGGCCGTGGCCGTCGTCTTGGGCGAGGTGCGGACGTTGACGGTCTCCTTGGCCTTGACGTTGACGATCGCCTTGCTGCAGTCCCTCGGCAGCGTGGCCGCGGAGGCGGTGCCGGCGGTGGCGACGGCGCCGGTGAGGGCCGTGCCGATCAGGGCGACGGTGGTGAGCGCGGTGCCCAGAGACTTCAACTTCAAGGCGGATTCCTCCCGTTGTGTGCGATGGCGTCCGTGCGGACACGGATCGCCGGACACCACGAAGATTAAGGCCTGCGCACCCTCGTCATGATCACGGGTTGTCAGTGCACCGAGAAGCCGCCGTCCACGTGGACCGACTGACCCGTGACGTAACCGGAGGCGCGGCTCGCGAGGAACACGGCGGCGCCCTCGAAGTCCTCGGCGCGGCCGTTGCGGCCGGTCAGGGTGCGCGCGGCCAGTGCCGACACCTTCGCCGGGTCGGACGACAGCCGGGCGTTGAGCGGGGTCATCACGAAGCCCGGCACGAGGGTGTTGCAGGTGACCCCGTACGGCGACCAGGCCTCCGCCTGCGAGCGGGCCAGCGACTCCAGCGCGCCCTTCGAGACGCCGTACGCGCCGCTGTGCACGAACGCCCGGTGCGCCTGCTGGGAGCTGATGTGGATGATCCGGCCGAAGCCCCGCCCGGCCATGCCCGGCCCGAACCGCTGCCCCAGCAGGAACGGGGCCTCCAGGTTCACCGCCAGCGTCGCGTCCCACACCGCCTCGTCCAGCTCGTCCATCGGCGGACGCAGGTTGATCCCGGCCGAGTTGACGAGGATGTCGGGTTCCCCGAAGACACCGGCGGCCTCCTCGGCGACCGCGCGCACGCCCGCCCGGGACCCCAGGTCGCCGCTGACCCAGGCCGCCCGGCAGCCGTCGGCGGCCAGTTCGGCGACGGTCGCGGTCAGCTGTTCCTCCCCGCGTGCCACGACCACCACCCGCGCCCCGGCCCGCGCCAGCGCACCGGCCACGGCCCGGCCGATACCGGAACTGCCGCCGGTGACCAGGGCGGTCAGGCCGTCGAGGGAGAACAGGTCGGAGAGGTACGAGGGGGAGGAGGCCATGGCGGAAGCGTAGGGGGAGCGCCGCGACGGTGCTGCGGCGGCCGGGCACGCCGTGCCGGCACGGTGGAGGGACCGGCCGGACCGTGGTCGTAGGGTGCACGGCATGAGCATCATCGGGGTGGGCATCGACGTCGCCGAGATCGACCGGTTCCGGGCGTCCCTGGAGCGCACGCCCGCGCTGGCCGACCGGCTGTTCGTGGAGCGTGAGCTGCTGCTGCCCAGCGGGGAACGGCGGGGGATCGCCTCGCTCGCGGCGCGGTTCGCCGCCAAGGAGGCGCTGGCGAAGGCGTTGGGTGCGCCGCCCGGCCTGCACTGGACGGACGCCGAGGTGTTCGTGGAGGACAGCGGACAGCCCCGGCTCCGGGTGCGGGGCACCGTGGCCGCGCGCGCCGCCGAGCTGGGCGTACGGGCGTGGCACGTGTCGCTCAGTCACGACGCCGGCGTCGCCTCCGCCGTGGTGGTCGCCGAGGGCTGACCGGCGCGGCGGCCCGGGTGTGGGCCGCGGGGATTCCGGGGCAGACTCGGTGCCATGCGTACTGCGTACAGCGTGGAGACGGTAAGGGCGGCCGAACGGGCGCTGCTGGCGCGGCTGCCGGAGGGGACGCTGATGCAGCGGGCCGCCGCCGGACTGGCCGCCGCCTGCGCCGGGTTGCTGGGGCGGGTGTACGGCAGCCGGGTGGTGCTGCTGGTCGGGAGCGGGGACAACGGCGGGGACGCCCTGTACGCGGGGGCCCGGCTGGCCCGGCGCGGGGCCGGCGTCACGGCCGTACCGCTGTCGCCCGGACGGGTCCACCGGGAGGGGCTCGCCGCCCTGCGGCGGGCGGGCGGCGCGGTCGCCGACACCGGCGCCGAGGAACTGATCGCGCGGGCCGACCTCGTCGTGGACGGCATCGTCGGCATCGGCGGCAAGGGCGGACTGCGGCCCGACGCCGAGCGGCTCGCCGCGGCGGTCGCGCGGTCCCGGGCCGCCGTCGTCGCCGTGGACCTGCCCAGCGGGGTCGACGCGGACACCGGGGAGGTGCGGGGGGCCGCGCTCCGGGCCGACCTGACCGTCACCTTCGGCACGTACAAGCCGGGGCTGCTGGTGGATCCCGCGCGGGAGTACGCCGGTGTGGTGCGGCTCGTCGACATCGGGCTGGAGCCGCCCGCCGTACCCGAACTGGAGGCCCTCCAGCACGCCGACGTGGCCCGGCTGCTGCCGGAACCGGCGGCGGAGAGCGACAAGTACCGGCGCGGGGTCGTCGGTATCGCCGCGGGCTCGGCGCGCTATCCGGGGGCCGCCGTGCTGGCGGTGTCCGGCGCGCTGCGGGGTGGTGCGGGGGCCGTACGGTACGTCGGCCCGGCCGGGAACGCGGTCCTCGCGCGCTTCCCGGAGACCCTGGTCTCCGACACGGGTCCCGCCGACGCCGGGCGGGTGCAGGCCTGGGTGGTCGGGCCGGGCGCCGGCGACGACGCGGCGACCGTGGCGCAGGTGCTGGAGGCGGACGTACCGGTGCTGCTCGACGCGGACGGGCTGCGGCTGGCCGGGCGCGACGCGGTACGGGGGCGTACGGCGCCGACGCTGATGACCCCGCACGCCGGCGAGGCCGCCGCGCTGCTGGGGGTGCGCCGCGAGGAGGTCGAGGCCGCCCGGCTGGCCGCGGTGCGGGAGCTGGCGGCGCGGTACCGGGCGACCGTGCTGCTGAAGGGGTCGACGACGCTGGTCGCCGGCCCGGGTGGCGGGGCGGTGCGGGTGAACGCCACCGGGACGCCGTGGCTGGCCACCGCGGGCAGCGGGGACGTGCTGTCCGGGCTGGCCGGGTCGCTGCTGGCGGCGGGGCTGTCAGCGCTGGACGCGGCGAGCGCGGGCGCGTACCTCCACGGTCTGGCCGGCCGCCTGGCCGCCGGCGGTCCCCACCCGCAGGGCGCCCCGGCGGCGGCCCACGACATCGCGTCCCACATCCCCGAGGCCTGGCGAAACACCCGAGCCTGACCCCACCGGCCCCTGACCGCGCACCCCCACGCCCCGGCGCAGGCCCCCCTGTATCCCCAGGCCTACCCCAACCCCCCAGGGGCGCGGGGAACTGCGCGAGCAACCCCGACGCGCCCGCACCCGAGAGCGCACCCCTCCCGCGCCCCGACGCGCCCGCACCCGAGAGCGCACCCCTCCCGCGCCCCGGCGCAGGCCCCCCGCATCCCCAGGCCCACCCCAACCCCTCAGGGGCGCGGGGAACTGCGCGAGCAACCCCGACGCACCGGCACCCGAGAGCGCACCCATCCCGCGCCCCGACGCAGGCCCCCCGTATCCCCAGGCCCACCCCAACCCCCCAGGGGCGCGGGGAACTGCGCGAGCAACCCCGACGCACCGGCACCCGAGAGCGCACCCATCCCGCGCCCCGACGCAGGCCCCCCGCTTCCCCAGGCCCACCCCAACCCCCCAGGGGCGCGGGGAACTGCGCGCTCAGCCCCGACGCACCCGCACCCACACCCGACAGCGCACCCCTCCCGCAGCCCGGCGCACAGCCGTCCGCTCCTCGGGTGACCCCCTCCGCGCGCCGCCCCCGCCCCCACCCCTCCGCACGTTTGGCTGATTGCATGATCAGCGGACGATTCGTGTACCGGGGCCTCGCGGCCCTGCTCGCCGCCGGCACGGCACTCCCGGTGTCCGGCGGCGCCGGCACCGCCCTGGCCGCGGCGACCCCCACCGTGCTGACCCCGCCCGCCCCCGCCCCCCGGCCCGCCTCCCGGTCCACCCCCGACCCCGCCTCCGACCCCGTCCCCCTCGACGACCTCGTCCCCGGCGTCCCGCCGGGCCCCGCGCAGCCCTGGCAGATCGACACGCCCGACCAGGCCCTGCCGCCGAAGGTGTACACGCCCGGCGCGGCGGAGGACGCCGTGGAACCGAGGGACGCGGCACCGGGGACGTACGACCTCATCGAGTACGTGCCGCTGGGGGACGCGGTCACCAAGGCGGCGTGCACCAAGCGGACCGGCCCGTACCAGCGCCAGGTCGAACGGTGGCTGAAGCTGAAGGTGGACGGCAGGCAGTCCGCCTCCGACTGCCGGACGATCCGCGCGTTCCAGATCGCGTACCGCATCGAGCCGGCAAGCGGTTTCGCCGGGCCCGTCACCTGGTCGACGATGATGCTGGTGTCGGCGGGGCGGAACCCGAACGCCGCCGGGAAGTGCCCGGTGCGGTCCTACCGGGTCGCCTGTGTCGATCTGGACCGGCAGCTCACCTGGGTGCAGAAGAACTCGAAGGTGGTGTTCGGGCCGGTGCCGATGCGCAGCGGCGGCAAGGGGCATCTCACCCGCAAGGGCTGGCACACCGTGTACTGGCGGCACAAGAACCATGTGTCGACCCTGTACGGCCAACCCATGCCGTACGCGCAGTTCTTCGACGGCGGCCAGGCCTTCCACGCCGTCTACGGCAGCATCCGCACCACAGCCGGCTCCATGGGCTGCGTGAACCTGAGGCTCGCCGACGCGCGCACGCTGTGGGGCGTGCTGAAGAAGGGCGACCACGTCTACGTGTGGGGCCGCAGGCCGGGTACCTGACACGGCGCCCGGAGCCCGTACGGCCCCCTCTGAGACACTGGGGGCGCCATGAGTGAGACTTCAGCCGCGCCGACCGCCCCGCTGCGGGCCCGCGCCGAGATCGACCTGGGCGCCCTGCGCGCCAACGTGCGGACCCTGCGCGCCCGCGCGGGTCGCGCCGCCGTGATGGCGGTCGTCAAGTCCGACGGGTACGGGCACGGGGCGGTGCCCTGTGCCCGCGCCGCCCTGGAGGCGGGCGCGTCCTGGCTCGGCACGGCCACCGCCGAGGAGGCTCTCGCGCTGCGCGCGGCCGGGCTGCCGGGCCGCGTGCTGTGCTGGCTGTGGGTGCCGGGCGGCCCCTGGCGGCAGGCGATCGAGGCGGACATCGACGTGTCGCTGAGCGGCCTGTGGGCCCTGCGGGAGGTCACCGCCGCCGCCCGGGAGGCCGGCCGGCCCGCGCGGGTGCAGCTCAAGGCCGACACCGGGCTGGGCCGCAACGGCTGCCAGCCCGGCGAGGACTGGGCGGACCTGGTCACCGAGGCCCTGCGCGCCGAGGCCGAGGGCCTGGTCCGCGTCACCGGCCTGTGGTCGCACCTGGCGTGCGCCGACGAACCCGGCCACCCGTCCATCGCCGCGCAACTCGGCCTGTTCCGGGAGATGATGGCGTACGCCGAGGAGCGGGGCGTACGGCCCGAGGTGCGGCACATCGCCAACTCGCCGGCCACCCTCACCCTGCCCGAGTCCCACTTCGACCTGGTCCGCACGGGCATCGCCCTGTACGGCATCTCGCCCAGCCCCGAACTGGGCACCCCCGCCGACCTCGGGCTGCGCCCGGTGATGACCCTCAGCGCGTCGCTGGCCCTGGTCAAGCGGGTTCCCGGCGGGCACGGCGTCAGCTACGGCCACCACTACGTCACCCCGGGCCCGACGACGCTCGGCCTGGTCCCGGTCGGCTACGCGGACGGCATCCCGCGGCACGCCTCCGGCACCGGCCCGGTGCTGGTCGACGGCAAGTGGCGGACGGTCGCCGGGCGGGTCGCCATGGACCAGTTCGTGGTGGACCTCGGCGGTGACGAGCCGCCCGTGGGGGCGCAGGCGCTGCTGTTCGGGCCCGGCGACCGGGGCGAGCCGACCGCCGAGGACTGGGCGCAGGCCTGCGGCACCATCGCGTACGAGATCGTCACGCGCGTCGGGACGCGCGTTCCCCGCGTCCATGTGGACGGCCGGCAGCCCGGATAACCCGTCGCGCAGCGGCAACCCGGACGGTCCGTGGCGGCGTCCCTGACAACGGGCCCCCGCGGGGGCCGGGCACCGTCCGTCCCACCCCACCAGCGAACCGTCGTACGGCGAAGAGGAGCGGTACGTGAGCGAGAGCAGCGCGGAGGTCGTGGCCGACGTCGTCGCCTCCGCGGCCGCCGCCTCGGCCGGGAGCTGGCGCCGGGCGACCGGCGTCGCCGGCACCGCGATAGGCGTCCTCGCCGCGGGCGCGGCGGCCGGTGTCGCCATCGAGCGGATGACGGTGGGCCGCGGGATGCGCCGCCGGGCCCGGCTGGCGCTGGACTCCACGGGACCGTACGGCACCCTGCGCGGCACCCCCGGCAAGGCGTACGCCGACGACGGCACCGAGCTGTACTACGAGGTCGACGACGTCGTGCCCGACACCGGCCCGGACGTCTCCCCGCGCCGGCGCCGGCTCTTCGGCCGCAAGGCGCCCGCCCCGGTGACCGTCGTCTTCTGCCACGGCTACTGCCTCAACCAGGACTCCTGGCACTTCCAGCGGGCCGCCCTGCGCGGGGTGGTGCGCACCGTGCACTGGGACCAGCGCAGCCACGGGCGGTCCGGGCGGGGCGTCGCGCAGACCCGGGACCGGGAGCCGCTGACCATCGACCAGCTGGGCCGTGACCTGAAGGCCGTGCTGGACGCCGCCGTGCCGCAGGGGCCGGTGGTGCTGGTCGGCCACTCCATGGGCGGCATGACGATGATGGCCCTGGCCGCGCAGTACCCCGAGCTGATCCGGGAGCGGGTCGTCGCGGGCGTCTTCGTGGGGACGTCGTCCGGACGGCTGGGCGAGGTGAACTTCGGGCTCCCGGTGGCCGGCGTCAACGCGGTGCGGCGCATCCTGCCCGGGGTGCTCAGGGCGCTGGGGCAGCAGGCGGAGCTGGTGGAGAAGGGGCGCCGGGCCACCGCCGACCTGTTCGCCGGGATCATCAAGCGGTACTCGTTCGCGGGCCGGGACGTCGACCCGGCGGTGGAGCGGTTCGCCGAGCGGATGATCGAGTCGACGCCGATCGACGTGGTCGCCGAGTTCTACCCGGCCTTCACCGACCACGACAAGACCGGGGCCCTCGCCTGCTTCCGGGAGATGCCCGTGCTGGTGCTGGCCGGGGTGCGGGACCTGGTCACGCCGAGCGAGCACAGCGAGGCCATCGCGGACCTGCTCCCGGACGCCGAGCTGGTGCTCGTGCCGGACGCCGGGCACCTGGTGATGCTGGAGCATCCGGAAGTGGTCACCGACCGCCTCGCCGACCTGCTCACCCGCGCGGGCGCGGTGCCGGCAGGGGCTACCGTAAGTGGCTATGGAACGACCAGCAGCACCCGCAGTACCGCACCCCCGCGCTGAGACCCGGCTGACGGTGACCTCGCCCGAGCAGATGCGGGAGCTGGGCCGCCGGCTCGCCGCGCTGCTGCGCGCGGGGGACCTGGTGATGCTCACCGGGGAACTGGGCGCGGGCAAGACCACGCTGACCCGCGGGCTCGGCGAGGGCCTGGGCGTGCGCGGCGCGGTCACCTCGCCGACCTTCGTCATCGCCCGGGTGCACCCCTCCCTCGGCGACGGCCCGCCCCTGGTCCACGTCGACGCCTACCGGCTCTCCGGCGGCCTGGACGAGATGGAGGACCTGGACCTCGACGTCTCCCTGTCCGATTCGGTGATCGTCGTGGAGTGGGGCGAGGGCAAGGTCGAGGAGCTGACCGAGGACCGGCTGCACGTCGTCATCCACCGTGCCGTCGGGGACACCACCGACGAGGTGCGC
Organism: Streptomyces sp. NPDC100445; assembly: GCF_044759735.1. Taxonomy (NCBI): domain Bacteria; kingdom Bacillati; phylum Actinomycetota; class Actinomycetes; order Kitasatosporales; family Streptomycetaceae; genus Streptomyces; species Streptomyces sp. NPDC100445. The sequence goes on along the minus strand of NZ_JBIVZV010000013.1, from coordinate 102,955 downwards.
CACGTGACCCTGGCGGGGCTGGGGGAGCGGTGGTCCGAAGCGGACCTGGACGCGCTGTCCGGCTGACGGCTTCCCGTCCCGCGCCGACGGCTTCCCGACAAGCTGTCGGCACCGTATTGCGCGGGACGTCCCGGGCGTGGTCACATGGTACCCAGCTCGTGGTTAGGGTCGCCTAACCACGCCCGCCCCCCGCACCCCAGGAGGCGTCCGTGCCCGCAGCCCGGCCCGCCGAGGTCTCCATGCGCGACCTGCTGGCGTCGTGCGCCGCCGCGGAGGCCGTCTCGCGCCCGCCGCGCCCCCCGGAGCCCCGCCGCGAGCCGCGGCCCGCGCCCGCCCGGCAGGACCACCCGCGGGCGGCCTGACTCCCCGTGCGGGAGACCCCGGTGCGCCCGGGGCAGGGCCCGCGAACGGGGCGTCAGCCGGGGGTCAGCGGATCACGACCACCCGTACGCCGATCGTCGCGAAGCGCCACATCGCGTCCCCGTCCTCCCGGTTCTCCCGGATGCCGCCGGTCTTCACGCCCGGGTCGGCCGGCGGGGCGGCACCGTCGGCCACCGCCGCGCTGAAGCCGATCGTCACGCCCTGCACGCTGGTGAAGCGCACCACGTGCTCGACGGGGCGGCCGTCGGTCCCGGTGACCGCGTTGGAACGGGAGGTCACCCAGTAGGTGCCGGGCGGCGGATCGACGTTGCCCGGGTGCACCGGGAACGTGCGCTGCACCTGACCGCGTTCGTCGACCAGCCAGACCCGGTCGTCGTCCACCGAGTACACCACCCGTTCACCCGTGCCGGAGCTCCCCGGCAGGGCGGTCGGGTTGCGCCGGTCCCGGGGCGCCTTCGCGGACGCCGAGGGGGAGGCGTGCGCGGCCGGGCTTGCGACCAAGCCCGCCGGCACGGTCGCCTGGGCCCGGTAGGCGAGGAAGCCGACCGTGCCGATGGCCGCGGCGGTGAGGACGGCCACGACTCCCGAGCTGGTCCCTGCCACGTGCGCCCACCTCTCATTCATCCGATATGTCGTACTTCGTACAGACCGTAGCAGTCAGTGACCGTCCGCCCCGGACGGCCATGCGGGCGGCGCGGGCGCCGTAGGCTGTTCGCGTGCTCTTGCTCGCTCTGGATACCGCAACACCCGCCGTGACCGTCGCGCTGCACGACGGCACCGACGTCATCGCCTCGTCGAGCCATGTGGACGCGCGCCGGCACGGAGAGCTGCTGCTGCCGGCCGTCGACCGCGTGCTCACCCGGGCCGGGCTGAAGCTGGAGGCGGTCACCGGGATCGTCGTCGGCACCGGCCCCGGCCCCTACACCGGTCTGCGTGTCGGCCTGATGACCGCCGACACCTTCGGCCTCGCGCTCGGTGTCCCGGTGTACGGCGTGTGCACCCTCGACGGCCTGGCCCACGCCGCCGGCGTCGAGAAGGGCCCCTTCGTGGTGGCGACCGACGCCCGGCGCAAGGAGGTCTACTGGGCCACCTACGCCGACCCCCTCACCCGGCTGACCGGCCCGGCCGTCGACCGTCCGGCCGACATCGCCGCGCAGGTCGCGGGTCTCCCGGCGGTCGGCGCCGGCGCCCTGCTCTACCCCGACACGTTCCCCGAGGCCCGGGAGCCGGAGCACGTGTCCGCCGCCTCCCTCGCCTCGCTCGCCGCCGGGAGACTGGCCGCGGGCGGGGAACTCGAGGCGCCCCGGCCGCTGTACCTGCGCCGGCCCGACGCCCAGGTCCCCAAGAACTACAAGGTGGTCACCCCCAAGTGACACAGCCGGCAGCCCCCGTACTGCGCGAGATGCGCTGGTGGGACATCGACCCGGTCCTGGTGCTGGAGAAGGACCTCTTCCCCGAGGACGCCTGGTCCCGGGGCATGTTCTGGTCCGAGCTTTCCCACTCCCGGGGCCCCGAGGCCACCCGCCGCTACCTCGTGGCCGAGTCCGACGGCCGTGTCGTCGGGTACGCCGGTCTCGTCGCCGCCGGCGAGCAGGCCGACGTCCAGACCATCGCCGTCGCCCGCGACCACCAGCGCACCGGCCTCGGCGCCCGCCTGCTCACCGAGCTGCTGCGGGCCGCGACCGCGTTCGAGTGCCACGAGGTGATGCTCGAGTGCCGGGTCGACAACGTGCGCGCCCAGAAGCTCTACGAGCGCTTCGGCTTCGCCCCCATCGGCTTCCGGCGCGGCTACTACCAGCCGGGCAACGTGGACGCCCTGGTGATGCGCCTGACCACGGAACCCGGCAGCACCCCCGCCGCGGGTCCCGCCCCCGTACAAGGAACCGATATCCATGACTGACGAACCACTCGTCCTCGGCATCGAGACCTCCTGCGACGAGACCGGCGTCGGCATCGTCCGCGGCACCACCCTGCTGGCGGACGCCATCGCCTCCAGCGTCGACGAGCACGCCCGGTTCGGCGGGGTCGTGCCGGAGGTGGCGTCCCGGGCGCACCTGGAGGCGATGGTCCCCACCATCGACCGCGCCCTGAAGGAGGCGGGTGTCTCCGCCCGCGACCTGGACGGAATCGCGGTCACCGCGGGTCCCGGACTCGCGGGCGCGCTGCTCGTCGGCGTCTCGGCGGCCAAGGCGTACGCCTACGCCCTCGGCAAGCCCCTGTACGGGGTCAACCACCTGGCCTCGCACATCTGTGTGGACCAGCTGGAGCACGGCCCGCTGCCGGAGCCGACGATGGCCCTGCTGGTCTCCGGCGGCCACTCCTCGCTGCTGCTGTCCTCGGACATCACCTCCGACGTCCGTCCTATGGGCGCGACCATCGACGACGCGGCCGGCGAGGCCTTCGACAAGATCGCCCGCGTGCTCGACCTGGGCTTCCCCGGCGGCCCGGTCATCGACCGGTACGCCAAGGAGGGCGACCCGCGGGCCATCGCCTTCCCGCGCGGCCTGACCGGCCCCCGCGACCCGGCGTACGACTTCTCCTTCTCCGGTCTGAAGACCGCCGTGGCCCGCTGGATCGAGGCCCGGCGCGCGGCCGGCGAGGAGGTGCCGGTGCGGGACGTGGCCGCCTCCTTCCAGGAGGCCGTCGTCGACGTCCTCACCCGCAAGGCCGTCCGCGCGTGCAGGGACGAGGGCGTCGACCACCTGATGATCGGCGGCGGGGTGGCCGCCAACTCCCGGCTGCGCGCCCTCGCCCAGGAGCGCTGCGAGGCGGCCGGCATCCGGCTGCGGGTGCCCCGCCCGAAGCTGTGCACGGACAACGGCGCGATGGTGGCCGCGCTCGGCGCCGAGATGGTCGCCCGCAACCGGGCCGCCTCCGCCTGGGACCTGTCGGCCGACTCCTCCCTGCCGGTGACCGACCCGCACGTCCCGGGCCACCACCACGACCACGACCACGTGCACGAGGTCAGCAAGGAGAACCTGTACTCGTGACCGTCGCGCTGATGTGGGAGGCGCGGGCCGTCGCGGGCCGCGGGGAGGAGCTGCTGGCCTGGGCGCGCGCGCAGGCGCTCAGCCCCGCGCCGGCGCGGCGCGAGACCTTCCGCGCGCCGGAGGACCGGGTGCTGGTCGTCACGTGGTGGGACGCGCCGTACGACGCCCCGCTGCCCGAGCTGCCCGAGCCGGGCGCGGAGCTGGTGACCCGTGCCGTGCACCGCTGGCGGTTCGAGGCGGTGACGGACGGCTGACCGGCCGGGTTGATCCTTCCGGCCGGATCGCGCTATGATCATCACACAGCGAACGGCCGGAACACCGGCCCGGACGCAGTGCGTTGGTGGTCCAAGGAAAGACGTCCCGCTTCCTGCGGGGAGATGCAGGTGCAAGGCCTGCCCGGCGCTCCACTCGACACCCCGCCCACCGGTTCACCGGTGGCGGGGTGTCGGCGTTGCGGCACCTCCGGGCGGCGACCCACCGTCTTGTCATGTCCAGGGGGACCCACCGGGTGGGGGTGCGGGGCCGTGATGCAGGATCGCCCCGTGAAGAACAGCAGCAGACGCACCGTCCTCGCCTCCGTCGCGGCCGTCGCCGCCGGCCTGCCCACCCTCAACGCCGTACTGGGCGACGGCGCCACGCCCGCCGCGGCGGCCGACCAGTACGCGTCGAACACCGACCTGTACACCCGGACCGCGGCCAAGGAGGGCACCGACTGGACGCGCCGGTTCCGCATAGGTGCCCCGGCGCAGGTCACGGACAACGCCCGCGCCACCAGCAGCCCCGTCACCAGCACGGCGGTGATCGCGCCGCACGGCGGCGGGATCGAGGCGGGCACGAGCGAACTGTGCCTGGCCGTCGCCGGGTACACGCCCTTCGACGCCGGCGCCGACCCGGCCGGCGCGGCGGTGCCGGGGGAGCCGCAGCGCGACTACTGGATGTTCGAGGCCCTGGCCAACTCCGCCGCGCAGCACGTCACCGCCACCCACTGCGACGATCCGGCGGCCCTCGCCGTCTGCGCCGCGAACCTGTACGCCGTCTCCCTGCACGGCTTCGACGACACGACGACGAAGAAGATCATCATCGGCGGCCGTGACGAGCGGCTGAAGCGGAACCTGCTCGCGGCCCTCACCAAACACGGCCTGACCTCCCCGGCGGCCGACCCCGACCACGACGTCACCGTGGTCTTCGCGGGCGCCACCGACCCCATCAACGGCGACGACCCCGCCAACATAGCCAACCGCACCCGTACGGGGGCCGGCGCCCAGATGGAGCTGTCCACCGCCCTGCGCAAGGCGATGTTCGGTGACTTCTCCGGCGCCGCCAAGCGCCGCGCGACGGCCGGTGTGCCGAGCGCCGACAGCCCCTACGCCGACCACTTCTGGAACGGCTTCGTCGGCGCCGTCCGCGAGGCGGTCAGGAACCACGAGCTGGGCCTCGACTCCCGCTAGGGTCTTTCGTTCGGATCGGGCCGGACCCCGCGAGCCCGGCATGATCCGAACGAGAGGCCCTAGGCCCGGGCCGGCACCGAACGCGCGTTCCGTACCCTGGCGGCATGCGGATGCGCCCCACTCTCAGCTGGACCCCGACCGAGGACCTGCCCGCGGGCACCACGGACCTCGGGCCGGTCGCCGGTGCGCTGGGCGCCGGCGGGGTGCTGGTGCTCAGCGGCGCGGGCATCTCCACGGAGTCGGGTATCCCCGACTACCGGGGTGAGGGCGGCAGCCTTAGCCGGCACACCCCGATGACCTACCAGGACTTCACCGCCGACGCCGGGGCCCGGCGCCGCTACTGGGCGCGCAGCCACCTCGGCTGGCGGACGTTCGGCAGCGCCCGGCCCAACGCCGGGCACCGGGCCGTGGCCGCGTTCGGGCGACACGGCCTGCTCTCCGGTGTCATCACCCAGAACGTCGACGGGCTGCACCAGGCCGCCGGCAGCGAGGGCGTCGTGGAGCTCCACGGCAGCCTGGACCGCGTCGTCTGCCTCTCCTGCGGCGCCCTCGGCCCGCGCCGTGAGCTGGCCCGGCGGCTGGAGGAGGCCAACCCCGGCTTCGCGCCGGTGGCCGCCGGCATCAACCCGGACGGTGACGCCGACCTCACCGACGAACAGGTCGGCGACTTCCGGGTGCTGCCCTGCCTGGTCTGCGGCGGCGTCCTCAAGCCGGACGTGGTCTTCTTCGGCGAGTCCGTCCCGCCGCGGCGGGTGGAGCACTGCCGGGAGCTGGTCCGGGCGGCGACCTCGCTGCTGGTCCTCGGTTCCTCGCTGACGGTGATGTCCGGGCTCCGGTTCGTCCGCCAGGCGGCCGAGGCCGGGAAACCGGTGCTGATCGTCAACCGGGATCCCACCCGCGGCGACCGGCACGCCCTCACCCGGGTCGCGCTGCCCCTGGGCCCGGCCCTCACCGCCGTGGCCGGCCGGCTGGGCGTCCCCGTCGGCAGCCCGACGACGGGCTGAACACCAGGAGCCAGGAAGTCGAATGTTTCTAATGATACAGCGAATGTTGCGAGTCTCCGTGGGCGGCGGGCTCCTTCGTCGTGACGGGCCCTGGGGTTACGATCGCGGGCATGAAGCCTTCGAAGCCCGCAGAGACGCAGACGGCGACCCTCGCCGAGATCGCCCGTGAGGCCGGGGTGTCGGCTCCGACTGTTTCGAAGGTCCTCAACGGCCGGGCGGACGTCGCCCCCGCCACCCGCGCCCGCGTCGAGGAGCTGCTGCGCGCCTACGGCTACCGGCGCCGGCGCGCCGAGGCCTCCCGGTCGCCGCTGATCGACCTCGTCTTCCACGAGCTGGAGAGTGCCTGGGCGATGGAGGTCATCCGGGGGGTGGAGAACGTCGCCCGGGACACGGGCCTCAGCGTCGTCCTGTCCGAGTCGGCCGGGCGGCTCACCCCGGGCCGGACCTGGGCCGACCAGGTGGCCGCCCGCCGCCCGCACGGCGTGGTGCTGGTGCTCTCCGGGCTCGACGAGTCCCAGCGGGCGCTGCTGACGAGCCGGTCCATCCCGTTCGTGGTGATGGACCCGGCCGGCGACCCCGGCCCGGACGTGCCCTCGATCGGCGCCACCAACTGGCAGGGCGGACTGGCCGCCACCCGGCACCTGGTGGAACTCGGCCACACCCGGATCGGCGCGATCAGCGGTCCGTCCCGGATGATGTGCAGCCGGGCGCGGGTCGACGGCTACCGGGCGGCCCTGGAGACGGCCGGTGTGTCCGTGGACCCCTCGCTCGTCGTCGCCGGCGACTTCCACCACGACGCCGGCTACCGCCTGGGCCTGGAGCTGCTGCGCCGCCCGGACCGGCCGACCGCCGTCTTCGCGGGCAACGACCTCCAGGCGCTCGGGCTGTACGAGGCCGCCCGCGAACTCGGCCTGCGCGTCCCGGAGGACCTCAGTGTCGTCGGCTTCGACGACCTGCCGGTGGCCCGCTGGGTGGGACCGCCGCTGACGACCGTGCGGCAGCCGCTGACCGAGATGGCCGAGGCCGCGGCCCGGCTGGTGCTGGAGCTGGGGCGCGCCGACGCGGACCGGACGGCGACCCGGGTGGAGCTGGCGACGAGCCTGGTGGTGCGGTCGAGCACGGCCGCGCCCGCCGCGCTCTGAGGGTTCCCGGTGTATTGACGGGTGCCGGGCACCACCCCACACTGCTCCGAGTCAATCGGTTATCGGACCGAAACTTTCGGAGGCACCCGCCATGAGATCCCCGAGGACCCGTTTACGTCGCACGCCCCTCGTATCCCTCGCGTCCCTGCTGACCGGCGTCGCCCTGCTGCTCACGGCACCCGCGGCGCACGCCGCCGACACCCCGCTGCGCGACCTCGCGGCGGCGAAGGGCAAGGTCGTCGGCACCGCCGTCACCGGCTCCCGGCTCACCGGGACCTACGGCGACATCGCCGGGAGCCAGTTCGGTTCGCTCACCCCCGGCAACGCCATGAAGTGGGAGACCGTCGAGCCCGCCCGGAACAGCTTCAACTGGGCCGAGGCAGACCAGATCGTGGCCTTCGCGCAGGCCCACGACCAGCAGGTGCGCGGCCACACCCTGGTCTGGCACAGCCAGAACCCGGGCTGGCTCACCAACGGCAGCTGGACCCCCGCCCAGCTCGGCAGCCTGCTCCAGAACCACATCAGCACCGAGGTCGGCCGCTACAAGGGGAAGATCGCCGCCTGGGACGTCGTCAACGAACCCTTCAACGAGGACGGCACCTTCAGATCGGACCTCTGGTACGACGGCCTGGGCTCCGGCTATATCGCCGACGCCCTGACCTGGGCGCACGCGGCCGATCCGGACGCCAAGCTGTACATCAACGACTACAACGTCGAGGGCGTCAACGCCAAGTCCACCGCCCTGTACGACCTCGTCAGGTCCCTCAAGGAACGGGGCGTCCCGATCGGCGGCGTCGGCCTCCAGGCCCACCTGATCCTCGGCCAGGTGCCGTCGACGCTCCAGCAGAACATCCAGCGCTTCGCCGACCTGGGCGTCGACGTGGCGATCACCGAGCTGGACGTCCGCATGCAGCTGCCGGCGGACAGCGCGAAACTCGCCCAGCAGGCCGCCGACTTCAAGTCCGTCGTGGCCGCGTGCGCCGCCGTGACCCGCTGCGTCAACGTCACCGTCTGGGGCTTCACCGACGCCGACTCGTGGGTGCCGGACACCTTCCCGGGTTACGGGGCGGCGACCCCGTACGACGCGAACTACCAGCCCAAACCGGCCTACCACGGCATCGCGGAGGCGCTGGGCGGCTCCACCACCACCCCGCCCCCGGGCGGCGGCGCCTGCGCGGCCGCCTACAGCGTCACCAGCCAGTGGAACACCGGCTTCACCGGTCAGGTGCGGATCTCCTGCTCCGGCGCCTCCCTCTCCTCGTGGAAGGTGAACTGGAACTACGGCGCGGGCCAGCGGATCACCCAGGCCTGGAACGCCACGTGCACCCAGTCGGGCGCGGCCGTGTCGTGCGCCAACGCCTCCTACGACGGAGTCGTACCGGACGGCGGCTCGGTCACCTTCGGATTCAACGGCTCCTGGAGCGACGGCAATCCGGTCCCGACGGTGACCCTCGGATGAGAATCGCCCGAGAAAACCCGCGTGCGGGGCTCGCGCTGACATCCCGTTCATGATTCGGACGTACGTTCTTGCCGTGACGCGAGACGAGACACAGGGCGACACGGCCGGAACGGCGGGCCGGCGGCGGGCGGTGTTGAGGACCGCCGGTCTGGTCCTGGCGGGCGCGCTGGTCCTCGGCGCGGCCGCCGCGGGCTGGGCGTACCGGCACCTGGACGGCAACATCCGAGGCGTCGACATCGACGGCGCGCTCGGCGACGACCGGCCCGCCCGCGCGGTGACCACCCAGGCCGCCGCGCCGCCCACCGGCTCCCTCGACATCCTGGTGCTCGGCTCGGACTCGCGCGACGGCGCGGCCGACCGGAAGCTGGGCGGCGGCGACAGCTCCGGAGCCCGGTCCGACACCGCGATGGTCGTGCACCTCGACGCGGGCCGGACGAGGGCCACCGTGGTCAGCATCCCCCGCGACACGCTCGTCACCCGCCCGTCCTGCCCGCTCCCCTCCGGCGGCACGGCCCCGGTGGCGTACGGCGCGATGTTCAACAGCGCCTACGCGGTGGGCGGGCCGGTGTGCGCGGTGAAGACGGCCGAGTCCCTGACGCACGTCCGCATGGACCACTACCTGGAGATCGACTTCTCCGGCTTCGCCGGGCTGGTCGACGCGCTCGGCGGTGTCGACGTCACCACCGGCCAGGACATCGACGACGACAAGAGCCACCTGCACCTGAAGGCCGGCACCCACCACCTCGACGGGACGCGCGCCCTGGCGCTGGCCCGCACCCGGCACGGAATAGGCGACGGCAGCGACCTCGGCCGCATCGGCCTCCAGCAGACCCTGGTCAAGGCCCTGCTGACGCGGGTGTCCGCCGCGGGCCTGCTCACCGACCCGGCCCGGCTGTACCGGGTCGCCGACGCCGTCACCGCGAACCTCACCACCGACACCGGCCTGGACTCGCTCGGCGAGCTGACCCGTCTCGGCCGGAGCCTCGGGAACCTGTCCGCCGGCCGGGTGAGGACGGTGACCATGCCGGTCGTCGCGGCCCCCTCCGACCCCAACCGGGTGATCCCGAAGGAGCCGGCGGCGAGCGCGCTGTGGGCCTCCCTGCGCTGACCCGTACAACCTTTCGACCGGGCCGCCGGTCCCAGGGGTGACCACATGTCACCGTTCAACCGGGGGTTCTCCGTTGTTCCGCCTGCGTTCGCACGCCCATTGGGCCCTGCCGCTGTCCCTGGGGCTGACCGCCCTGACCCTCACCGTCCCGGCCGCGTCCGCCGCCCCCGCCGGCAGCGCCCCCTCCGGTGGCACCCGGGCCGGGGCGGCACCGGTCCGTGACGACTTCAACGGCGACGGCTACGCCGACCTGGCCGTCGGTGCGCCCAACGCGACCGTCTCCGGCCGGACCGCGGCGGGCTACGTCTCCGTGATGTACGGCGGCCCGCACGGCCTGTCCACCGGCCACCGCACGATCCTCAGCCGGGCCACCGCCGGCGTCCCCGGCGTCCCCGTCCGGGGACAGCACTTCGGACTCCAGATCTCCGAGGGCGACCTGGACGGCGACGGCTACGCGGACCTCGTCGTCGGCAGCGGTTCGCCGCGGGACGGCGGCGCCGTCGTCTGGGGCGGCCCGCACGGGCTGTCCGGCGGCCCGGCCCTCCCGGCCACCGACACCCAGACCGGCGACTTCGACGGCGACGGACACCTCGACCTCGCCGTGTTCGACGCCGGTTTCGGCGGGGGCGACGACCCGGCCGGCACCACCGCCACGATCTGGAAGGGCCCGCTCCGGCGCACCGGCGCCCCGGCCGCGCGGACCCCGCTCGACCCCGGCCACCTCCAGTACATCGACATCCGCGACGGCGACACAGGTGACATCAACGGCGACGGCCGCAGCGACCTGGTGCTGACCGGCTACTGCGGCGACGGCAACTACTGCGGCACCCTCTACCTGAGCGGCCCCGGCGGCCTCACCCGCGTCGACGACCAGCACCCGGGCGGGGACGGCGCGGCCGCGATCGGCGACCTGAACGGCGACGGCTACGACGACCTGGTCAGCGGCTACCAGGACGACAACGCGGTCTGGGTGATGTACGGCGGCGCCGGCGGGCTGGGCGGCCGGGACACCTGGAAGCGGTTCACCCAGGACACGCCCGGCGTCCCCGGCGGCCGGGAGGAGCACGACCAGTTCGGCCGGTCGGTCGCGGTCGGCGACATCACGGGCGACGGTGTCGACGACCTCGTCGTCGGGGCGCCCGACGAGAACGGCGAGGGAGTGGTGGACGTGCTGCGCGGCAGCCGCTCCGGGCTGACCGGCACCGGTGCCCAGGCGTTCGGCCAGGACACCGCGGGCGTCCCCGGCACGGCCGAGCCGTACGACTCCTTCGGCTACGTCGTCCGGCTGCTCGACGTCAACGGCAACGGCCACGCCGACCTGGCCGCCGCCGCCCCCGGCGAGGACGGCGGCAACGGCGCGGTCTGGGTGCTGCGCGGACGCCCCTCGGGCCTGACCACGGACGCGGCCCTGGCCTTCGGCGGCAAGGCGGTGAAGGCGCCGTACGCGAAGGCGTCGTTCGGCCTCGCCCTGAGGTGACCCCGGGCGCCGCGGGTACCGGCGTCTAGACCGGCCCCCCGACCAGCATGGTCGGGGCGCCGGCGACGCGGGTGAGGAACACCGTCGCCGCGTTCGGCCCCTGCGGCCTGACCTTGCGACGCAGTTCCTCCGGCTCGACCGCGGAGCCGCGCTTCTTCACGGTCAGGGTGCCGACCCCGCGCTCGCGCAGCAGCGCCCGCAGCTTCTTGACGTTGAACGGGAGCCGGTCGGTGATCTCGTAGGCGGAGGCGTACGGCGTGGGCCGCAGCTCGTCGGCGGTGACGTAGGCGATGGTGGGGTCCAGGAGGCCGCCGCCGACCTCCTCGGCCACCTCCGCGACCAGGTGGGCGCGGATCACGGCACCGTCCGGCTCGTAGAGGTAGCGCCCCACCGGCCGCACCCCGGGGTCGGGCAGGCCCCGGCCGATGAGCGTGCGCGGGCCCGGCAGCAGGGTGGCCCGCACGGCACCCGGCGTCCCGGTCCCGAACCACAGCACCGCCTCCTTGACGTCGCCGCCGTCGGAGACCCACTCGGCCTCGGCGGTGTCCGGCACCGCCTCGTGCGGGATGCCCGGGGCGATCTTCAGCGCGGCGCGCGGGGCGCCGGCGGCGGTCCGCACCGCCCAGGACAGCGGCGGCGAGTACGCCTCCGGGTCGAAGATCCGGCCCCGTCCGCCCCGCCGCGCCGGGTCGACGAACACCGCGTCGTACCCGCTGACGTCGACCTCCGTGACGTCCGCCTCGCGCACCTCGATCAGTCCGGCGAGCCCCAGCGTGTCGGCGTTCGCGCGGGCCGCCGCCACGGTCAGCGGGTCCCGGTCCACGGCCAGCACCCGGATCCCGGCCCGCGCGAGGGCGATCGCGTCGCCGCCGATCCCGCAGCACAGGTCGGCGACGGAGGTGACGCCGAGGTCCCGGAACCGCCGCGCCCGGTGCGCCGCCACGGTGGTCCGCGTCGACTGCTCCACGCCGTGGGGGGTGAAGAACATCCGTCCGGCGTCCTCGGCACCGAACTTGGCCGCCGCCCGTTGCCGCAGCCGGGCCTGGCCGAGCGCGGCCGACACCAGGGTGGCGGGGTGGTCGCGGCGCAGCCGGGTGGCGACGGCGAGTTCGTCCGCCGGTGCGGTGTCGCGGACCTCGTCGAGGAGGGCGCGGCCTTCGGGGGTGAGGAGCGGGGCGAGGTCGTTCACCGGCTCATTGTGGGCCAGTCGGTGGATGGTGCGCGTCCGGCGGCGGTGTCGGCCCGGTGCGGCGGCGGGTGCCTGGGAGGATCCGACACCATGCGAGTAGTAGTACAAAATGACAAAAGTCAGACATCGGGTGTGCCGGTCGCCGTCCGCTGCGCGGCCCTCGCGCTGGCCACCGCCGCCCTCCTCACCGGCTGCGCCGACCGCACCGAACCGGCCTCCGGACAGGGCGGTCCCGCCCACACGTCGGACCCCCGGGCCGGGCAGGCCGGCGCACAGGCCCGCCGGACCGCCGAACACGCCCGGCTGGCCGCCGCCGCCCGCCGCTGGGGCCTGGCCCGCACCCCGCTCCCGACCCCGGCCCCGCCCGCGAAGAAACCCGAGATCACCGCCCGTGACGGTTTCGAGGTCGACGGGCAGGAGGAGGACCGGCTCCCCCCGGTCTTCACCACCGTCCCCACCCGGCAGAAGGTCGTCTTCCTCACCATCGACGACGGCGCGGAGAAGGACCCCGCGTTCCTGCGCATGATGAGCGAGCTGAAGATCCCGTACTCGGCCTTCCTCAGCAACTACCTCGTCAAGGAGGACTACGGCTACTTCCGCCGGATGAAGGCCCTGGGCGTGACCCTCAACAACCACACCCTGACCCATCCCTATCTGCCGGGGCTCTCCTACGACGAGCAGAAGCACGAGATCTGCGGCATGCAGGACATCATGAAGCGGGAGTTCGGCAGGGCGCCCACCGTCTTCCGGCCGCCGTACGGCAACTACAACGGCGACACCCTGCGCGCCGCCAAGTCCTGCGGGATCCGCTACGCGCCCATCTGGGACGAAGAGGTCTTCGTGGACCACTGGGAGTACCGCGAGTGGGACCGCAGCCTGCACCCCGGTGACATCGTCCTCACCCACTTCCGGGGCCGGGACGAGTGGAACGGCACGATGGTGGACGACATGCGCCGCTTCCTGGACAAGGTCACGCGCGAGGGCTACGCCGTGGCCCGCCTGGAGGACTACCTGTGAGGCGGCGGGGCCCGGCCGCGGTACTCGCCGCGGCCCTGCTCCTGGCGGGCTGCGCCCCGTCCGTCGACCCCATCGAGCGGCTCGGCAAGAAGGCCGCCGAAGGCGTGCGCCCGCACGGCCCGGCCCCCGACCGCGGCTACCGCCGCTGGGGGCTGGCCGAACCGCTCGCCCGCGCCCCGCTGCACCCCGTCCGGCCGGTCTCCACGCACCCCGGGGCGCACGGCCTGCCCCCGGTGGTCGACCACGTCACCACCCGCGACCGGGTCGTCTTCCTCACCTACGACGACGGCGCCGAACAGGACCCCCGCTTCGTCGACATGGTCCGCGAACTGCGGCTCCCGGTCAGCATGTTCCTCACCGACAGCGTCGCCGGCCCCGGTTACGGCCACTTCGCCCGCCTGCGCGCCCTCGGCGCGGGCGTGGAGAACCACACCCTCGACCACCGGGCGTCGGCCGGCACGCCGTACGCCGCCCAGCGCGCCGAGATCTGTGGCCAGCAGCACCGGCTCCACGCCCGCCTCGGCGTCCGCCCGCGCCTGTTCCGGCCGCCGTACGGCTCCTACGACACCACCACCCTGCGCGCGGCGGCGGACTGCGGCATCACCGCGGTCGTCCGGTGGCGCGCCGCCCTCACCCCGGCCGGCCTCGTCTACACCCACGGCCCGCGCCGACTGCGCGCCGGCGACATCGTCCTGGTGGGCCCGGACGAGTCGCCGGGCCCACCCCTGCGCGAACGCACGGCGCGGGTGCTGCGCACGGCGCAGGAAGGCGGCCTGACCGCCGGACGCCTGGAGGACTACCTCTAGGGCCTCTCGTTCGGATCCTGCCGGGCTCGCGCCCTGGCACCGCGCCTCGCCGCGTCGTCGTCGGTTGCCGTGGCTCCGCCATGACGCCCTCCTCCGCCTTGCGGTCCACGGCACCGGACCCCGCTCCCTGATCCGGCCCGATCCGAACGAAAGACCCTGGCCCGGCTGCCCGCGCGGGAGGCCCCGGAACCCCCGAATCGGAGCGACGCGCCGCGCGCATTGGCACTCCGCTTGACCGAGTGCTAATCGCGGTCATAGTCTCGGCCCTGGCACTCGGCAGTAGAGAGTGCCAACAAAGCGACGGGCAGATCCGGCACCCGCGACGACGGATCGACCTGGTCGCCACCTCAGACAGTCAACCCCGAGATCTCCGAAGGGGGAGGTCGGATCGTGACGACCACCAGCTCCAAGGTTGCCATCAAGCCGCTCGAGGACCGCATCGTGGTCCAGCCGCTCGACGCCGAGCAGACCACTGCCTCTGGCCTGGTCATCCCGGACACCGCGAAGGAGAAGCCCCAGGAGGGCGCCGTCCTCGCCGTGGGCCCGGGCCGGTTCGAGAACGGCGAGCGCCTGCCGCTCGACGTCAAGGTCGGTGACGTCGTCCTCTACAGCAAGTACGGCGGCACCGAGGTGAAGTACAACGGCGACGAGTACCTCGTCCTCTCGGCCCGCGACGTTCTCGCGATCATCGAGAAGTAATCACCTCAAGCACTTCGCTGCTCTGAGCTGCGCCCCTGGTCCCCGCGAATCGACAAGAAGCCGGGCGCCCGGGGCGCAGTCTCTTTTCACCCACTGATTTCGGAGAGGGCTCCCGCTGTCATGGCGAAGATCCTGAAGTTCGACGAGGACGCCCGTCGCGCCCTTGAGCGCGGCGTCAACAAGCTTGCCGACACGGTGAAGGTGACGATCGGCCCCCGCGGCCGCAACGTCGTCATCGACAAGAAGTTCGGCGCCCCCACCATCACCAACGACGGTGTCACGATCGCCCGCGAGGTCGAGATCGAGGACCCGTTCGAGAACCTCGGCGCCCAGCTGGTGAAGGAGGTGGCGACCAAGACCAACGACATCGCGGGTGACGGCACCACCACCGCCACCGTGCTCGCCCAGGCCCTGGTGCGCGAAGGCCTGAGGAACGTCGCCGCCGGCGCCTCCCCGGCCGCCCTGAAGAAGGGCATCGACGCCGCCGTCAAGGCGATCTCCGAGGAGCTGCTCGCCACGGCGCGCCCGATCGACGAGAAGTCCGACATCGCCGCCGTCGCCGGGCTGTCCGCCCAGGACAGCCAGGTCGGCGAGCTGATCGCCGAGGCGATGGACAAGGTCGGCAAGGACGGTGTCATCACCGTCGAGGAGTCCAACACCTTCGGTCTGGAGCTGGACTTCACCGAGGGCATGGCCTTCGACAAGGGCTACCTGTCGCCGTACTTCGTGACGGACCAGGAGCGCATGGAGGCCGTCCTGGAGGACCCCTACGTCCTCATCCACCAGGGCAAGATCGCCGCCATCGCCGACCTGCTGCCGCTGCTGGAGAAGGTCATCCAGGCCGGTGCCTCCAAGCCGCTGCTGATCATCGCCGAGGACGTCGAGGGCGAGGCCCTGTCGACCCTGGTCGTCAACAAGATCCGCGGCACCTTCAACGCCGTCGCGGTGAAGGCCCCCGGCTTCGGCGACCGCCGCAAGGCCATGCTCCAGGACATCGCCACCCTCACCGGCGGCACCGTCATCTCCGAGGAGGTCGGCCTCAAGCTCGACCAGGTCGGCATCGACGTGCTGGGCTCGGCCCGCCGCATCACCGTCACCAAGGACGACACCACGATCGTCGACGGCGCCGGCAAGACCGAGGACGTCCACGGCCGCGTCGCGCAGATCAAGGCCGAGATCGAGAACACCGACTCCGACTGGGACCGCGAGAAGCTCCAGGAGCGCCTCGCGAAGCTGGCCGGCGGCGTGTGCGTCATCAAGGTCGGCGCCGCCACCGAGGTGGAGCTGAAGGAGAAGAAGCACCGCCTCGAGGACGCCATCTCCGCGACCCGCGCCGCGGTCGAGGAGGGCATCGTCTCCGGCGGTGGCTCCGCCCTGGTGCACGCCTCCAAGGTCCTGTCCGGCAACCTGGACAAGACCGGCGACGAGGCCACCGGTGTCGCCGTGGTCCGCAACGCCGTGGTCGAGCCGCTGCGCTGGATCGGCGAGAACGCCGGCCAGGAGGGCTACGTCATCGTCTCCAAGGTCAAGGAACTGGAAGCGGGTCAGGGCTACAACGCCGCCACCGGCGAGTACGGCGACCTGATCAAGGCCGGCGTCATCGACCCGGTCAAGGTCACCCGCTCCGCCCTGGAGAACGCCGCCTCCATCGCCTCCCTGCTGCTCACGACCGAGACCCTGGTCGTCGAGAAGAAGGAAGAGGAGCCGGAGGCCGCGGGCCACGGCCACGGTCACTCCCACTGACCGACCACGCCCCACCGAAGGCCCGGCCCCCTGGGGGACCGGGCCTTCGCCCTGTCCGGCCCGGGGGGCCGGAGGGGACGCGGGCGGCGGGGGCGGCTCGCACCCGCCCGCCTACCGCGGGCCGTACTTGCGTCCGGTCTTGGAGGTGATGCCGCCCAGCAGCACGCGCGGTGTCACCTTCACCAGTCCCATCAGCGCCTTGTACCGGGGGTCCGGGACGGACACCGTCCGGCCGCGCGCGAGGTCGGTCAGGGCCGCCGCGACCAGCTTGTCGGCGTCCAGCCACAGCCAGCCCGGGATGTTGTCCGTGCCCATGCCGGCCCGCTGGTGGAACTCGGTGCGCACGAAGCCCGGGCACAGCGCCATCAGGCGGACCCCGCTGCCGGCCAGGTCCTTCGCCGCGCCCTGGGTGAACTGCACGACCCACGCCTTGGACGCGCCGTAGGTGCCGCGCGGGACGAAGGCGGCCACGGAGGCGACGTTCACCACCCCGCCCCGGCCCCGCTCCCGCATCGCCGCGGTCGCCGCCGAGGTCAGCCGGAGCACCGCCTCGCAGTGCACCTTGAGCATCTTCAGCTCGTCCGGCATGGGCACGTCCAGGTAGCGGCCCTTGTTGCCGAAACCGGCGTTGTTCACCAGCAGGTCGACCGGGTTCTTCCGGTCGCCGAGCCGGTCGGCGACCGCCTCGATGCCCTTGTCCTCGGACAGATCGGCGGTCAGCACCTCCACCTCGATGCCGTGCCGGTCGTGCAGTTCCGTCGCCTGCTCGCGCAGCCGCCCGGTGTCCCGCGCCACCAGGACGAGGTCGTGCCCGTCAGCCGCGAGCCGCCGCGCGAACGCGGCACCGATTCCCGCGGTCGATCCCGTAATCAGAGCCGTTGTCATGGCCCAAGCGTAGTGACCCGCTCCGGCGCCGTCCGCTGCGCGACGGCCCCTCAGCCGCTCCGCTCCGCCAGGTACGCGTGGGCCGCCGCCCGCGTCTGTGCGCGCAGGGCGTCGCCCGCGGCGAGCAGCCCCGGCAGCAGGTCCCGGTCGGTGGTGACCGCCCGGAACTCCAGCGCCGCCGTCACCCCGTGGTCCGGCCGGTGCACGATCTCCACGGCGTCGCCCGCCTGGATCTCACCCGGTTCGATCACCCGGAGGTACGCACCCGACGCGCCCTTCCGGGTGAACCTCCTGACCCAGCCGCGCTCGCCCAGATGGCCCTGGAACGTACGGCACGGAACCCGGCCGGAGGTCACCTCCAGCACCACGACGGGACCGATCCGCCAGCGCTCGCCGATCAGCGCCCCGGAGACCTCCAGGCCGTCCGTCGTCAGGTTCTCGCCGAAGCAGCCGTTGGGCAGCGGCCGGCCGAGCTCGCGCTCCCACGCGTCGAGGTCCTCGCGGGCGAACGCGTACACCGCCTGGTCGTTCCCGCCGTGGAAGCGGCGTTCGCAGACCGCGTCCCCGGCGAGCCCGCTCCCGCCGGTCCCCTTCGGCCCGGGGGCCGCCACCCGCACCGGCCCGTCGACCGGCCGCTTGTCGATACCGGTCAGCCCGTCCGGCTGACCCGTGTAGGGCACGCGCCGGGGGCGGCCCACATTCACCGAGAGCACCTTCATGCCCCGCACGGTACGGGAACGGTGCCCAAAGCGCCGACGCGTGATCGGGGCTCCCGCCCAAGCCTGCCTTATGCTTCAGGGGTGATCGAGGCCCGTCATCTCCGCGTCCTGCGCGCCGTCGCCACCACCGGTTCCTTCTCCGCCGCCGGACGCCAGCTGGGCTGCACCCAGCCGGCGGTCAGCCAGCAGATGAAGGCCCTGGAGACCTCCGTCGGCACCCCGCTGCTGGTCCGCGCCGGCCGGGAGATGCGCCTCACCCAGGCGGGCGAGGCCCTCGTCCGGCACGCCTCGGGCATCCTCGCCGGGCTCACCGCCGCCGAGGAGGAGGTCGCGGCCATCGCCGGCCTGCGCGCGGGCCGGGTGCGGCTGGTGTCGTTCCCCAGCGGCAGCTCCACCCTGGTCCCGACCGCCCTGGCCGCCCTGCGCGCCGCCCATCCCGGCACCCGCGTCTCCCTGGAGGAGGCGGAACCCCCGCGCTCCGTCGAGCTGCTGCGCGAGGGCGACTGCGACCTGGCCCTGGCCTTCCGCTACGAGGGCGCGGCGGTCGCGGAGGACTGGGACGACCTGGTCGTACGGCCCCTGCTGACGGACCGTCTGGTCGCGCTCGTACCCGAACGGCACCGGCTCGCGCGCGCGGAGGCCGTCGCCATCGGCGAGCTGGCCGGCGAGCCCTGGATCGCGGGCTGCCCGCGCTGCCGCGGCCAGCTGGTCGCGGTGTGCGAGAAGGGGGGCTTCACGCCGCGCATCGACTTCGCCACCGACGACTATCCGGCGGTGGTCGGTCTGGTCGGCGCGGGTCTGGGGGTCGCGGTGCTGCCGCAGCTGGCCGTGGAGTCGGTGCGGCCGAGGGGTGCGCGGACGGTGCGGCTGGAACCGGCGGTACGGCGGGAGATCGTCGCCCTCACCCTGCCCGACCTGGCACAGGTGCCGGCCGTGGCGGCGACGCTGGAACAACTGGCCCGCGCGGCCCGGACGGCCGGGCGCGGCTAGGAGCGCTCCGCGACCCGGGAGGTGTCGGGCGGCGTCACGGGCACGCGCGTGTGCCCGCGCGTCTCCTCGGGGAGGATCGGCGCGGCTCCTTGAAGAAACGTTCCTTCAGTTCTCCGGCGTGGTGTCCCCGCTGGTGGTCGACGCCGTCACCAGGCGGTTGCGGGCGCGCCCCATCAGCTCTTCGCGCTCGTCCTCGGTCAGGCCGCCCCAGACGCCGTACGGCTCGCGCACCGCCAGTGCGTGCGCGGCGCACTGCGCACGTACCGGGCATCTCATGCAGACCTCCTTGGCCGAGTTCTCGCGGGCACTCCGAGCCGCCCCGCGCTCGCCCTCGGGGTGGAAGAAGAGCGAGCTGTCCACGCCGCGACAGGCAGCCAGCAGCTGCCAGTCCCACAGGTCCGCGTTCGGTCCGGGAAGGCGGGAGAAATCTGCCATTACGTGACCCCTTGTAGCCGTTCTGGGCGGAAACGGTGCCGACGACCGTACGTGTCCGGTCTAAGGAGATGAAAATATGACTCATTGCGAATCTAGCTCCGGACACTACGAAACGGGAAGAAAAGGGGCCGAATGGGTCATAGGTTGTGATGAAAAGTTGAGAGTCCGACGGGCATGCCTGCACCGTGTCGAAGCCCTCACATAGAGTGCCGAAGACGGCACGCGGCCCCGTAACTCTTTCGAGTGACCGTCGTTGAGAGGGCGGAGGCGGTTGAAGAAACAAGCGCTCGGGCAGGCGTCCGAGACGGTCGACCGCACAGGTGACGATTCCGTACCAGCCTGGAGGCTCAAGGTGACGCGCATCAGCTGCGGAGGGCGGTCATGACATCCGTCCTCGTCTGCGACGACTCCCCGCTTGCCCGAGAAGCGCTCCGCCGCGCGGTCGCGACCGTGCCCGGTGTCGAGCGCGTGACGACGGCGGCCAACGGCGAGGAAGTCCTCCGCCGCTGGGGCGCCGACCGTTCCGACCTCATTCTCATGGATGTGCGCATGCCCGGCCTGGGCGGCGTAGAGACCGTGCGCCGGCTGCTGTCCGCGGACCCGGGCGCGCGCATCATCATGCTCACCGTCGCCGAGGACCTCGACGGCGTGGCCCTGGCGGTCGCCGCCGGTGCGCGGGGCTACCTGCACAAGGACGCCTCCCGCGCCGAGCTGCGGGCCACGGTCACCCAGGCCCTCGCCGACCCCACCTGGCGGCTCGCCCCGCGCCGGCTGCGCTCGGCCGAGATGGGTGCCGCGCCCACGCTCACCGCGCGAGAGATCCAGGTGCTGGAGGGCATGAGTCACGGCCGCTCCAACGCCGAGATCGGCCGGGAGCTGTTCCTCTCCGAGGACACCGTGAAGACCCACGCACGGCGCCTGTTCAAGAAGCTCGGCGCCTCCGACCGGGCCCACGCGGTGGCCCTCGGCTTCCGCTGGGGACTGGTCCGGTAGCGGTGGCCGGCCCCACGGGGCCGTCCCCGCCGGGTTCCGCCCCGTCCCCCGTTCCCCCTGCCGGCTCCCTCGCCGCCGACCGGCCGACCCGATGGCGAAGGGGCCGGCCGGGGTGGCGGAGGGGGCGCGGGCAGGGGACGTCGGGAGAACGGCCGGACGGCGGTGGCCGGCTCCGGTCGCCGTGCCTCGCTCCGGGTTGTCGTGACTCGGCGTGACCCCGTTCGCGGCGCACCGGGCACCGCGGGTGCCCGGCGCGCGCGGCCGTCCCCGCTCACCGGGGTGCGCGGTCCGCGCGGCCGCTCCGGTGCCCCGCCCGGTGCGGTCGATACGGCGGGAACGCCCCGCGCGGACGTGTCCACCGCCGTGGGACGGTCTCCCGCGCCCGCCCCGGGTGGGCGCCGGGTCTCCGTGCCCGTATGGTTTCCCGGGGTAACGAGTCGTTCCGTGCGACCGCTCGGCGGCCGTCCGGCGCGAGCGCGCTCGCGGCGTCCGTACCCGTACGGGGCACGCCGGGCGGCGACCGCCCGCGGTGCGCGCCGTAGGGGTTACGCGCGCCGGGCGTGTGCGTCCGGGAACACCGTCCGCCCCACCTCCCGACAGGCGAGGCGCGAGGCGGCCCGCCGGACGCGCGATGCTCGTTTCGGCGCGGATGCCGCATCCTTGAGATGTGGAGTCTCTCGGGGACGAGTCGGTCGAGCGGAAGGGGAGGGCGCAGGGAATGAGTGCCGGCGCACCTGCTCATAACGCTTCGGTGCACAACCACGGACAGGATGCGACGGACCGGACGGCCGCAAGGCACCATGGACCGATGCGCGACGACGAGGCGGGCACGGCCCACGGGGCGATCGGTCCGCTCGTGCACCGGGCCGTCGACGGCGACGCGCAGGCCACGCACGACCTGCTCGCCCATGTGCACCCGCTGGCGCTGCGCTACTGCCGCACCCGGCTGTCCCGGCTCCCCGGCGACGCGCGCCACTTCGTGGAGGACCTCGCCCAGGAGGTCTGCGTCGCCGTCCTCCTCGCCCTGCCCCGCTACCGCGACACCGGCCGCCCCTTCGAGGCGTTCGTCTTCGCCATCGCCTCCCACAAGGTCGCCGACCTCCAGCGGGCGGCCATGCGCCACCCCGGCTCGACGGCGGTGCCGTCCGACGAGATGCCCGAGCGGCCCGACGACTCCCTCGGCCCCGAGGAGCGCGCCCTGCTCAGCAGCGACGCCGAGTGGGCCAAGAAACTCCTGGCCAACCTGCCCGAGAACCAGCGCGAGCTGCTCTTGCTGCGCATCGCCGTGGGCTTGACCGCGGAGGAGACGGGGCAGATGTTGGGAATGTCACCCGGCGCGGTCCGCGTGGCCCAGCACCGGGCGCTGAGCCGCTTGCGGGCGCTCGCCGAACAGTGAACCCCCCCTGCGCGGGGCCCCGACCGGCCCCCGCTGAACGGGCGTGGCGCGTTTCCCGTACGAACGTACGAGGTCTGAAGCGGCCTCGTACCGTGGAATTTGCTAGCCGCGCTTCCCGTTAGCATGGACATCCGCACCGAGCAAGGCCATTTGGGGAAGGTGTCATGACTGCCAACGTCGACGGAGTGCCCGGAAAATTCGCGACACTCGGGCTGACCTACGACGACGTGCTGCTGCTGCCGGGCTCGTCGGACATGGCACCCGACGAGATCGACACCGCCTCGTACGTCTCCAAGAACGTGCGGGTCAACATCCCGCTGCTGTCCGCCGCCATGGACAAGGTGACCGAGTCCCGCATGGCGATCGCGATGGCCCGCCAGGGCGGCGTCGGCGTCCTGCACCGCAACCTCTCCATCGAGGACCAGGCCAACCAGGTCGACCTGGTGAAGCGCTCCGAGTCCGGCATGGTCACGGACCCCATCACCATCCACCCGGAGGCCACCCTCGCCGAGGCGGACGCGCTGTGCGCGAAGTTCCGCATCAGCGGTGTGCCGGTGACCGACGGGGAGAAGAAGCTCCTCGGCATCGTCACCAACCGCGACATGGCGTTCGAGAGCGACCGCAGCCGCCGCGTGCACGAGGTCATGACCCCGATGCCGCTGGTCACCGGCAAGGTCGGCATCTCCGGGCCCGAGGCCATGGAGCTGCTGCGCAAGCACAAGATCGAGAAGCTGCCGCTGGTCGACGACGAGGGTGTCCTCAAGGGCCTGATCACCGTCAAGGACTTCGTCAAGGCGGAGAAGTACCCGAGCGCCGCCAAGGACGCCGAGGGCCGCCTGCTCGTCGGCGCCGCGGTCGGCGTGGCCGGCGACGCCTACGAGCGCGCCCAGGCGCTGATCGAGGCCGGTGCCGACTTCATCGTCGTGGACACCGCGCACGGGCACTCCCGGCTGGTCGGCGACATGATCGCCAAGATCAAGTCGAACTCCTCCGGTGTCGACGTGATCGGCGGCAACGTCGCCACGCGCGACGGCGCCCAGGCCCTGGTGGACGCGGGCGCCGACGGCATCAAGGTCGGTGTCGGACCCGGCTCCATCTGTACGACCCGCGTGGTCGCCGGTGTCGGCGTCCCGCAGGTCACCGCCATCTACGAGGCCGCGCTGGCCGCCAAGGACGCCGGTGTCCCGGTGATCGGCGACGGTGGCCTCCAGTACTCCGGCGACATCGCCAAGGCCCTGGTCGCGGGCGCCGACACCGTCATGCTCGGCTCGCTGCTCGCGGGCTGCGAGGAGTCCCCGGGCGAGCTGCTGTTCATCAACGGCAAGCAGTTCAAGTCGTACCGCGGCATGGGCTCGCTCGGCGCCATGCAGACCCGTGGCGAGCGCCGGTCGTTCTCCAAGGACCGCTACTTCCAGGAGGGCGTCGCCTCCGACGAGCAGCTGATCCCCGAGGGCATCGAGGGCCAGGTGCCCTACCGCGGCCCGCTGTCCTCCGTCGTCCACCAGCTGGTCGGCGGCCTGCGCCAGTCGATGTTCTACGTCGGCGGCCGGACCGTGCCCGAGCTCCAGGCGGGCGGCCGCTTCGTGCGGATCACCTCGGCGGGTCTGAAGGAGAGCCACCCGCACGACATCCAGATGACGGTCGAGGCGCCGAACTACAGCAGCAAGAGGTAGTCCTCCGGCAGCAGGCGCGCGTCCGCGACGCGCGCGTGACGGCCGTCGACGGCGGCCCCGCACCCCGCGGGGCCGCCGTCGCCGTGTCCGTCGGCGATACTGGAAGACGCTGAAACGCATCAGGGAAAGGCCCAAGACGTGACTGAGATCGAGATCGGGCGCGGCAAGCGCGGCCGCCGGGCGTACGCCTTCGACGACATCGCCGTCGTCCCCAGCCGCCGTACGCGGGACCCGAAGGAGGTCTCGATCGCCTGGCAGATCGACGCCTACCGCTTCGAGCTGCCGTTCCTGGCCGCCCCGATGGACTCCGTGGTCTCCCCGGCCACCGCGATCCGCATCGGTGAGCTGGGCGGCCTCGGCGTGCTGAACCTCGAGGGTCTGTGGACCCGGTACGAGGACCCGCAGCCGCTGCTGGACGAGATCGCCGAGCTGGACGCCGAGACGGCCACCCGCCGCCTCCAGGAGGTCTACTCCGCCCCCATCAAGGAGGAGCTGATCGGCGCCCGCATCAAGGAGGTGCGCGACTCCGGTGTGGTCACCGCCGCCGCGCTCTCCCCGCAGCGCACCGCCCAGTTCTCCAAGGCGGTCGTGGACGCGGGCGTGGACATCTTCGTCATCCGCGGCACCACCGTGTCGGCGGAGCACGTGTCCTCCTCGCACGAGCCGCTGAATCTGAAGCAGTTCATCTACGAGCTGGACGTGCCGGTGATCGTCGGCGGCTGCGCCACGTACACCGCCGCGCTGCACCTGATGCGCACCGGCGCGGCCGGCGTGCTGGTCGGCTTCGGCGGCGGCGCCGCGCACACCACGCGCAACGTCCTCGGCATCCAGGTCCCGATGGCAACCGCCGTCGCCGACGTGGCTGCGGCCCGCCGTGACTACATGGACGAGTCCGGCGGCCGGTACGTGCACGTGATCGCGGACGGCGGTGTCGGCTGGTCCGGCGACCTGCCCAAGGCGATCGCCTGCGGCGCCGACGCGGTCATGATGGGCTCCCCGCTGGCGCGGGGCACCGACGCGCCCGGCAAGGGCCACCACTGGGGCATGGAGGCGGTCAACGAGGAGCTGCCCCGTGGCCAGAAGGTCGACCTGGGCACGGTCGGCACGATCGAGGAGATCCTCGCCGGCCCGTCCCGGATCCCCGACGGCTCGATGAACTTCTTCGGCGCCCTGCGCCGCGCCATGGCCACCACCGGCTACAGCGAGCTGAAGGAGTTCCAGCGGGTCGAGGTCACGGTGGCGGACTCCCAGCACCGCCGCTAGGCCCTTCGTTCGGATCATGCCGGGCTCGTGGGGTCCGGCCCGATCCGAACGAAAGACCCTGGTCGCCACGCCCTCGAAGGGCCGGCCGCCGGGCTCACAGCCGGTGGGCCGCCCCGGTGGGCGTGGCGCCCCGCGTGTCCAGCAGCAACTGTGCCTTCACCGACAGGCCCTGGAGGTCGTAGGTGCGGTGCTGCTGGAGCAGGATCGTGAGGTCGGCGTCGGCGGCGGCCTCGTAGAAGGAGTCCACGCGCGGGACCGGGCGGTCCAGGACGCTCCACGCGGGCACGTACGGGTCGTGGTAGCTGACGGCCGCGCCCAGCTCCATCAGCCGTACGGCGATCTCCTGCGCCGGGGTGCCCTGCTGGTCGGCGAGGTCGGGTTTGTAGGTGACGCCGAGGAGCAGGACGCGGGCGCCGCGCGCGGACTTGCCGTGCTCGTTCAGGAGCGTGGCGGCGCGCCGCACGACGTACCGGGGCATCCGGTTGTTGACCTGCTGGGCCAGTTCGACCATGCGCAGGGTGCGGTTGGCGTGGCCGGTCAGGTCCTGGGGGACGCCGTGCCCGCCGACGCCCGGGCCCGGCCGGAACGCCTGGAAGCCGAAGGGCTTGGTCTCCGCGCAGCGGATGACGTCCCACAGGTCGACGCCCAGCTCGTGGCAGAGCACGGCCATCTCGTTGACGAGCGCGATGTTGACGTGCCGGTAGTTGGTCTCCAGCAGCTGCACCGTCTCCGCCTCGCGCAGCCCGCGTGCGCGGACGACCTTGTCGGTGAGCCGGCCGTAGAACGCGGCGGCCGACTCGGTGCAGGCCGGGGTGAGGCCGCCGATGACCTTCGGCGTGCCGGCCGGGGTGTGGTCGCGGCTGCCGGGGTCGACGCGGCTGGGGGAGTAGGCGAGGTGGAAGTCGCGGCCGGCGCGCAGGCCCGATCCCTTCTCCAGCAGCGGGCGCAGGAATTCCTCCGTGGTGCCGGGCAGCACGGGTGACTCCAGGATGACCGTGGTGTGCGGGCGCAGCCGCTCGGCCAGGGTGCGGGCCGCCGCCTCGACCTGGCCGAGGTCGAGTCCTCCGTCGGCGCCGCGCGGGGTGGGCGCGCAGATGACCGCGGTGCGCACCCGGCCGAGCTGGGCGGGATCGGTGCCGGGCCGGAAGCCCGAGGCGTGCATCCGGCGCAGCTCGGCCGGGCTGAGCGAGCCGGCCTCGGGGCCGGTGGCGTAGCCGATGGTGGCGATGCCGGCGGCGACGGCGGCTTGGGCGAGCGGCAAACCGTAGGGGCCGAGTCCGATGACGGCGAGGTCTGCGGGCATGGCGTGGGCCGTCCTTCCCAGTAGCCGAAGCGGAACAGGTTTCGCAACCGCTGTGGACAAGACGAGCGAGTGCACTGTCAGACTAGGTACACATATGACCGTTATGTGTGATTGTGTTCGTGTGTCTTCCAGGGGTTCTGTGTGAGTTGTCCACAGCGTGTCAGCCCACGGCGGCCGAAGGCGGACGACGCGGTCGGAATCTGGGCATGAGGAGGGAATGAGCCGGGCCCCGCCCACCGGGTGCGGCCGACGTGAGCACGTCTTGCGACATCGGGAGGCAGCGGTGAGGACAGCGGCACTGGGGCCGGCGCAGCGCGCCGAGGCACTGGCGGCGATGGCGGAGCGAGAGCTGGACGTCCTGGTGGTCGGCGGAGGAGTGGTCGGCGCCGGCACCGCGCTGGACGCCGTCACCCGTGGCCTGGCCACCGGGCTGGTCGAGGCCCGCGACTGGGCGTCCGGCACGTCGAGCCGGTCCAGCAAACTGATCCACGGCGGTCTGCGCTATCTGGAGATGCTCGACTTCGCGCTCGTCCGCGAGGCCCTCAAGGAACGCGGCCTGCTCCTGGAGCGGCTCGCCCCGCACCTGGTCAAGCCGGTGCCGTTCCTCTATCCGCTCCGGCACAAGGGGTGGGAGCGGCTCTACGCCGGCTCGGGCGTCGCCCTCTACGACACGATGTCCATGGCCCGCGGCCACGGCCGGGGCCTGCCCGTGCACCGCCACCTGACCCGCCGTCACGCCCTGCGCGTGGCCCCCTGTCTGCGCAAGGACGTTCTCGTCGGCGCCCTCCAGTACTACGACGCCCAGGTCGACGACGCCCGCTTCGTGACCACCCTGGTGCGCACCGCGGCGTCGTACGGCGCGAAGGTGGCCAACCGCGCGCGCGTGACCGGGTTCCTGCGCGAGGGCGAGCGCGTCGTCGGCGCCCGGGTCCGGGACGTGGAGGCCGGCGGGGAGTACGAGATCCGGGCCCGGCAGGTCGTCAACGCCACCGGCGTGTGGACCGACGACACCCAGGGCATGGTGGGCGAGCGCGGCCGGTTCCACGTCCGCGCCTCCAAGGGCATCCACCTGGTCGTCCCCAAGGACCGCGTCCACTCCAGCACCGGCCTGATCCTGCGCACCGAGAAGTCCGTCCTGTTCGTCATCCCCTGGGGCCGGCACTGGATCATCGGCACCACCGACACCGGCTGGGACCTGGACAAGGCCCATCCCGCCGCCTCCAGCGCCGACATCGACTACCTGCTGGAACACGTCAACTCGGTGCTCGCCGTGCCACTGTCCCGCGAGGACGTGCAGGGTGTGTACGCCGGGCTGCGCCCGCTGCTGGCCGGCGAGTCCGACGCCACCAGCAAGCTCTCCCGCGAGCACACGGTCGCCCATCCCGCGCCGGGGCTCGTGGTCGTGGCGGGCGGCAAGTACACGACGTACCGGGTGATGGCGAAGGACGCCGTCGACGAGGCCGTGCACGGGCTCGACACCCGTGTCGCCGACTGCGTGACCGAGGAGACGCCGCTGCTGGGCGCGGAGGGCTACCAGGCGCTGTGGAACGCGCGCGCGGGGATCGCCGCCCGCGCCGGACTGCACGTGGTCCGCGTGGAGCACCTGCTGAACCGCTACGGCTCGGCGGTACAGGAGGTCCTGGACCTGATCGCCGCCGACCCCTCGCTCGGTGAGCCGCTGGGCGCCGCCGACGACTACCTGCGCGCCGAGGTGGTGTACGCCGCCTCGCACGAGGGCGCCCGGCACTTGGACGACGTCCTGACCCGCCGTACCCGGATCTCCATCGAGACGTTCGACCGGGGCACGCGCAGCGCGCGGGAGGCGGCCGGGCTGATGGCACCGGTGCTCGGCTGGGACCGGGACCGGATCGAGCGCGAGGTCGAGCACTACGAGAAGCGCGTGGAGGCCGAGCGCGAGTCACAGCTCCAACCGGACGACCGGACGGCGGACGCGGCACGGCTGGGAGCGCCCGACATCGTGCCGCTCACCTGAGCCCTGCCGGCGCCCCGGGCGGGGACGGTTTCACCCGGACGAGTGGCGCGAACCGGGATCTCCGTTCGGAACCGGCTCATTCTACCGGGTGCGGGGAGAGGAGGCGGCCGTGAGCGAGCCGGAAAGGGAGGCGAGGTGGACCGGCCTGAGACGGGGTCAGTGGCCTTGGGGCGCGGGTGATTTCCGGGGCCGGCCGGGCTTGGTGGGCCGGGTGAGCGGGGCTGGGGCCGATGGGCCGCCGTAGGGGCCGTGGGCGCGCGGTGGCTCCGGGGGCGCCGGTTTGGCCGGGAGTGTCCGAAGGGTCGGTCTGCCGGTTCCTCCCCTCTTGCGACCCATCATCCCGGTAAGCGGAACACCCGCTTCAGCAGGGCTTCGTGACGGTGGGAGGCGGACTTCGGCCACGGGCACCCTGGGCGTCGGCCACTTGCGGGGTAAGAGACAATGGAGGCTCTGTCAGGGCGGGTTGTATGAGGGGACGCATGTCGGAGACGGAGCGGGCGGGTGCATCCCGTCAGGAGACTCGTCAGGACAACGGCGAGCGGCGTCTCCTCGCCGGGCGGTACCGGCTGGGAGACGTGCTGGGCCGCGGCGGTATGGGCACGGTCTGGCGCGCCGAGGACGAGACCCTCGGCCGGACGGTGGCCGTCAAGGAACTGAGGTTCCCGACCAACATCGACGAGGAGGAGAAGCGGCGCCTGATCACGCGCACCCTGCGCGAGGCCAAGGCGATCGCCCGGATCCGCAACAACAGCGCGGTGACGGTCTTCGACGTGGTCGACGAGGACGACCGGCCCTGGATCGTGATGGAGCTGGTGGAGGGCAAGTCCCTCGCCGAGGTGATCCGCGAGGACGGCCTGCTGAAGCCGAAGCGCGCCGCCGAGGTGGGGCTCGCCGTCCTCGACGTGCTGCGCTCCGCGCACCGCCAGGGCATCCTGCACCGGGACGTCAAGCCGTCCAATGTGCTCATCGCCGAGGACGGCCGGGTCGTGCTCACCGACTTCGGCATCGCCCAGGTGGAGGGCGACCCGTCCATCACCTCCACCGGCATGCTGGTCGGCGCCCCCTCCTACATCTCCCCGGAGCGCGCCCGCGGCCACAAGCCCGGACCGGCCGCGGACCTGTGGTCGCTCGGCGGCCTGCTGTACGCGGCCGTCGAGGGAGTGCCGCCCTACGACAAGGGTTCGGCCATCGCCACGCTCACCGCGGTGATGACCGAGTCCCTCGACGAGCCGAAGCACGCGGGACCGCTGCGGGACGTCATCTACGGTCTGCTGACCAAGGACCCGGCCCAGCGGCTCGACGACGCCGGGGCCCGGGCCATGCTCAACGCGGTCATACACGCGCCCGAGCCGGAGCCGATGGACGCCACCCGCGTGGTGCCGCTGCCCGCGCAGCCGGGTCCGGCCGACGGACGGCGCGACGGCAAGCGCGGCGAGGAGGCCGGGGAGAAGCTGCGCGGCGCGCTGCGCTCGGTCCGCAAGGCGGCGGGTGCGGCCGGCGCGGCTGCGGCGCGGCCGAAGAGCACCGACGGGACGGCGGCAACCGCCGCCGGCGGTACGGCCGCCGGGGCGCGGCCCGCCGGCGCTCCCGCGGCAACCGGTCCGGTGTCGACCGGACCGACGGCCACCGGACCGACGGCCACCGGACCGGCCGGGAGGCCGGCCGTCCCCGCCCAGGGCTCCGGTTCCGTGCCGGGTGCCGGTCCGGCCGGGCGGAGTTCCGGCTGGCCCGTGGTGCCGCCGCCGGACCTGGACCTGCCGCCGCGACCGGTGCCCAGGGCGCCGCTGACCGACGTGGTGCCCAGGCGCACCCTCGTGGTCATCGCCGTGGTCGTCGCCCTGGCGGTGCTCGGTACCGTGCTCGCCCTCACGCTGGGCGGCGGCGACGACAACGGCGGCGACAACGGGGCCAAGGCCGCCACCAGCGCCGACGCCTCCACCAAGGAGGACCGCAAGACGGGCGGCGAGACGGCCACCGGGAAGCGCACGGACGGCGCCAGTTCGGCGCCGGCCCCCGGCGGGTCGGCGTCGGCCACCGGGCCGGGCTCCGGCGCCGGCCCGTCCGCCGACGACTCCGGCTCGTCCGCCGGCAAGGACAGCGGGAAGGACGGTGGCAAGGGCGGCGGGAGCGCCCCGGCGGTCTCGACCCGCAAGAGCGGCCAGGGGTACACGATCGGGCTGCCGAAGGGCTGGCAGTACCGCTCCACCGGAGCCGCCGGCGACCGCTACACCGGGCCCGCCGGACAGAAGCTGCTCGTCGCCTGGACCAGCACGCCCAAGGGCGACCCGGTGGCGGACTGGAAGAACCAGGAGCGCTACATGGTGCGTTCCCAGTACCACAAGATACGCATCGAGAAGGTCGGTTACCGCAGCTGGAAGGCGGCCGACTGGGAGTTCACGTATCAGGAGAGCGGCACCGGGTACCGGACCATCGACCGGGGCTTCGTGGTCGATGACCACCAGGGTTACGCGCTGATGTACACCGCGAAGGGCGCCGACTGGCACGGTGATCTGCGCAAGGACACCTGGAAGACGCTCACGGAGTCCTTCACTCCCAAGTCGTAGGCGGCGCGAGCCGGTTTGGTGCGTGGGAATCCGTCATCCGCTCGGTGCGGGTTGCCTCCGGCACGTATCGTGAAGGGCCGCGGACCGTACGCAGCCGCACGCGTGTGCGGAACGGACCGCAGGACGAACGGAAGTGACGGATCTCGGGCGGCCGGGGGAGGCCAAGTGGAGGACTACGCGGGTCGGGTGCTCGCCGACCGCTACCGCCTGCCGCTCCCGCCGTCCGACGCCTACGAACTCACCGAGACCCGCGCCTTCGACACATACAGCGGTCAGGAAGTCCTCGTCCGGCAGGTCCCGCTGCCGGAGGTCGTCGAGGCGGAGGTCCTCGACGCGGAGGGGCTGCCCGAGGGGTTCACCGCCCGTGAGCGCGCGTCCCGCCGGGCGCCGGAGGCCAGGACCGCCACCCGGCGGCCCGCCGACCCGGCGGTGCGGCGCGCCGTGGAGGCCGCGCAGTCCGCCGCCCGCATCCCCGACCATCCTCGCCTCGACCAGGTCTTCGACGTGTTCGCCGAGGGCGGCTCGCTGTGGATCGTCAGCGAACTGGTGGCCGCGCGCCCGCTGGCCGCCCTGCTGACCGAGACGCCGCTGTCGCCGTACCGGGCGGCCGAGGTCGCCGCCGACGTCCTGATGGCGCTCCGGGTGCTGCACGCCCACGGCTGGGTGCACCGCAACGTCACCGCCCGCACGGTCCTCGTCTGCGACGACGGCCGCGTCGTGCTGACCGGCCTCGCGGTCGGCGCGGCCCAGGAGGCCCTGTGCGGGTACGACCCCGTGCCGGCGCCCGACGGACTCACGGCGGACGCGGGGGCCGTACACGGGGACGGGCCCTCGGGAGGTGGGCGGAACGGGGGCGCGCCGACGGTGTACGGCGGTGCCGGGCCGGTCGGGGATGCCGACCCGGAGGCCGCGCGGCGCGCCGCGATCCAGGCCCGAGCGGCCGGCGGGCTGCCGGCGCCGGGGGCGGGTGGCGCGTCCGGGCCGGCGGGGCAGCGGGCCCTGGAGAGCGGGACGGACATCCGCGCCGCCCGGGCCGGCGCCATCGCCGCGTACCGCGCGGGCGCCCAGGCCGCCGCCCGGGTGCAGGAGGCCCAGCAGAACGGGCGCGCCGCCCTGCCCGCGGCCCGTCCGCCCGCCGAGGACACGACCGGTGGGGGCCGGGCCGACGCCACGACAGTGACGCCGTACGCCCCGGAGCCGGGCGGCGCCGTGCCGGCCGAACCGCCGGTCGATCCGTACGGAGTGCGCGGCGCGCCGTGGCACGGCTCCACCCCGCGCACCGGGCCGGGCGGCGGAGCCCGGCGGCCCGGGCTGCCCCCCGGGGACCCCGGACACGCCCTCGTACCGGGACAGGGACACGGGCAAGGACACGCACACGGGCAGGGCTACGGCTCGGGGCGGGCCCCGGACGCCGGGTCCGGCGGGCGTCCCGGCGTGGTTCCCGGGCCAGGCCGCCCACCGGAGCACTCCGCCGCGCCCGACCGCGTGGACGAGTCCACCGGCGCCGCCGGGCCGGCGGCCGCCCGCTGGGACGAGGGCGGTGCCGTGCGCCGGGGGCCCGGCACGGCGTTGGCCGCGGAGCGGGCCCGGCAGACGCGGATGACCGTCGTCGGGCCGGTGACCGAACGCTGGGCGCCGGAGCAGGCCGGCCCCGTGCACGAGAACTGGCAGCTGGCGGCGCCCATCGGTCCGGCCACCGACCTGTGGGCGCTTGGCGCGCTGCTGTTCCGGGCGGTGCAGGGACACGCGCCGTACCCGGAGGAGTCGACGGCCGAACTGGTCCAGCTGGTCTGCGCCGAACCGCCCGCCTTCGCCGAGGAGTGCGGCCCGCTGCGGCCGGTCGTGGAGTCGCTGCTGCGCCAGGACCCCACCGAGCGGCCCGAGACGGAGGAACTGAGCGGCTGGCTGCGGTCCCTGGTGCGCTCCGCGCCCGAACCGGACGCCGGTGTCCACGTCGTGCCCGTACCGCCCGCCGACCCGCGCCGGTTGCCGATCGTCCGGCGCCGCGGCGAACTGGTGCGTCGGCGTCGTGCCCGGCTGCCGGTGGCCCATCCGCACGGCCGGCACAAGCGGGCCCGGGACGGCGACCGTTCGCCGCGCAGCCTGGGCCGCACCCTGCTCCTGCTCATCCTGCTCCTGCTGGCCGGCGCGGTCGCCTACGCGCTGCTGCTCATGCCGAAGCAGGGCGAGAACGGGGCGGGCGACCACGGCCGTACCGGCGCGGACGGACGGACCGGTCCCGCGCCGACCCGTTCCGCGGGGGCGCCGGCCGGGCAGGGCACACCCGACGGCGGTGCCTCGGCCTCGGCGCCCGCGACCGAGACACAGACCGGCGGTGACTCCGCCGTCGCCGACGGCTTCACCCTGCGCAAGGACCCGGACGGCTTCCAGGTCGCCGTCGCCGATGGCTGGCACCGCACCCCGAAGAACGGCAGCGGACAAGTGGTCTACTCGCACGGCGACTTCGAGCTGATCGTCGTACCGGGCCGGGACGGCACCGCGGCGTTCGGCGGCGACCCGATGGTCTACCAGCGGGACAAGGAGCGTGAACTCCAGCCGTACCGGGACTCCAGCTGGGCGACGGCCACCGGGCTGCGCACCATCGAGGTGGGCGGACGGACCATGGTGGAGGGGCAGTTCACCTGGACCGACGGGCAGGGGCGGGACCGGTTCGTGCGGAACATGGCGCTGTTGCTGAACGGGCGGTACCACGTCATCCAGGTGCGCGGCCCGGAGGCCGAGCGCGACGAGGTGACCCGCCTGTACGACCAGGCTACCGCCACGTACCGGCTGAGCGGGTGACGAGGAGTCACCGGCGCGGAGGGCGGGTGGTCCGCCGGCACCTGCCGGCGGGGCACTTGGGCGGTTGGCGCGGCGGCCCTGGAGCGGTGCGGCGGCACGGAGTTGTTCGGGCAAGTGTGCGGGGTGGTCAACCGTCACAGTGCTGTCACCTTGGCACCCCGCCGGTTCCCTGCCGACAGGCCGGTCCTTAGTCTGAGCCTGTCAAGAGCATTGCGGGGCAACGTGAATCAGATGCAGGGCCTGCTCATAGCGGGCCGCTACCGGCTCGCCGACTCCATCGGCAGCGGCGGCATGGGCCGGGTGTGGCGCGCCCACGACGAGGTGCTGCACCGGCAGGTCGCCGTCAAGGAGTTGACCGCCGCGCTCTACGTCTCCGACAGCGACCGGGCCGTCCTGCTCGCCCGTACGCGGGCCGAGGCACGTGCCGCCGCGCGCATCAACCATTCCGCCGTCGTCACCGTGCACGACGTCCTGGAGCACGACGGCCGCCCCTGGATCGTGATGGAGCTGGTCGAGGGCGCCTCGCTGGCCGACGCGGTCAAGGAACGGGGCCGCATCGAACCCACGGAGACCGCGCGGATCGGGCTGTGGGTGCTGCGCGCGCTGCGCGCCGCGCACTCCGCCGGAGTGCTGCACCGGGACGTCAAGCCCGGCAACGTCCTGCTCGGCGACGACCGCAGGGTCCTGCTCACCGACTTCGGCATCGCCCAGATCGAGGGCGACACCACCATCACGCGTACCGGGGAGGTCGTCGGCTCGGTCGACTACCTCGCCCCCGAACGGGTGCGCGGCCACGATCCCGGCCCGGCCTCGGACCTGTGGGCGCTGGGCGCCACGCTGTACACGGCCGTCGAGGGCCGCTCCCCGTTCCGGCGCACCTCGCCGTTGAGCACCATGCAGGCGGTCGTGGAGGAGGAGGTCGACGAGCCGCGCCACGCCGGCCCGTTGGGGCCGGTCATCGCCGCGCTGCTGCGCAAGGACCCGGCGCGCCGCCCGGACGCGGGCGAGGCGGAGCAGATGCTCGCCGAGGCGGCGGAGGGCCGCCGGCCGCGCTCGGCGCAGGCGTTCGTCCCGACGCAGGGTTCGGGTGTCTACCCGGATGGCGGCCCCGGCCCGGGCGCGCCGGGCGGACGTCCCGATTCCCCGACCCCGGTGGCCGGTTACGGCCCCGCACCGGCGGGATCCGGTCACGGCTACGACTCCTCGACCCCGGTGGCCGGTCATGGCGCCACGCCAGCGGGCTCCGGGTACGGGTACGGGTACGGCTCGGGCGGCCCCGGGACCGGGCCGACGGTGACCGCACCCGACACCGGCACACCCGCGCGCGGCCCGCTCACCCCGGCACGGCCCGGCGCGGGGAGCCGGGCGGACGGGCGGCCCCACCGCCGGCTGCGCACCCTCGCGCTGGCCGTGGCCCTCGCCGCGGTGCTCGGCGGCGGCGTGGCCGCGGGCATCCAGCAGTGGCGGGGAGGAGGGCAGGGAACCGGCACGAACGAGGAGTCCGGCCCGGCTCCGCACCCCGCGGGCTCCGACGGTGACACCTCCGGATCCCGCCCGGGCACCGTCCCCGCCGGCTGGCGGACCTACCACGATCCGCTGGGCTTCAGCATCTCCCTGCCCAAGGGCTGGAAACGCAAGGTGTACGGCATCCAGGGCGACCTCAAACAGATCGACTACACGCCCGACGGCGGCAAGCACTTCGTCCGCATCGCCATCGACACCGCGCCGGACTACGCCGAGCCCCTCTCCCACCAGCAGGACCTCGAACGGCAGCTCCAACGGCTGGTCGACTACCGGCGCGTGACGATGAAGGAGAACATCTACCGCGACCGCGACGGCGCGTTGTGGGAGTACACCTGGACGGCGCTGAAGAAGGACCCGCCCTACGTGCCGGGGCCGCGCCACGCCGTCGAGGAGACGTACTTCTCGCGTGCGGGCACCGAATACGTGATCTACATGTCGTCCCCGGCCGCCGACTGGGCCACGACCAGCAAGCGGTTCACGTGGGTGCTGCGGAGCTGGCAGCAGCCGGACGAGAGCTGATCCGGGCCGACGACACGCGGCGCGGACGGCCGAAACAGGCAGGTTGTACGGGGTGGCTTGGCCGGTCGGCGCCCCGGAGGGCATGCCCGCCGTGCGGCATGATGGGGCGCATGGGGACCGAGGGAGCCGGCTTCCGGCTGATCGCGGGCCGTTACCGCCTGGAGGAACGCATCGGGCGCGGCGGCATGGGCGTCGTCTGGCGGGCGAGCGACCAGGTGCTGGGCCGTCACGTGGCCGTCAAGGAACTCCTCCCGGACGACGCGCTCCCGGACGACGACGCGCGCCGCCGCCGGGACCGGACGTTCCGTGAGGCCCGTGCGGTCTGCCAGCTGCGGCACCCGCACATCATCGTGGTGCACGACGTGGTCGAGCAGGACGGACGCCCCTACCTGGTCATGGAGTTGATCGACGGCGGTTCGCTCGCCGACCGGATCGCCCGGCACGGCCCGGTCGACGCCGCGGAGGCCGCGCGGATCGGTGTCGCCCTGCTCAGCGCGGTGCGCACCGCCCACGAGGCGGGTGTGCTGCACCGGGACATCAAACCCGCGAACGTCCTGCTCGAGTCCGGCACCGACCGGGTCGTCCTCACCGACTTCGGCATCGCCCAGGTCGAGGGCGCCACGACGCTCACCGAGACCGGCGCCTTCGTCGGCTCCCCCGAGTACACCGCGCCGGAGCGGATGTCCGGGCTGCGCACCGGTCCGGAGTCGGACCTGTGGTCGCTGGGCGCGCTGCTGTGCACGGTGCTCAGCGGCGAGTCGCCGTTCCGGCGCGACTCGCTCGGCGGCATCCTGCACGCCGTCGTCACCGACGAGATCCGACCGCCGGCCCAGGCCGGGCCGCTGCTGCCGGTCGTCCTCGGGCTGCTGGAACGCGACCCGGACCGGCGGCTGGGCGCGGCGGACGCCGAGCGGATGCTGGGCGCGTACCTGGAGACGGGCCGCACGCCGGCCGCACCGGGCGGCCACGGGCCGGCGGGCGGCGGGCACGGCGGCGGACGCCTGCACCGGATCGGCGGCGGCCGGACGCCGAGACCCGCCGCGCACCACCCGCCGCCCCCGTGGGACCCCCCGCACGGCGGGCCGCCGCCGTACGCCGCGCCCCGGCCGCCGGGGGAGGCGCCCCCGGCCCGGTCGTCGCCGCGCGGGGTGCTGGTCGCGGCGCTCCTCGTCGCCGCGCTGGCCGGCGCGGGCGTGTCGGCCGCGGCGCTGCTGCTGCACCGGGACGGCGGCGGAGGCGGCGGCACCCCGGGCGGTACGGCGACGAGCCCGGCCACCGGGAGCGGTACGGCCCCGTCCCCCTCGGCACCTCCCTCCCGGCCGACGCCGTCACCCACCCCCTCGACCACCCCGTCGCACACCCCGACGGCCGCCTCCACCGCGCCCCGCCCCGGCACCGGCGCACACGCCGCGCCCTCCGGTTACCGCGTGACCCGGGACCCGGCCGGCTTCTCCCTCGCCCTACCGGACGACTTCACCCGCAGCCCCCAGGGCGAGCGGGTCTTCTACCTCTCCCCCGGGGAGACCTTCCGGCTCGGCGTCAAGGTCGGCGCCCGCCGGCCGGGCGGCCCCACCGCGGTGATGCGCCGGTCGGCCGCCGACGGCCCCGCCAGCAACCCCGGTTACCGCGACGGCCGGGTCACGCGGACCCGACACGCCGGACACCCGGCCGCGCTCTGGGAGTTCACCTGGGACGGCTTCAGCACGGCGGAGGGCCCCCGTCACACCTACGACCTGTGCTGGGAGGAGGACGGTTGGCTGTACGACGTGTGGGTGTCGGCGCCGGTCGGCCGGGCGCGCCGGGCGCGGGAGTACTTCGACGTGGCCCTCGGCACCTTCTCCGTCACGGGGGCGTGACCGGTCCACATGGTGCCGCGCGCCCGGCGCGGGTCTGCGCACGCGCGGGTTCCGGCCGCCCGCTTCGACAACGGCCTGGTGCGCACGGTACTCATGTGACATGACCGAAGACGGCGAACTCCCGCTCGACGCAACGCTGATCGGCGGTCGCTACCGGCTCGCCGGACGCCTCGGATCCGGCCCGGCCGGCACCGTCTGGCGCGCCCGGGACGAGCGGGACGGGCGTGCGGTGGCCGTCAAGGAGCCCCTGCTGCCCGGTGATCCGACGACCGACGAGGAGAGCGGGCGGATCGCGCACCGGCTCCACCACGAGGCCCGGGCCGCCACCCGGGTACGGCACCCCTCCGCCGTGACGGTGTACGACGTCGTCACCGAGGACGGCGTCCCCTGGATCGTGATGGAGCTGGTGGCGGGCGAGTCCCTGCGCGAGGTGCTGCGGCGTGGCCCCCTGCCGCCGGCCGAGGCCGCCCGGGTCGGGCTCGCCGTGCTCGGCGCGCTGCGCGCCGCCCACGCCGTCGGCATCGTGCACCGGGACGTGAAACCGGCCAACGTGCTGCTGGAGTCCGGTACCGGGCGGGTCGTCCTCACCGACTTCGGCATCGGCGACGGACACGCGGACGAGTCGCCCGCCGGGTTCGTCGCCCCCGAACGGGCGGCGGGTCCGGGCGCCGGTCCCGCCTCCGACCTGTGGTCGCTGGGCGCGTTGCTGCGGGCCGCCCTGGGGGAGACGGACCCCGGGCCGCTGGGTCCGCTGCTGGACCGCCTGCACGCCGGTGATCCCGCGGAGCGGCCGGACGCCGGGGAGGTCGCCGCCGTACTCCACGACCACCTCGGCCGTACACCCGTACCGGAGCCGGCCCCGGGGCACCGCGCCTCGGCTCCGGTCCAGGAACCTCGCGGTTCTGATTCCGGCCCGGTCCCTGAGCCCCGTGCTGCGGACCCCGGCCCGGTCGCTGAGCCTCGCGCCTCGGATCCCGGCCCGGTCCCGGACCCGGCCGCCGGCTGCGCGCAGAGCCCGCCCGCCGCCCCCGGTCCGGCGGGCGCGCCCGCCGAGGACGCCCCGTCGTCCCCCTGGCGCGCGCCCCTGTCGGCGCTCGGTCTGCTCCTCGCGAAAAAGACCGGGACCGGCTGACGGCCACCCCCTCGCCGCCCTGATCAGCACATTTCCTGCCAGTGATCGCTGGCAGGATGTGTGTGCCGGGTGAATCGTCGTTACCGACGGGTACACAAAGCCTCCGCCGCGGCATACCCTGCGCGTCATGACGGACACGCAGGCCCCGGACACCGCCGGTACCAACCCGCTCGCGCCCGCCCCCGAAGGCGCCCGCACGGCCGCCGACGTGGTCACCCCGGAGCTGGTGGCCCAGCTCACCAAGGGAGTCGCCGGCAGCGGGCGTACCGCCAACCACACTCCCCTCACCGGCGAGAAGCTGGCCGACCTGCCCGAGTCCACCCCGGACGACGTCCGCGGGGCCTTCGAGGCGGCCCGGGCCGCGCAGGCCGTGTGGGCGAAGGTCCCGGTGCGGCAGCGGGCCGCCGTGCTGCTCCGCTTCCACGACCTGGTGCTCCAACGGCAGGCCGAGGTGCTCGACCTGATCCAGCTGGAGACCGGCAAGGCCCGCCTGCACGCGCACGAGGAGGTGCAGGCCGTCGCCGTCGCCGCCCGCCACTACGGCCGCCGCGCCGCCGCCTACCTGCGGCCCAAGCGGCACGCCGGTGCCGTGCCGGCCCTGACACAGGTCACCGAACTTCGGCACCCGCGCGGGGTCGTGGGCCAGATCGCCCCCTGGAACTACCCGCTGGAGCTGTCCGTCGGCGACGCCCTGCCCGCCTTCGCCGCCGGCAACGCCGTGGTCATGAAGCCGGACACCGAGACCTGCCTCACCGCCCTGTGGGCGCGTGACCTGCTGATCGAGGCCGGACTGCCCGACGGCGTCTTCCAAGTCGTCCTCGGCGACGGCCCGGTCGTCGGACCGGAGCTGGTCCGGCACGCCGACTACGTCTCCTTCACCGGCTCCACCCGCACCGGCCGCGAGGTCGCCGTCGGCGCGGCCGCCCGCCTGGTCGGCGTCTCCCTCGAACTGGGCGGCAAGAACGCCATGCTGGTGCTGGACGACGCCGACATCGAGAAGGCCGCCGCCGGAGCCGTGCGCGCCTGCTTCTCCTCCGCCGGCCAACTGTGCATCTCCATCGAGCGGCTGTACGTCCACGACTCCGTCGCCGACGCCTTCCTGGAACGCTTCACGGCCCGCACCCGCGCCATGCGGCTCGGCAACTCCCTCGCCTACGGCGCCGACATGGGCTCGCTGGTCGGCGAACGGCAGCTGGAGACCGTCCGCCGGCACGTCGAGGAGGCCGTCGCCAAGGGCGCGAAGGTCCTCGCGGGCGGGGTCGCCCGCCCCGACATCGGCCCCTACTTCTTCGAGCCCACCGTCCTCGACGGCGTCGAGGACTCCATGGCGGTCTGCGAGGAGGAGACCTTCGGCCCGGTCGTCTCCGTGTACCGCTTCACGACCGACGACGAGGCCGTCGCACGCGCCAACGCCACGCCGTACGGTCTCAACGCGTCCGTCTGGACGCGCAGCGCCCGCCGCGGCCGGGACATCGCCTCCCGCCTGCGCACCGGCACCGTGAACGTCAACGAGGGCTATGCCCCCGCCTACGGCAGCGTCCAGTCCCCCATGGGCGGCATGAAGGACTCCGGCCTGGGCCGCCGCCACGGCTCCGAGGGCATCCTCAAGTACACCGAGGCCCAGACGGTTGCCCGCCAGCGGCTGCTGCCGATGGCGCCGTCGCTGGGCATGACGGACGAGGGGTACGCCGCCTTCATGAACACGAGCCTGCGGCTCATGAAGGCGTTCCGTTTCCGGTGAGCCCGGCGCGGGGGCGCGCGGCCGCGACCGGCCGGTGCCCCCGCCTCCGCCTCCTTCGCCCCCCATCCGCCTCCTTCGCCCCCTCGGCCTCCTTCGCCTCGCGAGCGTGAGAGACCACGGGCGGCCCGCACGCACACTCAACGAGGAGACACCGTGCCCCAGGACGCTTACGACTACGACGTCCTCATCGTCGGCTCAGGGTTCGGCGGCTCGGTGTCCGCCCTGCGCCTCACCGAGAAGGGATACCGGGTCGGCGTCCTGGAGGCCGGCCGCCGCTTCACCCGCGAGACCCTCCCGCGCAACTCCTGGGACCTGAGGAACTACCTCTGGGCGCCCCGGCTCGGCTGCTACGGCATCCAGCGCATCCACCTGCTGGGCAACGTGATGGTGCTGGCCGGCGCCGGCGTCGGCGGCGGCTCGCTCAACTACGCCAACACCCTCTACGTACCGCCGAAGGCCTTCTTCGACGACCCGCAGTGGCGGGGCATCACCGACTGGCAGGCGGAGCTGAAGCCTTACTACGACCAGGCCCAGCGGATGCTCGGCGTCCGGGTCAACCCCACCATGACCCCCTCCGACGTGCACCTGAAGGCGGCGGCCGAGCGGATGGGCGTCGCCGACACCTTCCACCTGGCCCCGGTCGGTGTCTTCTTCGGCGACGGCAAGGACGCCGACGGGACGGCGAGGGCCCGGCCCGGCGAGGCGGTGGACGACCCGTACTTCGGCGGCGCCGGCCCCGACCGCAACGCCTGCACCGAGTGCGGCGAGTGCATGACCGGCTGCCGGCACGGCGCGAAGAACACCCTCAACGAGAACTACCTCCACCTCGCCGAGAAGGCGGGCGCCGTCGTCCACCCCATGACCACCGTCGTGGCCGTCACGGACGACTCCCGGGGCGGCTACGCGGTGACGACACTGCCCACGGACCGGAAGAACAGGGGCCGCGGCCGGATCCTCACCGCCCGCAGGGTCGTCCTCGCGGCCGGCACCTACGGCACCCAGACCCTGCTGCACCGCATGAAGGCCGACCACCGACTGCCGTACCTGTCCGACCGGCTCGGCGACCTCACCCGCACCAACTCCGAGGCGCTGGTCGGCGCCCAGACCGACAACCGCCGCTACCACCGGGCCACCGGCGAGCCGCGCGCCGACTTCACCCGGGGCGTCGCCATCACCTCCTCGATCCACCCGGACGCCGACACCCACATCGAGCCGGTCCGCTACGGCAAGGGCTCCAACTCCATGGGCAGCCTGTCGATCCTCCAGGTGCCCTACGCCGAGGGTTCCTCGCGCGTACTGGCCTGGCTGGCCAACGCGGCCCGGCACCCGATGCTGGTCGCCCGCTCGCTGTCCAACCGGCGCTGGTCGGAGCGGACCATCATCGGCCTCGTCATGCAGT
Source organism: Streptomyces sp. NPDC100445 (assembly GCF_044759735.1). Lineage (NCBI taxonomy): Bacteria > Bacillati > Actinomycetota > Actinomycetes > Kitasatosporales > Streptomycetaceae > Streptomyces > Streptomyces sp. NPDC100445. Next base: position 61,305 of record NZ_JBIVZV010000013.1, on the reverse strand, counting down.
CACTGGACAACTCGCTGACCACGTTCCTGAAGCCCGCCGGCGTCGGCAAGGGACTGCTCACCGCCCGGCAGGGGCACGGCTCCCCGAACCCCAAGCAGATCAGGGCCGCGACCGAGGCGGCCTCCGCGCTCGCCGCCGAGATCAACGGCTTCGCCGGCAGCAACGTCGGCGAGCTGATGGGCACCCCGCTCACCGCGCACTTCCTCGGCGGCTGCCCCATCGGCGACAGCGCGGAGACGGGCGTCATCGACCCGTACCACCGCGTCTACGGCCACCCCGGCATCTCCGTGGTCGACGGCGCCGCGGTGTCGGCGAACCTGGGCGTCAACCCCTCGCTGACCATCACCGCGCAGGCCGAGCGGGCCATGTCCTTCTGGCCGAACAAGGGTGAGGAGGACCCGCGTCCGGCACCGGGAGCGGCGTACGAGCGGCTGAAGCCGGTGGAGCCGCGGACACCGGTGGTACCTGCCGACGCGTTCGGCGCGCTGCGGCTGCCGTTCCTGGGGATACCGGCGGTGCCGCCGAAGAAGTGACCGGACGCGATGGAGTGACCGCACGCGGTGGAGTGACCGCACGCGGCCCGGATGGACGGCACGGGCGGACGGCAAGAGGGACCTGCATCCCCCTCCGAAGGCAGGTCCCTCTCACCGTTTGTTGATCCGGCAAGTTTGATCAGCGAAAAGTATGAAGGGTTGCCCCCGCGTCGCGAGGTCGGAGTGTGATCTGCGTCACTGGCCAGCGCATGCTGCGGCGGGCATGACGAAGGGCCCAGCGGGGCGTGGAGGCCGCAGGGCCCGTACCGGGCGGTGACCGGTGACAGTCGGCCGCTGTGGGGGTGGCGGTGTTCGTCGATCGGTCCCGGGCGTCCCCCGGGACCGGCCGTTCCTCCTGACCGGGCCGCTGTCCCCTGCCGCCCGGTCACCCTGCCGGGGCGAGGTCCCACGGGGTACGTCACGACCCGTACCCCTCTTCGCCCCGGCGAGCCACGTGTGGTTCCGTCCGGCCCACCCCTGGCCGACACCGACGATCCCCTCAACGAGGCGGTGCGCGGACCGGTCACGCGCCGTACGGGTGAGAACGGCGACGGACTCAGACCCGGCCCCGGCACAGTTCCAGCAGCGTCATGGCGAGGGAGGTGCCCGGCCTGCCGAGCGCGTCGCGGTAGCGGCCGAGGATCTCCATCTCCCGGGAGAGGCTCACCCGCCGGCCACCGGAGGCGATTCGGGTCCGCTGGACGACCGCGGAGACCGCCATCCGCTCCTGGACGAGACCGATGATCCGGTCGTCGAGCACGTCGATGCGCTCCCGGGCGTCGGCGATGGCCGCCTCCGGGCCCGTGGCGGTCGCGATGGCCGCCTCCGGGCTCGTCGCGGTCGGACGGGTGCCGCTCGTCGTGGTCGCGTGGATGCTGCTCGTGGTGGTCGCGGGGGTGCTGCCTGCGGTGGTCGCGGGAGCGCTGCCTGCGGTGGTCGGGTGGGTGCCGGTGGTGGTCACGTCGGGCTCCTCGGTCGGGACGGCGGATGCCCTGGGACGGCAGAACCCGGAAAACGACAGGCGCCCCGGGCCTTGTCGGCCCGGGGCGCCTGGGAAGTCGCTTGGCGGTTGGCTCAAGCAGCACGACCATGGCAGCCGGCGGGCCGGGTGCCATAGGTAAAGACGTACATCGTGTGCTGGAGCATGCCGCCAGTATGTCACGCCCCCGTACAGAGGAAGCCTCCCCGCCCGCCCCGTTAGACTCGGTAGCACAGACCCCCGCCCGACCACCAGAAGGCACCCCGTGTCATCAGCGACTCACACTGCCGCCAACCCCGACACCGTTCTGGTCGTGGACTTCGGCGCGCAGTACGCCCAGCTCATCGCCCGTCGCGTCCGCGAGGCGCGGGTCTACAGCGAGATCGTGCCGAGCACCATGCCGGTCCGGGAGATGCTCGCCAAGAATCCCGCGGCCATCATCCTCTCCGGAGGTCCCTCGTCGGTCTACGAGGAGGGTGCGCCCCGCCTCGACCGCGAGATCTTCGAGTCCGGCGTCCCCGTCTTCGGCATGTGCTACGGCTTCCAGCTGATGGCGCAGAGCCTCGGCGGCACCGTCGACAACACCGGGGCCCGTGAGTACGGCCGCACCGACCTCCAGGTCTCCCGGGCGTCCTCCACCCTCTTCGAGGGCACCCCGGCCGAGCAGCACGTGTGGATGTCGCACGGCGACGCCTGCTCCGCCGCGCCCGAGGGCTTCACGGTGACCGCTTCCACGGACGTCGTCCCGGTCGCCGCCTTCGAGAACGACGACAAGAGGCTCTACGGCGTCCAGTACCACCCCGAGGTCATGCACTCCACGCACGGCCAGCAAGTGCTCGAGCACTTCCTGTACCGCGGCGCCGGCCTGAAGCCGGACTGGACGACCGGCAACGTGATCGAGGAGCAGGTCACCGCGATCCGCGAGCTGGTCGGCGACAAGCGCGTGATCTGCGGTCTGTCCGGCGGGGTCGACTCGGCCGTCGCCGCGGCCCTCGTGCAGAAGGCCATCGGCCACCAGCTGACCTGCGTCTACGTCGACCACGGCCTGATGCGCAAGGGTGAGACGGAGCAGGTCGAGAAGGACTTCGTCGCGGCCACCGGCGTCCAGCTGAAGGTCGTCGACGCCGAGGAGCGCTTCCTCACCGCTCTCCAGGGTGTCACCGACCCCGAGGAGAAGCGGAAGATCATCGGCCGCGAGTTCATCCGCGTCTTCGAGCAGGCCCAGGCCGAGATCATCGCCGACGAGGGCCCGGCCGTGGAGTTCCTCGTCCAGGGCACCCTGTACCCGGACGTGGTGGAGTCCGGCGGTGGCACCGGCGCCGCGAACATCAAGTCGCACCACAATGTCGGCGGCCTGCCCGAGGACCTCGAGTTCAAGCTGATCGAGCCGCTGCGCATGCTGTTCAAGGACGAGGTCCGCATGGTCGGCCAGGAGCTCGGCCTGCCCGAGGAGATCGTCCAGCGCCAGCCGTTCCCCGGCCCCGGCCTGGGCATCCGCATCGTCGGTGAGGTGACCAAGGAGCGCTTGGACCTGCTGCGCGACGCCGATGCCATCGCCCGCGAGGAGCTGAGCGCGGCCGGCCTCGACCGTGACATCTGGCAGTGCCCGGTGGTGCTGCTCGCCGACGTCCGCAGCGTCGGCGTCCAGGGCGACGGCCGCACCTACGGCCACCCGATCGTGCTGCGCCCGGTCTCCTCCGAGGACGCCATGACCGCCGACTGGTCCCGGCTGCCCTACGACGTCCTCGCCCGTATCTCCACCCGCATCACCAACGAGGTCCGGGACGTCAACCGGGTCGTGCTCGACGTGACCTCCAAGCCGCCGGGCACCATCGAGTGGGAGTAGGCCCGACAGGGCCCGGTCCCGACGAGTTCGGTCTCGACGGGTTCGGTCCGGACGGGTCCGGTCCGGACGGGACTGGTGCCGTCGGGGTCTAGGTCCGCCGGAGAGTGCGCACCGGCTCTCCGGGCTTCCACAGCCGGGTGACCAGATACCTGTCGTCCTCGACGGAGGTCCGGACGACCTCCGTCAGTTCGGTGCGGAAGAGGTGGAGCGGCTGCGGCGGTTCCACCTCTGCCACGTAGGCGGTCTTCGCCGGGCCGTCCGCGACCTCGTACGCCCGCCCGCTGATCCGCACGTCCCCGCCGCCCATCCCCGTCCCCTCGCCGGGATTGGCCTGGAGGGCGAAGCGGGGATCGCGGCGAAGGTCGTGGGACTTGAGGGAGCCCGGCATCATGCCGAGCCGGAGTTCCCCGCGCAGGAAGCGGACCTCGAGGCCGGACGTGCGGGGTGAGCCGTCCCTGCGGAGGGTCACCAGGACATGGTGCCGGTACGCGCCGAAGCGCTTCTCGCTGAGCGCCGCCAGTTCGGGCGCGGCGGCGTTGAATGCTGCCCAGTTCATGCGGAACGCTCTCGCCGAGAATGCCGACACCTGCTGTCGGGTATCCGCGGCACACGGCATCTTCACATGACGGCTCCGCATTCCCACGCCGGCCGGAGGTACCTTCCGCCCGTACCGCAAACCCAGTGCTGGAGGATCTATGCACGGGCCCACACCGCCCCTGCCGGTGCCCACCGACCAGCTCCGGTTCGCCATGCCGCCCATGCACGAGTCGGTCGAGGACGAACGCCGGCACCGCAAGGAGCGGCTCGCGGGCGCCCTGCGGATCTTCGGGCGGGCCGGTCTGGAGGAGGGCGTCTCCGGGCACATCACGGCCCGCGACCCCGAATACACCGACTGCTTCTGGGTCAACCCGTTCGGGATGCCGTTCCGCCACGTCACCGTCGGCGACCTCGTCCTCGCCAACCGGGACGGCCAGGTCGTCGAGGGCCGCTACCACGTCAACCAGGCCGCCTTCACCGTCCACGCCCAGGTCCACGCCGCCCGTCCGGACGTCGTCGCCGTCGTCCACTGCCACTCCGTGCACGGCCGCGCCCTCTCCGCGCTCGGCGAACTCATCGACCCCATCACCCAGGAGAGCTGCGCCTTCTACGAGGACATCGCCTTGTACGACGCCTACACCGGCGTCACCGTCGACGCCGGGGAAGGCCGCCGGATCGCCGCCACGCTCGGCTCCCGCAAGGCGCTCGTCCTGCGCAACCACGGGCTGCTCACCGTCGGCGACTCGGTCGACGCGGCGGCCTGGTGGTTCCTGTCCCTGGAGCGCTCCTGCCAGGTGCAGCTGATGGCCAGGGCGGCGGGCCGGCCGGTCCTCATCGACCACCGGCAGGCCGTCGCCACCCGGGAACAGCTCGGCGGCGACCTGGTGGCCTGGATCAACTACCAGCCCTTGTGGCAGGACATCAGCCGCAGCGAACCCGACCTGCTCAGCTGACCCCCCGGCCGGGCCCCCTTCGTCACCACCGCCTCCCCACACTGAATGACCCCGCCCGTACGGCGATGTGCGCAGCGGGGTCAACCCGGTGGCGCCCGTTTCACCCCCGACCCCCCCGCGCCACAGCCCCCAGGACGCCGATGTAGGGCACAATTCGCTTTCGACATCGGGCAGTTGCCGGGCGAACGCGCGTACCGCGCGGACCGGCGGCCATGACAGCGGGTCATGGGGAAGGCGGGCGTCTGGCATGGCGGTGCAGGAGGCCAGAGGGGGCACGGGTGCCGAGGGCGACGAGGGAGGCTGCACCTGCGGGGACTGCCCGCACGGCGCGGGCGAGGGCCACCGGAGGGCCGTCGCCGCGTTCCTGCGCCGGCGCGACGAGTTCGCCGCCGGCCGGGGACTGCCGGCCGCCGTGTCGCACTCGGCCCCGGCCTCCCGCCAGTGGGTCTCCGAGGAGCTGACCCAGCGGGCGGAGGCCGTCGCCGAACGCGGCCGCGCCGAGGGCGCCACCTGGCTCGCCCGGCTGTGGCTGCGGACGCTGTACGCCGTGTGGGGCGCGGTCGTCGCGCTGCTGCTCACCGAGGCGCTCACCGCGATCGGCACGGGCTGGACCGGCGCCCGTACCGCCGCTCTGCTCGCCGCGCTCGCCGTCGCCGGTGCGCTGACCGCCGCCTGCTTCCTCCACCGGGCGCGCGGCGGAGCGCTCGCGCCGATGATCGGTGAGGACAACCGCATGTCCACCTCCCGTGCCGTGGCCGTCTGCTGGGTACTGTTCGTCGCCTACGCCGTGCTGCTGCTGGCCGCCCGCCTGGCCGCGGCCTCCGATCCGGCCGCCCGCGACGCCCTGGTATCGGGCCTCGGGCTCGCGCACGGGGCGGGTGTGCTGACCGTCCTCGCGGTCGTGTGCGGCATCGCCGTCCTGGTCCGCCGGGTGGTGGGCCTGCGCATCCTCGGCCAGCGGCTCCAGAAGGTGCCGGCCCACCGGCCGCGCGCCGCCGACCTGCTCACCGACGACTCCGGCCGGGGCGCCTTCACCGACATCCAGTACGTCGCCATCAGCGCAGTCGCCCTGCTGTTCGCCGCCGTACGGCTGGCCCGCCGTCCCGATCGGCTGCCCGACCTGCCCTGGGGCCTGGCCGTGGTGGTGCTCATCTCGGCGGCGACCTACCTGGCCGGCAAGTACGCCGAGGGCGGTCGGCCCGTGATCCTCTCGGTGGTCCGCGCCCGCGAACCCGGCGACCTCGACGGGCCCGTGCGTACCGGCGACGACATCGAGATCCGCGGCGCCGGTTTTGTCCCGCCCGGTGCCCGGACCGCCGACCACCTCTCCCGCGTGGTCGTCCGCATCGGCACGGTCGACGTCCACGTCCCCCTGGTTCCCGTCACCGGCGGCTTCCGCAACCCCACGGACACCGCCCTGACCGTGCCCGTACCCGCCGACGTCGAGCCCGGTGCGATGGACATCCAGGTGGTGACCGCGGCCGGTACCGCGACCAACCGGTACCCCGTCCACGTGACGGAGTGAACGACCGGGAGCGGCCGGTCCATCGGGACGGTGGTGAGCGCCTCTCCGACCCATCGCCCCCGCACCCGCCTCCCGACCTCTCGCTCCGCCCCCTCCGCCCGCCGCGTGGGGCGGGCGGAGGGGCCGGAGGTGAGGGAACCGAGGCGGTCGCGGGGTAGGCGGGTGAGGGCCGATCGTGGGAACGGAGTGGCGTGGCCGCGGGAATGGCACGGTCCGGCGTATTCGCATCCGCACCCGCACCCGCATCCGCATCCGCATCCGCACCCGGTCGGGGCCGGCGGTTCCCGGCCCCCGCTGTTCGCGCAGAGGTCGGAAATCGGGAGAATCGTTCGGGACAGGATTGAACGGGCTCCTTCCGTCGTACGTATCGTCGGGCGAGGGGTGCACGGTGGGCGAGAGGCGGCTGGCAGCGATGACTCACGGCATGCGGACGGACACGTACACCAACAGCCTGAACGGTCCCCGCCCCTGGCGGGACGCAGCCACCCACTACGCCCTCCTGCCCCTGCGTGTCTTCCTCGGGGTCACCTTCATCTACGCGGGCCTGAACAAGCTGACCGACAGCGCGTTCTTCCACGCCACCGGCGCCGGATCGATCGGTGAGACGCTGCGCTCGGCCCGCGGATCCGCCGCTGTCCCCGCCCTGATCGACCTGGCCCTGAAGAGCCCGGTCGGCTTCGGCTACGCCATCGCCCTCGGTGAGCTGGCCGTCGGCATCGGCACCCTGGTGGGCCTGTTCGGCCGGCTGGCCGCGCTCGGCGGTGCGCTGATCTCGCTCAGCCTCTGGCTGACGGTGAGCTGGGCGACCACCCCCTACTACTACGGCAACGACCTCGCCTACCTGATGGCCTGGCTTCCCCTGGTCCTGGCCGGCGCCCCCCACCTCTCCCTGGACGCGGCCTGGCGGTCCCGGCGCCGGCCGACCGACGCCTACCGGTAGGGCCTGCCGGTGGCGGCGGGATCCGCACGACGGGCGCCGGCCGGGTCAGGTACCTCCGCGTCTGCGCACCCCCCGGGTCAGGGCGGCGGTGACGCCGGCCAGGCAGAGGCCGCCCACCACCAGCGGCACGACCGCGAACCACGGTATGTCCCACAGACCGCGCGCGTCCCCCGCGAACAGCGCGGCGGTGGCGGTGAGGAAGAGCCCGGCGACCAGCTTCCCGGGCTGGAGCTCATGACGCGGCACGACTGACCTCCACCCGTCCCACTCCGACGCCGAGCGTCAGATCCAGCGTGCCGGCGTTCCCCGCGCCCTTGGCCGGTGCCAGCGTCACGTCCTTGTGCCTGCCGGGCTTCACGTCCACGTCCTTTCCGCTGTCCCCGGGCAACCGGATGTCGCCCACGCCCACATCGATGTCCATCCGCACGATCGCGTCCGCCGGCACGATCACCTTCAGCGCTCCCGCTCCCACCCGGGCGTCCGTGGCGACCGTCCGCCCCTTCCCCGGGTGCACCCGGGTCAGGTCGAGGGTGCCCCGGCCGGTACCGAGGTCGTACCCGGACCGCACCTGGGCGGTGGCGGCCGGTGTCCACGACGTCTCCCGCCAGTGGTTGGTGATGTCCCGGGGCATAGCCGCCGCCCCGGCCAACAGGGCCGCCGTGACGACCGCCAGGAACACCGTGCCCGCCCCGGTGCGGCCGAGGAACGCGCTGAACGCGATGCCCAGGCCGAACACCGCCAGGGCGCACGCCAGGCCGGTCTGGAGGCTGGTGCCCAGCGGGTGACCGTCCCAGCTGAGCCCGGTGCCCAGGCCGCCCGCCACCAGAGCCAGCAGGAACAAGGGGGCGCCGATCCAGCGGGGACCGCGTAGTACCGGGGGCTCGGTGCGGGGCGGCCGTACGGACCCCTGGTGCGTCCAGGGGTTGGCGATGCCGACGTCGAGGACCGAGGTGAGGTCCCGGTCCCGGCTGTCGCCCGGGCCCCAGAGGTAGCCGGTGCCGCCGACGTGGGTGCCGTCCTTGACGATCGGGTCCCGCCACCAGGACGGATAGGTGGTGACGACCGGCGGTGCCTGGGCCTCCGGCGGGGCGTCGGCGGCGGCCTGCGCGGCCAGCGGGTCGGGGTCGGGGGCGTCACGGCGCCGCGACCAGTAGCCGGCACCCGCGAGCAGCAGCGAGAGCACCGCTGCGAAGGCCAGCACACCGCCGTTTCTCAGCATCGTCAGGAAGATTCCGCAGCCGACCAGGGTGAACAGCACGGCGGCCAGCGCCTGGCCGTCGACGCGGCCCGTGAACAACTTGCGGAGTTCGTTCTCCTCCTCGTCCTCGTACGGCACCAGGAGCCAGGCGAAGCCGTAGAAGATGAGGCCGAGGCCACCGGTCGCCGACAGCACGGCCAGGGTGATCCGGAAGATCACCGGATCCATGTCGGTCTGCCGTCCCAGTCCCGCGCACACGCCCGCGATCATCTTGTGACCGCGGTCGCGCCGGAACCGCCCGGGAACCGCGCCGGTGTCCTGGCGCTCCTCCCGCTCGTCGGTGTCGGTGTCGGTGTCGGTGTCGGTGCCGGTGCTCGGACCGGCAGCGGTGGCGGTACCGGTGGAGGCGCTGGTGTGGGTGCCGGGGCCGGCCGCTCCTGTCCTTCCCGTCGCGGCGGGCGCGGCATCCGTCGGCCCGGTGCCCGGGGCCGGGCGCGGGCCGGAGCCGGGTCCCGGACCCGTCGCGGCGTGCTCGTGATCCGTCATGCGTCCATGGTGACGGCCCGTCCGCCCCGGCGGCAGTCGGGACAACCCTGGGACGACCCTGAAATCGGCCCCGAGACCGGCCGCGGAAGCGTTCGACGGGCACTGGCCGTCGGACGGACGGCCCGTCCCCGGGCCGGCACCGGCGTCCCCGGCCGGCTCCCGCGGAAGATCAGGGGCGTCTCGGGGGCCGCCCCTGATGCCCCGCCCCTCCGGCCGTGTGAACATCGATGCCATGCCGGAAGCCGCAAGCCCGCCCCTCGACGACCCGCGGCCACCGCGCAAGCTCTACCGCAGCAGCGACGGACGCTGGCTGGGCGGGGTGGCGCGGGGCCTCGCCGGGCATCTCGGGCTGCCCGTCGTCTGGGTGCGGCTGATCTTCGTCGGCCTCTTCATGGCCGACGGGCTCGGAGCGCTGCTGTACGCGGCGTTCTGGTTCTTCGTCCCGCTCGGCATCGGCGGCGTCGGCGGCCAGAAGCCGTCGCTCGTCGGCACGGAGACCTCGGCGGACGGCCGGCGCAAGCTGGTGGCGCGCAAGCCGGACCGGGGACAGATCGCCGCCCTGCTCCTCATGGTCGTCGTGTCCATGGTCTTCGTCGGCAGCGTCGACCTGGACGGCCCGGCCAAGGCCTATCTGGTGCCCGCCGTGCTGGTCGCGGCGGGGGTCGCCCTGGTCTGGCGCCAGGCGGACAACGCCCGCCGGGCCCGCTGGGTGGAGGTCGGCCGCCGGCGCCGTACCCTCACGCTGCTGCGTGCCGCCGGCGGGGTCCTGCTGGTCACCGCCGGTGTCTCGGCCGTGTTCGTCCTCCAGGGCTCGGCCGCCCACCTCGGCGCGGTCCTCCAGGCCGCGCTCGCCGTCCTGGTGGGCATCACCCTGCTCGCCGGCCCGTACCTGGTCCGCATGACCCAGGACCTGTCCGAGGAACGCCTGATGCGTATCCGCGCCCAGGAGCGCGCCGAGGTCGCCGCCCACGTGCACGACTCGGTGCTGCACACCCTCACGCTGATCCAGCGCAACGCCGACAATGTCAACGAGGTGCGCCGCCTCGCCCGCGCCCAGGAACGCGACCTGCGCACCTGGCTGTACAAGCCGGAGGGCACCGGCAAGGACGAGGCGGACGAACCGGACACGGTGGCCGAGGCGGTGCGGCGCAACGCCGCCGAGGTGGAGGACAACCACGGCGTGCCGATCGAGGTCGTCATCGTCGGTGACTGCCCGCTGGACGAGAGGACCGCCGCGCAGATGCAGGCCGCGCGCGAGGCGATGGTGAACGCCGCCAAGTACGGTGGCGACGGCGGTGCCGTACAGGTGTACGCCGAGGTCGAGGGAAAGGCGGTCTTCGTGTCCGTGCGCGACCGGGGCCCCGGCTTCGACCTCGACTCGATACCCGCCGACCGCATGGGCGTCAGAGAATCGATCATCGGCCGTATGGAGCGCAACGGCGGTACGGCCCGGCTGCGGGCGGTACCGGGGGGCGGGACCGAGGTCGAGCTGGAGATGGAGAGGGCGGAGAGGACGTCATGAGCGACGCGACCGAGGGGAACGGGACGACGAGGGCGGTGGAGGCGGCGGGGACCGAGCCGTCCGACGGCGGCGCGGGCGGGCGGCAGGTACGGGTGGTGCTCGTGGACGACCACCGGATGTTCCGCACCGGCGTCCGGGCCGAGATCGGCCGGACCGCCGAGACCGGGGTCGAGGTGGTCGGCGAGGCGGCGGACGTCGACCAGGCGGTCTCGGTCATCACCGCGGCCCGGCCCGAGGTGGTCCTCCTCGACGTGCACCTGCCCGGCGGCGGCGGCGTCGAGGTGCTGCGCCGGTGTGCGGCCCTGATGGCGGACCCCGAGCGGCCCGTCCGCTTCCTGGCGCTGTCCGTGTCGGACGCGGCGGAGGACGTGATCGGCGTGATCCGCGGTGGCGCCCGCGGTTACGTCACCAAGACGATCACGGGCACCGACCTGGTCGACTCGATCTTCCGGGTCCAGGAGGGCGACGCCGTCTTCTCCCCGCGGCTGGCCGGGTTCGTCCTGGACGCCTTCGCCTCCACCGACGCCCCGCCGGTGGACGAGGACCTGGACCGTCTCACCCAGCGCGAACGCGAGGTGCTGCGGCTGATCGCCCGTGGTTACGCGTACAAGGAGATCGCCAAGCAGCTGTTCATCTCGGTCAAGACGGTCGAGTCGCACGTCTCGGCGGTCCTGCGCAAGCTCCAGTTGTCCAACCGTCACGAGCTGACCCGCTGGGCGACGGCGCGCCGACTGGTCTGACCCCTGCGGCACCGTCCGGCCGCACCCCTGCCGCATCCCGTCGTCCGGCCCCTCACGCCACCCGGGTCGCGCCCGCGAACGGCATCTGGTCGACCGGGGCCAGGCGTACCGGGGCCGACGGGTTGGGGGCGTGGATCATCTGGCCGCCGCCCACGTAGATGCCGACGTGACTGATCCCGGAGTAGAAGAACACCAGGTCACCCGGCTGGAGTTCGGAGCGGGAGACCCGCCGGCCCGCGCCGATCTGGGCGTAGGTGGTGCGGGGCAGGGAGACGCCGGCCGAGCGGTAGGCGGCCTGGACCAGTCCCGAGCAGTCGAAGGCGTCGGGGCCGGTCGCGCCCCACACATAGGGGCTGCCGAGCTTGCCGAAGGCGTAGGCGACGGCCGCCGCCGCGCGTGCCGTGGGCGCGGGGGAGGACCCGTACCGCATCGCCTCCCGGGGACCCGCGGCCGACCGGGAGGCGTGCCGGTCGCCGCCGTCGGCGCCGGTGACCTCGGCCCGCTGTACGGGCGTCAGCCGTCGGAGCAGCCGCCGGGCCTCCTCGAGCTTGCCGGTGACGGTCCTCTTCTGCCGGTTCAGCTCCGCCTGCCGGGAGCGCAGCGACCTCAGTTCGATGCGTGCGGCACCGCGCAGCCGCTCGATCTCCCGCAGCTGGTCGCGTACCCGTGACACGGCGGCGGCCTGCCGGTGACCGGCCCGTTCGGCGAACGCGGCGCCGTCCAGGTACCGGTCGGGGTCGCTGGAGAGGGCCAGCTGCCAGGCCGGGTCGACACCGCCCTCCCGGTACTGCGCCGCCGCGATCGAGCCCAGGGCGTCGCGGGCCGAGCTGAGCCTCTGCTGCCGGCGGGCGGCCTGGTCCTGGAGTCCGGCGAGCCGCGCCTTGGCCGCCGTGGCCTCTTCCCTGGCCCCGTCGTACTTCTCGGTGGCCGTCTCCGCCTCGCGGTACAGGCGGTTCACCTCAGCCTTCACCTGCCCGGGTGTCAGCTGAGGCTCGGCGTGGCCCGTCCCGTCGAAAGCCGTCGCGGTGGCCGCGCCCGCCAGGGCGAGTGTGGCGGCTGTGCGGGCCGTATGGCCGCCGAGCGAGCGTTGGCGGGGCTTGCGGTGCGCTGCCACCTGGACCTTCACGTCCTTCCGTACGGCTCGAACGGTGTCGAGCGGGGTCGCGGTGAGTACGCCCGGCGGCGGTCCGCACAGGGGGAACGGGCCGCCGCCGGGTGCTTCTCGGCGCGGTGGCCGGCCGCCGCCCGGGTCCGGGCGGCGTGGGGAGCCGGTCACTGGGGGAGGACGCTAGGCCGAACGGTGACGAGTCGGTAACGCACTGTACGGAACTGATCGAGATAGGACGGATACGACCAGATGCGATCGCGATCACTGACCGAAGTCGTTTTGTTCACGCTGCGTGATGATCGAAGAGTGGGAAGGGGGACAGGCGGGAGAGCTGAGGTGCTATGGCTCGCATAGATGCGACGTCCGACCCGCTGGCCCGTGGAGTCCGCGCGGTGCCCCCGGACATGGGCGCGGGCCGCCCGGGTGGGGCCGGTGGCGGGAGGCCGGGACGCCGCTGGTTAGGCTCCGGCCCCATGGACGTACTCATCCATCTCTTCGTCGGCCTGCACATCGTCGGTATCGCCGCGCTGCTCGGCGGTTTCCTGACCCAGATGAAGGCCATGGGCCGGGGCACGGCCCGGTTCGTGCCCGGGATGCTGCACGGCGCGCTGACCATGCTGGTCACCGGCGTGGCGCTGGTCGGCCTCAATCAGGCCGACGGCCACCACGTCAACACCCTGAAGATCGGCGTGAAGCTGGCCCTGCTGATCGTGATCCTCGGGCTGGTCTACGTCAAGCGGGACGAGGAGCGGATCGACAAGGGCCAGTTCGCACTGGTCGGTCTCCTGACCACGGCCAACATCTTCATCGCCGTGCTCTGGACCTGATCACCGGTTCGTGTGGCCGGGCCACGCGGACCCCGGGGTTCAGACCGGCCGCACCACGCTGTGGACGGCCGACGTGCCGACGGAGGAGACCGGCTCCTCACGGACGTACGCGCCCGGCCTGGGGGCGTGGATCATCATGCCGTCGCCCGTGTAGAGCCCGACGTGGCGGTGGTCGTCGTGGAAGAGGACGAGATCGCCGGGGCGGGCGTCGGCCGGCGGGACCCTGGTGCCGGCGGCGGCCTGCCCGGGAGCGGTACGCGGCAAGGTGACGCCGGCGGACTTCCAGGCGGCCTGGACCAGGCCCGAGCAGTCGTAGGAGCCTGGCCCGGCGGCACCCCACACGCACGGTGCGCCCAGCTGGGCCCGGGCGAAGGCGACGGCCTTCCCTGCCTTGGCCGCGTCCGTGCCGGACGGCGCGGAGCCCGGGACGGTCCGCCGGGCCAGCAGCACGCGCGCGTGGGCGAGCTTCCGCTGCACGGCCGCCTTCACCGCCTTCGGGTCCCTCGGCCCCCGAGCGGCGACCTCCGGCCCGCTGCTCCCGGACGGCGCGACGGCCACGCCCTCGCCCCGCACGACGGCGTTCACGACCGGTGCCGGTGCCGCATGGGTGAGCGGTGCGACGGTGCCCACGGGGGCCGGGGCCATGACACCGCCGTCCCAGCCGGGCGCCACGGCGGCCCTGCCGTGCGCCGGGGCCGCGACACCCGCGCCGGTGGTGGGCGCGGGGCTCCCCATCTGCGTGGACGGGGACGGTGCCCGGTCCGGAGCGGGCGTGGTGTGGTGCTGGGCGGTGGGGGCCGCGGCCGGAGGGGCCGGCACGCTGCCGCGGGGGGTCGGGACGGCGCGGGCCCGGGCCGCGCGCCGGGCGACCTCGTCACGCAGCCGCTGGAGGCTGTCGGCCCGCCGCCCTGGGGCACCGGCCGGTTCCTCCGTCACCGCGGCGGTCGCGGTCGCCGAGTCCGCGCGGCGGTAGAGGTCGTCGATCTTGCGTTCGACCTCCTCCGGGCTCGGCCTGCCGTGCCCGGCCCCGGGCAGGGTCTCCGCGGTCTGGGAGAGCACGGCGAGGGAGGTGAGCGCGGCGGTGGCGAGAGCGGGGGTGCGGACGCCCGCCCCCGGGGTCCCGCCGGGGCGCGGCTTGCGGTGCGACGCCAAGGGAGGCGACTCCTTCCTAGCTGCCGCCTACCGGGTTAGCTGTCGGGTTCGGGCGGACGGAAGGGTTGCCCTACGGCGTCGTCCCGGGCGGGAGTCGGCCGATTCACCCCAGGATTCGGTGGGTCCCCGGCTCCGGGTGCCGCGCAGGGGCACGCCGGACTCGGCGGAGGCCGCGCGGCCCGGCGACGTTCGCCGGAGGGGGGTCGTGCGGCCTGACGGCAACCTAGCCAACTCGTGTGTCTTCTGTGAAGGTTGGTGCGCAGTATGTCCGATACATTTCCGTGACCTCGTGGCGCACGCGCATCCGTGTGACCAGGTGCTTCCGGTGCGTGAGGGGAGGTGGGGCGCTCGTGTGGCGAACATCGGTTCCCGGGACGGTGACCGGTTGTCGGTGGGGCGCCCTAGACTCGGAGAGCGATGAGCAGCCTCTTTGACGACAGCTTCCTGGCGGACCTCCAGCCCCCGCGCGGGCACGACGAGGAGCTTCCGCCGCCGCCCGAGCACGACCACGCTCCGGAGCCCGTCCCGGACGATCTGTTCGGCGGGAAGTTCGACGTGCCGCCGGACCGGGACTCCCACTACCGCGACGGCGCCCCGCGCCCCGTGATCGACGCGGCGGCGCTCCTGGAGGGGCTGAACGAGAACCAGCGCGCCGCCGTCGTGCACGCCGGTTCCCCGCTGCTCATCGTCGCCGGCGCCGGTTCCGGCAAGACCCGGGTGCTGACTCACCGCATCGCCCACCTGCTGGCCGAGCGGAGTGTCCACCCGGGGCAGATCCTCGCGATCACCTTCACCAACAAGGCCGCGGGCGAGATGAAGGAGCGCGTGGAGCAGCTCGTCGGCCCGCGCGCCCACGCGATGTGGGTGATGACGTTCCACAGCGCGTGCGTGCGGATCCTGCGCCGCGAGTCGAAGAAGCTGGGCTTCACCTCGTCGTTCTCGATCTACGACGCGGCCGACAGCAAGCGCCTGATGGCCCTGGTCTGCCGGGATCTGGAACTCGACCCCAAGCGCTACCCGCCCAAGTCCTTCAGCGCCAAGATCAGCAACCTCAAGAACGAGCTGATCGACGAGGAGGACTTCGCCGCCCGGGCCACCGACGGCTTCGAGAAGACCCTCGCCCAGGCGTACGCGCTCTACCAGTCGCGGCTGCGCGAGGCCAACGCCCTCGACTTCGACGACCTGATCATGACGACGGTCAACCTGCTGCGCGCCTTCCCGGACGTCGCCGAGCACTACCACCGCCGCTTCCGGCACGTTCTGGTCGACGAGTACCAGGACACCAACCACGCCCAGTACGCGCTGGTGCGCGAGCTGGTCGGGACGGGCGAGCGGGCCGCCGCGGACGCCGGCGTGCCGCCCGGCGAGGGGGACCTGCCCCCCGCCGAGCTGTGCGTCGTGGGCGACGCGGACCAGTCGATCTACGCCTTCCGGGGTGCGACGATCCGCAACATCCTCCAGTTCGAGGAGGACTACCCGAACGCGACGACGATCCTGCTGGAGCAGAACTACCGCTCCACGCAGACGATCCTGTCCGCCGCCAACGCGGTCATCGAGCGCAACGAGTCACGCCGTCCGAAGAATCTGTGGACCAACGCCGGCCACGGCGCCCGGATCACCGGCTACGTCGCCGACACCGAGCACGACGAGGCGCAGTTCGTCGCGGACGAGATAGACCGGCTCACCGACGCGGGCGAGGCACGCGCCGGGGACGTCGCCGTCTTCTACCGCACCAACGCCCAGTCCCGTGTCTTCGAAGAGGTCTTCATCCGGGTCGGCCTGCCGTACAAGGTCGTCGGCGGCGTCCGCTTCTACGAGCGCAAGGAGGTCCGGGACGTCCTGGCCTACCTGCGCGTGCTCGCCAACCCGGAGGACTCGGTGCCGCTGCGCCGCATCCTCAACGTGCCCAAGCGGGGCATCGGCGACCGTGCGGAGGCCATGGTCGACGCCCTCGCCCAGCGGGAGAAGATCAGCTTCCCGCAGGCCCTGAAGCGGGTCGACGAGGCGTACGGCATGGCCGCGCGGTCGACGAACGCCGTGAAGCGGTTCAACACGCTGATGGAGGACCTGCGCACGATCGTCGAATCCGGTGCCGGACCGGCGACCGTCCTCGAAGCCGTGCTCGAACGCACCGGTTACCTGGCCGAGTTGCAGGCCTCCACCGACCCGCAGGACGAGACCCGCATCGAGAACCTCCAGGAACTCGCGGCCGTGGCGCTCGAGTTCGAGCAGGAACGCGCCGAGGGCGAGTCCGGTACGCTCGCCGACTTCCTGGAGCAGGTCGCCCTGGTCGCCGACTCCGATCAGATCCCCGACGAGGAGGGCGGCGACGGCGTCATCACGCTGATGACCCTGCACACCGCCAAGGGCTTGGAGTTCCCGGTCGTGTTCCTGACCGGCATGGAGGACGGCGTCTTCCCGCACATGCGCGCCCTCGGCGAGGTCAAGGAGCTGGAGGAGGAGCGGCGCCTGGCCTATGTCGGGATCACCCGTGCCCGGGAGCGGTTGTACCTCACGCGGTCGGCGCTGCGCAGTGCGTGGGGCCAGCCGTCGTACAACCCGCCCTCCCGCTTCCTGGAGGAGATCCCGGCCGCCCACCTGGAGTGGAAGCGGACAGGGGGCGCGGCGCCGGTGTCGTCCGGGCCGGTGTCCGGGATCGCGGCCTCGCTGTCTTCGTCCCGCTCGCGGTCCTCGGCGTCGGGCGCGTCCGGGTTCGCCACGCGGCGCACGGCCGAGAAGCCGGTGGTCACGCTTGTGGTCGGCGACCGGGTCACCCACGACCAGTTCGGGCTGGGCACGGTCGTCGGGGTGAAGGGCACGGGCGCGAACGCGGAGGCCACGATCGACTTCGGGGACACCAAGCCGAAGCGGCTGCTGCTGCGGTACGCGCCGGTGGAGAAGCTCTAGGGAAGAAGGCCCCCGCCGTCGGGCGGGGGCCCGCCGGTCCCTACGTCGGATCGAGTCCGTGGCTGCGCAGCCACGGCAGCGGGTCTATGGCCGCCCCGCCCGCCGGACGCACCTCGAAGTGCAGGTGCGGACCCGTGGAGTTGCCGGAGTTGCCGGAGTAGGCGATCGGCTGGCCGGCCTTGACGGTCGTACCGGAGGCGACGCGGTAGCTGGACAGGTGGCAGTACCAGGTCTGCGTGCCGTCCTTCGACGTCAGGATCAGCATGTTGCCGTAGGCGCTGTTCCACTGGGTGCTGACCGTGCCGTCGGTGGCGGCCATCACGGTGGTGCCGTACGAGACCGGGAAGTCGATGCCGGTGTGCACCGACATCCAGTTGACGCCCGCCTGACCGAAGTAGGCGCTGAGTCCGCGCTGGGTGACCGGCAGCACGAACTTCGGGCGCAGCCGCTCCTTGAGCGCGGCCTCCGCCGCGGCCTTCTTCTTCTCCAGCGCCTGCTGCGCCACGAGGTCGATCCGCTCCTGGGTGCGGCTCGCCCGGTCGGCGAAGTCGTGGGCACCGTCGGAGAGCGTGCGGAGCTGGGTGTCCAGTTTGCTGTTGGCGATGGACGGCTTGACCACCTGCGCGTCCGGCGCGGAGGCGGTGGTGTCCTCGGAGCTGTCGCCGAGCGTGCCGACCGAGGCCGCGGCGATCCCGGCGACGCCCATCACGCAGGCCGAGGGCACGGCGACGGTCAGCAGCGCGGAGCGCTTGGCGGGCGTACGGCGCCGGGAGCGTGCCGCGCCGCGTGCGCCCGCGCGGGTCGGCGGCGTCGGTCCGGTCTCCTCCTCGCCGTCCAGCAGGCCGGTCACGGCGGGCAGTTCGCCGGTGGAGTCCGGTCCGTTCTCCTCGGCCCGTCCGTCGTGGGCGGTGTCCTCGCCGGTGTCGAAACTCTCGAAGTTCTCGAAGTCCCCGTAGTTCTCGTGGTCCCTGTAGTGCTCGTGGTCCTCGTAGGACGACGCGGGCTCGAAGCGCGCGGCCGGTGCGTCGCCGACCGTCTCGAATGTGGCGGTGGCCCCCTGGTCGAACGGCTCACCGCCCTGCTCGGGTTCCGCCGTGCCGGCCTGCCCGGCGGAGTTCCACTGGGTGGCGTCGTACGCGCCCGTGTCGAAGGTCTGGGTGCCCCAGTCCCACTGCTGGGCGGGGTCGGCGCCGGGCCGGTCGGGCTGGACCCAGGCGCCCGTGTCCCACTGGCCGCTGACGTCGTTGCCGGTGGCCTGCGCCGGGACCGCCCAGGCGGCGGTGTCGTAGCCGCCGTGTCCGTAACCGGCGTGCTGCTGGGCCGCGTACGGGTCGTGGTCGGGAGTGTGACCGCCGTCCGGCTGCCAAGAGGCCGTGCCGTACGTGCCGGTGGTCTGCTCGCCGGCCGGGAAACTGCCGAAGAGCGGGTCGGCGGCGAAGGCGGTGGTGGCCGCGGTCCCACCCGGAAAACCGGTGGCGTCATAGCTACCGTACGTGGTGAGGTCGTCGCGGGGGACTTCCTGTGCCGCGTACGGCCCGTAGGGCGCGGTGGAGGCGTCGGAAGCCGGGGCCGGGGTGGTCATGACCCCCGACGGGTGACGATCGTTCACCAACTTCTCTTTCGCCTCGACAACAGGGGCTGCCAGAGCAGTGCGGCGACTGTACCCGGCGGTATGCGGGCGCGACAATCTTCGGCTGGTTTCCCGTGGGCCGGAAACGGGCATTCGGCCGTGTTTCGGGGATGCGGAACGCGACCTTGGCGTTTCGTTCGAAGAATGTTCGATGACTGGTGACTCTGCGTCAGCGGTGTGCGGGCCCGTGCTCCCCGGTCGAGGCCGGTCTCAGGCGACCGTCAGTCCCTCGCCGACCCGCTCCCCGGGCTGCGGGGCGTCGAGGGCCTCCCGTATCCCGGCTGCCACGGCGGGGTGCACGGGCAGGGCGAGATGGCCGATGCCGGTCACCCGGACGTTGCGCGCCTCCAGGTCGGGGTGGTCCAGGCAGGCCGTCTCCAGCGGGTCCATCACCGAGTCGAGGTCGCTCCAGAAGCTCACGAACCGGGTGCGGCAGCCGGGCGCGGGCCCGGCCAGCTCCCTGATGACCGGCGATCCGGGCCGCATCTGCCGGACGATCGGGTGGGCGTCGGCCAGCGGGGCCACCTTCGTGCCGGAGTGCGGCGTACCGAGTGTCACCAGCGTCCGTACGCGCAGGTCGCCCCCCAGGCACTGGACGTAGTAGCGGGCGATCAGGCCGCCGAGGCTGTGTCCCACGATGTCGACCCGGGTACTGCCGGTGCGCTCGCAGATCTCCTCGACGTGCCGGCCGAGCAGATCGGCGGCGGCCCGTATGTCACAGGTCAGCGGGGAGTAGTTGAGCGACTCGACACGCTGTCTGCCGTGCTGGGCGAGGGTGCGGCGCAGCAGGACGAAGACGGAGCGGTTGTCGATGAAGCCGTGCAGCAGCACGACCGGTGTGCCGGGGTGGGCCGGCAGCCGGGTGGCGCCCTCCGCCGCGGCGAGGGCCGCCGAGCGGCGTTCCTGGGCGAGGCCGGTCGGATACAGCAGCAGATGCCCGGCGAGGATCGCCGCCTCCAGGGCGGTCGCCTTGAGCAGCGCCATGGACAGTCCGGTCAGCCTGCCGGGCCACAGGCGGCGGCAGACCGGGAGGAACAGCGGCATAACCCCGGTGACCTTCATGGCCGACCTCCTGTCGGCACGACCGGGAGGCGGCTCGGTCCCCCGTGTGCCCTCATGTCCCACATGTGATTTCCCCCTCCCTGCGTGCCGTAAAACCACGGGTTGCGGGATGCTGGGGATAACGTTCGTTCACTTCGCGACAGTGGCGGGACGCGCCAAAAGTGCGGTACTTGTCGGTACGGACGGAAGCGATCGCTTCCGTGGTCGCTTGATGGAGGCAGTGATGGGTGTGGCAGCCGGTCCGATCCGCGTGGTGGTCGCCAAGCCGGGGCTCGACGGCCACGATCGTGGGGCCAAGGTCATCGCGCGCGCGTTGCGCGACGCCGGTATGGAGGTCATCTACACCGGGCTCCACCAGACCCCGGAACAGATCGTCGACACGGCCATCCAGGAGGACGCCGACGCGATCGGTCTGTCCATCCTCTCCGGCGCCCACAACACGCTGTTCGCCGCGGTCATCGACCTGCTCAGGGAGCGGGACGCGGCGGACATCCTCGTCTTCGGGGGCGGCATCATCCCCGAGGAGGACATCGCGCCGCTGAAGGAGAAGGGCGTCGCCGCGATCTTCACGCCGGGCGCCACCACCACGTCGATCGTGGAGTGGGTGCGCGAGAACGCCGGTCACCCAGCCGCGTCCGGCGGCTGAGGCGCCGCCCGTGGAGGCCGTCCCGGGGCGGGGGCGGACGCCGGTGTCTGCGGTGAACCGCCGGGTGCCCCCGGTGGCCCGGCGGGTGTTCACGGCGGTCCGGTGGGCGTGTCGGTGGGCGCCGGTGTCAGCTCCCGGGTCATCACCGCCCGTAGCCGCAGTGTCGTGACCAGGCGCTGGAAAGCCTCCGCCCAGTAGCCGCCGGCTCCCGGCGCGGCGTCCTCCCGCTCGTCGGGCACCGCCAGCAGCGCCTCCAGCCGTACGGTCTCCGCCGGGTCCAGGCAGCGTTCCGCCAGCCCCATGACCCCGCTGAAGCTCCACGGATAACTGCCCGCGTCCCGTGCGATGTTCAGGGCGTCCACCACCGCCCGGCCCAGCGATGCGGTCCAGGGGACGGCGCACACCCCGAGCAGCTGGAACGCCTCCGACAGGCCGTGCGTCGCGATGAACCCGGCCACCCAGGCGGCCCGCTCCGACGGCGCGAGCGCCGCCAGCAGCTTCGCCCGTTCCGCCAGGGACACCGCGCCCGGGCCGCCCGCCTCCGGCGCCGACGGTGCACCGAGCAGCGCCCGGGACCACACGGCGTCCCGCTGCCGTACCGCCGCCCGGCACCAGGCCGCGTGCAGCTCGCCCTGCCAGCCGTCCGCCACCGGCAGCGCCACGATGTCCCGCGGCGTCCGTCCGCCGAACCGGCCGGTCCAGGTGCCGAGCGGCGCGGCCTCCACCAACTGCCCCAGCCACCACGATCGTTCCCCTCTGCCCGAGGGCGGTGTGGCCACCACACCGTCGCGTTCCATGCCGGAGTCGCACTCGGGGGGCGGCTCCACCACGATCACGGGCGAGTTCCCCGTTCGGTCCAGGGCCACACATGCCGCGGCCCGGACGGCCATCCGTGCGGCGAGGGCGGAGTCCGGCAATGCCGCCAGCAGGTCCGCCGCGGTCGCCCGGACGTTGCGGCTGCGGTCGCCCAGCGCCTGCTCCAGGAACGGTTCGTCCGCTCCCGACAGACCGGTGCGCAGCGAGTCGAGGAACATCAGCCGGTCCTCCGCCCGCTCCGTGGACCAGGTCGAGGCCAGCAGGTCGCGCCCGAGCGCCGGTGTACGGGCGCGCAGGGCGCCCAGCAGCGCCGCGCGCTCGGCGAACAGCCCCTCCGACCACAGCTTGCGCACCGCCCCGGTGTCCTCCGGAGCGGGCAGGGCGGCGCCGCCGGGGGCCGCGCGCAGGGCGAACCGCCAGTCCTGGTTCAGCCGGGCCAGCCACAGTGCGCGCGGTCCCGCGAACGCCAGCGCCGCCGGCCGCAGGTCCGTACGGCCCCGGGCCGCGTCGAGGAGCGCGGGCAGTGTCTGCGGTGGCGCCGCGTATCCGTGCGCGTTGGCTGCCGCGAGCCACTGCGGGAGCAGCTCCATGAGGTCCGGGGAGCTGCCCCGCCGGCCGCCGGCGCCGCCGGAACGGTCGGCGAGCAGCGTGGTGAGCCGGCGTGCCGCCGCCTCGGGCAGGGCGGGGCGCGGATCCGCGGGCGCACGCTCCGGGCGCGGTGCCGCCGGCGCGGGCCGCAGCCCGGCCCGCCGTCGTACAGTCGCCAGGGCGGCCGCGTCCAGCAGCGCGACCGGGGCGGGACGCCCGGGGGTCGCGCACGCCGGGGCGCGCCGATCGGTGCCGAGGAGCGCGGCGGTCACCAGCTCCTCCCAGGAGCCGGCGGGACCACTGGGATCCGTGGGACCGGTGGGACCGGTGGGACTTTCGGGTTTCCCGAGACAGGCGGGATCGATGGGGCTTGCGGGACTGACAGGACCTGTGGGACCTGCGGGCCCCCCGGGACCTGGCAGGCCCGCGCGGTCCGGTGGAGCCTCGGTGGGCGCCGCCGTACCGCCGTCCGGCGCGGCGTCGCCCACCGAGGTCCGGTGGTCGCCCGGTGTCCCGCCGGCGGTCGTCCCGACGCCGTCCAGCGGCTCGCCGGGGGCCCGTGCCGCGCTCCCGGGTCCGGGTGCGGTGCCGTCCGGCGTGCGCTGGCGGGCCGGTGTCCTCGCGTCGGCCGGAGTGGCCGTGCCGACCGGTGTCCCGTTCATCGTGTTCCCTTCCGTTCGTCTGGCGGAATGCCCCCGGGTGCCGTGCGGGCGGTCAGTACAGGGGCACCATGTCGCCCGGTCCCTCCGGCCAGGCGCCGAGCGGGGTGAACCCGTGGTGCCCGGACTCGCCGAACACCGTGACGGGGGCGCCGCCGGAGAGGGCGACCAGCCGCCACAGGCCGGGACGGGAGCGGGCGGAGCGGGTCATCGGCAGGGCCGTGTCCGTGTCGGCGTCGGCCAGCTGCCACCCGTCGCCGTCCGGGACCGGTACCACCCGCCCCAGCGTCACCGGGACCGACTCCAGCCAGGGGTCGTCACGCAACGCCTCGCCGTACCGGGCCGCCGCCTCCGCGGTGGTCACCCCCGGCGGGCGGAACGCGGCCGGGGCCGGGGCGGCGAACCGTTCGCCCAGCGCGGCTCTGGACCGGCCGGCGCCCGGAAAGGCGGACAGCTCCGCGTCCAGAGCCAACCCGACCGGCAGCGCCGTCTCCGGTGCCCGTCCGGCAGCGCCGTAGGAGAGCAGCAGCCGGGTGTGGCCGGAGCTGGCGCCGTACAGCCATATTCGGCGCGTCGTCAGTTTCCCGTCGGCAGTGTCGTACTGGGCGAGGACCAGCCAGCGGTCGCGCACCGGCGGGCCGTCCGGTACGGCGGGCAGGCCGAGCCGGGAACGGACCGTGGCCGCGAGGGCGTCCGGCAGCGTGTCACGGCACAGCCAGCCCTGGTCGAGGAGGTGCAACAGCGCGCACTCCTCCAGCAGCCGGGCGGGCCAGCCCGCCCCCGAGGCCGGTATCGCCCCCAGTTCCCGCACCCGGGCGGCCAGTCCGGGCGCCTGCGCGTCGACCATGCGGGCCGCCGTCTCGTCCCACAGCCCGTACCCCGCCTGCTCGGCCGCGGCGAGGCCGCCGCGCAACAGGTCGGTCAGGCGCTGTTCCAGCTCCGTCGCGCCCGCCGTGACCCGCTCGGCCCGGCGCTCGGCCCGCCGGCGGGCCGCCTCCGGGTCCGCCGACCCGGCCGGCGGACCCTCCCCGGCCCGAGCCGCTCTCGCCGCGTCGCGTCCGCGCCGGCCCGCGAGCCACTGCTCCGCCCAGTCCGGCGGCGGCGCGGACGCCGGCACCGCGGCGTCGCCGCCCGCCCAGAGCAGCAGCAGACCGAGCGCGTGCTTGCACGGGAACTTACGGCTCGGACAGCTGCACCTGTACGCCGGCCCGGTCACGTCCGCCAGGTCCACCACCGTCCGGTACGGCTTGCTGCCACTGCCCTCGCACAGCCCCCACACCGACCCCTCTCCGCTCCCCGCCCCGGACCACGGGCCGGCCACGCCGAGTCTGCTCCCCGCCTTGCGTGACGCGGCGTCAGGCGCCAGTGCCAGCACCTGGTCCGCGGTCCAGCGCACCCCCTGCTCAGTCATGTCACCGACGGTAGGTCCCGCCACTGACAATCGCCCTGGCGAGCGTGTTTTGCCTGGTCAGAGCGATTGTCAGTGGCGTGGTGCACGGTGGAGTCAGATCCGAACCGGCCGAGCTGGAGGGGGCCTCAGCCATGTCTGTGTCCGTGGAGTCCGTGGAACCGACGACCGCCGTATCCGACCACGACGGAACCGGGCAGGTGCTGCGACCGCACGCCGAGCAGGCCTTCGCGGCCGAACTCGCCGCGCTCGCCGCGCAGGACGACCGCCCGCGCCCGGCCCGCTGGAAGCTGTCGCCGTGGGCGGTGGCGACGTACCTGCTCGGTGGCACGCTGCCGGACGGCACGGTGATCACTCCGAAGTACGTCGGGCCACGCCGGATCGTCGAGGTCGCCGTCACCACGCTCGCCACCGACCGCGCCCTGCTCCTGCTCGGAGTGCCCGGAACCGCCAAGACCTGGGTGTCGGAACACCTGGCCGCCGCCGTCAGCGGTGACTCGACCCTGCTGGTGCAGGGCACGGCCGGCACCCCCGAGGAGGCGATCCGCTACGGCTGGAACTACGCCAGGCTCCTCGCGCACGGCCCCAGCAGGGACGCCCTCGTGCCCAGCCCCGTCATGCGCGCCATGGCGGAGGGCATGACGGCGCGCGTGGAGGAGCTGACCCGCATCCCGGCCGATGTGCAGGACACGCTGATCACCATCCTGTCCGAGAAGACCCTGCCCGTCCCCGAGCTGGGCGAGGAGGTCCAGGCAGTGCGCGGCTTCAACCTCATCGCCACCGCCAACGACCGCGACCGCGGCGTCAACGACCTCTCCAGCGCGCTCCGCCGCCGCTTCAACACCGTGGTGCTGCCGCTGCCGGAGAACGCCGACGCCGAGGTCGACATCGTCACCCGCCGGGTGGAGCAGCTCGGCCGTTCCCTGGAACTGCCGGCCGCGCCCGACGGCGTCGACGAGATCCGGCGGGTCGTGACCGTCTTCCGGGAACTGCGCGACGGCGTCACCGCCGACGGCCGCACCAAGCTGAAATCGCCCAGCGGCACGCTGTCCACCGCGGAGGCCATCTCCGTCGTCACCAACGGCCTCGCCCTCGCCACCCACTTCGGTGACGGCGTGCTGCGCGCGGGCGACATCGCCGCGGGCATCCTCGGCGCCGTCGTCCGCGACCCGGCGGCCGACCGGGTGATCTGGCAGGAGTACCTGGAGACGGTGGTCCGCGAGCGCGACGGCTGGACGGACTTCTACCGCGCCTGCCGCGAGGTGAGCGCGTGACCGTCACCGGCCCGGGCGGGGCGTACGATTCCGGGCCCCTGCTGCTCGGCGTACGGCACCACGGGCCCGGGTCCGCGCGCGCGGTGCGGGCCGCGCTCGACGCCGCCCGGCCCGGTGTCGTCCTGGTCGAGGGTCCGCCGGAGGCCGACGCGCTGATCCCGCTGGCCGCCGACCCGGGGCTGCGGCCCCCGGTCGCCCTGCTGGCCCACGCCGTCGACGAGCCCGGCCGCTCGGCCTTCTGGCCGTTCGCCGAGTTCAGCCCCGAGTGGGTCGCCATCCGCTGGGCCGTCGAACACGGCGTCCCGGCCCGCTTCATCGACCTGCCCGCCGCGCACACACTCGCATGGCAGGACACCCCCGCGGACGGCGACGGGCGGGGCGGGGAGGGGGAGGACGGTGAGGTGTCCGCCCCCGTCCCCGACGACGGCGCTCCTGCTCCCGGTGACGGCGGCGATATCGGCGACGGTGTCGACCAGGTCCGTGTCGACCCTCTCGCCGTGCTGGCGGAGGCCGCCGGGTACGACGACCCGGAACGCTGGTGGGAGGACGCCGTCGAGCACCGGGGGCCGGGCGACCGGGACCCGTTCGCACCGTTCGCCGCGCTGGCCGAGGCCATGGGCGTGCTGCGCGAGCGGTACGGCGCGGGCGGACGCCCCCGGGACCTGCTGCGCGAGGCGCACATGCGGTTGCGGCTGCGCGAGGCCCGCAAGGAGGCCGGGGACGCCGTGGCCGTCGTGTGCGGAGCCTGGCACGTGCCCGCGCTGCGGGAGCGGACCACCGTCACCGCCGACCGGGCGCTGCTCAAGGGACTCCCCAAGGTGAGGACCGACCTGACGTGGGTGCCGTGGACGCACCGCAGGCTGGCCCGGGCCGGCGGGTACGGCGCGGGCATCGACTCACCCGGCTGGTACGCGCACCTGTTCCACGCCCCCGACCGGCCGGTCGAGCGGTGGCTGACCGAAGTGGCGCGGCTGCTGCGAGCGGAGGACCGGATCGTCTCCTCCGCGCACGTCATCGAGGCCGTGCGGCTCGCGGAGACGCTGGCGGTGCTGCGGGGCCGCCCGCTGCCCGGCCTGGGGGAGACCACCGACGCGGTCCGCGCGGTGCTGTGCGAGGGCTCGGACGTGCCGCTGTCCCTGGTGTACGACCGGCTGGTGGTCGGCGACGTCCTGGGCGAGGTGCCCGAGTCGGCGCCCGCGGTGCCGCTCCAGCGGGACCTCGCCCGCCGGCAGCGCGCGCTGCGACTCAAGCCCGAGGCGCCCGAGCGCGACCTGGAGTTGGACCTGCGCGCGGACACCGATGCCGGACGCAGCCGGCTGCTCCACCGGCTGAGGCTGCTCGGCGTCGACTGGGGCGAGCCGGCCCGGTCCCGGGGGAGCACGGGCACCTTCCGCGAGACCTGGCGGCTGCGCTGGGAGCCCGAACTGTCGGTGCGGGTCGCCGAGGCGGGCGTGTGGGGGACGACCGTGCTCACCGCGGCACGGGCCAGGGTCGAGGCGGACGCCACCGCCGCGCGCGCCCTCGCCGACGTCACCGCGCTCGCCGAGCGGTGCCTGCTGGCCGGCCTGCCGGACGCGCTGCCCGTGGTCATGCGGGCGCTGGCCGACCGGGCCGCCCTCGACACGGACGTCGCCCACCTCGCCCAGGCCCTGCCCGCCCTGGTCCGCGCCCTGCGCTACGGCGACGTACGCGGCACCGACATCGGCGCGCTGGCCGGGGTCGCGGCGGCCCTCGCCGAACGCGTCTTCGTCGGCCTGCCACCGGCCTGCGTCGCGCTGGACGCGGACGCGGCGGAGGAGATGCGCGGCCACGTGGACGCCGTGCACACCGCGGTGGCGCTCCTGTCGGAGACCCTCTCCGCGCCGGGCAGCCCGGAGGGCGGGGGCCGTGTGGACCGCGCCGGGTTGCGCGACCGCTGGCGGGGTGTACTGCGCACCCTGGCATCGCGGGACACCGCGTCCGGTGTCATCCGGGGGCGGGCGGTGCGACTGCTGCTGGACGACGGGGTGCTGCGGGCGGAGGAGGCGGCCCGGCTGATGGGGCTCGCGCTGTCCCCGGGCACACCGCCCGCCGCTGCCGCCGCCTGGGTCGAGGGGTTCGCGGGTGGCGGGGGCGGGCTGCTGCTGGTGCACGACGAGCGGCTGCTCGGACTGCTCGACACGTGGCTGACGGGGGTGCCCGCGGCTGCCTTCACGGACGTACTGCCGCTGCTGCGGCGCACGTTCGCGGCGTACGAACCGGGGGTGCGCAGAACCCTCGGCGAACTGGTCCGGCGCGGTCCCGGCGGCGGCCGCGAGGGGACCGCCGCCCGGGCCGTGGCGGTCCCCGGGTTCGCCGCCGAACCGGACACCGCGCGCGCCGACGCCGTCGTGCCGGTGCTGCGGCTGCTGCTCGGCCTGGGCGACGACCGTGACACCACTCAGGACACCGGCTTGGCGGAGGTGCACGCATGACGAACCGGACGACCGGAACGGGGAGGTCTGGATCGGTGGGGGCCGGCCCGGCGGGAGCCGCAGCGGCGGAGTCCGGATCGGCGGGGGCTGGATCGGCGGGGGCCGCATCTGTGGGGAGTGGATCGGTGGGTATCTCAGCGCTGGGGGTTGGAGCAGTGGGAGCCGAGCCGGCGGGGACCTCAGCGGCGGAGTCCGGATCGGCGGGGACCGCACCGGCGGGGGCGGCAACCTTGGGGGCTGGACCGGTGGATACCGCAGCGGTGCGGACCGGATCGACGGGGACCGGAACGGCGCGGACCACAGGGGCGAGGCCCGCGGCGGTGGGGACCGGGCTGGTGGGGGCCGAGCCGGACGTGACCGCAGCTGTGGGGGACGGATCGACGGGGACCGGAACGGCCGTGACCGCGGTGGCGCGGGCCGGAACCGCACGGAAGGCAGCGGTGCGGGCCGCAGCGGTGGGGGCCGGGCCAGTCGGAAGCGTAGTAGCGGGGGCCGGGCCGACGGGGAGCGGAACGGCCGTGACCGCACCGGCGGGGGCCGGGGCGGTGGGGGGTGAGTCGTCCGATGCCGCGGGGGAGCGGTTGCGGCGTTGGCGGCTGGTGCTCGGTGGGGACCAGGCCGACGGCACCGGATACGCCCTGAACGGCCGGGACGCGGCCATGGACGGCACGCTGACCGCGCTCTACGGCAGGAGGGACCCGGCACCGGCGGGCCGGGGGCGGTCGGCGGGGCTGGGTGCCTCGGCGCCGTCCGTGGCCCGCTGGCTCGGGGACATCCGCACCTACTTCCCGTCCTCCGTCGTCCAGGTCATGCAGCGCGACGCCATCGACCGGCTCGGCCTCGCCTCCCTGCTGCTGGAACCGGAGATGCTGGAGGCGGTGGAGGCCGACGTGCACCTGGTCGGCACCCTGCTCTCGCTCAACAAGGCGATGCCGGAGACCACCCGGGAGACGGCCCGCGCGGTCGTGCGCAAGGTGGTGGAGGACCTGGAGGGACGGCTCGCGACCCGTACCCGCGCCGCCGTCACCGGCGCCCTGGACCGCAGTGCCCGCGTCTCCCGCCCGCGCCACCACGACATCGACTGGAACCGCACCGTCGCGGCCAACCTCAAGCACTACCTGCCCGAGTACCGCACGGTCGTACCGGAACGGCTCGTCGGCTACGGACGGGCCGCGCGGTCGGTGAAGAAGGAGGTCGTGCTGTGCGTCGACCAGTCCGGGTCGATGGCGGCGTCCGTGGTGTACGCGTCCGTGTTCGGGGCGGTGCTCGCCTCCATGCGGTCGGTCGCCACCCGGCTGGTCGTCTTCGACACGGCGGTCGTCGACCTCACCGATGAGCTGGACGACCCCGTCGACGTGCTCTTCGGTACGCAGCTCGGCGGAGGCACGGACATCAACCGGGCGCTCGCCTACTGCCAGTCGCGGATCACCCGTCCGGCCGAGACGGTCGTCGTCCTGATCAGCGACCTGTACGAGGGGGGCATCCGCGACGAGATGCTGAAGCGGGTCGCGGCGATGAAGGCGTCCGGGGTCCAGTTCGTGACGCTGCTCGCCCTGTCGGACGAGGGGGCGCCCGCGTACGACCGTGAGCACGCGGCGGCGCTGGCCGCGCTCGGGGCGCCGGCCTTCGCCTGCACACCCGACCTGTTCCCGGAGGTGATGGCGGCGGCGCTGGAGAAGCGCCCGCTGCCGATACCCGACACGGCGGCCTGACGCCGGCCCCGCGCGGCCTGCCGAACAGGCTGCCCGGCGCCCGTCGCGAGCCGTGTTCCGGCACCCCGTGCCAGCAATTCCGGCATCATGTGACAGGTATCACCGCTCAGGTGTGACCCGCGATTTAGGGGGCCCCCGTCAGCAGCGATAACCTGCGAGACGGACATGCCGCGCGCTCGGACACCGTGTGCGCTTCCCTAGTGACAGCGGACGTCACGTTGCCCTTCGCGGCACGCCCACGCATCCAACGAACCGCGAGATCACTGATAGGGACGGAAGCGCGTGGACCTGTTCGAGTACCAGGCGAGGGACCTCTTCGCCAAGCACGATGTACCGGTGCTGGCCGGTGAAGTCATCGACACGCCTGAGGCGGCGCGCGAGATCACCGAGCGGCTCGGCGGCAAGTCCGTCGTCAAGGCGCAGGTGAAGGTCGGTGGTCGTGGAAAGGCCGGCGGCGTCAAGCTGGCGGCCACGCCGGACGAGGCCGTCGCCCGCGCGACGGACATCCTCGGCATGGACATCAAGGGCCACACGGTCCACAAGGTGATGATCGCCGAGACCGCTCCGGAGATCGTCGAGGAGTACTACGTCTCCTTCCTCCTCGACCGTGCCAACCGCACCTTCCTCTCCATCGCCTCCGTCGAGGGCGGCGTGGAGATCGAGGAGGTGGCGGCCACCCGCCCGGACGCCGTCGCCAAGATCGCGATCGACGCCATCGACGGCGTCGATGAGGCCAAGGCCCGCGAGATCGTCGAGGCCGCCAAGTTCCCGGCCGAGGTCGCGGACAAGGTCGCGCACGTCCTGATCAAGCTGTGGGACACCTTCATCAAGTCGGACGCCCTCCTCGTCGAGGTCAACCCGCTCGCGAAGGTCGCCTCCGGGGACGTCATCGCCCTCGACGGCAAGGTGTCGCTGGACGAGAACGCCGAGTTCCGTCACCCCGAGTACGACGAGCTCCACGACAAGGACGCCGCCAACCCGCTCGAGGCGGCCGCCAAGGCGAAGGGCCTCAACTACGTCAAGCTCGAGGGCGAGGTCGGCATCATCGGCAACGGCGCGGGTCTCGTCATGAGCACCCTGGACGTCGTCGCGTACGCCGGTGAGAACCACGGCGGCGTCAAGCCCGCCAACTTCCTGGACATCGGTGGCGGCGCCTCCGCCCAGGTGATGGCGAACGGCCTGGAGATCATCCTGGGCGACCCGGACGTCAAGTCCGTCTTCGTGAACGTCTTCGGCGGCATCACCGCCTGTGACGAGGTCGCCAACGGCATCGTTCAGGCGCTGAAGCTCCTCGAGGACCGCGGCGAGAAGGTCGAGAAGCCGCTCGTCGTCCGCCTCGACGGCAACAACGCCGAGCTGGGCCGGAAGATCCTCACGGACGCCGCCCACCCGCTGGTGCAGCGCGTCGACACCATGGACGGCGCGGCCGACAAGGCCGCCGAGCTGGCCGCCGCCAAGTAAGCACGAGGACGAGGACTCACACACCATGGCTATCTGGCTCAACAAGGACAGCAAGGTCATCGTCCAGGGCATGACCGGCGCCACCGGCATGAAGCACACCAAGCTCATGCTCGGTGACGGCACGAACGTCGTGGGCGGCGTGAACCCGCGCAAGGCGGGTCAGACCGTGGACTTCGACGGCACCGAGGTACCGGTCTTCGGGACCGTCAAGGAAGCCGTCGAGAAGACCGGCGCGGACGTCTCCGTCATCTTCGTGCCGGAGAAGTTCACCAAGGACGCGGTCGTCGAGGCCATCGACGCCGAGATCCCGCTGGCCGTCGTCATCACCGAGGGCATCGCCGTGCACGACACGGCGTCCTTCTGGGCGTACGCCGGCAAGAAGGGCAACAAGACCCGGATCATCGGCCCGAACTGCCCCGGCATCATCACCCCGGGCCAGTCGAACGTCGGCATCATCCCGGGCGACATCACCAAGCCGGGCCGCATCGGCCTGGTGTCGAAGTCCGGCACGCTGACGTACCAGATGATGTACGAGCTGCGGGACATCGGCTTCTCCACCGCCGTCGGCATCGGTGGCGACCCGATCATCGGCACCACGCACATCGACGCGCTCGCCGCGTTCCAGGCCGACCCCGACACCGACCTGATCGTGATGATCGGTGAGATCGGCGGCGACGCCGAGGAGCGGGCCGCCGCGTTCATCAAGGAGAACGTGACCAAGCCGGTCGTCGGCTACGTCGCGGGCTTCACGGCGCCCGAGGGCAAGACGATGGGCCACGCCGGTGCCATCGTCTCCGGTTCCTCCGGCACCGCGCAGGCCAAGAAGGAGGCCCTGGAGGCCGCGGGCGTCAAGGTCGGCAAGACGCCGACCGAGACGGCCAAGCTGGCGCGGGAGATCCTCAGCGCCTGAGTCTCCCCGCCGCATGCCGGCAGGCCCGCTCCCGGAGTCCGGGGCGGGCCTGCCGCCGTTTCCGCCCACCGGTGAGCACGATGGGCGTCCCGCCGGGGCGGATGCCCGGTCGGCTCAGGGAGTCTGGGGCGGATGCCCGGTCGGCGCCGGGAGTCCTTCGGCCCGGTCTGTACGGCGGCCCTCTGACCAGGGGGAACCGGTCCGACCGGGGGCGAGGCGGCTCGACCGGGGGGCGCGGTGGTTCGTGGGGGGACGTGGTCACCGGGGTTGTGGTAGGAGCCTTTCCGGGCCGCTCGCCTCCTCCCGGTGGAGCTTGGCGCGCAGTGCCAGTTCGGTGCGCGACAGTGGGCCCATCGCCGGGGGTGGCGGTACTCCCTGCACCGCCTGAGCCGGGGCGACCGGTGCCTCGTACCGCGTCGGCGCCGTCCGCAGCGTGAGGGTCGTCGCCCCGATGATCGTGACCGTGAAGGCGATGGCCGCCCTGGTCCAGAACACGTTCCGGCGCTCGCAGCCGGTCCGTACGGTGGTCGGGCGGGGGGCGCGGAGCCGTTCGGTGGAGGCCAGTTCGAGCAGGCGGCGGTGGAGCGCGGCCGTGTCGGCCAGTTCCGGCAGCAGCGCGACGACCGCCTGGCGGGCGTGGGTGAGCCGCCTGGCGGCGGCCGGTGTGCTCGCCTCCGTCTCCGCCGCGGTCTCCGGCAGGTCGAGGCCGACGCCGTCGTAGAGGACGAGCGTGCGCCGGTAGGACTGCGGGAGCTTGAGCAGGGCGTCCAGCAGGGCGCGGTCGGCGGGGTCGGCGGGCGGCGGCTCCGGGTGCCGGTAGCGGGGCCGGAAGCGGTGCCAGGGCGAGAGCGCGCAGTCGTAGGCCACCGCCCTGACCCAGCCGGCCGGGTCGCGGTCCCGGGCCACCTCCGACCAGCGCTGCCAGGCCAGCTGGAAGGCGCGCTCCACGGCCTCCCGGGCGAGCTCCGGTCGCCCGGTCAGCAGATAGGTCTGGCGGACGAGGGCGGGAGCGCAGAAGGCGTACAGCGCGTCGAAGGCCTGAGAGGGCGTCAGGGGGTGGGATTCGGGGCCGAGGGGTGCGAGGGCGGGACCGTCCTGGCCCGCTTTTCCGGATGCCTGCTGCGCCGCGGTGAGCTGAGCCGGTGTCAGTGACCTGCGTCGACGCGGGCGTCGGCGTCCGTTCGGCGGTGGCAGCGGGCTGGCAGGGCTCTGCGTCGTCACCGTGCACCCTTCCGTGCGAAAAAGAACATAAACGTATATTGAGCGACACAGCGGAGGTTCGCCTGTTACGACGGGAAAGCGCGTGTCGTTGGGAGCATGGCCGTGTGATCCAGATGACCGCGCACCGCACGTCGTTGCCACCCCTGCGCACCCGGATGCGGGACCGCTCACCCGGCCTGGCCGCGAGCCTGCTGGGCGGGGCGGTCGCGGCCGGACTCGGCCTCGGTTCGTTCGCCGTGCTGGTGATGGTGCTGTGGGTCAGCTCGCCCTACCCGGACAGCGGGCCGGACGGTGCGCTGCACATCGCCGCCGCACTGTGGCTGCTGGCCCACGGGGTGGAACTGGTCCGCACCGGCACCCTCTCCGGCGTGCCCCTGCCCGTCGGTGTCACCCCGCTGCTGCTGCTCGTGCTGCCGGTGTGGCTGGTGTACCGGGCGGCGCGGGACGCCACCGACGCCTCGGCCGAACCGGACGGACCGCCACCGGTGCCCGCGCGTACGGCGTGGACCGGCGTGGTCCTCGGCTACCTGACCGTCGGGGCCGCCGCGGCGCTGTACGACGCCGGTGGCGAACTGCGTCCCTCGTGGCCCTGGGTGACGGCCTGTCTGCCGCTGGTCGTGGCCGGCGCGGCGGGACTCGGCGTGTGGTCGGCGTACGGCTGTCCGCGTGAACCCGTGCTGCGCGCGCTGGTGGTCGTGCCCGGACCGGTACGGCGGCTGGTGTTCGGCGACGACGCCCGGGCGCGGCTGGGAGCGGCCGTACGTGCCGCCGGTGCCGCGACGGCCGTGCTCCTCGGCGGCGGGGCGCTGCTGGTCGGCGTGTCACTGGTGTGGCACGGCGAGCAGGCGCGGGCCTCCTTCATGCAGCTGACGGACGGCTGGACGGGCCGGTTCGCGGTGCTGCTGCTCGGTGTCGCGCTGATCCCGAACGCGGCGGTGTGGGCCGCGTCGTACGGCCTCGGTCCCGGCTTCGTCCTCGGCGCCGGACACCTGGTGCACCCGTTCCTCTCCGACCCCGCCCCGCTGCTGCCTCCGTTCCCGCTGCTGGCGGCGGTGCCGGACCCCGGGCCGGGGACGCAGCTGAACTGGGCGGCCGGACTGGTGCCGGCGGTGGCCGGGGCGACGGCGGGGTGGTTCGTGGCCCGGGCGGCCGCGGGGGCGCCGGGGTCCGGCGGACCGGCTCCGGCCCGCTGGCGGGCCACCCGTACCGCCGGGGTGGTCGTGCTGACGGCGACGGTCTGCGCGGCGGTGTTCGCCGTGCTCGCCGCGCTGTCCGGCGGCCCCCTCGGCGTGGCCCTGCTGGCCCGCCTCGGCCCGGTGTGGTGGCGGACCGGGGCGGCGGCCGGGGTCTGGACGCTGGCGTTCGCACTGCCGGTGGCGCTGACCGCGCGAGCCCTGCTGCTGCGGATCCGGCGCATGCGGGGCGAGGCGTCACCGGGGCCGGACACCCGGCCGGGGGCCGCGGCCGACGGGAAGGGCGCCGGGAGACCGGCGGACGCCGTCGGAACGGGCGACGCGGCGCGGCCGACCGGAGCGGGGAAGGCATCCGTGCGTGTCCCGGCCGTGCCCGGTACGGCGGCGGCGGCCGAGGAGGAGTTCTACGACGTGCTCCCCGCCGACGACCCGTTCCCGGCCCCGTTCGGCGGGACCGTCCGGACGGAGTGGCACGACGACACCGTCCGCGCCGACCGCTGGGCGGCCCTGACGGAGGCGGCGGCCGACACCCGCACAGGCACTGACGCCGAAGCCGACACTGACGCCGATGCCGGCACGGGGCGCGCGGAACACACGGACGGCGCGGACGGTTCGGATGACACCGACGGTACCGACGGTACGGGCGACGCGGGGGGCGAGGGCGGTCCGCCCCCGGCCCGCCGCCCGGACGACTCCCGGTCGTGAGGTGGAAGTGGCCGTGCCGCCCGCCGCGGGTGCCGGCGGCACGGTGGGCTCAGCTGTTCTCCGTGCCCAGTACGCCGCGCAGCTGATGCGGCAGCAGGGTCTCGCAGGACTGCTTGGCCTCGTGCGTCAGGGCGTCGCCGACGCAGGTGTAGTAGTCGCGGTAGACCAGTTGCACGGTGAAGGTCGAGGCCACCAGGACCAGCGCCAGGGACGCCGTGACCAGGCCGCTGATGGCCGCCGTCCGCTGGGGCCGGCCGTTGGGGGCCGCGGGGGTCGTCGGGGCCGTCGGCGCGTCCGGGGTGCCCGGCGCCGGGCGGCGGTTATCGGCGCGCAGGGCGCTGCTGCCCCAGTACAGGGCCAGCGCGCCCAGCAGCAGGGCCACGTACGGCCAGCTGAACAGGACGAAGAACACCGCCCACATGCCGGAGAGCAGGGCGTACCGCGCGCGTCGCTGGGCCGGGTCCGACGGGTCCCAGCGCATCCCGGGACCGGTCGGCGGACCGCCGGGACCCGGGCCCTGGGGGGCGCCGGGACGCTCACCGAAGTTGCCGGGGGCGCGGCCGGGCTGCCGGTCGCTCCACCGGCCGCCCGGGCCGGAGCCGTTCCCGGGCCCGGGAGGCTGCCCCGGTCCCCAGCCCGGTCCCTGCCCGGGGCCCGGACCGTGGCCCTGGCTCTGTCCGTCGCCGTGACCTTGCCCGTGCCCGTGTCCGGACGGGTTCACGGGATGCCGCGGCTGCCACGGCCGGTCCGGCGCGCCCTCCGGCGGCGGCGCGAACGGATTGCCGTCCTGCCGCCCACCATCCTGCTCGGAACCGGAACCGGAACCGGAACCGGAACCGGAGTCGTCACGCCCCGACCCGCCACCGGACCCCGACCCACCCGATCCGGAGCCGCCCCGCCCAGGCCCGCCCTGACCGGAACCGGCCGACCCGGAACCACCAGGCCCCGACGCGCCCGGTGCCGGGGCGTCCTGGTCGGAACCGTCACGTGGGGCGCCGGTCGGGGGCGGGGTCGGCCGGTCCCGCAGCAGCGCGGCGCCACGCACGCCTCCCTGGACCGGGCGCGGCGGGAAGGTGAGGAGTCGCAGGCTGCGATCGGGCATCAAAAGAGCGTCTTCCCCTAGATGACTACGGCTGTCCGACGTGAGCTTCCACTGGGTGAACGCACCGTACGACGACCGCGTTCCCGGGCTGCTCACTCGTGACTCCTTGCGAACGCTACCGTCCGCCTCGCCCCCCGTCCCGAGGGGCCCTTCCGGAGTGCCGGTATCGTTGCTGGCGGTCGGCCGCTTCGTAGACTTCCCCGTATCCGGGGGCGTGAAGCATTCGTACGACCGTACAAACAGCCCGGCCGGGAACGGCCGGACCCGTCGCTTCCCGAGAAAGGGCCCCACCGTGGCCGCCACCACTCCCGGCCCAGCCACCGGCCCAGCGGTCAGGCGCCTCGTCGTGCTGGTCTCCGGTTCCGGTACCAATCTCCAGGCGCTGCTGGACGAGATCGAGCGCACCGGAGCCGAGGCGTACGGCGCCCGGATCGTCGCCGTCGGAGCCGACCGCGCCGGCACCGAGGGACTCGCCCGCGCCGAGCGCGCCGGGCTGCCGACCTTCGTGTGCCGGGTGAAGGACTTCGCCTCCCGCGAGGAGTGGGACGCCGCCCTGGCCGGGGCCGTGGCGGCGCACGAGCCCGACCTCGTGGTGTCCGCCGGGTTCATGAAGATCGTGGGGAAGGAGTTCCTCGCGAGGTTCGGCGGGCGGTTCGTGAACACCCACCCCGCCCTGCTGCCCAGTTTTCCGGGGGCCCACGGGGTCCGTGACGCGCTCGCGTACGGCGCCAGGGTCACCGGCTGCACCGTCCACTTCGTCGACGACGGCGTCGACACCGGCCCGATCATCGCCCAGGGCGTGGTCGAGATCCGGGACGAGGACGACGAGAGCGCGCTGCACGAGCGCATCAAGGAAGTCGAGCGAAGGCTGCTCGTCGAGGTCGTGGGGCGGCTCGCCCGCAACGGCTATCGCATTGAGGGACGAAAGGTAGTTATCCAGTGACCGCGGAGAGCAACAAGCGGGCCATCCGTCGCGCGCTCGTCAGCGTCTACGACAAGACCGGTCTCGAGGACCTCGCGCGCGGGCTGCACGAGGCCGGCGTGGAGCTGGTCTCCACCGGGTCCACGGCCGGCCGGATCGCCGCCGCCGGTGTCCCCGTCACCAAGGTCGAGGAGCTGACCGGGTTCCCCGAGTGCCTGGACGGCCGGGTCAAGACCCTGCACCCCAAGGTGCACGCCGGCATCCTCGCCGACCTGCGGCTGGACAGCCACCGCGAGCAGCTCGCCGAGCTGGGCGTGGCGCCGTTCGACCTGGTGGTCGTCAACCTCTACCCGTTCCGTGAGACGGTCGCCTCCGGGGCCTCGCCCGACGAGTGCGTGGAGCAGATCGACATCGGCGGCCCGTCGATGGTCCGCGCCGCCGCCAAGAACCACCCGTCGGTGGCCGTGGTGACCAGCCCGGGCCGGTACGCCGACGTGCTCGCCGCGGTGAAGGACGGCGGCTTCGACCTCGCCGCCCGCAAGCGCCTGGCGGCGGAGGCGTTCCGGCACACGGCCGAGTACGACATCGCCGTCGCGTCCTGGTTCGCGTCCAGCTACGCCCCCGCCGACGACTCGCGGTTCCCCGCTTTCCTCGGCACCACCCTGGAGCGCGCCCACACCCTGCGCTACGGCGAGAACCCGCACCAGCCGGCCGCCCTCTACACCTCCGGCGAGGGCGGGCTCGCGGCGGCCGAGCAACTGCACGGCAAGGAGATGTCGTACAACAACTACACGGACACGGACGCCGCCCGCCGTGCCGCGTACGACCACGACGAGCCCTGTGTCGCGATCATCAAGCACGCCAATCCGTGCGGCATCGCGGTCGGCGCGGACGTCGCCGACGCGCACCGCAAGGCCCACGCCTGCGACCCGCTGTCCGCGTTCGGCGGTGTCATCGCCGTGAACCGCCCGGTCAGCAAGGAGCTGGCCGAGCAGGTCGCCGAGATCTTCACCGAGGTCATCGTGGCGCCCGACTACGAGGACGGCGCGCTGGAGGCCCTCACCAAGAAGAAGAACATCCGCGTGCTGCGTTGCCCCGACGGCCCGGGTCACCCGGTCGACGTCAAGCCGATCGACGGCGGCGCGCTGCTCCAGGTCACCGACCGGCTCCAGGCCGACGGCGACGACCCGGCCAACTGGACCCTCGCCAGCGGTGAGGCGCTCTCCGCCGAGGAGCTGCGGGAGCTGGCCTTCGCGTGGAAGGCGTGCCGCGCGGTGAAGTCCAACGCGATCCTGCTGGCGAAGGACGGCGCCTCGGTCGGCGTCGGCATGGGCCAGGTCAACCGGGTCGACTCGTGCAAGCTGGCCGTGGAGCGGGCCGGCGAGGAGCGGGCCCGCGGTGCCTACGCGGCCTCCGACGCCTTCTTCCCCTTCCCCGACGGTCCGGAGATCCTCATCGGCGCCGGCGTCCGGGCGATCGTCCAGCCGGGCGGTTCGATCCGTGACGAGCAGGTCGTGGAGGCCGCCACGAAGGCGGGCGTGACCATGTACTTCACGGGCACGCGCCACTTCTTCCACTGATCCGCCGCCCGGTGCGCCGGGCACCCGCGGTCGCCGTCCGTCCGGTCCCGCCCGTCCTCCGACGGGCGGGACCACGCGTGTCCGGACCCGCCGCCCGAGTCCGACGCGGGCCGCAGTCCGAACCCGGAGTTCGGGCCGCACCTCCCGGCCCGCCGTCCGGGCGCCGCCCCGTCCCGCCCTCCCCCCACCCCCCGGCTGACCGGTCGCCGGCGCAACGGTCAGCAATGTTTCAGTCCCTCGTCAGCGGTGGACGCGAGGGTGGGGGCATGACGTCGATCGTGGCAGTCTCCAGCTGTCTTCCCGACACCATCCCGATCGCCGGCTTCCACCGCGAACTCGGCCTCACAGACGTACAGTTGCGGCGGTACCAGCGCTTCTACGGGCTGTCGGAGGTGTGTCGCGACCCGCAGGCCGACGAGACGCGGCTGCTGTTGCGCGCCGTCGCCAAACTGGCCGAGCTGCGCGGGCAGGAACACCGGGTCAAGTACGTGCTCCAGGCGCGCACCATGCCGGCGCCGCTGCCGTACCCGCTGACCTCGATCGGCCCGATCCAGGACGAGCTGGGGCTGCGCCACGCCACCGGGTTCGTCGTCTCCCAGCACGCCTGCGCCTCCGGCATGCTCGCCGTCGACCTGGCCGGCACCCTGCTCGCCGCCGACCCCGACCCGGACGCCCTCGCCCTGGTGCTGACCGGTGAGAAGGCCGGCACCCGCCACAACCAGTCGATCCCCGACGTCACCGTCATGGGGGAGGGCACCGCGGCGCTGCTGGTCAGCGCCGATCGCACCGGCCGCAACCGGATGCTCGGCTACGCCGCCCGCACCCACAGCCGGTTCGGCGACCAGTTCATTATGGACGACGAGGCCGCCGCGGACTTCCAGGACCGGTACGGGCCCGGTCTGTGCGAGGTGATCACCGCGGCCCTGGAGGAGGCCGGCTGCGCCCTCGGCGACCTGGCCCTCGTACTCCCGCACAACGTCAACCGGCTGTCCTGGATCGGTGTGTGCCGCACCCTCGGGCTGCCCCTGGAGCGGGTCTTCCTCGACCTGGTGCCGCACACCGGGCACTGCTTCTGCGCCGACCCCTTCATCAACCTCCAGCACGCCTGCGAGGTGGGCCGGCTGCGCCCCGGCGACCGCTACCTGATGACCAGTGTCGGTCTGGGCGCGACCTTCGCCGCCATGGTCTTCGAGCACTGAGCCCGCGAGCCCGCGCCGCACCGGGGCGCCCGTCCGACGCCGGCCGGTGCCCCACCCGAGAGATCAAGAGGTCGACATGCAATCACCGCCCCCCGGCTTCACCGGCCGCCTCAAGCGCGCGGTCACCGGTGACGCCGGCACGCCGCTGGTGTTCCTCGGCAACTTCGAGGTGGAGAACCAGTGGGCTCTCGGGGAGCCCGCCCTGCCCCGGGTCGCCGCGCACGCGGGCAGCGCCGTCGTCAACCGCATGGACGAGTTCGCGCTGCTGCTCGGCGGCAAGGACGACCACGTCGTCCTCAAGACCGCCCCGGACGACGGCTACCGCGCCTACCTGGAGGGCCTCGGCCTGACCCTGCCCACCGTGCACGTGGTCGCCGGGCAGCGGCCGCGGCGCACCGTCAGCGAGGACGCCCTCGCCGACCCGGAGCTGCTGCGCACCCTGACCGCCCTGGCCGCCGACGGCGCCCGGCTCACCGCCCACGGCATCTCCACCGTGGAGGAGGAGCTCGCCGGGCGGACCGGGCTGCGGCTCGCGGCGCCGCCCGCCGACCGGTGCAAGCACGTCAACAGCAAGGTGTACAGCCGTCGGCTCGCCGACGAGCTGGGCCTGCGGCAGGCGCGCGGCTGGGCCTGCGAGACCCTTCAGGAACTGGCGGCGGCCGTCACCGCGGCCGGTGAGCTGCTGGCCGCCGGGCGTCGGGTCGTCGTCAAGGACGCGTTCGGGGTGTCCGGCAAGGGCATCGTCGTGGTCGACAACGAGCGGACGCTGGCCCGGCTGCACCGCATGGCCGCCGCCCAGGCCGAGCGCACCGCCCGGGCCGCGGGCACCGCGGTGCGCACGGCGCTGGTCATCGAGGAGTGGGTGGCCAAGCGGGCGGACCTCAACTACCAGTTCACCGTGGGCCGTGACGGCGGGGTGCACTTCGACTTCGTCAAGGAGCTGCTCACCGAGGGCGGCGTCCACAAGGGGCACCGCATGCCCGCCCGGCTCAGTGCCGCCCAGGTCGCCGAGGTCCGGGAGAGCGCGCACCGGATCGGTGAACGCCTCGCCGCCGACGGGTACTTCGGGGTGGTCGGCGTCGACGCGATGGTCGACCCCGACGAGGGCCTGTACCCGGTGGTGGAGATCAACGCCCGCAACAACATGTCCACGTACCAGGCCGTGGTGCACGAGGCGCTGGCCGGGCCGGACGACGTCGCCGTCGCCCGCCACTTCCCGGTCCGTCCCCGCCGCCCGCTGCCCTTCGCCGAACTGCGCGACCTCCTCGGCCCGTCGCTGCTCACCCAGGCCGGTGACCGCCCGTACGGCCTCTTCGTGAACAACTACGCCACGGTCAACGCCGCCGCCGCGGAGGACGCCGGAGCCGGCTCGGACGGCTTCGAGGGTCGGCTGTACGGCGTGCTGCTCGCCGACTCCGACGAGCGGATCGAGGCTCTCGCCACGGACATCACCCGCCGCCTCGCGGCCCTGACGGAACGGAGCTGGACATGAGCGTCGCCTTCGAGGTGCAGGGCCTGGGCGTGACCCGGCTCGCCGAGGAGTTCGGCACCCCGCTGTACGTGTACGACGGCGAGGAGATCAGCGGCCGCTTCCGCGACCTGCGTACGCGCCTGCACCCGGCCCTGGAGGTCTTCTACTCCCTCAAGGCCAACCCCAACATCTCCGTCTGTGCCCTGCTGCACCGCTGCGGTGCCCGCGCCGAGGTGTCCTCGCTCACCGAGCTGGTCACGGCCCGCCGCGCCGGTGTCGCCCCGCACGACATCGTCTTCCTCGGCCCCGGCAAGAGCACCACCGAGCTGGGCGCCTGCCTGGACGCCGACATCCACGCCATCGTCTGCGAGAACCTCGACGAACTCGCCCTCATCGATGCGGCGGCCCGGGAGCGCGGCGTCACCGCGCGGGTCGTGCTGCGCGTCAACCCGGCCTTCTCCGTGAAGGGTTCGGGGCTGACGATGGGCGGCAAGCCCCGCCAGTTCGGCATGGACGAGGAGCAGCTGCTCGCCGCCGGGCCCGCGCTCGCCACCCGGCACGGGGCCGTACGGCTCATGGGCGTGCAGGTGTACCTGGGCACGCGCATCCTCGGCGAGGACACCGTCGTGGACAACACCCGGCGCATCCTCGACCTCGCCGAGCGGCTCTCCGAGCGGATCGGTTTCCCGCTGGAGACCGTCGACGTCGGCGGCGGCCTCGGCATCGCCTACTTCGACAACGAGAAGGACCTGGACCTCGCCGAGCTGACGGCCCGGCTCAACCCCGTCGTGGACGCCTTCCACCAGCGGCACCCCGGTACCCGCATGATCATGGAGCTGGGCCGGTTCCTGGTCGCCGCGTCCGGCACCTACGTCACCCGGGTGCGCTACACCAAGACCTCGATGGGCGAGAACTTCGCGGTCACCGACGGCGGCACCAACCACCACATGGCGGCGGTCGGCATCGGCTCGTACGTCAAGCGGAACTTCCCCATGGCCGCGCTGGAACGCCTCGACGAGCAGCCCACCGAACCGTGGAACATCACCGGGCCGCTGTGCACCCCGAACGACGTGATCGGCAAGAAGGTGCCCATGCCGCCGCTGCGCGCCGGCGACCTGGTCGGCGTGCAGCGCTCCGGCGCGTACGGGCCGACCGCCTCGCCGGTGCACTTCCTCAGCCACGGCTACCCGGCCGAGGTCCTCGTCCTGGACGGCACCGCGCACCTGATCCGGGAACGCGACGACACCGAGACCATGCTGGCCCGCCAGCGGCTGTACGACGCCGAGCCCGGCGTCCGCTGAACCCCCATCATCCACAAGGAGATCGTCATGACCGAGAACACCGCGGCCACCCTCACCGACCGTGCCCGCTTCCTGGACGCGGTGCGCCAGGGACTGACGGAGGTGCTGAACAAGGACGTCACCGGCGCCGAGGAGGGCGCCCGCCTCTTCGACGACCTGGGTCTGGACTCCAGCAGTGCCCTGGAACTCCTCATCTCCATCGAGGAGATCCTCGACGTGCAGTTCGACGCCGACGAGCTGGAGATGACCCACTTCGAGACGGTCGGCTCCCTCGCCGACTTCGTGGCGGCGGAAGCGGGCGCCTGAGCATGTTCCGCGCGACAGCGCCCGTACGGTCCGCGGCCCCGGTCGCGGACGGTACGACGGACGACGCGGCGGGCGGTCCGGCCGGTGTGCCGCGGCTGGTCCGGGCCGGCCGGTACGCGCCGGACGGGCCCGGCACGCCGTACGTGCCGGACGCGGACCGGGAGGGGTTCTACCGGCAGCTCGGCGACCCGCACGGGATGCCGTTCGACCGGGCCGGGTTCGCCGGCGCGCCCCGCCGCACCTCCGCGGAGCTGGCCCGGGGCGCGCTCGCGCGGCTGGGACCGCTGACCGTCGCGGACGGCCCAGAACTGGTCGTCGTGGCGTACGCGGCCCCGGACTTCGAGCACAGCCAGCTGGTCGCGTCCTGCGTGCGGGAGTCGCTGCCCGGCGAACCGCTGACGTTCGCCCTGTCCGACCAGGGCGCGCTGGCACCGTTCAGCGCGCTGCGGGCGGGCGTGGAGTACGCGCGGCGCTGCGGGTTCCGCCGGCTGCTGGTGCTGGCCGTCGACCAGAGCAGCCAGCCGTTCGCCGTGCCGGCGGAGCATCCGGGCGCCGTCCGGGCCGACGTGGCGGTCGCCCTGCTGTTCGAGTGGAGCGGCGCGGCGGCACCGGTGCGCGGCATGGGGCAGCGGCCCTGGCCGGCGCCCGGGCCGGCGGCGCCGTGGGACGCGGGGCTGCCGCTCGTGGCCGGCGCCGGGGTGCGGACCGCCGTACCCGGGGTGTGGCCGTGGGCGACCTGGGCCGGCACCGGGCAGCCGGCCACGGCGGTCTGGTCGGCGCTGACGGACCTCACCGGCGGTGGGCCGGCCCGGGTGGTCGTGGCCGACCACGACCTGGAACGCGGGGTGCTGGCGCACTGCACGCTCGACCTCGGCGCGCCCGGCCCGGCGGACGACGACGAGGGAGTGGGGAGACGATGACGGTTCCGCCCGACGTACGGCAGCACTGCCGGCAGGCCCGCACGAGCGCCCGCGCGGACGGCCTGGTCCCCGCGCTGACGCTGCTGCTGCGGGCGCTGTCCCCGAAGACCCCGCCCCGGGGTCCGCGCGGCCATGCGATCCTGCCCGCCGAACTCCTCGCCGAGTTCGCGGCGGAGGACGCGGCGCTCATCGGACGGTCGGGCCCGGAGAACCCCGGTGACGAGCGAGCCGGGGACACGCCGAACACCGGTCACCCGCCCGACACCGGCTCCCTGCGCGCCTCCCACACGGCCCAGGACACCGGCACCCCGCCGGGGGACGACGCTCACGGTGCCCCGGGTGCGCTGTCCGGCGCTTG
Source organism: Streptomyces sp. NPDC100445 (assembly GCF_044759735.1). Lineage (NCBI taxonomy): Bacteria > Bacillati > Actinomycetota > Actinomycetes > Kitasatosporales > Streptomycetaceae > Streptomyces > Streptomyces sp. NPDC100445. The sequence continues at coordinate 17,095 of NZ_JBIVZV010000013.1, read as the reverse complement.
GGCCGGTGGCGTGGCCCCGGTGGGCGGAGTGAGGGATGTCGAAGTCCCGCCCAGTACGGGTGACTTGGGTGCCTCCCATGCAACTCAGGGCACCGACACGCCGACGGGGGACAGCGTTCCCGATGCCCCGCCCGGTACCGACGACCTGGGCGCCCCCCGCCCGACTCAGGCCACCGGCACCCCGCCGGTGTACGGCACCGCCTCGGTCGGGGACGTGACGGGCGCCGCCGCCCCGGCCCGTGCCGATGCCCCGGGGGCCGGTGGGGTCGGGTCCGGTGGGGCTGTCGGGCTGGTGCCCGGGCTCGTCCTGTCGCGGGCGGACGGTGGCCGGGACGGCGCGGGGGCCGAGTGGGCGTGGGCCGTGGCCTGGCTGCGGCTCGGCATGTCCGAGCGGCTGCGAGACGCCTGCCTGGCCCATCTCGCCGCCCGGCACGCCGAGGGCGCCCCGCTGCTGATGCGGCAGCTGGTGAAGGGCACGCTGGCCGAGGTGCTGCTGGAGCACCTGGAGATCGAGGGCGTCCTCGACGACGTCACCGCCGGCCGCACCGGTCCGCTAGGCCCGCTGCGGCCCGCCGACGACCGCCGGCTGGTCGCGCTCCAGGAGCAGATCACCCGGGCCGACCGCGCACTGCTGCGGTTGCTCGGCGCGCACGGTTTCACGGCGGACGGTCCCGGCGCCGGCGCGCACGCCTCCGAACTGCTCGCGGACGCCTACACCCCGGCTGCCCCGGGCACCGGACGGGGGGACGCGTGATCAGCCTGCCCGCCTCGCTGGCCACGGCCCACCGGGCGGTGCGTCACTGGGCCGACGACCTGCGCCGGGGCGCCCTGGAACTGGACCGGGACCCGGACGCCATCCACCGCTACCTGGACCTGCCCGCCGTACGGTTCCTGGCCGGGCACCAGGTGCCGCCCGACTGGGACCGGGCGGATTCCGCGCCCGGCAGTGGGCCCGCGCACGGGCTGCCCACCCTGGAGCGGGTGCTGGTCAGCGAGGAACTGGCCCGCGGCGACGCCGGGATGATGCTGGCCTCGCCGGGCCCGTCGATGTGCGGGGTGCTGCTCGGTGTGCTGGGCGGCCCCGAGCAGCTGGAGTGGGTCCACGGCCGGCTCGCGGAGCGCCCCCGCTGGACCTGCTTCGCGCTGACCGAACCCGGACGGGGCTCCGCCATCGGGGAGATGACGAGCACGCTCACCCCGGTGGGCGACGGCTCCTACGTCCTGGACGGCGAGAAGCGGTACGTCGGCAACGCCGCCCGGGCCGACCTCGGTGCCGTGTTCGCGCGGGTCGCCGGCACCGAACGGCTCGGCGTGCTGGCGGTGCTCGTGGACACCGCGGACCCCGGTTTCCGGGCCGAACCGCTGCCCACGGTCGGGCTGCGCGGCGCCCAGCTCACCCGGATCCGGCTGGAGGGGGTACGGGTGCCGGCGGAACGGGTGCTCGGCACACATCTGCCGCCCACCCGCCGGGGCATGTGGAGCATCGTCAACGTCTTCAACCAGCTGCGGCCCAGCGTCGCCGCGATCGCGCTGGGCATCGCCCGGGCCGCCCACGACTACGTCGGCGAGCACCGGCGGCTGCTGCGCGGGCCGGAGCGGGAGACGTACGAGGAGCTGGGCCGTCGTATCGACGCGGCCCGGTCGCTGACCTACCGGGCGGCGCTCGCCGTGGACCGCAGGCCGTCCGCCGGCCATCTGGCGTCGGCGGCGAAGGCCAGGGCCTGCGAGGTCGCCGAGGAGGTGACGCTGCGCGCGCCGGGGTTCTTCGGGCCCGGTGCCCTGCTGGACCATCCGCTGCTCGACAAGTGGGCCCGGGACGCGCGGGGCGTGGAGTTCATGGAAGGCACCCGGAACATCCAGAAACTGAATCTGTTCCAGGGCCTGCACACGGGAAAGGTGGGCCGGAACTGACGACGCCGATTCACGCGACGGAAACCGACGAGGTGGAGATCTGGCGCATTCCGCTGGTCTCCGGTCCGGACGCGGATCCGGAGGAATATCCCCCGGAACTCGAGGACATCCTGGACGACGACGAGCGGGAACGCGCGCGGCGGGGCCGGGAACCCGGAATGCGGCGGCGTTTCGTCGTCTCGCACGCCGCCGTGCGGAGCATTCTCGGGGCGCGGCTGGGCCGTGCCCCGGCGTCGCTGTGCTTCACGCGGGGCCGTTGGGGCAAACCCCGGCTGGCGCACGCGGCCGGGCCGCACTTCAGCCTGTCGCACTCCGGTGAGCTGGCCCTGCTCGCCCTCGCGTCCCGGCCGGTGGGCGTCGACGTGGAACGCTCCCGGGCCGGACTGGACACGATGCGCCTGGCCACGCGGTTCTTCCCGGCCGAGGAGTGCGCCTGGGTGGCCCGGGACGGCCACCGCGCCTTCGCCCGTCTGTGGACGAGGAAGGAGGCGTGCGTGAAGGCGGCCGGCGGCCGGCTCACCCAGGGGATGGCGCTGTCCGTCGGTCGGGGCGCGGGACAGAGCACGGTCCGGGACCCCACCGGCTGTCTCACCGGACCCTGGCGCGTGCAGGACGTACCGCTTCCCCGTCCGTACGCGGGGGCCGTCGCCCTTCTCGGCGACGGCCCCTTTTCCGTGTCCGGCCGGATGTGGTATTACCAGCGGCCAGGAGAACATGACTCCGTGTGGAACACGCTGGTTGTCAAGTAGAGGAAACTCCCCCTCACATCGGAGTACTTCTACCCGTGATCGCGCTCCGGGCCGTTCACTAGTTTTCTGTTCGCGAGGAGCACGCCCATGTACCGGCCGGCCGATCGGAGCCCCGGCCCGTTTCCCGTGATCCGGGTATTTTTTTTCGACAAGGGGAGAGCAGACGTGGCAGGCAGGAACCTGATCACCAGGGCCGCCCGGTGGAGCGCCGTCCATCCGTGGTGGGCGATGACGCTCTGGGTGGTGTTCGTGCTCGGCGCGCTGACGGTGGGCGGGATGACCGGCACCCGCTCGGCCACCGACTCGGATCTCGCCATCGGGCAGTCGGGCCGGGCCGCCGCCCTCTCCCGCAGCGGCGGCCTGGAGAGCCGCGCGGTGGAGAACATCCTCGTCACCCCCTACCGGGGCGCGCTGGACCGGTCCGCCGCCGACCGGGCGCTCGGCGAGGCCGTCCGCGCGGTGCGGGGCGTCGACGGCGTCGCGGCCGTCGGCCGGCCGGTGCCCGCTCCGGACGGTTCGGCGCTGCTCGTGCCCGTGACCCTCGCCGGTGACCCGGAGACCGCGGACAGCCGGGTCGGGCCGCTGCTGCGGAAGGTGGCCGCCGTCCGGGACGCCCACTCCGACGTGCGGGTGGAGCTGGTGGGCGCCGGCTCCATCAAGGCCGGTCTCAACGACATGCTCGACCGGGACCTGCGCAAGGCCACCGTGCTGAGCCTGCCGGTGACGCTGCTCGTGATGGTCTTCGTGTTCGGGGCGATCGTCGCCGCGAGCGTCCCGGTGCTGCTGGGCATCTCCTCGGTGCTCGCCGGGCTGGGCCTGTGGGGGGTCGCCTCGCAGCTGGTGCCCGACCCCGGTCCGGTGACCCACATCATCGTCCTGATGGGCATGGCCATCGGCGTCGACTACTCGCTGTTCTACCTCAAACGCCAGCGCGAGGAACGGGCGTTGGGCGCCGACAACATCGACGCCATCGAGATCGCCGCCGCCACCTCCGGGCACTCGGTGATGATCTCGGGCCTGGTCGTGATGGCGTCCATGGGCGCCCTCTACCTCGCCGGGCACATCGCGTTCGAGTCGATGGCCACGGGCGCGGTGCTGGTGGTCGCCATCGCGATGCTGGCCTCGCTGACCGTACTGCCGGCGATGCTCTCCAAGTTCGGCCGCTACCTGGACAAGCCGCGGGTGCCGCTGGTGTGGCGGCTCACCCAGAAGGGCGGGGTCAAGCCGCGGCTGTGGTCGGCGATGCTCAAGCCGGCCCTGCGGCACCCGGCCCTGGCGCTGATCCTGTCCGCCGGTGCCCTGCTGGCCCTCGCCGTGCCGGCCATGGACCTGCGCCTGAAGGCGACCGGCATCGACGACCTGCCCCGGTCGATCCCCGCGATGCAGGCCAACGAGCGGCTGACCCGGTCCTTCCCCAGCCAGGCGGACACGCACCTGGTCGCCGTGCGGGTGCCCGCCGGTCACGGCGGGGAGCTGGCGCGGGGGATCGACGCCCTCGTCGTCCGGGTGCGCCACGACGGCCTGTTCGTGCACACCCCGGCGCCCGAGGTGCGGACCTCGCGGGACGGCCGGGTCGCGACGATCGCCGTCGGCACCCGCTTCAACAGCAGCTCCCGCGAGGCCCAGGACTCCCTGTTCCGGCTGCGCGACGACATCGCCCCGGCCACGCTCGGCCGGATCGAGGGCGCGCGGTACGCGGTGGGCGGCAGCGACGTCGCCTACGACGTGGACTACCGGGCGAACGTCGTGGACAAGATGCCGTGGGTGCTGCTGGTGGCCCTGGTCTTCACCTTCCTGGTGATGGCGGTCGCCTTCCGGTCGCTGGTGCTCGCCGCGATCACCGTGGTGCTGAACGTGCTGTCCGCGGTGGCCTCCTTCGGGGTGCTCGCGCTGATCTTCCAGCGGACGTGGGCGGAGGGCATCCTGGGCTTCGAGTCCACCGGGCGGGTGGTGGCGTGGCTGCCGCTGCTGCTCTTCGTGATCCTGCTGGGGCTGTCGATGGACTACCACGTGTTCGTCATCAGCCGGATCCGGGAGGCGGCGCGGGGCGGGCTGAACATCCGGGAGGCGGTGGAGCAGGGCATCACCCGCACGGCCGGTGTCGTGACGAGCGCGGCGGTGGTGATGGTCTGTGTCTTCGGGCTGCTGGCCTCGCTGAACTTCATCGAGATGAAACAGCTGGGCGTGGGCATGGCCTGCGCGGTGCTGCTGGACGCCACCCTGATCCGGATCGTCGTACTGCCCTCGGTGGTCATGCTGCTGGGCTGGAAGACCTGGTGGCCCTCGCGCCTGGCCCACCAGGACGAGACCCGGCCGGTGCGGGTGCCGGCCCCGCTGGCGGGGGCGGCCGACGACGTCATCCGGGTGCGCGCCCACCGCTGACCCCGGGGGACGGCCGGGCCGGCCGCCCGGCGTCGCCGTTCCCTCCCCGGCGCGACCGTTCCCCCTCCCCGGCGCGACCGCTCCGCGCGCCGCGCGACACCCGCGGGCCCCTCGGCCCGCGGGTGTCGCGCGTCCGGGCCGGTGCACCGCCCCGGGCCGCGCCGGCTCCCCGCCACGGCCCGGCTCCGGGGCGGTACGGCCCCCGGCGGGAGCCCCGGCACCCACCTCTGCCACGTGTCACCACCGTCCGCGGGCGGTGAATTCCCCCGGGAAAGTCCATTCACTACGACTGCGGTAGCCGGGGCGCTACACTCGGTCCCGCGTTCGACGGATTCAAGCCGACCGAGGGTTTCCGGCGCGCGTTGACGGGGGATGCGGGGCGATCACGGGGAGTGGCCCTATGAACGGTGACGACGGCATGCCGTCGACTCGTTGGCACTATCAGCTCACCCAGGTGGAGTTCCTCTCGGAGCGGGAGACGCAAGTCTTCTCCCTCCTCGGAGCGGGCTTATCCAATCGTGCCATCGCGTCCAGGTTGCGGGTGACGGAACGCACGGTGAAGGCACATGTCGCGAATATCCTGGCGAAGCTGAAAGTGGAATCCCGTCTTCAGGTGGGTCTCGTCGCCCAGGCCCATCTGCTCATGTACGAAGGTACAGTGCCTAACCGGCCAGATGTGATTGATAATTGATCAGTTCTGACTCCCAGATGTTTCCCTGTGTCGGGCGCCGTGCATAGCGCCGCCCACTCACGGTTCCGTGGCCGCCCCGTAGGTCGCGAGGCGGGAGCTTTGTGACCGGTTTTTCTGAGTAGGGACGGGAATTTGGTGCACATCTCCATACTGGGTCCGCTGCTGATCGGGGACGGTCAAAAGACCATCGGTGTGCGGGCGAAGAAGATTCGCGTGATGCTGACCATGCTCGCGCTGAATCCAGGTCAAGTCGTGGCCTTCGACGAACTGATCGACGAACTCTGGGGCGAAGCCCCGCTGAAGAACACACGGAACGCCCTTCAGGCGAATGTCCGCCGGATGCGGAAGTCGCTGGCGGAACTGGGTTTCGCGGACGGTGAGGACGGACTCATCCGCACCGTCGACAACGGTTACACACTGGACGTCGCCGAGGACGCCCTGGACGCCTACCGCTTCCTGCGCCTGGCCGAGCGGGGCGCGAGCCTCGTCAGCCGGGAACCGCACGAGGCCATCGGGCTGCTGCGGCGGTGTCTCGCCATGTGGCGGGGGCCCGCCCTGCTCGACGTGAGCGACGGACCGCGCTGCCGGGCGGTGGCCCTGCGGCTGGACGAACAGCGCAAAAGCGCGCGCGAGGATCTGATCCAGGCGCAGCTACAGGCCGGCGAGGCGGGGGTCGTCGTTGCCGAGCTGAAGCAGCTGCTGGCTCAGTATCCCGAACGCGAGCGGTTCAGCGAGCAGTTGATGATCGCGCTCTACCGGTGCGGACGCCAGTCCGAGGCCGTCGACATCTTCCACCGCACCCGCAAGTGGCTCGACGACGAGCTGGGGCTCAAGCCGAGCCAGCGGCTGCACACCCTCTACCAGGCCATCCTCATGCAGGACCCGTCACTGCTGTGACCCGTGCGGGGCGGTGAGGCGCCGGCGGCCCCAAGGCCGCCGGCGCCTTCCGCGTGTCCTCTCACCCCTCGCGCAGGGCACCGTCGGTGAGCGCGCCGATCCGGCGTACCGCCGCGCCGGCCAGCATCTCCTCGTGGCCGCAGGCGATGTCGTGCACGGTGAGCGGCCCGTCCAGGTGCGGCCGCCAGCGCGCGGCCAGTTCCGCGGTGGGCGCCGGCCGCCCGTCCGCCGCCACGAACAGGGTCAGCGGGCCCGTGAACCGGCCGGGGGTGAACTCCCGCGCGATGTCGGTGTGGTGGCGCATCACCGTCATCAGCCGGTCCAGGTCACCGGCGTCGATCCCGGTGTCCCGCGCGTGGTGCGCGAGGAAGGCGGACCGGATCTCCTCGTCGGTGGGGTTGGGGTCGCCGGGCGCCACCGGGAAGGCGTCGAGGACGCCGAGGAACGCCACCCGCTCGCCCGCCGCCTGGAGCTGGACGGCCATCTCGTGCGCGACCAGCCCGCCGAAGGACCAGCCCAGCAGGTGGTACGGGCCGTGCGGGCGCACCTGCCGCAGCCGTTCGACGTACACCGCCGCCAGCGAGGGCACGTCCGCCGGCCGGTCCCAGGTGCCGGGCTCCGCCGCGACGCCGTCGGACTGGAGGGCGTACACCGGCCGGTCCGGGTCGAGGTGCGCGGCGAGTTCCGCGAACGGCAGCCCGAACCCGACCCCGCCGTGCACGCAGAACAGCGGCGCGGCCGAACCCCGCGGCCGTATCGCCAGCAGCGGCACGGTGGCCGGTGCCCGTGGCGCGGCCGCGGCCGTGGCGCCGGTAGCGGCCGCCGCCAGCGCCGCCGGCGTGCGGTGCGCGAAGACGTCCGACAGGGCCAGGGTCAGCCCGGCCTTGGCGGCCCGGCCGACCACCTCCACCGAGCGCAGGCTGTCCCCGCCGAGCGCGAAGAAGTCCCCGTCGGCGTCGACCCCGGCCAGGCCGAGGACCTCGCAGAACACCTCGGCGAGCGCCCGCTCGGCCGGGGTGCGCGGGGCGCGGCCCGCCCCGGCGGGAGCCGGGGCGCCGGGCGCGGGCAGGGCCCGCACGTCCAGCTTGCCGTTCGGGGTCAGCGGCAGCGCGGGCAGCGACACCAGCGCCGTGGGCACCATGTGCGCGGGCAGCGACTCGGCGAGGTACGCCGTCAGCACGGGCACGTCCACGGCGGCCACGCCGGGCACGGGGACCACGTACCCGGTGAGCCGTCCGCCGCCGTCCGCCGGGGTCAGCACCACCGCGGCCTGCGCGATCACCGGGTGCCGGGTGAGCGCGGACTCGATCTCGCCCGGCTCGATGCGGAAGCCCCGCAGCTTGATCTGCTGGTCGGCGCGGCCGGCGTAGTCCAGGGTGCCGTCCGCCCGCCAGCGCACCAGGTCCCCGGTGCGGTACATGCGGGTGCCGGGCGGCCCGTAGGGGTCGGCGGTGAACCGCTCCGCGGTGGTGGCCGGGCGGCCCCGGTAGCCGTGCGCCAGACCGGCGCCCGCGATGTACAGCTCCCCGGTGACACCGTCCGGCACCGGCGCGAGGGCCGCGTCCAGGACGTACACCCGCACGTTGTCCAGGGGCCGTCCGATGGGCGGCCGGCCGCCGCCGGGGGTGAGGGGGGCGCTGAGGGTGGCGGCCACCGAGATCTCGGTCGGGCCGTAGGCGTTGCGCAGCGTCACGTGGGCGGCGGTGCGGTCCACGACGGCGGGCGGGCAGGCCTCCCCGCCGACGACCAGGCACAGGCCGGCGGGCAGGGCGGCCGGATCGGGGAAGCGACCGACGACGGTCGGCGGCAGGATCGCGTGGTCGATCCGCTGTTCGGCGAGGAACGCGGCGAGCAGCGGCGCGGACAGCCGGGTGTCGGCACCGGCCGGCACCAGGGTGCCGCCGGAGAAGAGCGAGGCCGCCAGTTCCCACACGCTCGCGTCGAAGCTGAACGAGGCGAACTGGAGCACCCGCGTGCCCGGCCCGGTCCCCAGGTGCTCGCGGTGGTGGGCGACCAGGTTGGTCGCGCCCTCGTGCGGCACGGCCACCCCCTTGGGCCGGCCGGTGGAGCCGGAGGTGTGGATGACGTACGCGGTGTCCCGCGCCGACAGCGGGCGCACCCGCTCGGCGTCGGTGAGGTCGGCGGTGGACAGCGCGCCGGTGCGGCGGGCGGTGGCCGGGTCGTCCAGCACCACCCGGGCCGGGCCGTCCGGCACCCGGGCGGCGGCCTCCCGCGTGGTGAGGACGGCGGCCGGTCCCGCGTCGCCGAGCAGGTACGCGACCCGCTCGTCCGGGTAGTCGGGGTCGACGGGCAGATAGGCGGCGCCCGTCTTCAGGACCGCCAGCAGGGCGGTGACCGTCAGCGGGGAGCGGGGCAGGAGGACGGCGACCACGGCGCCCGGCCCGGCGCCGTGGCCGAGCAGCAGCCGGGCGAGCCGGTTGGCGTCCGCGTTCAGCCGCCCGTACGACACCTCGTGCCCGCCGGGCACGGCCAGCGCCGCGCGTTCCGGTGCCGCCGCCGCGTGTGCCTCGAACAGCGCCGGGAGCGTCACGGCCGGGCGGTCCCGGACCGTGCCGTGCCGTCCGGCCAGCAGGGTGTGCCGCTCGTCCGGGGTGAGCAGGGCGAGCGCGCTGAGGGGCGTGCCGGGCCGGCCGGCCGCGTCGGCGAGCAGCACGGCCAGCGCGCCGGCGAGCCGGTCCGCCGTCGCCGGGGTGAACAGGTCCGAGCTGTACTCCAGGCGGATGTCGAGCCCGTCCGGACGGCCGTCCGGGGTTACCCGTTCCGTCACCTCGAACGCGAGGTCGAACTTGGCCGTCCGTGAGGGCACCGGCTCGGGGGCGGCCGTCAGTCCCGGCAGCGCGGGGAGCGTCTCGCCGCCCGGGGTGACGGACAGCACGACCTGCACCAAGGGGTGCCGGGCCAGTGACCGTTCCGGTCTCAGCTCCTCCACGAGGTGCTCGAAGGGCAGCTCGGCGTGCGCGTAGGCGGTCAGGTCCGTCTCCCGCACCCGGTCGAGGAGCGCCGCGAACGACGGGTCGCCGGAGGTGTCGGTGCGCAGCACCAGCGTGTTGACGAAGCAGCCGACCAGGTCGCGCACCGCGTGGTCGGTCCGCCCGGCGACCGGGCTGCCCAGCGGCAGGTCGGTGCCCGCGCCGAGCCGGGTCAGCACGGCCGCCAGACCGGCGTGGACCGCCATGAACAGGCTGGCACCGGCGTCCTGGGCCAGCTCGGTGAGGCGGGCGTGGGCGTCGGCGGGCACCGAGCGGGTGACCGCGCCGCCGCGCTGCGTGGAGCGGGCCGGGCGGGGGAAGTCGGCGGGCAGCGCCAGTTCCCGTTCCATGCCCGCCAGCACCTCGCTCCAGTGGGCGAGTTCGGCCGACAGCAGGCTGTCCGGGTCGTCCCGGCTGCCGAGCAGCTCGCGCTGCCAGCGGGCGTGGTCGGCGTAGCGCACGGGCAGCGGCGCCAGCTCGGGTGCCCGTCCCGCCCGGCGGGCCGCGTAGGCGGCGGTGAGGTCGCGGGCCAGCGGGCCGAACGACCAGCCGTCCGCCGCGATGTGGTGCAGGGTGAGCGCCAGCACGTGCGTCTCGTCGCCGAGCGCGAACAGCCGGGCCCGCAGCGGGACCCGGGCGGCCAGGTCGAACGGCTCGGCCGCCTCCGCCGCCAGCGCCGCCGCCAGGGCCGTCTCGTCGGGCACCGGCACGACCTCCAGGGCGGCGCCCGCACCGGCCGCCTCCGCCGGGGGGAGGACCAGGGGCGCCACCCCGGACCCGGCCGCCACGAACAGCGTCCGTAGCGTCTCGTGCCGGGCGGTCAGGTCAGCCACCGCCGCGCCCAGCGCGCCGGTGTCCAGCGGACCGGTCAGCCGTACCGCCAGCGGGATGTTGTAGGCGGCCGCGGCCCCCATGCGGTCCAGGAACCACAGCCGTTCCTGCGCGTACGACGGCACCGTCGCCGCCTCCCCGGGCGCCGCCGCGCGCAGCACGGGCCGGGCCGGCCCCCGCACCGCCTCCGGCACGCCGGTGCCGGCCGCGGTGTCCGCCGGGGCGTCCCCCGGTCCGGGCAGCGCGGCGGCCAGCGCCTCGGCGGTGCGGGCGTCGAACAGGGCGCGCACCGGGACCTCCACGCCCAGCTCGGCGCGGAGCAGGTTGGCGGCGCGGATCGCCGACAGCGAGTGGCCGCCGAGCGCGAAGAAGTCGTCGTCGGCACCGACCCGGTCCACCCCGAGGACCTCCGCGAAGACACCGCACAGCAGTTCCTCGCGCGGCCCGGCGGGCGGCCGGCCCGTGCCCGCCGGCCGCTCGGCCGGGGCGGGCAGCGCCTTGCGGTCCACCTTCCCGTTGGGGGTCAGCGGCAGTTCGTCCAGGAAGACGTACACGGCGGGGACCATGTGCGCGGGCAGCACCGCGGACGCGCCTTCCCGCAGCCGGTCGCGGTCGGTGCCCGCCGGTACGACGTGGGCGACCAGGCGGGTCTCCCCGTTCCGGTCGGTGCGGGCGGTGACCACCGCCCGTTCGACGCCGGGCCGCGCGCCCAGCACGGACTCGATCTCGCCCAGCTCGATGCGGTGCCCGCGGATCTTCACCTGGTGGTCGGTGCGGCCGCCGTACTCCAGGCCCGTGCCCCGCGGCGACCAGCGCACCACGTCGCCGGTGCGGTACATGCGGGTGCCGGGCGGCCCGAACGGGTCGGCGACGAACCGGTCGGACGTCAGGCCCGGGCGGCCCAGGTAGCCGCGGGCCAGTCCGGCGCCGGCGATGTACAGCTCGCCGAAGCAGCCGTCGGGCACCGGGCGCAGCGCCGCGTCCAGGACGTACACCCGGGTGTTGGCGAGGGGCCGGCCGATCGGCGGGGGGCCGTCCGGTACGGCGGGTACGGGCGCCGCCGTCGACCAGATCGTCGTCTCGGTGGGGCCGTAGACGTTGGTCACCGACGCGCAGTGCGCGGCCAGCGTGCGGGCCAGCGGCTCCGGCAGCGCCTCCCCGCCGACCAGCGCCCGCACCCCGGCGAGGACGTCGGCGTGGCCGGCGGTGAGCGCCTGCCACAGGCTCGGCGTGGCCTGGAGCAGCGTGGCACCGCAGGCCGACACCAGCGCGGCGAGGGCGGCGGGGTCCCGGACGGTCTCCCGACCGGCGACGACGAGTTCGGCGCCGGCCGCGAGCGGCACGAACAGCTCCAGGTTGGCGATGTCGAAGCCGAAGGTGGTCACCGCGAGGAACCGGTCCGCCGCCGTCACCGCGCAGCGCCGCCCCATGTCGGCGACCAGGTTCACCAGCGCGCCGTGCGGCACGACGACACCCTTCGGCCGGCCGGTCGAGCCGGAGGTGTGGATGACGTAGGCGGGGTGATCGGCGTCGGGGGCGGCGGTCCGCGCGGCCGGTGGTACGGCCGGGGTCGGCACGGCCGGCCGGGGAGCGTCGTCCAGGACCCGGAGGTCGCCGGTGAGCGCCGGGCCCATCCCGTCGAGCAGGGGCCGGACGCGGCGGTGGGTGAGGGTCACCACGGGGGTGGCGTCCGTCAGCATGTTCCGCAACCGCTCGGCGGGGTGGTCGGGGTCCAGGGGCAGGTAGGCGGCGCCCGACTTCAGCACGGCCAGCGCGGCGACCACCAGATCGGCGGACCGGTCCAGGGCGAGCCCCACCAGCCGTTCCGGGCCGGCGCCGGCGGCGGCCAGTTCCGCCGCCAGCCGGTCCGCCCGGTCGTGCAGCTCCCGGTAGGTCAGCCGCTCGGTGCCGCAGGTCAGCGCCGGTGCGTCGGGCGTGCGCCGTGCCCACTCGGCCAGCAGCGGCGCCAGCCACGGGCCCGGCACCTCGGCCTCCGTGCGGTTGCGGTCGGCGACGACACGCGCGGTCTCTTGGGCGTCCAGCAGGTCCAGCCGGCCGCACGGCTCGTCCGGCCGGCGCACCGTCTCCGCCAGCAGCCGTACGAGACCGTGCCCGACCCGGCGGGCTTCCGCCTCCGGGACCAGCGCCGGCACGTGGTCGACGGCCAGCCCGAACGGCTCCCCGGGGAACACGGTGACGGTCAGCGGGTAGTGCGTGGCGGACCGGATGTCCACACCGGTCACCCGGGGGCCCGCCGTCCCCGGCTCCGCCTCCGGGCCGCCCATCGGGTAGTTCTGGAACAGCAGCACCGTGTCGAACAGCTCCCCGCGCACCGCGGTCCGCTGCTGGATCTCCGCCAGCGGCAGGTGCTCGTGGGCCAGCAGCCCGGTGCGGGCCCGCTGCACCCCGGCGAACAGCTCGGCCGGGGTCAGCCGGGGATCGACGTCGACGCGCACCGGCAGGGTGTTGGCGAACAGCCCGACCATCCGCTCGACGTCCGGCAGCTGGGCGGGCCGCCCGGAGGCGACCATGCCGAACACCACGGTGTCCTGCCCGGTGAGCCGGGACAGCAGCAGTCCCCAGCATCCCTGCACCACCGCGCCGACGGTCAGCCCCCGCGCGCGGGCGAAGCGGTCGATCCCGGCGGCCAGGTCGGAGTCCACCTCGACCTCGATGCGGTGCGGCAGCGCGCCACCGGTGGCCGCGTCCGGGGCGTCGTCCCGCGCGGCACCGCCGACCGCGCTCCCCGGCGCGTCCCCCGCCGCCGCGGCCAGGCGCGTCGGCTCCGTCACTCCGGCCAGGGCGTGCCGCCAGGCCTCGCGGGCGGCCTCCCGGTCCTGGTCGCCGAGCCAGGCGAGGTACGCCTGGTACGGCGGGCCGGTTGGCCCCTGCGGGGTCGTGCCCGCGCGGAAGTCGGCGAAGAGCGCGGCCAGTTCGCGGGTCAGTGTCGCCATCGACCAGCCGTCCACCAGGATGTGGTGCACCGTCCACAGCAGCCGGGCCCGCCCGTCCTTCGCGCGCAGCAGCGTGAACCGGTGCAGCGGCGGCCGGGCCAGGTCGAAGCGGCGCAGCCGTTCCTCCCCCGCCACCCGGTCGAACTCCTCAGCCGTAGAACTCAGTTCGCGCCAGGGCAGTTCCACCGTGCGGGGCAGCACCTGCACGGCCTCGCCGCTCCTGCGGTGCCGGAAACACGCCTTCAGGTTCGGGTACCGGTCGAGCAGCGCGCCCGCCGCGCCGCGCAGCGCCGCCGCGTCGGCGTCGGTCACGTCCGCGAGGTCGAGCACCAGCTGGAGCGCGTAGACGTCCGTGGCGTCCCGGTCGTACGCGGAGAGGAACAGCAGCCCCTGTTGGAGCGGTGACAACGGGAGGACTTCACTGATGGCGGATTGCCGGTTCAAGCCGTGCTCCTCACGGAAGAGCGGGACGGGCGCGGGAGGTTCCACGGCCGCGCGATTCCAACCGGACGACGATTTCACGAGCACGCTGACGGACAACTGACCGTCAGCTGACGCCTCCCACCACGGCGGACGGCACCGGCGCGTGTCAGCAAACCGTCAGTCCACGGTCAGCGCACGCCGACAGGCTTGCCGGCGACGCCCATTCGCTGCCGTAGGCCAGGAGTGCCAGTGCCGGTCATCACCGCGTCGCATGAATTCGATGTCAGCGACCTCTTCGTGAATCTTCAGCCGTTGTTCGGGCGCCGGCTGTTCCTGAAGGTCGAGGGATTCAACTTCGCCGGATCCATCAAACTGAAAGCGGCCCGGGAGATGGTCGCCCAGGCGGAGGCCGCGGGAAAGCTCCGCCCGGGTTCCACCCTCGTGGAATCCTCGTCCGGGAACATGGGCGTCGCCCTCGCCCTGCTCGCGGCGAGCCGCGGCTACCGGTTCCTGTGCGTGACCGACACCCGCTGCAACGCGGTGACCCGGCGCACCATGGAGTCCCTGGGCGCCGAGGTCCACGTCGTCACCGAGCCGCACGAGAGCGAGGGCTTCCTCGGCGCGCGGATCCGCCACGTCAGGGCGCTGCTGGCCGCCGACGACTCCCGGGTGTGGTTGAACCAGTACCTCAGCCCCGGCAACTGGATGGCCCACTACCGCACCACGGCCCCGGCCATCGCCCGCGAGTTCCCCGACCTGAACGTGCTGTTCGTCGGCGCCGGCACCACCGGCACCCTGATGGGCTGCGCCCGCTGGTTCCGGGAGCGGCGGCCCTCGGTACGGGTGGTGGCCGTCGACAGCATCGGCTCCGTCACCTTCGGCGGACCCGCCGGCACCCGGCACATCCCCGGCCTCGGCACCAGCGTGCGCCCGGCGCTGCTCGACGAGGACCTGGTCGATGCCGTGGTCCACGTCCCGGAGGCGGCCACCGTGCGCACCTGCCGCGACCTGATGCGGCACGGCTTCCCCGTCGGCGGCTCCACCGGGACCGCGGTGACCGGCGCGCTGCGCTGGCTGGAGGAGCACTACGGCGACGGCGCCGGCGGGGTCCGGGAGCAGGTCACCGCGGTGACCATCTCGCCGGACCTCGGCGACCGCTACATGGAGACCGTCTACCACGACGACTGGGTGCGCGGCGCCTTCGGCCCCGACCCGCTGACGGAACCGGCGGACCGCCTCGCGGAGCGGGCCGGCGCGGGCGACCGGGCGCCCGCCGCGGCGGCCGTCGCCGCGGACTGACCGACCGG
This sequence comes from Streptomyces sp. NPDC100445, assembly GCF_044759735.1. Lineage (NCBI taxonomy): Bacteria > Bacillati > Actinomycetota > Actinomycetes > Kitasatosporales > Streptomycetaceae > Streptomyces > Streptomyces sp. NPDC100445. Next base: position 1,960 of record NZ_JBIVZV010000013.1, on the reverse strand, counting down.
ACACGGCGACCGCCGCCGTCGACCGGACGAGCCGGGCGCGGCCGAATTCGACAATGACGGAGAGCAAAGCGATGACGACAAACCGAGGCGCCGTCCTCCCGCTCACCGCGGCGCAGGCCGAGATCTGGTTCGACGAGCAGTTCGCCACCGGGCCGCTCGCCTACAACATGGCCGACTACATCGACCTGCGCGGCCCCCTCGACACCGACCTGCTGGAGCGGGCGCTGCACCGCCTGGGCCACGAGGCGGAGGGGCTCCGCGTGCAGTTCGTGGAGGAGGCGGGCGCCCCCGGCCAGATCATCCGCCCGCTCGCCCGACTGCCCCTGGCGAAGCTGGATCTCAGCGCCGAGCCGGACCCGTCGGCCGCCGCCGTGCGGTGGATGCGCGCGGACCACGCGGTGCCCCTGACGATCACCGACTTCCCGCTGTTCCGCGGCGCCCTGCTCACCCTCGGCCCCGAGCACCACCTGCTCTACCTGTGCATGCACCACATCCTGGCCGACGGCTTCAGCCGCGCCCTGCTCTACCCCAAGCTCGCCGCCCTCTACGCCCGGCTGGCCGCGGGCCACGACGACGCGGCCCTGGACGCCGACGCCATCCCGGCCTTCCAGCACCTGCTCGACGGCGAGCGCCGCTACCTGGACTCCCGGCAGGTCGAACGGGACCGCGCCTACTGGACCGGCCGCCTCACCGCCTCCGGGCACGGTCCGGCCCCCGAACTCGTCTCCCTGTCCGAGCACGACCCGGCCCCCGGCCGCAGCGCCCTGCGCCACACCACCCGGCTCACCCCGGGGGCCACCGAAGCGCTGCGCGACCTCGCCCGCGCGGGCAAGGTCACCCTGCCGGTGCTCATGGTCGGCGCCATGGCGGCCTACACCCAGCGCGTCACCGGTGTCGCCGAGCCCCTGCTCACCCTCCCGGTGACCGGCCGCACCGGCGCCGTCACCCGCGAGATCCCGGGCATGCTCGCCAACTACCTGCCGCTCGCCGTGCGCGTCCGCCCCGAGCTGACCGCCCCGCAGCTGCTCCGGCAGGCCTGGAAGGAAGTCTCCGGCGCGCTGCGGCACCAGCGGTACCGCGGCGACCGCATCCGCCGCGACATCGGCCTGCGCACCGACGACCGGCGGGTGTTCGGCCCGTTCATCAACGTCCTCGCGCAGGACCCGGCGCTGGTCTTCGGCGACTGCCGGGGCACGGTGGTCAACCTGTCCACCGGCATCGTCAACGATCTCATCGTGACCGTCCTCAACACCGTCGACGGCACCATGGAGATCCACCTCGACGGCAACCCCGAGCTGTACACGGACGCCGAACTCGGCGCCCACCTCGCCCGGTTCGAGGCGTTCCTGGCCGACCTGGCCGCCCTCCCCGCCGACCTGCCGCTCGCCCGGATCGGCCTGGGCGCCCCCGGTGAACCGGTCGGCCTGCTGGGCGACTGGGACCCGCGCACCGAGCGCGCCGGGTACGAGGGCCTGGTGGAGCGGGTCCGCTCGGTGGCGGCCCGCACCCCCGACGCCGTCGCCGTGACCGACGCCGACGGCCGCGTCACCTACCGGCAGCTGCTGACCCGGGCCGCGGGCATCGCCGCTCGGCTGTCGGCGGCCGGGGTGGGGACGGGTGCGGTGGTGGCGGTGCTCGCCGATCCGGGGGTGCCGTTCGTGGCGGGTGTGCTGGGGGTGCTGGGCGCGGGCGGGGCGTACGTCCCGCTGGACCCGGCGGCTCCGGCGGCCCGCAACGCCTCCCTGCTCGCCGACAGCGGTGCCGGGTACGTGCTCACCGGGGACGCCTACGACGCGCCGGCCGGCGACGGCCTCACCGTCCTGCCGCTCACCGACCCCACCGACCTCACCGGCACCACCGAACTCCCCGCTGTGGGTGGTGGTCTGGATCTGGCGTATGTGATGTTCACGTCGGGGTCGACGGGTCGTCCCAAGGGGGCGATGGTGCAGCGGTCCGGCAT
>NZ_JBIVZV010000012.1:324772-336164 GCF_044759735.1 Streptomyces sp. NPDC100445 | reverse complement strand
CTTGCGTTTCCGACTCTATCAGATCTTTCCGATCCGATTTCCTCGGTGCTTTCCAGGTTCCCGCTTCCGCGTTTCCCTTTCCGGCGGTTCCGACTTTATCAGAAGTTCTGAGCCGGATTTCCCATCCGCTCCGGGCGTCCGCTCCGGCACAGAAGTGCCGGGCTTCCCGCTCGGGCGGAGCCGTAAACGTACTGGAGCGGGGCGCCTCGATGCAAATCGAGGCGCCCCGCTCCGGGCGTACACCGGCGGAGGTCAGACCTCCACGACCACCGGCAGGATCATCGGCCTGCGGCGATACCGGTCCGAGACCCACTTGCCGAGGGTCCGGCGGATCAGCTGCTGGAGCTGGTGCGGCTCCACGACACCGTCCTGGGCGGACCGCTCCAGCACCTCCGTGACCTTGGGCAGGACCTCGACGAAGGCCGAGTCGTCGATGCCGGAACCACGGGCCTGTACGTGCGGGCCGCCGGTGATCTTGCCGGTGGAGGAGTCCACCACCACGAAGACCGAGATGATGCCCTCGTCACCGAGGATCTTGCGGTCCTTCAGGGCCGGCTCACCGACGTCACCGACCGAGAGACCGTCGACGTAGACGTAGCCCGCCTGGACCTTGCCGGCGATCCTGGCCTTGCCGCCGACGAGGTCGACCACCACGCCGTCCTCGGCGATCACGATGCGGTCGTGCGGCACACCGGTCAGCGCGCCCAGCTCGGCGTTGGCCCGCAGGTGGCGCCACTCGCCGTGCACCGGCATCAGGTTCTTCGGGCGGCAGATGTTGTAGAAGTACAGCAGCTCGCCCGCGGACGCGTGTCCGGAGACGTGCACCTTGGCGTTGCCCTTGTGGACGACGTTGGCGCCCCAGCGGGTCAGGCCGTTGATCACGCGGTAGACCGCGTTCTCGTTCCCGGGGATCAGCGAGGACGCCAGGATCACCGTGTCGCCGTCGACGATACGGATCTGGTGGTCGCGGTTGGCCATCCGGGACAGGGCCGCCATCGGCTCGCCCTGGGAGCCCGTGCAGACCAGGACCACCTGGTGGTCGGGCAGGTCGTCCAGCGTCCTGACGTCGACGACCAGGCCCGGCGGGACCTTGAGGTAGCCGAGGTCGCGGGCGATCCCCATGTTGCGGACCATGGAGCGCCCGACGAAGGCGACCCGGCGGCCGTACTCGTGGGCGGCGTCCAGGATCTGCTGGATGCGGTGGACGTGGCTGGCGAAGCTCGCCACGATGATCCGCTTGTTGGCGTTGGCGAAGACCGTGCGCAGGACGTTGGAGATGTCGCGCTCCGGCGGGACGAAGCCCGGGACCTCGGCGTTGGTGGAGTCGGCGAGGAGCAGGTCGATGCCCTCCTCGCTGAGCCGCGCGAACGCGTGCAGGTCGGTGAGGCGGTTGTCCAGCGGGAGCTGGTCCATCTTGAAGTCGCCGGTGTGGACGACCATGCCGGCGGGGGTGCGGATGGCGACCGCGAGGGCGTCCGGGATGGAGTGGTTGACGGCGACGAACTCGCAGTCGAAGGGGCCGATGCGCTCGCGGTTCCCCTCCGCCACCTCCAGGGTGTACGGCCGGATCCGGTGCTCCTGGAGCTTGGCCTCGATCAGCGCGAGGGTCAGCTTGGAGCCGATCAGCGGGATGTCCGGCTTCTCGCGGAGCAGGAAGGGGACGCCGCCGATGTGGTCCTCGTGGCCGTGGGTGAGGACGATGCCCTCGATGTCGTCGAGGCGGTCCCGGATGGACGAGAAGTCCGGCAGGATCAGGTCGATCCCGGGCTGCTCCTCCTCGGGGAAGAGCACTCCGCAGTCGACGATCAGCAGACGGCCGTCGTACTCGAAGACCGTCATGTTGCGGCCGATCTCGCCGAGGCCGCCGAGCGGGGTGACCCGCAGGCCGCCCTGGGGCAGCGGCGGGGGCGAGCCGAGTTCAGGATGCGGATGACTCAAAGGACTCTCCTCACCACACGCGCCACGTACCGGTACGGCACGTGGCGCGCATGACGTTCGTGCGGAAGCAGTTGTCGTTGTGCGACGTGGGCACCGGTGGCCCGCGCCGTTTCTGTTGTTCTTCAGTTGTGAAGCCCGTGTGCCAAGTCTGTTGTCAGAGCTGTACCCCGCCGGCCGCAAGATCGCTCTTGAGCTGGGCGATCTCCTCGGGCGTGCACTCGACCATGGGCAGCCGCAGCGGCCCGGCGGGCAGGCCCTGGAGGGCGAGCGCGGCCTTGGTGGTCATGACGCCCTGCGTGCGGAACATGCCGGTGTAGACCGGGAGCAGCTTCTGGTGGATCTCGGTGGCCTTGACGACGTCGCCGGAGACGTAGGCGTCCACGAGGGCGCGCAGGTCGGGGGTGACGAGGTGGCCGACGACCGAGACGAAGCCGACCGCGCCCACGGAGAGCAGCGGGAGGTTGAGCATGTCGTCGCCGGAGTACCAGGCGAGGCGCGAGCGGGCGATGGCCCAGCCGGCGCGGCCGAGGTCGCCCTTGGCGTCCTTGTTGGCGACGATCCGGGGGTGCTCGGCGAGCCGGACGAGGGTCTCCGTGCTGATCGGGACACCGCTGCGGCCGGGGATGTCGTAGAGCATGACCGGCAGGCCGGTCGCGTCGGCGACGGTGGTGAAGTGCCGGTACAGGCCCTCCTGAGGGGGCTTGTTGTAGTACGGCGTGACGACGAGCAGGCCGTGTGCGCCGTCGCGCTCGGCCTGCCGGGCCAGCTCGACGCTGTGCCGGGTGTCGTTGGTGCCGACGCCGGCGATGACGTGGGCGCGGTCGCCGACCGCCTCGACCACGGCTCGTACCAGGTCCGATTTCTCCGCGTCACCGGTGGTGGGGGACTCGCCGGTGGTGCCGTTGACGACCAGGCCGTCGTTGCCTGCGTCCACCAAGTGGACGGCGAGCCGCTGCGCGCCGTCGAGGTCGAGTGCGCCGTCCGCCGTGAAGGGCGTGACCATGGCGGTGAGGACCCGCCCGAAGGGGGTCTGCGGAGTCGAGGTCGGAGCCATGGGTGACACGCTACTCGGTGCTCGACGGAGGCTGTGCCCGCGGGTGTGGGGAAAGTCAGGACAAAGAGGGAGCCCGGCACTGCCTGCTCGGGGGTTCAAGCAGTGCCGGGTCCGTTTGATCAGGCTAGATGAACTTCTACAAATGCCGCAATACGGACACTTCGCGAGGCTGACCCGTACATCCGTTCCGGACGGACGAACAGGGCTTCGTCACGGGGCCACACGCCCGTTCGCATTGAAGGCGGCGTACGTGAGCGGCATGAGCCCCGCCCAGGCCGCCTCCATCTTCTCGCCCACCATCTCGATCTCCCGCTGCGGGAAGGACGGCACCTTGGCCAGCTCGTGCTGGGTGCGCAGACCGAGGAAGTGCATCAGCGAGCGGGCGTTGCAGGTGGCGTACATCGAGGAGTAGAGGCCGACGGGGAGGGCCGCCCTGGCCACCTCGCGCGCGACACCCTCGGCTAGGAGCTTCTGGTAGGCCGCGTACGCCTGCTCGTACGACTCCCGCAGGGTGCTGCTCACGGTCTCGTGCTGGCCCGGGGTGCCCTCGACGAAGACGTACTTGCCCGGGCGGCCCTGCTGGACCAGCTTGCGGGAGCTGTCGGGGACGTAGAAGACGGGCTCCAGCTCCCGGTAGCGGCCGGACTCCTCGTTGTACGACCAGCCGACGCGGTGCCGCATGAACTCGCGGAACACGAAGATCGGGGCGCTGATGAAGAACGTCATCGAGTTGTGCTCGAACGGGCTGCCGTGCCGGTCGCGCAACAGGTAGTTGATCAGACCCTTGGAGCGCTCGGGGTCCTTCTTCAGCTCGTCCAGGGACTGCTCGCCGGCGGTGGAGACGCGGGCGGCGAAGAGGACATCGGCGTCCGACGCGCTGGACTTCACCAGCTCGACGGTGACGTCACTGCGGAACGTGAGCGACTCGGTGGTCACGGGGGTTGGGGTCCTTCCCTCACTGCTGTGGTTCGCCGCCCACCTTACGGGGCACCCGCCGGACCCGGAGCGGCACCTCGCCCCGAAGACACCACGACGACTTTTTCCGACATGGGCACCTTTTGTGTCACTCGGTCGTCTGTACCGGTGAGAACCTCACGTTCGATCCGAACCCGTAAGGAGAGCCACCGCGATGTTCCGTCGGCGCGAGCCCGTGCCCTTCGCCTTCCTGGCCGAGGCGGACAGGTTCCGCAGCAATGTCACTCCCCCGCCCCGGCGGCGCGATTCCTTCGGCGAGCTGGCCGGGCGCTGGCTGCTGGGGGCGACCCTGGTCGCCGGGCTGATCGGCGCCCTGGTCGTCGGGATGCCGGCGCTGTCCACGCCGTCCGGCGCGCCGGGCCAGCAGTCCCAGGCGTCACACGGGCAGGCGGCCGGGGGCCGCTGACCCTTCCGGACGCCCACGGCTGGTGAGCGGTGATCCGGACGGATAGCCTCACCGGGCACAGCCCACGCGAGGACCGAGTGAGGACCAGCCGTGCCCCTGCCCTTCCTGACGGCCGACCGCACCTTCGAGACGGCGTCCGAGAGCGCGCTGCCGTACGACGACCCGGACCGCTGGCGACGCCCCTACCGCCCGGGTCCCTGGCGGGTGGGCGTCGCCGCGCTGTGCCTGCTGCTGGCCTCGTTCGTGCTGTTCGCGGCCGTCCTGATCGCGCCGGCCGGCTCGCTGTCCTCCGCCGGCGCGGTCCTCGCCGGCGGGCTGGCGCTCGTCGCCGGCGCGCTGCGGCTGCTGCGCATGGGGGTGTGGGTGAGCCGGCGCGGGGTGCGCCGGGTCGGCCCGGTGCTGACGCGGACCGTGCCGTGGGCGCGGGTGGCCTCGCTGCGGACGGTGCAGCAGCCGGTGCGCTGGCTGGGGCTGCCCCGCACGGTGCAAGGACAGGCGCTGGTCCTCCTGCGCGAGGACCGGCGTGCCGAGGAGGCGGCACCGCTGCTCACCACGCACGGGCTGGACTTCCTCGGCCGGCCTGCGGCCTTCGACCGGGCGGCGGACACGGTGGAGGCCTGGGCCGCGGAGAACCGGCGCGGCTGACCGGCGGACCGGCGTCGGCGGGCCGCCCTCAGGTCCGGGCGGGTTCGCCGTCGTGCAGGGCGATGGCGCGCTGCATCGCCTTCCTGGCCCGCGGGGTGTCGTGGGCGTCGTGGTAGGCGACGGCCAGGCGGAACCAGCAGCGCCAGTCGTCGGGTGAGTCCTCCGTCTCGGCCTTGCGCCGGGCGAAGACCTCGTCGGCCGAGTCACGGTCGATCCGGCCGCTGGGCGTGCGCTTCAGCTCGTCGACCGGGAGGCCGCCCTCGGCGTCGAGTTCGGCGGCGAGCCGGTTGGCCCGGCGGACGAACTGGGTGTTCTTCCACAGGAACCACAGGCCGATGACCGGCAGGATCAGCACGGCCACGCCGAACGTGACGGTCACGAGCGTGCCGGACTGGATGAGCATGACGCCGCGGCTGCCGACCAGGACGAAGTAGAAGACGAGGACGGCGGCCGTGACGAGGTAGGTGATCTTCGCGCGCATGACGGGTGGCTCAGCTCAGGTCCAGGAAGTGTTCCAGGCCGAACGTGAGGCCCGGAGTGGTCACCACGCGGCGCGCGCCGAGCAGGATGCCCGGCATGAAGCTGCTGTGGTGCAGGGAGTCGTGCCGGAGGGTCAGGGTCTCGCCCTCGGCGCCGAGCAGCACCTCCTGGTGGGCCAGGAGGCCGCGGAGCCGGACGGCGTGCACCGGGACGCCGTCGACGTCCGCGCCCCGGGCGCCGTCGAGGGCCGTGACGGTGGCGTCCGGCGCCGGGGCCGTGCCGGCGGCGCGGCGGGCCTCGGCGATGAGCTGGGCCGTGCGGGTGGCCGTACCGCTCGGGGCGTCGACCTTGTTCGGGTGGTGCAGTTCGACCACCTCGACGGACTCGAAGTACGGCGCGGCGAGCTGCGCGAACTTCATGGTGAGCACGGCGCCGATGGAGAAGTTCGGCGCGATGAGCACACCGGTCTCCGGGGACCGGCTGAGCTGGTCCCGGAGCCGGGCGAGGCGGTCCTCGGTCCAGCCGGTGGTCCCGACGACCGCGTGGATGCCGTGGCGCACGCAGAAGTCGAGGTTGTCCATGACCGAGGCGGGGGTGGTCAGCTCGACAGCGACCTGGGCGCCGGCCTCGGTCAGCGTGCCGAGGTCGTCGCCCCGGCCGAGGGCGGCGACCAGTTCCATGTCCTCGGCGGCCTCCACCGCCCTGACCGCCTCGGATCCGATCCGGCCCCGGGCACCGAGGACCGCCACGCGCAGCTTGCTCATCTTCGCTTCCTTACCGACTTACCGACGTATCGATTCCGAGGAGGGACGGGTCAGGCGACAGCATCGTGCAGGCGCGCGGCCTGCTTGTCCTTCAGCGGGCCGATGACCGACAGCGACGGCCGCTGCCCCAGGATGTCGCGGGCCACCGAGCGGACCTCGTCCGGGGTGACCGCGGCGATCCGCGCGAGCATGTCGTCGACGGACAGCTGCTCGCCCCAGCACAGCTCGCTCTTGCCGATGCGGTTCATCAGCGCGCCGGTGTCCTCGAGGCCGAGGACGGTGGAGCCACGCAGCTGGCCGACGGCGCGGGCGATCTCGTCGTCGGACAGGCCGTTGTCCGCGACGTGGTCGAGTTCGTCCCGGCAGATCCGCAGCACGTCGTGGACCTGCGAGGGACGGCAGCCGGCGTAGACGCCGAACAGGCCGCAGTCGGCGAATCCGGAGGTGTAGGAGTACACGCTGTAGGCGAGGCCGCGCTTCTCCCGGACCTCCTGGAACAGCCGGGACGACATGCCGCCGCCGAGGGCGGTGTTCAGCACGCCCATCGCCCAGCGGCGGTCGTCGGTGCGGGCGAGGCCCGGCATGCCGAGGACGACGTGCGCCTGCTCGGTCCTGCGGTTGAGCAGCTCGACCTTGCCGTGGGTGCGGATCGCGCGGCGGCCGTCGCGGGGGGCGATGGGCCGTGCGTCCGTGTTCCCGAGGGCGCCCGCCTTCTCGAAGGCCGCGCGGACCTGCCGTACGACCTTGTTGTGGTCGATGTTGCCGGCGCAGGCGACCACGAGGTGGGTCGGGTCGTAGTGCTTGCGGTAGAAGCGGCGGATGCGGTCGGCGGTGAGGGCGTTGACCGTGTCGACGGTGCCGAGGACCGGACGGCCGAGGGCGTTGTTGCCGAACATGGTCTGCGCGAACAGGTCGTGCACGCAGTCGCCCGGGTCGTCCTCGGTCATCGCGATCTCTTCGAGGATCGCGCCGCGCTCGACGTCGACGTCCTCCTCGCGGATCAGGGATCCGGTCAGCATGTCGCAGACGACGTCGATGGCGAGCGGCAGGTCGGAGTCGAGCACCCGCGCGTAGTAGCAGGTGTACTCCTTCGCCGTGAACGCGTTCATCTCGCCGCCGACGGCGTCGACCGCGGAGGAGATGTCGAGGGCGCTGCGCCGGGAGGTGCCCTTGAAGAGCAGGTGCTCCAGGTAGTGCGTGGCGCCGTTCAGGGCCGGGGTCTCGTCGCGGGAGCCGACGTGCGCCCAGATGCCGAAGGTGGCGGAGCGGACCGAGGGCAGGGTCTCGGTGACGACGCGCAGGCCGCCGGGGAGGGTGGTCCTGCGGACCGTGCCGGCGCCGGCCTCGCCCTTGACGAGTGTTTGGGTACGGGCGACGGCCCGCGCCTCCGAAGAGGTGCGGGCCGTCGCCTTGGAGCTACGGGACGTCACTGGTCGGCGTCGTCCTTCGCGGTCTCGTCGGCTTCCTCGCCCTCGATCACGGGGATCAGGGAGAGCTTGCCGCGGGAGTCGATCTCGGCGATCTCGACCTGGACCTTCTGGCCCACCCCGAGGACGTCCTCGACGTTCTCCACGCGCTTGCCGCCGGCGAGCTTGCGGATCTGCGAGATGTGCAGCAGACCGTCCTTGCCCGGGAGCAGCGACACGAACGCGCCGAAGGTCGTGGTCTTGACGACCGTACCCAGGTAGCGCTCGCCGACCTCCGGCATGGTCGGGTTGGCGATGCCGTTGATCGTGGCGCGGGCGGCCTCGGCCTGCGAGCCGACCTGGGCACCGATGTAGATGGTGCCGTCGTCCTCGATCGTGATCTCGGCGCCGGTGTCCTCCTGGATCTGGTTGATCATCTTGCCCTTGGGGCCGATGACCTCACCGATCTTGTCGACCGGGATCTTGACGGTGATGATCCGCGGGGCGTTCGGGGACATCTCGTCGGGCCGGTCGATGGCCTCCATCATCACGTCGAGGATGTGGAGACGGGCGTCGCGGGCCTGCTTGAGGGCCGCGGCCAGGACGGAGGCCGGGATGCCGTCCAGCTTGGTGTCGAGCTGGAGGGCCGTCACGAACTCCTTGGTGCCGGCGACCTTGAAGTCCATGTCGCCGAAGGCGTCCTCCGCACCGAGGATGTCGGTGAGGGCGACGTAGTGCGTCTCGCCGTTGATCTCCTGGGAGATCAGACCCATGGCGATACCGGCGACCGGGGCCTTCAGGGGCACACCGGCGTTCAGCAGCGACATGGTGGAGGCGCAGACCGAGCCCATGGACGTCGAACCGTTGGAGCCGAGGGCCTCGGACACCTGGCGGATCGCGTAGGGGAACTCCTCACGCGTCGGCAGCACCGGCACGATGGCGCGCTCGGCGAGGGCGCCGTGGCCGATCTCGCGGCGCTTCGGGGAGCCGACGCGGCCGGTCTCGCCGACGGAGTACGGCGGGAAGTTGTAGTTGTGCATGTAGCGCTTGCGGGTCACCGGGGAGAGGGTGTCCAGCTGCTGCTCCATGCGGAGCATGTTGAGGGTGGTGACGCCCAGGATCTGGGTCTCGCCACGCTCGAACAGCGCGGAGCCGTGCACCCGCGGGATGGCCTCGACCTCGGCGGCCAGCGTGCGGATGTCGGTGACACCGCGGCCGTCGATGCGCTTCTTCTCCTTGATCACGCGCTCGCGGACCAGCTGCTTGGTGAGCGAGCGGTACGCGGCGGAGATCTCCTTCTCGCGGCCCTCGAACTCCGGCAGGAGCTTCTCGGCGGCGAGCGCCTTGACGCGGTCCAGCTCGGCCTCGCGGTCCTGCTTGCCGGCGATGGTGAGCGCCTGGGCCAGCTCGGGGCGGACGGCCGCGGTCAGGGCCTCGAAGACGTCGTCCTGGTAGTCCAGGAAGACCGGGAACTCACCGGTCGGCTTGGCGGCCTTCGCGGCGAGGTCGGCCTGGGCACGGCAGAGGACCTTGATGAAGGGCTTCGCGGCGTCCAGACCGGAGGCGACGACCTCCTCGGTCGGCGCCTCGGCGCCGCCCTCGACCAGCTTGATGGTCTTGTCGGTGGCCTCGGCCTCGACCATCATGATCGCGACGTCGCCGTCCTCCAGGACGCGGCCGGCGACGACCATGTCGAAGACGGCGTCCTCCAGCTCGGTGTGGGTCGGGAACGCGACCCACTGACCGCGGATCAGCGCGACGCGGACGCCGCCGATCGGGCCGGAGAAGGGCAGGCCGGCCAGCTGCGTGGACGCGGACGCGGCGTTGATCGCCACGACGTCGTACAGGTGGTCGGGGTTGAGCGCCATGATGGTGGCGACGACCTGGATCTCGTTGCGCAGGCCCTTCTTGAAGGACGGGCGCAGCGGGCGGTCGATCAGGCGGCAGGTGAGGATCGCGTCCTCGGAGGGCCGGCCCTCACGGCGGAAGAAGCTGCCGGGGATCTTGCCGGCGGCGTACATCCGCTCCTCGACGTCCACCGTCAGGGGGAAGAAGTCGAGCTGGTCCTTGGGGTTCTTGGAGGCGGTGGTGGCCGACAGCACCATGGTGTCGTCGTCCAGGTACGCCACGGCGGAGCCGGCGGCCTGCTTGGCCAGGCGGCCCGTCTCGAAGCGGATGGTGCGGGTGCCGAAGGAGCCGTTGTCGATGACGGCCTCGGCGTAGTGGGTCTCGTTCTCCACCAGTGGTTTCTCCGTTACTTGTCGTCTTTCGTCCCTCGGCTGCCCGTGTGGCAGGGGGACGGTGGCGGAGAAGCGCGCCGTCTGGTGCGGGCCGGTCTTCGATCGAAGCACCCGGGGCTCGCTTCCCCCCGGGGGCCACTACCGAGGACCGGCGGCGGCGCGGTGCGCCTCTCCTCGTTCTGTGCCGTACGTACTACGTACCGCGTTACTGCTGCGTCGTGCTACCACACTACAAAGCGTGGGTGACACTCCGCACGTTTCCGCATGTGCGGCGAAGTATGCCGGGTGGGGTGCGGTTCCCCACGAACGGCAAAGGGAGCGATCCCCGGGTTCCGGGAACCGCCCCCTTCATGGCGACTTACTTGGCGCCGGCCGCACCGCGGCGGATGCCCAGGCGGTCGACCAGCGCACGGAAGCGCTGGATGTCCTTCTTCGCCAGGTACTGCAGCAGGCGACGGCGCTGACCGACCAGGATCAGCAGACCACGGCGGGAGTGGTGGTCGTGCTTGTGGGTCTTGAGGTGCTCGGTCAGGTCCGAGATCCGACGCGAGAGCATGGCGACCTGGACCTCGGGGGAGCCGGTGTCGCCCTCCTTGGTACCGAACTCGCTGATGATCTGCTTCTTCGTAGCGGCGTCGAGCGACACGCGTACTCCTCGTAGTCTGTGAATGGCCACCGAGTGCCCCCGGTCTTGATCTCGGGGGAGCTTCCGTTACTCGGGAGGCGGGGATCCGCTGGGCGCGGCCTCCAGGGCGCAGTCTCCTGCGGGCTCCGGGGGTGCGTACACGAACGGCCGTCACTCAGGGTACCAGCCCGTGGCGGGCGCCCTCCCCCCGGTCGGCTCACCCCCTGGGCGCGGGGTCCGGGCCACTAGGGTGAGCGCCCGGACCGTACGTACCTCGGGAAGGGGTCGCTGCACGATGGCGGAAACCGAAGCGGAGATCAAGGCGCGCAAGGAACGGGAGCGGGACGAGCTGTACGGGCTCGACATCTCCGGTGCCGAGTGGCACTGCGCGCCGGGCACGGAGGAGCACGAGGAGCGGGTGGAGATCGCCTACCTGCCCGACGGCGCGGTGGCGATGCGCTCCTCGCTCGACCCGGACACCGTGCTGCGCTACACCGAGGCGGAGTGGCGGGCGTTCGTGCTGGGCGCGCGGGACGGCGAGTTCGACCTGAAGCCCACGGCCCACAACGGGGGGCTGGACGCGCAGTGAGCGGCTCGGCCGCGCGGTGACATGACCGGGGGCGGGGCCGGGCGGCCGGGCCCGGCTCCTGGGGGGGGCGGGGTCGTCGCCGCGAGGCTGATGGGGCCGCGACAGGGGCCGGCAAGGCAGCGGTGCTGCGGCAGGTACCGGTCGTCCGGGCCGGTCGTGTGTCGCGGCCACCCGTCAGAAGCTGGCCATCGACCGGGCCTCCGCTCCCCGTGAGCCGGGGCCCGCAGCGTCGGTGCGGCGCGACGGTGGCTCCGGTTGGGCCGGGCGACT
>NZ_JBIVZV010000012.1:68444-324675 GCF_044759735.1 Streptomyces sp. NPDC100445 | reverse complement strand
CCTGGCGGAGGCCGGATGCGGCGCGCCCGGCACCGGCCGTCCGGGCCGGTCGTGTGTCGCGGCCACCCGTCAGAAGCTGGCCATCGACCGGGCCCCCGCTCCCCGTGAGCCGGGGCCCGCAGCGTCGGTGCGGCGCGACGGTGGCTCCGGTTGGGCCGGGCGACTGGCGGAGGCCGGATGCGGCGCGCCCGGCACCGGCCGTCCGGGCCGGTCGTGTGTCGCGGCCACCCGTCAGAAGCTGGCCATCGACCGGGCCCCGGCCCCCGTGAGCCGGGGCCCGCTTCGCGGCCGGCGGTGGGGGGCACCCAGGTGCCGGCGGGGCCGCGGAGGCGGTGATCCGGTGATGCCGGGGCAAGCAGGCGTTGGTCGTCCGGCACGGTCCGGCGTCGCGGTCGACCGGCGGGAGCTGGTCTCGACCGGGCCCCGGCTCCTCGCCGGCCGAGCCCGCACCGGCGATGCGGTGGTGCCGTGGGTCGGGCCCGAGCCCTCGGTGCGGTGGGTGAGGGCGCACGCCGACGGGGGCGAGGACCGCTGGGTTGCGGGCGGTGCCGGGGCGCAGGCAGAAGTCGGTCATCGGCCTAGCCCCGGCTTCGCATGGGCGGAGGCCCGCGGCGGCCGGGGCGGTGGGGCCGCGGTGGGTGCCGGTCGCCCGGCACGGTGCTGCTTCGCGGTCGTCCGCAAGAGGTGGTCGTCGACCGGCGCGGCTCCCTGCGCGAGCGCCCCCACCGCCGGCGGTCGTCAGGAGCTGGTCATGGAGCGGGCCCTCGCGTACACGTCGAAGACGGCGAGGGCCAGCGGGATGAGGGTCAGCAGGACGAAGCCCTCGCAGATCTCCAGGAAGCGTCCCCAGAAGGGGGTCAGTCCACCGCGCGGCAGGATCAGGCCGAGCGCCGTCACCAGGGCCGTGGCCAGGGCGATGACCGCGATCAGCCAGACGGTGCGGATGTCGAGGTCGGTGCGGTGCCCGGCCAGCGCCGCGCGGACGAGGTGCTCGGGCGGGTTCAGGGCGAGACCTAGACCCAGCAGGACCAGGGAGGCGAGCCCGGCCGCGAGGACGGAGGCGACCTGCGCGGTGTAGCGGAACAGGCCGGCCCGCATCAGCATGGCGACGCCGGTGGCGAACGCGAGCAGCTGGGCCCAGACGTCGTCGGAGAAGCCCAGCACGGCCGAGGCGCCGACGGCGAGCAGCGCGCAGCCGCCGACCAGGCCGACGAGGAGCTCGTGGCCGCGCCGCGCCTGCGCCTCGACGCGCTCGGTGTCCACGGGTTCCTGCGCGGCGGTCTCGGTGCCGTAGGTGGGGCGCGGAGTGCCGGCGCTGGGGTTCTCGAAGCCGATCGGCAGCCGGGCGAACCGCATCGACATGCCGGGCAGGAAGGCGAGGGCGCCGACGGCGACCGGCGCGCACAGGGCGGCCGTCTCGGTCGGGCTCCACTCGGTGAGGGTGGCCACGAAGACGGCGACCAGGGCGATCGCCGAGGCGAAGACGAAGGCGACGAAGGGGCTGTCGCCGTGGGGTGCGCACAGGGCGAGGACCAGGGCGGCGACCAGGACGGCCGCGCAGGCCAACAGGAACTGGAGCCTGCCGATGCCCTCGCCGTCGCTCAGCGGCAGCAGGCCGCTGCCAGCGACGCCGATACCGGGCAGGGCGCCGAGGCCGAGGGCGACGGCCGAGCCCCGATCGTCGTAGACGCGGGCGCGGACCGCGGAGAGCACGACCAGCAGGACGCCGGTGACGGCGGCGAGGATGCCGGCCAGGCCGTGCATGTCGTGCAGCGGGTCGGCGGTCCAGGCGACGAAGGCGAGCAGGGCGGGCAGCACCCCGCCGCCGACCAGTCCCGCGGCCCGGGTCAGGTCGCCGCTCCACAGCTTGTGCTGCCGGGTGACGGCGGAGGCGACGGCCTCGGCGACGTCGTCGTGGACGGCCGGCGGCAGGGAGTCCGCGAAGGGGCGGAGGGTGAGCAGCTCGCCGTCGAGGATCCGCTGGGCGGCGAAGGAGCGGGCGCTGTCCAGCACGGTGCCGTCGGTGCGGACGAGGTGGTAGCCGACCGGGGCGCCCGCGGTGGGGCTCTGCTGGGACAGCCGGAGGATCTCGGGGTAGAGGTCGGCGACCGGGACGTCGTCGGGCAGTGCCACGTCGATGCGGCTGTCCGGCGCGACGATGGTGACCCGGCAGAAGCCGAGTCCGGTGCCGGTGCCGGATCCGGAAGGGGCTCCCGTCCCGGGTCCGCCGGTGGCGGCGGCCGTCATGCTCACCTGCTGCTCCCCCTCAGTGGTGGTGGTGCGTCTATGTCGTGAAGGTCCCGTGCCGGTTGGTTCCGCGCCCGGCGGCACGGGTGCCGTACGGCGGTGTCCCGGGGCCTTCTCCCCTCGGTATCAGGGGGTCCGTCCCGGTATCTCCGGCCTGTTCGGCGTGTGCGCACGCGAACATCCGGCACCCTACCGCCCACCCGCGTTCCGTGAACTCAGTAGGATCACGCGGCGGCCTGCGCTCGCCGGACACGGGGTGGCGTGCGGAATGCCTGGGTCGGGCAAGGGAATTGGTGAGCGGTGAGCCAGATTGTCGTGAAGCGCCCTCCCCGGGCGCTGCCGTCCGAGGTGCCCACGGAAGAGGTCGTCGTCCAGCCACCGCCGGAACTGCCGCGGGGGCACCAGGAGAGCGTGCTGATGCAGCTCCTGCCCACGCTGGGCATGGGCGGTTCGGTGGTGTTCTTCTTCACGAACGGCCAGCCCTTCATGAAGATCATGGGCATGGTCATGATCGCCTCGACGGTGGGCATGTCCATCGCGATGGTGGTCCGCTTCCGCCGCGGTTCCCAGGGCCAGCTGGCCGACCTGCGCCGCGACTACCTCAGCTATCTCTCCCAGACCCGCAGGTCCGCCGTCCGCACGGCGAAGGCCCAGCGGGACGCGCAGTACTACCTGCACCCTTCCCCCGAGCAGTTGTGGGCACTCGTCGCCGAGGGCAGCCGGGTGTGGGAGCGGCGGCCCGGCGACGAGGACTTCGCGCACGTGCGCATCGGCCTGGGCCCCCAGCCGCTGGCGACTCCGCTCGTCGCACCGGAGACGGGCCCCGTCGAGCAGCTGGAACCGCTGACCGCCGGTGCGATGCAGCGGTTCATCGCCGCGCACCACAGCGTCGGCGACCTGCCGATGGCCGTGTCGCTGCGCGCCTTCTACCACGTCACGGTCAGCGGTGAACCGCGCTCCGTACGGGCCTCGGCCCGCGCCCTGGTCGGCTCGCTGGCCTCCCTGCACTCCCCCCAGGACCTGGTCGTCGCGGTGGCCGCGGGCCGCGAGGCGCTGTCGCACTGGGACTGGGTGAAGTGGCTGCCGCACGTGCAGGCGCCCGGCGCCGTCGACGGCGCGGGCTCCCGCCGGCTGATCGGCACCGACCCGCGCGAACTGGAGGACCTGCTCGCCACCCGGCTGACCGGCCGGCCGCGCTTCCACCCGGGCGCGGGGCCGCTGCTGGACGAGCCGCACATCGTGCTCGTCCTCGACGACCTGTCCCTGCTGCCCGACTCGGTCCTCGCCAACCCGGAGGGGCTCCAGGGCGTCACGGTGCTGGAGGTGGTGCCGGGCGACCTCACGACGGCGGGCGGCGACCTGTCCATCGTCGTCCAGCCCGGCCTGCTGCGCCTGGAGTCCGGGCACGGCGAGGTCTACGACGGCGTCCCGGACGCCCTCTCCTACGAATCGGCCGAGGCGCTGGCCCGGCAGCTCGCGCCGCTGCGCATGGCGTCGGGCGGCGACGACGACGAACCGCTCCTCGCCAACCTGGAGTTCACCGAGCTGCTGGGCCTCGGCGACGCCGCGTCCGTCGACACCAAGCGGACCTGGCGGCCGCGGGCGCTCGCGGAACGGCTGCGGGTGCCGATCGGCGTCGGCGAGGACGGCAGGCCCGTCATGCTCGACCTGAAGGAGGCCGCGCAGGAGGGCATGGGCCCGCACGGCCTGTGCGTCGGCGCCACCGGCTCCGGCAAGTCGGAGCTGCTGCGCACGCTGGTGCTGGGCCTGGCGGTCACCCACTCCTCGGAGACCCTGAACTTCGTCCTCGCCGACTTCAAGGGCGGCGCGACCTTCGCCGGCATGGCGCAGATGCCGCACGTCGCGGCCGTGATCACCAACCTCGCGGACGACCTCACCCTGGTCGACCGCATGGGCGACTCCATCCGCGGCGAACTCAACCGCCGCCAGGAACTGCTGCGCGACGCCGGCAACTACGCCAACATCCACGACTACGAGAAGGCCCGCGCGGCGGGCGCCCCGCTCCAGCCGATCCCCTCCCTGGTCCTGGTCATCGACGAGTTCAGCGAACTGCTGTCCGCCAAGCCCGACTTCATCGAGATGTTCGTGCAGATCGGCCGCATCGGCCGGTCGCTCGGCGTGCACCTGCTGCTCGCCTCGCAGCGCTTGGAGGAGGGCCGGCTGCGCGGCCTCGAGACCTACCTGTCGTACCGGATCGGTCTGCGCACCTTCTCCGCGGCCGAGTCCCGCGCCGCGCTCGGCGTCCCCGACGCCTACGAACTGCCCAACGTGCCCGGTTCCGGCTTCCTGAAGTACGGCACGGACGAGATGGTCCGCTTCAAGGCGGCGTACGTCTCCGGCGTGTACCGCTCCGGTGCCCGGCGCGACGCCCTGACCGGTGGGCAACTGCCCGTGGACCGGCGGCCGGTGCTGTTCACGGCCACCGAGGTGCCCGTGCGGTACACCGCCGTCCCGCAGCAGCGGGCGCACTCGGAGGCCCCGGTGGAGGAGGCGCTGGCCGACACCGTCCTCGACGTCATCGTGCGCCGTCTGGAGGCGCAGGGTCCGGCAGCGCACCAGGTGTGGCTGCCCCCGCTGGAGAGCCCGCCCTCGCTGGACGCGCTGCTGCCGGGCCTGGCGGCGGTGCAGGGCCGCGGCCTCACCCAGCCCGGCTACGAGGGCGCCGGCCGGCTGGTCGTCCCCGCCGGTCTCGTCGACAAGCCGTACGAGCAGCGCCGCGACCGCCTGATGCTCGACTTCTCGGGCGCGGCCGGCCACATGCAGATCGTCGGCGGCCCCCAGTCCGGCAAGTCGACGCTGCTGCGCTCCCTGATCTGCTCCTTCGCGCTCACCCACACGCCGTACGAGGTGCAGTTCTACGGCCTCGACTTCGGTGGCGGCGGCATGGCCGCGGTGGCCGGCCTGCCGCACGTCGGCGGCATCGCCTCGCGCCTGGACCCCGAGCGCGTCCGCCGCACGGTGTCCGAGGTGTACGGCGTCCTGACCCGCCGCGAGGAGTACTTCCGTACGACGGGCATCGCCTCGATCGCCGACTACCGCGCCCGGCGTGCCCGCGGTGACATCTCGGTGACCGACCAGCCGTGGGGTGACGTCTTCCTGGTCATCGACGGCTGGGGCAACTTCCGCGCGGACTACGAGGCGCTGGAGACGGCGGTGCTGGACATCGCCGCCCGCGGCCTCGGCTACGGCATCCACGTGATCATCACGGCGTCGCGTTCGATGGAGGTCCGGGCCAACCTCAAGGACCACCTCATGAACCGGCTGGAACTGCGCCTGGGCGACGTCATGGACTCGGAGATCGACCGCAAGGTGGCGGTGAACGTACCCGCGGGCGTCCCCGGCCGGGGTCTGTCCCCGCAGAAACTGCACTTCATGGCGGCGGTCCCGCGCATCGACGGCCTCACCTCCGACACGGACCTGGCCGAGGCCACGGCCGCGCTGACGACCGAGGTCGACCGCCACTGGCAGGCGCCGGGCGCCCCCGAGGTACGGCTGCTGCCGCGCCAGCTCGAAGCCGTCGAACTGCCCTCCGGCGACCGTGTCCCGCAGCGCGGCATCGCCTTCGCGCTCGACGAGGAGAACCTGGAGCCGGTCTTCCTCGACTTCGAGCAGGACCCGTTCTTCCTCGTCTTCGGTGAGAGCGAGTCCGGCAAGTCCAACCTGCTGCGCCTGCTGATCAAGCAGCTCACCCTGCGGTACGGCGGTGACGAGGCGAAGTTCTTCGTGGTGGACAACCGGCGTTCGCTGCTCGACGTCACCCCGGCGTCCCACCTCGCGGAGTACATCCCGATGTCCAGCCAGATGGAGCACCACATGGTGGCCCTGGCCGACCTCATGCAGCGCCGCACCCCGACCGCCGACGTCACCCCGCAGCAGCTGCGGGAGCGCAGCTGGTGGCGCGGCCCCCAGGTCTTCGTCGTCATCGACGACTACGACCTCGTCTCCAACTCCAGCGGCAATCCGCTCAGCGGGCTGACGGAGATGCTGCCGTTCGCCCGCGACGTCGGCGTCCGGTTCATCATCGCCCGCTCCTCGGCGGGCGCCGGTCGTGCCTCGTACGAGCCGTTCATGCAGCGCATGAAGGAACTCGGGGCCCAGGGCGTCGTCCTGGCCGGCGACCCGGCGGAGGGCGACATCCTCAACGGCGTCCGGCCCCGCCCGATGCCCGCGGGGCGCGGCGTCTTCGTGTCCCGCAAGCGGGGCAAGCCGCTGGTCCAGACGGGGCTGGTGGACGTGGAGTACTGAGGCGGGGAGTAGTGCGGGGGCGTGCGTCACGGGGTGGCGCGCGCCCCTTGCGTTTCCCGGGTCGGGGTGTCGGGAGGCCGGGGCGGATTGTCGCTGTCGCTGTAACCGCGTCGGGCATGTTCGGGTATGACAAAGGGTGGGCACCTCCCGTGCGTGCCCACCCTGTTGCCGTGACGTGCCCGTGCCCGTGCCGGTACCGGTGCCCGTGCCGGTGCCGGTGACGGTCGCGGTCGTACGACCGGACCGTCCGACTACATGAAGTAGCTGGCGGCCTTCCGGTCGCCGCCCTGGTAGTCGCCGCCGGCCGCGTGCACGACCTTGCCGATCTGGACCAGGGCCTCGTGGATGCCCTTGGCCTCACGGTCCCATGCGGCCTGCTGCTCGGTGTACGCGTTGTGGGCCTCGCCCTCCCACATGCTGGCGACGCCGGCGACCTTCTGCTTGATGGCCTCGAGGCCTTCTTCCAGCCGCCGCGCGTGGTTGGCCAGCTGGGTGGCGGTCTCGTCGAGGCTGCCGTAGGAAACTTCCAGCTCGCCGCTGTTGTTGACGCCCATGATTGCTCCGTTGCTGAAAAGTGGTGGCCTGGTGGGGATCAGTAGCTGGACAGCGCCGAGTGCGCACCACCGAGGTCGACGTCGATGCTCTGGACCTGCGAGCGGACCTCGTCCTCCGTGCCGTCCTTGATCTTCCGGGTCGTGCTCATCGCCTCGATGAACTTGGCGAGGATGTTGCCGATCCGGACCATGCGCTCGTTGATCTCGGTCTGCTTGGAGTTGAAGGCCCCGGCACCGATGCCCTTCCAGTTGCCTTCCAGGCTGTCGATGAGCGCCTGGAGTTCCTTCAGCTGACCCTTGATGCCCTCGAAACGGTGCAGAAGCTCCTTTTCGAGGACAACAATGTCCTTGTCACTTACCTTCTGGCGCTGCGTCGCCATGTCCATGCCTTTCTTCGTTGGCTGCTGCTCACTCGGCGAATGAGCAGGTATGCGGGAGACCGCTCAGGCGTTACGGCGTGCGCGCAACACGGCGAAACCGGCGCCTGCGACGACCAGTACGGCTGCCACGGCGCCGATGATCACCCAGGTCTGGGTGTCGTTGCCGGAGTCGGTGTCCTTCGCGGCGGCGGAGGTCGGGCCGCCGGAGGAACCGGTGTCCTTGGCCGGCGACTTCCCGGAGGGCGACGCCGTCGGCTTCTTCGTGGCCGTGATGTCCTCGTCCGCGGCTATTCCGTTCTCGCCGGCCAGGGGGTCCCTGTGGGCCGGGCCGGGATCGAAGTTCTTGTTCGCCAGCACCATGCGCGGACGCATGAGGCCGTAGCCGAGGTACTTGCTGGGCTTGCCCTTCGGCCACGTACGTCCGGCGGTGTCGATCAGGGACCGGAGGACCTGGTTGGCCGTCCAGTCGGGGTGAGCGGACCAGACGAGGGCGGCGGAGGCGGAGGCGATGGCGGAGGCGTGGCTGGTGCCCTCCGTCGTGCAGTACTTCGTGAATGTGGTGTCGCACCAGGCCGGCACGTTAAGGCCCGGCGCGGACATGTCTACGTAATGTCCGAACGTGGAGAACTTGCCGACCGTTCCGGTCTTGTCGACCGCTGCTACCCCGACAGCGTACGGATCCTTGGCCGGGTAGTCAGGCTTGTTTCCCAGGTCCCCACTGTTCCCGATGGAGGAGAACAGCAATTTCCCCTTGGAGGCCGCGTACTTCAGCGCATCCTCTTCCTCGCCGTTGTAGTACTCGCTCCCGTAGGACATGTTGATGATCTTGGCATCGCTGTCAGCGGCGGCCCTGATGGCCTTGGCCGAGGTGAGGGACCTCGCCCGCTCGTCCGCATCCTTCAACTCATCCAACCCCACGCGGATGGGGATGATTTTCGCTCCCGGGGCAAGCCCCTTGATGCCGCCACCGGCTCCCGTACCGGCGATGATCTCAGCCATCGTCGTGCCGTGGCCGTCGTAATCCTGGGTGACATGGTATTTCGCTGCCTTCGGCACCTCGTCGACGAGTACCTGCCCCTTGAGCGAGGAGGTGCGCGGGTTCACTCCGGTGTCGATGACCGCGACCTTCACCCCCTTGCCGGTGCTGTACTTCCACATCTCGTCGGCGTGCATCGCGTCGAGGTACCACTGCTTGGACTGCACGCCGTCCGAGGCGAGGGCTCCGGGGGCCAGTTCTGCCGACGTGATGACCAGCGTGCCCAGCACGGAGCACACGGCAGACAGCCGTATCGCGTTACGCCTCGACAGCAGGGCAGTCATCATGCCGCGTCGGCCGGTACCTGGCTTCATGCCTGTCTACGTCCTCGCTCGTGTTCAGTCACTCGTCTGGGGCTCGTCACGCCGCTGCCGTGACGAGCGGTGCTCATCCTTCTCGGCGGGCTCACCGGCACGACCGGGCGTGCCACCCGAGCCCTTCTGGCGACCGCCCACCGCTCCGCGGCCGAGCCCCTTGGCGCCGGTCTCGCCGCCCTTCAGCGGGGACCCGGTGGTGTTGCGGGGCGCACCGATCGCACCTTCGGGATTGCCGGCCGAGCGCAGCACCGCCTGCTTCGCCCCGGGTTCCGCCTCGGCCTTGGGGGTGCCGACGACTCCCCGCCGACCGAGAGCGCCCTTCGAGGACTTGTTGGCGACCGGTTCTTCGGCGCCGACGACCATGCCGCGCGGCACACGCGGGTTGGCCGTCCCTCCGGACGTACGGCCCTGAACCGGCTTGCCGCCCACCACACCGTTGCGTGCCGCACCGGTCGGGCCGGCTGTCGCGGCGCGTCCGCCGGACGTGTTGGCCGGCCTCGGCGTGCCACCCGTGACACCGCGACCCATCGGTGCGCGCCCGGACTGAGCGACCCCTCGCGCACCCGGCTGACCCGCCGGAGTGGCGCGTCCGGCCGCCGCGCGGGCCGCCTGTCCCATCGGACCCTGTGGGGTCCGGCCGCCCGCACCGGCGCGTCCCGTCTGCCCCGCGGGCGTCTGCGGCACGCGGCCGCCTGCGGTTCCCGAGGAACCGGTGCGCCCCTGCGCGGAGACGGGGAAGCGACTGGTCGGCCCGTAACCGGGGGTACGACCGGAAGTCGGCGCGACGGGAGGTCCCATCGGTCCCGGCGGCAGCGGCACCTGCCCACCGCCTCCCGTGGCCGTCGGCAGGGTGGGTGCCGGGGAACCGGGCGGTGCGGCGGGTGTCTGGGGAGGCAACGTCGTCGTGGTGTTGATCTCCGTGCCGACATCGGGGCCGGAGGGAGCGCTGGGCTCAGGGACGTCCTTCAGGGGCGGTAGGTGCCCGTCGGCCCTTGTTTCGGTCACGGTGGGCGTGCCGTGTCCGGTGACCGTGGCGTGATGGCCTTCCGCCGGGCTTTCATGGCTTGCCGCAAGACTGCGCCGGACGGTGGTCGGGCTGGACGAAGTCGACCCGGAACCGCCGAAGCCGCGGTCCCGGCGCATGGTCGGCTGCGGCACGCCCACGTCCGGAATAGGCCTGTACGGCTTCGGGTCGCTGGCCATCGCCATGCCCAGCGCGGAGGCGGACACCGAGTAGAACGACGCCAACCGGTTGACCTGGTTGATCGCCTCCTGCCGGTTCTTCTCCACGGCGAGGGCGGCGGCGTAGTCCGCGTTGCCGTCGACCTGCTTGGCCTTGGGCAGCTGCATGGGGCGCTTCTGCTCGCTCGCGGGCCGGGTGTCGCGGGGCGGCATGGCCTTGCGTACGGAGGCCAGGCCCGTCGCGGCGGCCGAGATCTCGGTCGCGGCGGCGTCGGCGAGGGTGGCGAGTCCCTTGGTCCAGTCGATGAGGCCCGAGGTCCAGGTGTGGAAGCTGTCCGCGCCCTCGCCCTGCCAGTCGACGCCACGCAGGTGGGTCTCCAGGTCCGTGGCCGCCTCGTGGATGGCCGTACGGGCGTCCCACAGAACCTTGCTGGCCGTCTCCAGGTGTTCGGGGTTGGAGTGGTGGACCAGGTCGATCATCGCGTTGAGGTCATGGTCCTCGAAGTCGGTCCTGCCGAAGGACAGTGCCGCTCCGATCGGCGTGCCCTTGAACGCGTTCTGGAACCGGCTGAGCGTGTTGACCGCGCCGACCTGCTCGTTGGCCTGCTGGACGTCGTTCTTGTACTCGGGCTTCTGCTGCCAGTTGTCGCTCATCAGAACTTGCCCCCCGCGGACTTGGCCCCGCCGCTGTGCTCAGGAGTGTCGGCGGGCTTCTGCTGCGCGTGCTGCTTCGCCTCGGCCTCCGCCTTGCGGTGTTCCGCTTCGAGATGCGCGTGGATCTGCCAGAACCGGCGCCGGACCTCGTCCTCCGTACCGTCGTACGTGACGTCAGCCGCGTGCGCCGCGAGGGTCAGGGCCTCGATCTGGAGGCTGAGGTTCTTCGACAGCGAGGTGAGGCGCTCGTGCACCTGCTCGTACCTGCCGTGCAGTTCGGTCGCCTCGTGGAACGGGATGTTCGAGCCGCTGAAGGAGCTGGGGCTGAGCCTGTGCTCCGCGAGCCTGGACGGACTGCCCGGAGCCCCCTCGAAGGTCTTCAGCGCGTCGTCCACCTTCTTCTTGAACTTCGACAGCGCATCGATGCCGCGCCTCATGCCCGAGCCGCCACCGTCGCCCACCGCGACCCCTTCCCCGTTTCCCCGTTGGTAGAACTGGACGGGTCGACGGCACTCAGTGGCGCCCCCGATCCATCGCCGACCACTGTAGTCACTGCGCAAATGGCGGCCAACTGAACTCCTCGACGGTTCAGTTGCGAAGCTGTCCCGAAGTGGTCGGGTCATGACCACTGGAGACCGACAAGGCGGTCAATAGCGACAGACAGGGTTCACCATCTGCGCGGAAGCTTCACAAGCGCACGGTGGACAGCGAGCCCGCCGCACCGGAGTGACTCCGCACACGCGGAACCCCCTCACGGGCGTACCTCCGCCGAACTTTCACGCCTGACAGATCCCGCATAGGGGACATGGCGCAAACTTTTCCCGGCCTCGGTTGCTAGCTTGACCCGCAGCGACGTACAGACGGGGGAAGGGCCTTTCCATGGCATGGGACGAGTGGGAACAGCTCAAGACGCGGGCCGCCGAGGGGCAGTCGGCGCACATGCGGCTCAACCATGTCGACGGGGGCGGCGGCACGTACGGCCCCTATGTGCTGCCCAGCAGGACCGGTGACCTCAAGGTGGGCCACAAGGACCTGGAGAAGATCGGGAGCGCCGCCCACAGCCTCTACAACCAGCTGTGGGACAAGGCCCGCGTGGCCACCCCCAGCAGCGACTCCGCGGCCGGCGACCTCTCCCAGCAGGGCTTCGCGCTCGGCGCCGGACTCCAGCACGTCTCGGCCCGCTGGGAGGAGCAGCTGAAGTCGCTGATGGACGCCTGCGCCCAGATCTCCAACCACATGCAGACCACCAAGGCCGTGCACGCGAACGACGAGCACTACATCCAGCGGCAGATGAGCAGCATCGACGCGCTGGACGCCGGGTTCGACGAGCGGGTCGGGGCGCCGGGCAAGAAGAACTCCATATATGGGGAGAAGGACAAGAAGAAGGAGTAGCGGCGCCGGGAGGACACGACGAGTCCTCCCTCCGATCCGGCCGCCACCGCTACCCCAGAGGACGACCCCCACATGGACTTCGACGCCCTGTTCCACGCCAACTTCAAGCTTCTCGACGACGCCGTCACCGACTGGTCGACCCTCGTCAAGCACCTGGCCGACCTGAAGAAGGACGCCGAGGACGACCTGCACAAGGCTGCCCTCACCGCCGACTGGGTCGGCGTGAACGCACAGGTCTCCCGGGAGTTCATCGGCAAGACCGCCGGTGAGTTCGGTGACGCCCACACGCAGGCCACCACCATCCACAACATCCTGCGGGACACCCGGAACGAGCTGAAGACGTACCACCAGCAGCTGACGGACGCCGTCTCCCGGGCGCACGACAAGCAGCTGACCGTCGTCGACACCGGCAACGGCACGTTCACGGTCACGGGGAACACCCGGCCCGACTGGAGCTCCGACCCCAGTGGCAGGACGAGCGCGACGGACCAGAAGGACGTCGACGCCTGCCGCGACGAGATCCAGGGCATACTCGGCAAGGCCACCGAGAGCGACAACACGGCCAAGGACGTCCTCACGGCCATCGTCGACCAGAGCACGCTCGGTTTCTCCGACGCGAACTACAAGGACCGCGACACCGCGGCGGCGGCCGTCAAGGAGGCCGACGAGCTGGCCGGCCTCGCGAAGAAGAACCCCGACAAACTGTCCGTCGAGGACTTCGACCGGATCAACGCGGGCCTGAAGAAGTACGCGAACGACCCGCTGTTCGCCGAGCGCTTCACCACCGACCTCGGGCCGCAGAAGACGCTGGAGTTCTGGACCGGGATCAGTGATCCCAACCGGGGCAACTACGAGCTGGGGCAGAAGCGCCTCGACCAGTTCGACGACCTCCAGCGCAACCTCGGACTCACGCTGGCCCACGCCACACAGAGCGATTCCGCCGGCATGACCGAGTGGAAGCGCAACATGATCGACATCGGTGACAAACCGCTCTACGGCGACCGGGGTGGCCCCATGGGCTTCCAGGTCATGAGCAACCTCATGCGGACCGGTGACTACGACGACCAGTTCCTGAAGGACTACGGGACCGAGCTGATGGTCACCGAGCGGAAGATGACCGGCAACGGTGAGCACGGAAACCCGTTCTGGCAGCACATGGGCGCCAGCGCCTGGCTGAACCGGATCGGCGACGACAGCGGCAACGACCCGCTCACCGGCTACCTCAAGGGCCTGTCCAACAGCCCCGACGCGGCGACCGACTTCCTCAACCAGCCGTACGTCTCCAAGGACGACCCGGACAACCCCTTCGAACGCGACACGGACGGCAACGGCAAGAAGGGCAAGGTGTCGCTGTCGAACTTCCAGTACCTGTTCGAGGAGCGGGAGTGGCCCAAGGAGGCGGACCTCCACGGCGACGAGATCGTCACGGGCCAGAACAACCTGGCCCTGGCCCTGGAAGCCGCCACGACGGGACACCCGGCCGGCGAGATGCCCACGGCGGACACGCCTCCGCACACCGCGGGGCAGGCCAAGCTGGTGCAGGACATCTTCCACTCGGTGTCGGAGGACCCCGGACGGCTGACCGGCCGCAGCTACATGTCCGACAGCATGGGTCAGATCGCCGCCGAATACATGCCGGACATCCACCGGGAACTCCACGCGGGCGACGCCAGCGAGAAGACGCTGTTCCCCGTGGCGGGCACGGTGGCCACGCTCAACGAGCGCGACATCACCCGGTTCCTGTACACGGTCGGCCAGAACCCCGAGGGCTACGCCGCGGTCAACCTCGGCCAGCACAGCTACACGACGCAGCTGATGCAGCACCACTTCGAGCATCCCGGGGAGTACGTCAAGGATCCGGCCTTCTCCCAGGCCGACAACCTGAAGCAGGGCACCGAGCAGATCGCCCGTAAAGCGGGTGAGATCGAGGGCATCATCGGTGCCGGCCGCGCGTACCAGGCCGAATTGGAGGGCGGCGCGAAGGACGCCGACTACAACGCCGCGATCGAGCGGGCCGGGAGCTGGGGCGGCACGGCCGTCGGCATCGGGATCGGCATGGCGACGGAGCCACTGACCGGTCCCGGCGGCGCCATCATCGGTGACGTGGCCGGTACGGCGGCCGACGAGATCATCGGCAAGATCACCGAAGGGGCCATGCACGACAGCTCCGGAGAGATCATCTACCGCAACGGGGAGAGCTTCGAGGAGACCTCCGACTCCACCTACAAGCTGGTGGAACTCGCCGCCCAGAAGGCGGGGGAGAACTCCGGCCACCGCTACCCGCTGATCGAGGCCTCGGTGGCCACGGCCGCGGAGGACGGGTTCGACACCGCCGGGACCAAGGTGCACAAGTACCTCGACGGCGAGGGCATCCCCAGGCAACTCGACACGGAAGACTGAGACGTTGGCATCGACTCGTACGAAGTCCCTGTTCGCGGGGGGAGCGGCGCTGCTGCTCTGCCTCGTCCTGGGCGCCCTGTACGCCCTGGGGCTGCCGCCCTTCGCGGACGAGGTGGGCGACATCAAGGCGTCCGAGGTGTGCGGGGTGCTGGGCCGCTCGTCCAGCAGCGCCACCGCGTTGAAGCGGGTCCTGCCGGACAGGTCCGCCTACACCTTCGACGGCGCCGTGACCGACCCGCGTCTCGACGGGACCGACTCGAGCTACGACGCGTCCTGCTTCGTCAACGGCGGCGGGAAGCAACTCGTCGCGGTCACCGCCGAGATGGCGCAGTACGACAAGGCCGACGCGTGGGTGAAGGACGTCGTCGCGAACAACGTGCCGGCCGGCTCGGTCCGGCCGTTCACCGCCGGCGACAAGGCGGTCGCGTCCGACAAGGTCGCCGCCGTCTACCTCCCCTGCGTCGCCCGCGGTGGCGGCGAGCACCTGAGCGTCGTCGTCCACCTCAAGCAGCCCCGCGACGCCGACAGCGACCAGCTGCGGGACGGCCTGATCACCCTGGCCCGCAACGCCGCACTGGCCGCCCACCAGAAGGCGCACTGCGACGCACCCTTCGAACCGACCCGCTGAACCGGCACGCACCTGCCGACCCCGGCGATGAGGAAATCACCATGCCCACGAGGTCCACCCGTCGCCACGGCCGTCTCCTGGAGACGGGGACGGTGATCACTCCTCTCCTGCTCGGCCTCACGAGTTGCTTCGAGGCGAGCGTGGAACGACGTGCCGGTGCTCGAATTCGCGAAAGGGCTGACGCTTGCCGAGGTGGGGCACCGCACGGATGACGGACGCTTCGCGTACTCGGGGAACCAGGCGTTCGGCAGGACGGCACACTGCCGCGACGGACGCGACCGGGTCCTGTTCACCTCCGTGCGCGCCACGGGCTCACGACACCAGGACGCCCCGGCCATGAAGAGACTGATCACCGAGTACACGGACACGGTCCAGCGATCCGGTGTGTGCCACGGCTCACCGGAGACTGCGACACGAAAAGAGTGAGCCGCCGACCTGTCGGACGGCCCGAGGAACTCCCACAGGAGGGTCCCGGTTGACGAGCGTGACCGGAGACTCCGCGGAGCGTGGGTTGCTAGCTTGGCACCACACTGGTGTATCCACGGGAAGGGGCCCTTGTGGCGTGGGACGAGTGGGAGCAGGCCAAAGCGCAGGCCGCCGGGAGATCGACCCATGTGCGGCTCAACCAGGTGGCGGCGGAAGGCGGGAGCGCCTCCGGAGACCTGGTCGTGTACCAGGACGACCTGGGCCGCGTCGGGCATGAGGCCAACACCCTGTTCGACGAAGTGAAGAGCCGGGCCGACATCGCCGCCGCCGGATCCGGCAACGGATCGGTCGGCTCGACCATGCAGGCCGCGGCCGCCCTGAAAGCACACGGATTTCAGATGGGCAGCGCCCTGGAGACCACCGTGGAGGTATGGACGACGCAGGTCAAATCCGTACTACAGGCGTGCGCGCACATCTCGAACCATCTTGACTTCACCCAGAAGCTGCATGCCCAGGACGACGCCAAGATCGGTGCCACGCTCCGTGGCCGTGACGGATCGGCCGTGTCCCTGTCCCAGCTCGACGAGTACTTCAAGTAGGTGACCTCTGGTGGCTCTCACCACCACCGACCTCATCGAGGTCGACTTAAGCGCACTCGCCACTGCGGTGTCGGACTGGAAAAAAGCCGTGGACGGCCTGAAGAAGTCGGCCGAGCACGCCCACACAGGGATGCAGGCGAAGTCCGACTCGGCACGGTGGGCCGGGGTCAACGCGACGGTGACACGGGAATTCGTCGCGAAGACAGCCAAGGAGATCTCTGATCTCCACACCGAGGCCGACAGCATCTACCAGGTCCTCGACGACGGACATACCGAACTCGTCGCACTACAGAAGCGGCTGAGGACGGCAATCCAGGATGACGCCGCGCGACTGGGGATCCGTGTCGAGGACCTGGGTGACGGCAAGGTCCGCTGCTTCTTCCCCCGCATCCGCGGTGACACTGACGAACGCACTCCGGAAGAGCTCGATGAGAAGCAGGCGCTGGAAGGTCGTATCAACGGGATACTGGCCCACGCCGCCGAGATCGACGCGTCGGTCGCTCGGGCGTTGGCCAAGAGTCATGGCGGTGACCCCCACAACGCGGGCCACAGCGCGTACGAGTCCCTGAATGACGCAGAGGTCGAACGCGCCGTGGAATTGGCGCGCAAGGGCGACAAGATGTCCGACGTGGAGCTGCGTGAGCTGAACCAGCTGCTGCGTTTGAACTCGGCGGAGAAGGACGGCGAATTCGCCACCGGGTTCTACGAGGGACTCGGCGGGCCGGAGAAAGCACTCCAGTTCTATGCCGAGATGTCGATCGACGGCACCGATGCCGACGCGACCGGAACCCGCCTGGACGGGGTGCGGGACCTACAGAAGGTCATGGGCTACACACTCGCCAACGCGACGGACCCGGACCACCGGCACCATCTCCCGGACAGCTGGGGTGCGGAGTTCCGGCGCCTCGGCACCC
This sequence comes from Streptomyces sp. NPDC100445, assembly GCF_044759735.1. Classification (NCBI taxonomy): domain Bacteria; kingdom Bacillati; phylum Actinomycetota; class Actinomycetes; order Kitasatosporales; family Streptomycetaceae; genus Streptomyces; species Streptomyces sp. NPDC100445. Next base: position 307,680 of record NZ_JBIVZV010000012.1, on the reverse strand, counting down.
AGCAGGTCGGCTGGGAGCAGGGGCAATGGAACAAGCCGTACGGCTACCAGGTGTTGGGTGGCCTGCTGCGTTACGGCAACTACGACCCACGGTTCCTCACGCCCATCGCGGAACACATCACCCAGCTGCACAAGAAGGACCCGTACTTCTTCCTGTCGAACAAGCCGGCAGGTAGTCCGGACACCTACGGCTTCAATCCCTCGGGCAGGCCGGGCACCGGCAACGACCCGTTGAACAGCGTCCTGGAAGCACTCGGACACAGTCCCGAGGCCTCGGAGAAGTTCTTCACCGGCACGCCGACGGCGTACAACGAGGACGGCACCGTGAAGAAGGGCGGTGAGCCCGGCTTCAGCTCCTACCTGGACCTGTTCACCGACAAGGACTTCGAGTGGACGGTCGACACCAATGCCGCGAACGTTCTCGCGGACGAGGACAAGACCAAGGCGGCACTCGGCTTCGGCCCTGAGGCACTGGGCCACGCCCTGGAGTCGGCGACCACAGGCCGCCCTTACGACAGTGACGACACCGCCGACGCCATCAAGCACAACGCGGCGCAGGCGCACCTGGTCAGCGACATCGTGAACAAGTTCGGCGAACATCCGGAGCTGATCAGGCACAACGAGAACGGAGATCTCGACGACGAGGAAACGGGTCCCTTGTACGCCCTCCGGGGAAGCCTCGGTGACATCACCGCCGAGTACATGGGCGACTTCCAGCGGGCGATGTACAACGAGGACTCCAGCAGTGAGTTGTTCCCGACGTTCGGCACCCCGGCTGATCTCGACCCGAACAACGTCGCCCGGTTCCTGGGCGGAGTCGGTCAGGATCCCGATGCGTATGCGGCAATTTCGACCGCTCAGCAGACTTACACCACCGACGTAGTGGACCACGTCATCAACGGCTCAAGCCATTCCACAGCCTCGTTGGACGGGCGAGTGGGCGACGCGGTGGCCCCTGGATCGGCGATCGCCGGAATCATGAGTGATGCACGGGCGCATGCGATATACGAGTATCACACGGCATCCGATACGGAGTTCAACGAGGCGGCGGCAGAGAAACAGAAGTGGGTGAACCGCATTCTCGGCATGGGTCTCGAAAAAGTCGGTGAGCGGGTTCCGATCGCCGGTGCTCCTCTTGAGTGGGCCTCCGAGGACATTCAGGAGTCCATCATGAAGAGCATCGAGCAGGACACCTCGAGCGAAGCCGAGACGGAGGCAGGACAGGAGTACACCAACGGCCGTCAAGCCGCCTTGGACTCCTCGAGAGCCGCCGTCGATCACGCGCTGGTGAACAACAACACGATCGATTCCGACACCGCCGACGACCTGAGAAGAGCCGCGCGGACTTCCGCCGGCCACAGCCACTCGGACGGTGCCCAGTGGAAATCGGAGAGTAGCAAGCATTGAGAGCCTCGTCGCATGTTCTCCGTGTCATGGTGTTTCTCGCCGTCGCGGTGGTGGTGGCGGGATGCTCTTCCGGCGGGCCGGAGCGAGGTTTCTCCGTGCCGGAGGCTCTTTGCGGGGTGTCCGTGCCGTCCGACGCCCTTGGCGCCGTTCTGCCGGACTCGGGTGAGCGGGTCACGGTGAAGCGGACGGGGAGCCTGGAGGACGGTTCGGCGCTGTGCGAGGTCGCTGTGGACACGGACACGGTGCTGGTGATCAGTGGTGAGCGCATCGACGCCGGCAGCTCGGCACGCGACATCCTGCGCAGCCGGCTCTCCGTTCGGGAGCAGAAGGCCGCGGACGGCGGCGCCGTCGCCTACACCGACCGGTCCGCCGTGTCGCTGATCAGGTGCCGTGGTGCCGCGGTCGAGGAGGAGGACATCAGCACGCTCGTGAAGCTGCTGAAGCCCGCGCGGCACGACGAGGCCGCCATGGAGAAGCTCATCCGCGGTTACACCGCTTCGCTGAAGAAGCAGCATCCGTGCAAGGCCGCGTCCTGAGCACCGGCCGGCTTGGCGCCTACGTTCTACCGTCCGGGGACGCCACGCTGTCCACCGTCTCCCCGGGGAGTTGCGCAGTGTCGGGTTCGGGGGCGGGGCGCTGGGTCGGTTGCTGCCTGCCTCTGGTGAGCGGCTGGGTGTCGAGAAGGCGGCCGTCTCCGGCGGGGCCGGCGCGAGATGCGAGGTGAGGGTCGACGGGCACGTGGTGCTGACCGTGGAGAGGGAGCGCGTCGCGTCCGATCGCTCCGCCTCATCGCTTCGTACGACCACGGCATCGGTCTTGTGAAGTCCGGTGACGGTGGATCCATCGCGTACGCGGGGAGGGCGCCGGTGTCGCTCATCGACTGTGCTGGTGAGGGGGTTCGGGGGCGGGCCGTCAGTACCTACGTCCGGTCGTCGGGGGCGGGGCGTCGGGATGAGGGGCCACGCGGGAGCCGGTGCGGGCGTACCACCGCGGCGTTGGGGAGGCGGCGGTCCTGGCGGGCGGGGGGTCAGGCTCGGTGGAGGAGGCGGCGGCGTCTTCTGCGGGCGTCGCGGAGGGCCACCGCTCCCCCGCTCAGGCCCGCCACCAGGACCGCCACGCCGACGGCCACGTACGTGGCGATGCGGGCGGTGCGTTCCTGGGGGGTCTCGCCGAGGGTGAGTGCGGCGGGGGCCGGAGCCTCCGCATGGGTGAGGCCCGCGTCGGGGTGGGGGGACTCGATCGGGTGATCGTCCTCGGTGAGGGCGCGGACGGGATCCACCACGCCCCAGCCGACCCGCCAGTCGTGGCCGGAGATGGAGCGTTCCGCCGTCTGCTCGATCTGGGCGACGACCTCCCGGGCCGTCCAGGTGCGGTGCTCGGCCTTGATGAGGGCGGCGACGCCGGCCACGTAGGGGGCGGAGAAGCTGGTGCCGTTGTCGGTGCAGTGGCCGCCCTTGGGGACGGTGGAGATCATGTCGACGCCCGGGGCGGCGACTCCGACGAAGTCGCCGGACTGGGAGAAGGCCGCGCGTTCGTTGTTGCGGTCGGAGGCGGCGACGGCGAGGACGCCGGGGTAGGACGCGGGGTAGGTCTTCTTCGCGTTGCCGCCCAGGCCGCCGTTGCCGGCGGAGGCGACGACGACGATCCGGGCCGCCAGTGCCTCGTTCACCGCCCGGTGCAGGTCCTCGTCGGGGACGGCGGCGTCGGCCGTGTCCTGGGAGATGTTGATGACGTCGGCCTTCGTCCTGATCGCGTGCCGGATGGCCGCGGCGAGGGTGCGGGCCGTGCCGTGGCCGTCCGCGTCGTTCTGCTTGATCGGGATGATCGTGGCCTCGGGGGCGAGGCCGACGAAGCCGGTGCCCTTCATGGGGCGGGCCGCGATGATGCCGGCGACGCGCGTGCCGTGGCCGACGGTGTCGGTCGTGCCCTTGTCGTTGCCGCGGTCGATGGGCTGGCCCTTGACCTTGTCGGGCAGGAGGTTGGTGCCGAGGGAGGCGTCGACGGCGTGGGTGAGCTGGGGATTGGCGGTGTCGACGCCGGTGTCGATGACGGCCACCTTGATGCCCTTGCCCTTGGACCGGCTCCACAGCTCGTCGAGGTTGACACGTTGGAGCGCCCAGGGGGTGCCCGAGTACTTGTGGTTGGTGCGGGAGAACGTGCACTGGCCGAAGTCGGGGTCCGCCGCCGCGGCCGGTGCCGTCAGCAGGGTGGCGGCCAGCACCGTGGTCACCGCGAGGGCCGTACGGCCCGGGAGCGTCCGCGTCATCGCCGTACCCCTCAGGAGCCCTGCGGCTGGCGGGCCGCCGCGGTCGACAGACGGGGGCCGGTCGGCAGGAACTCCGACCAGGCCGCGGGGATGGGGGCTGGGCTGACGTCGGTGTAGCCGAGGCGGGTCTGCGCGAGCTTCGCCTCGCCCTGGAGCTGCTTGCGCTGCTTGGCCGACATGCCGATGCCCTTGTCGTCGGCGGTGCTGTCGTCGTTGGACTGGAGGGCGTAGCGCAGCCCGGTGTCGGTGACCAGGAAGACGCCGCCGACCGTGGTCTTCGTGCCCTGGAACTGGCGGTAGAGCTGGCCGGAGCCGGCGGTGACGTAGGCACTGGAGGAGCCGGTGGGCAGGACGGCGGGGAAGTCGGTGCCGGCCCAGGTGCTCAGGGTCGTGGCGCCGTTGTGGGGGTCGACGTGGCCGAGCACGTTGCAGACGGTGTTGCGGCTGCCGTGGGCGGTGGAGGGCTGGTTGACCGCGCTGGGCTTCTCGGTGGGCCAGGTGTGGTCGGCCGCGAACGGTTCGCCCCGGGTGATGGCGCCCGCGCTGACCTCCAGGGGGTGTCCGGCCTGGCCGAGCCGTACGAGGTTCTCGCTGACCAGCAGGAGCTGTGCGACGAAGTTCGAGACGGGGGCGACCCGGCCGGGGAGGACGACGAAGAACTGTTCCTGGCCGTTGACCGGTGCCCGGAGCACCATGCCGACGCGGTTGGCCCGCTCGTCCAGCTGGCCGGGGGCCTTGGCGGGTGCGCCCGGGACGCCCTCCACCGGCGGGAAGGCGATCCGGTCGCCCGGGTGCAGCGTCGCGATCCACTCCCGGGTCACCCGCTGCGGTGTGCGGTCGGGGCCGACGAGGGTCTGGAGGAGCAGCTTGTCGCCGGCGTCCACGGGGTAGGCCCGGCCGTGCGCGTCGACCACGTACCGCTTCCCCTCCCGCGTGGCGACGTAGAGGAGTTCACCGCCGTGCAGCTTCTCCCGGGGGTCGGCGAGCTTGTCCCGGTCGCGTGCGGCGAGGACGAACGCGGCCCTCTGGAGGGAGTTGCCACTGCCGGACGGGCGTTCGCAGACGGCCCACTGCTTGGCGGCGCCGGCCTCCGCGCCGGAGGGCAGCCGGTCGGGGGCGTAGGGGATGCCGATGGTGACGCCGTGCGGGACCTTGCCGTTGTCGAGGATCGACTCGTCGACGGTGACGACGTCGACGTCGTCCCGGGTGTCGAGGACGAGCCTGGCGGAGGCCATGTTGAGCACCGGGTGGAGCTGGACCTTCCCCTTGGTCTTCAGCACCACGTAACGGGTGGTGGACTTGCTGGCGATGATGACCTTCTGGCCCGGGTCGTCCCAGCCCTCGGGTGCCGTCGGCTTGAACATGCCCCAGGCGCCGAAGACCGCGAGGACGACGGCGCCGACGATCGCGCCGGGCAGGACGGCGCGCAGCGGCCGGGGCGCGCCCTCGTCGGAGGCATCCGGTGACGACTGCACGAACGACGCGAGCATGCGGCGCTTCGCGAAGGTGTAGGCGTTGAGTTGGTCCCGCCGAGATGCCATCTGTGCCCGTTTCTCCCCGTGTCTCACCCGGAGCGTGCCCGGGGACCACGTTCCCCCGCCCTCCGTTGTCGGACCCGGCCCCTACTATGCCTGGTACGGAGCCGGTCCCGTGGAGCGGGTAGGGTACCCGGGCCCTCAAGGGCCTTGTTCGGTGGCCTGGTTCCAGCGAGTTGTGAGCAGATCGGGGGGATGGAGTGATGGCTTCCGGGACGCGGACGCGAACACGCGGCCGGTCGGCGGCACGAGGCCGCGCGGCCGGGTCCGGGACACCGGCGTCCGGGACACCGGAGCGGCGCGACGCGGAGCGGCAGCAGGTCACACCCGGTCTGCGGCAACGGTCGGGCCAGGCCGGCTCGTTCCGTTTGCAACGGCTCCTGCTGGTGGAGCTGGCGGCGGCGGTGCTGCTCGTCGGCTGGGCCGTCGGGATGGCGGCCCTGGTGCCGGCCGCGGTGGTCGCGGTGGTACTCCTCCTGCTGGCGTTCGTACGGCGGCGCGGCCGGTCCCTGCCGGAGTGGCTGGCCACCGCACGGGAGTTGCGGGCGCGGCAGAGGCGGGCCGCCGACACCCCGATACCGCCCGGCACGGAGCCCGGGCTGGTCCCGGCGGTGGAGTGCGAGCCCGCCCTGCGCACGTACTCCCACGGCGCCCGGGACCGGCGGCCGGTCGGCCTGGTCGGGGACGGCACGTTCGTCACGGCCGTGCTCCAGGTGGAGGCCGACGCGACCGCGCTGCGGGCCGAGCGGAGCCGGCAGCCGCTGCCGCTGAAGCTGGTGCGGGACGCGCTGGAGGTGGACGGGATCCGCCTGGAGTCGGCGCAGATCGTGCTGCACACCCAGCCGGCGCCCGCGCTGCACCTGCCCCAGCAGTCCGTGGCGGTCGCCAACTACGTGCCGCTCCAGGAGCAGACCGGTGCCCCGGCCGTGCGCATCACCTGGATCGCGTTGAAACTCGATCCCGAGCTGTGCGCGGAGGCCGTGGCCGCGCGCGGTGGTGGGCTGCCGGGCGCGCAGAAGTGCGTCGTGCGGGCCGCGGACCACCTGGCGAGCCGGCTGACCGGCGCGGGGTTCCGGGCACGGGTGCTGGACGAGGAGGAGCTGGTCGCCGCCCTCGCCACCTCGGCCTGCGCCAATCCGCTGGTCACCGCCGAGGCGGGGCGGGGCGAGACGCGGGAGCGGCGCACGGAGGAGTCCGGGCGCAGCTGGCGCTGCGACAACCGGCGGCACACCACGTACTGGATCCGGCGCTGGCCCCAGCTGGGCGCCGGGCGGGGCGAGTCGCTCCCGCAGTTCGTCGCCCGGGTCACCGCGATACCGGCCCTGGCGACCACCTTCAGTCTCACCCTCGCCCCCGGGGACCGGCAGGAGGTGTCGCTCTGCGGCCACCTGCGGGTGACGGGGCGCAGCGACGACGAACTCGTCGCGGCCCGCCGGGCCCTGGAGGACGCGGCCCGGCAGGCCGGGGCCGGCCTGGCCCGCCTCGACCGTGAGCAACTGCCCGGCATGCTGGCCACGCTGCCCCTCGGAGGTGTGCGGTGACGACGATTCCGACGGCCCCCATGACGCCGGGCGCGCCCGCGCGGGGCGAGCGGGAGCCGTCCGGGGCGCGCCGGGCGGTCGAGCGGCTGCGGCACGGCCTCGGTCTGATCGGTCCCCGGCACGGCCGGCACGGACTGTCCGCCGGGCAACTGGACGCGCTCGCCCTGCCCATAGGGGACGACGGGGTGGTGGCCGGTGTCGACGCGGAGGGGCAGCCGGCCGTCCTCGGCATCAACCGGCCCACGCCGTACGACGTCGTCCTGATCGGCGGCCTGTGGACCGCGCAGGTGCTGGCGCTGCGCTCGGCCGCCACGGGTGCCCGGGTCGCCGTGGAGACCGGCCGGCCGCAGGCCTGGATGCAGATGGTGCACGCCATGGGCGGCGGGCAGAACGGCCTGTCCGTGTACGACGTCGGGCGGGTGCCGCCGCAGGGCGCCTCCGCCGGTACGCCCGTGCTGGTGGTGCGGGACTGCGGTATGCGGCCCCCGCGCGGCCGGGTGGTGTCCGGGCCGTGGCAGTCGGTGCTGACCCTGCTTCCGTACCTCAGCCCGGTCGCGCCCCGGCTGCTCCGGCAGGCCCGGCTCGCCGGCATCCAGCGGGTCTCCCCCGACGAGGCGGCCGAACTGGGCCGCACGATGGGCCTGTCGCGGACCGAGATCGAGTCGCTGCCCGCGCTGCCCGACGGTGTCACCCTGTGGTGTACCGACCGTGACCGGCAGTATGTGCTGACGCAACCCACCGACGCCGAGATCGGATTGTTGGGCACACCCCGCCGGATGGACTGAACACCCCCTTCCATCCCTTTTGTTCACGCTCTCGCGGGAGTCGCGCGGGGCGGGCGGGGTGTCCGTGGGCGTGTGTGACCCGGTGGGCGGGTGCCGGGGGGCGGGCGGGCCTGCCGGGGGGCGGCTCCTGGTGATTAGGCTGGGAGCGGGCGCGATGGCAGGACCCGTGGACCGGGCGGTCGGTGTCCCGGGGGAGGGCCGGTGCACACCGGACCGCCCCGAACGGCAATGGACGACTCGATACGACACGACATGCTCGCCCCGGCACGGCATGAGGGTGCTCGACCACACCAGGAGGAACTGTGAGCAGCGATCGGGACGGGACGCGCGGGGGCTGGGACACACCCGGCGATGACCAGCCCGACGCGGAGGCCGTCGAGACCACCGGCGAGTTCACCATCGACTACGCTCCCCCCGCCTGGTACACGCAGAACGCGTCCGGCACGGGGGCGGGCCCGGGCGGCGTGGGCGGCTTCGCCCCGGCCGACGACCCGAGGGCCGCGGGCGGTCCGGGCTCCTCGGCCGCGCCGGTACCGCCGTTCGCCACGGGTACGCCGGTGACCGGCCCGACTCCGCCTCCCCCGCCGGCCCAGCCGACGGGCACCCCGCCCCAGCCGACGGGCACCCCGCCCCAGGGCATCCCCTACGCGCCGCCACCGCAGGCCCCTGTCGCTCCGCCGTCGCAGGCCCCGTTCACGCCTCCGCAGGGGACCCCCTACGCGCCGTCGCAGGGCATCCCGGCGCAGGGTGCGCCGTACGCTCCGCCCGCACCGGTGGACGGTCCGACGTTCGCCCCGGCCGCGCAGCCCGCGCCGCCGGTCGGCGGACCCGTCCCGATGCCGCGGCTGCCCGAGGGCTTCGAGCCGCAGGCGGCCCGGCCGCCGCAGCCCGCCGCCCCTCAGGGGGCGCCCGGTGACTCCCCCGTGGTCGAGCCGGAGACGGACAACGGCGACCTGGAGAGCGGGGCGACCATGCGGTTCTCCGCCGTCGCCCTGAAGCGCCAGATGGCCGAGATCGCCGAACGTACGGGGTCCGACGGGGAGCCCGGTGCCTCCGACGACGAGAACTCTCCGGACCAGACGGTTCCCACCGGGGACGGCGTGGACGCCGGTGCGGCGAGCGTCGGGGCCGAGACCGGCGAGCGGGACACCGACGAGTCCGGTGAGGTCGCGGGCGCACGGGGGGACGCGGTGGCGGACACCGCCGTCCCCGGTCCGGAGGGCTCCTCGCCCTCCGGCGGCGGGACGCGGCACGAGGACGGTCAGGGAGGTGCCGAGGGGACGGACGCGTCCGACCCGTCGGAGACGGCCGCCACGGATGACGGGTCGGTGGAGAACGCCGCCGCGGGACCGTCCCTCCCGCCGGAGGTGACCGACTCCGGTGACACCGACGGTGACGCTGACGATGGCGCTGGCGCTGGCAGTGGCCCGGACGGTGCCGGCCTGCGGGTCGGCGCGCCGGACGCGGAAGCCGCGGACGCGGTGGCACCGGAGGCGGAGTCGCCGCGGCCGGAGCGGTCGCGGACGGAGGCGTCGCGGACGGAGGCGTCGCGGACGGAGGCGTCGCAGGGCGACTCGGCGCAACCCGACGCGCCGCACACCGACGTGTCCCAGCCCCACGCCCCGGTTCAAACTCAGGCGCAGCCGACCGGTGCCCCGCAGCCCGGCGGCTACGGTTTCCCGCAGCCCGGCGCCTTCCAGCCGGGCGTGCCCCAGCCCCAGCCCGGGCCCGGCGCCCCGTACCCCGCCGCCACCCCCGCTCCCCCGGCCCCGCAGCAGGGAGGACAGCCCGGCTGGCCTCCGCAGCAGCCCGCCCCGGCCGCGCCGCAGGGCGGGGTGCCCCCGTTGCCGCCGTCGTACCAGCCCGCCGCGCCGGCGGCCGCCGCCCAGTGGCCCGCGCAGCCGGCACCGCAGCCGGCACCCCCGCAGCAGCCCGGCCCGATGCCCGGCGGGCAGCCGCATCCGCAGCACCAGCCCCATCCCCAGCCGCCGGCCACCGCCCAGGGCCCCACCGGTGCGCCGGGCCAGCAGCCGCAGTTCCAGCCGCAGGCCCCGCAGCCCTCGCCCGCCGGGTGGAACCGGCAGCACCAGACGGATCAGCCCGGGGCACCCGCCGCACCCGCGCCGTCCCCGCAGTGGTCGCCCAACGGCCCGACCCCGCCGGCCGGATACGGCTTCCCGCAGCCGGGGGCGCCCAACTCCCCCGCCCAGCCGGGCGGATACGGCTTCCCGCAGTCCTCGACCTCCCACCCGGGCCCCCACGACCCCGACGCGCGTCCCCAGCCCGGCGGTTACGGCTTCCCCCAGCCCCCGCAGGCCCCACAGCATCCGCAGCACCCGCAGCACCCGGGCTTCGCCCCCGCCCCGGGGTCCGACGCGCCGCAGGCGCCGCAGGCCCCGGTCGACCCCCGTTCCGGTGCCGCCTGGCCGCAGGCCGTCCAGCACGACCAGCGTCAGCCGACCAACCCCGGTGCGGCGCCGCTCGGTTACACCGCGGCCGTGGAGCTGTCAGCGGACCGGCTGCTCAACAACAAGCGGCAGAAGGCGAAGAGCGGCAGGCCCACGGCGGCCACCTCACGGTTCAAGCTGGGCGGCAAGAAGGAGGAGGCCGAGCGGCAGCGCAAGCTGGAGCTGATCCGCACGCCGGTGCTGTCGTGCTACCGGATCGCGGTCATCAGCCTCAAGGGCGGCGTCGGCAAGACGACCACGACGACCGCGCTCGGCTCGACCCTGGCCACCGAGCGGCAGGACAAGATACTCGCCATCGACGCGAACCCGGACGCCGGCACGCTCGGACGGCGGGTGCGGCGCGAGACGGGGGCGACGATCCGCGACCTCGTCCAGGCGATCCCGTACCTGAACTCGTACATGGACATCAGGCGGTTCACCTCGCAGGCGCCCTCCGGCCTGGAGATCATCGCCAACGACGTGGACCCCGCCGTCTCGACCACGTTCAACGACGAGGACTACCGACGCGCGATAGACGTGCTCGGGCGGCAGTACCCGGTCATCCTCACCGACTCGGGCACGGGCCTGCTGTACAGCGCCATGCGCGGGGTGCTCGACCTGGCGGACCAGCTGATCATCATCTCGACGCCGTCCGTGGACGGGGCGAGCAGCGCCAGTACGACGCTGGACTGGCTGTCCGCGCACGGGTACGCCGACCTGGTCTCGCGTTCCCTCACCGTGATCTCCGGGGTGCGCGAGACCGGCAAGATGATCAAAGTCGAGGACATCGTGGCGCACTTCGAGACGCGGACCCGCGCCGTCGTGGTCGTGCCCTTCGACGAGCACCTGGCCGCCGGCGCCGAGGTCGACCTCGACATGATGCGTCCCAAGACCCGCGAGGCCTACTTCAACCTCGCCGCGCTGGTCGCCGAGGACTTCACCCGCCACCAGCAGGCGCACGGACTGTGGACGAGCGACGGCAACCCGCCGCCGGTGGCCGCTCCGCCCCTGCCCGGCCAGGCCCAGCCCCAGCCGTACGGCCCCGGCCAGCCCTACCCGCAAGGACAGCCGCAGCCGTACCCGCAAGGGCAGCCGTACCCGCAGGGGCAGCCACAGCCGTACCCGCAGGGGCAGCCGCCGTACCCGCAGGGTCCCGGGCAGGCGTACGCCCCGGCGCAGCAGCCGTACCCGGCACAGCCCGGGTACGGCGGGCCGGGACAGCCCCAGCCGCGACAGGAGCCGGGTCAGCTGCCCCCGCAGGCTCCCCCGGCCCCGCCCCAGCGGTAGGGACGCACGGAAAAGGGCGGCCGGTGCTCCGCGCACCGGCCGCCCTCCGCGTCTCTTCCCTGCCGACGCGTCACCGCTGTCGTACGGCGGTCGTCGGTCAGTCCTGTGCCGCCACGATCTGCCGGCACCGCTCCACATCGGCCGCCATCTGCTCCAGCAGGGCCTCCAGCGACTCGAACTTCGCCTGGCCGCGCACGTACGCCAGGAAGTCGACGGCGACGTGGAGGCCGTACAGGTCGAGGCCGACGCGGTCGATGGCGTACGCCTCCACCGTGCGCTCGGTGCCGTCGAACTGCGGGTTGGTGCCGACGGAGATCGCGGCCGGCATGGCCTCGCCCTGGGCGTGCAGGTAGCCGGCGTACACGCCGTCGGCCGGGATCGCGGTGTGCGGCAGCGTCTCGACGTTGGCCGTCGGGAAGCCCATTTCCCGGCCGCGCTGGGCGCCGCGGACCACGATGCCCTCGACGCGGTGCGGGCGGCCCAGGATCTCGCGGGCGCCCGCGACGTCGCCCTCGGCGACCAGACGGCGCGTCAGGGTCGAGGAGAACGGCTCGCCGCCGCCCGCCTCACCGGTGACGTACAGGTCGACGACCTCGACCTCGAAGTCGTAGACCTTGCCCTGCCCGATGAGGAACTCGACGTTTCCGGCCGCCTTGTGGCCGAAGCGGAAGTTGGGGCCTTCCACGACCGCCTTGGCGTGCAACTTGTCCACCAGGACCTTCACCACGAAGTCGGCGGGCGACAGCTTGGAGAACTCGGTGGTGAACGGCAGGACGAGGACCGCCTCGACGCCCAGCTCGGCCATCAGTTCGGCGCGGCGGTGGTGCGGGGCGAGCAGCGGCGGGTGGCTGCCGGGGCGGACGACCTCGCTGGGGTGCGGGTCGAAGGTGACCACGACGGCGGGGACGCCCAGTTCGCGGGCGCGCTCGACGGCGTGCTTGATGATCAGCTGGTGGCCGCGGTGGACTCCGTCGTAGGAACCGATGGTGACGACGCTGCGCCCCCAGTCCTGGGGGATGTCCTCCAAGCCACGCCAGCGCTGCACTGTGACCGCTCCTCGAACCCGTGTCCGTGTCTGTCCTGACCTCGTCGTGCAGGTCTAAGGGTGCCATGCCGGGTGCTCGCCGCCCGCATCGGCATGGGGGCTGTGACGGGGCGCACGTTCCGCGCCGCGGTTCAGGCCGGTACGTGCACGCCCGCCAGGTCCTCGATCACCCGGCGGGTGCCCGGGCCCACCACGGCGGCCCACTCCCCGGGGGCGTCGGTCAGCCAGCGGGCCACGCGCGCGGCGAAGCCGGGCACGTACCGGACGAGGTCCGCCAGGCTTTGGTCGAGGCGGGCGGCTCCCTCCGGTGTGCGGGCCAGGAGCAAGCCGGTGCGGTGGACGAGCCCGCGCACCTCGTCGTCCCGGCGCCCTTCCTCCGGCCCGCCGCCGTCACGGCCGTCGCCGTCCTGGCCCGCGCCGTCCCCGGCCGGGCCGTCCTGGGTCACGGCCGCGCGCAGGACGGCGTCCAGCACGGCCGGTTCCTCTTCCCGCGTGAGCAGGAGTTCCAGCAGTTCGCGGCGGAGCGGGCGGGAGGCGGAGGTGCCGGCGGCGGCCAGGACGGTGCCGAGCGCCGCGCGGACCGCCTCGGGACCGTCCTCCAGCAGGCCGGCGACCAGGGGCAGCAGGACCGGGCGGGCGGCGGGACCCTGTTCGAGGCGGCGGTCGACGTGGCCGGCGACGTGTCCGGCGGTGCCCGGGCCGAGCCGCACCGCCTCGGCCAGCAGGGCGGCGACGCGGCGGGCGAGGGACGGGGTGGTGACCTCGGTGAGGCAGCGCAGGGCCGCCACGGTCTCCGTGCCGTCGGCGTCCGGGGCGCGCAGGCGGGCCCGGAAGGCCTCCAGCACCGGCTCCGGGTGGGTGGTCAGGGCCGGCGCCAGGCCGTCGGGCGGGAACTCCGGGTCGCCGTCGGTGAAGTGGCGCAGGGCGGCGGGCAGGTGCCGGTCGCGGGTGCGCGGGTCGAGGACCAGCAGGGCGAGGGCGGTGCCGTGCAGGGCGCGGTCGGCGGGACGGGCGAGGAGCGCGAGGGCGGCCCAGCGCAGCAGTTCCCGGTCGGCCTCCGAGCGGACGTGCGGGGCCGCGCGCAGTGCGCTCGCCGCTGCCGCCGCCCGGCGGGCGGGACGCTCGTCGTGCGCCCAGCGGTCCACGGCCCGGCAGACGGCCGACGGCTCGTCCTCGGCGAGTACGGCGAGCAGCTCGTCGGCCCGGCGGTGCGCGCAGTCCACCAGCACCTCGGTGAGATCGTCCAGGGCGCGGTGCCGGTGGGTGTGCAGGAGCGCCTGCGCGGCGGTGGCCACGGTGGCGTGCGGGGTCGCGGGCAGCGGGCGCTCGTCCGCGAACCAGCGGGTCAGGAGGGGCTGTACGGCGGTGGGGGCGGCGGCGAGCAGCCCGGCGACCGCGTCCAGGTACCGGTCCCCGGCCGCGGGCGGCGCCGGATCCGCCAGCACCAGCCGGCGCAGCAGCTCCAGGCGCTCGGTGCCGGGGACGGGCACGGCCGTCCAGAAGACGGGGCCGAACTCGGCCGGCACCGGACGCCCGGCACGGCGCCGGGCGACGACGCGGTCGGCGAGCAGGCGCAGCATCTCCGTGTACGGGGCCGCGTCCGGGACCTCCAGCAGGGTCCGGGCGAGCAACCGGGCGGCCCACCAGGAGCCGGGGCTCCGCTCCAGGGCGTCGGCCAACTCGCGCAGCCGCGCGGTGAGTTCCCGCGGGCCGCGCTGCCGGGCGAGGTGGAGCAGGGCCTGGACGACGGGGCCGACGCGGTGGTGCGGCACCGGGACGGCGCCGGGCTCGTCCCGGTCACCGGGGCGGTGCACCAGCGCCCGCAGCGCCTCGTCCAGGTCCAGGTGCAGGCCCTGGATCCAGTCGGCCAGTTCCTCGTGGGCGAAGCGGTAACCGCGGCCGGCGGGCACGAGGAGCCCTTCGGTGAGGACGGCGGACGCCCAGCCGATACCGCCGCCCAGCCGGGCCGGGGCGGGCCCCCATGGGAACACCGCCTCGAACGCCTCCCGGTCCAGCTCGCCCTGGCCCGGCCCGAGACTGCGCCGGGCGGCCTCGTGGACCTGCCCGGCCACGCGCGCGGCTAGCCGCCGCACGGCCGTGCCGCGCAGACCGGCCGCGGCGGCGAGCCGCACGGCGATGCGCAGGCACATCAGGTCCAGGTGGGCGGCGAAGACGTCGTGCCGGTCGACGGGTGCGGCGGGCGGGGCGTCGGGGACGGCGGACCGGACCTCGGACATCAGCCGCAGAGCGAGCGGATGCCCGGCGTCCCGCACGGCCAGGACCCCCTCCGCGATCCCGTACCGGGTGCGGGCCCGGCGCGCCTCCCCACCACGCAGATCACCGAGCCGCAGGCACGGCGGCAGCGGGAGGGGCGCCTCGCCCGGCGCGGGCGCCTCCGGCGGGACCGGCGCCTCCGGCGGGGCTGGGCTGGGAAAGGCGTGGCCCGAGGTGACGAGCCGCTCGGTCCCAGCGGGGACGGGGGGAACGGCGGGCCACGCGTGCACGGTGGGCCCGGCCGGCGACGGGACCCCGCGTCCCACCGGACCCGGAGGCGGTCCTGCGGCGGGACGCGGTGCTCCCGGCGCGCCCTCCACGCCGAGCGACGCTTCCGGTGCCCCCGGGCGAGGAGGGGTGGAAGGCGGGGCCGCGTGCGCGGCCGGAATCTCGGGCGGCGGAGCAACCCGGCTGACCGGGTCCGGAGGCGATCCCACGGTCGAACCAGGCGCTTCCGGCGCGCTGGGGCACGGGAAGGCGGGAGGCAGAGCCGTGTAACCGGCCGGGACCGGGGCGGCGGGTGGTGGCACGGCCTCGCCGCACGGGACAGGCGCGGGCGCGGCCGCGGTCGTCGGGGCGCGGTGAGCTGCGGGCGCCACCACCCGGGCGACCGGGACCGGAGCGGCGGACGGTGGCACGGCCTCGCCGGACGAGACAGGCGCGGGCGCGGGCAGGGTCGTCGGGGCGCGGTGAGCTGCGGGCGCCACCGCCCGGCTGGCCGGGACCGGAGCGGCGGACGGTGGCACGGCCTCGGCGCACGGGACAGGCGCGGGCGCGGCCGCGGTCGTCGGGGCGCGGTCAGCTGCGGACGCCACCACCCGGCTGGCCGGGACCGGAGCGGCGGACGGTGGGACGAGCCGGCCGGACGGGACGGGCAGGGGTACCGCGGGGGTGGGTGATACCGGCCCGCCGCCCGGGGTGTGCAGCAGGTCGGTCGGGAAGCAGGCCCCGGCGCGTTCCCAGTACTCCTCGCGGCAGGCGACGACCAGGCGGGCCCCGGTCGCGCGCAGCCAGTCGGCGGTGCCCCGGGTCCACTCGGGCAGCCGGTGGGCGAGGACGGGGGGCATCTCCTCGGGGCCGTCGAGGAGCAGCAGCAGCGGGCGGCCGGCCCGGGCGGCGAGGCGGGCCAGGCGGGCGGGGGTGAGGTCGCCGAGGTCCTCCGGGCGGGCGCCCCGGGACGCGGCGACGATCCGGGCCGCCCGGTCCAGGGCCCGGGCGGCGGCGTCCGCGATACAACCGTCGTCCTCGGTCAGGTCGGCACCACGCAGCCACACCGTGGGCGCGGGCCCGTCCCCCTCCGCCCCCGGCGCCGGCGGGCCGGGCGGGGTGCTCCGGGCGCGGCGGGCGGCGAGGGCCGCGAGTTCCGTCGTTCGGCCGCTGCCCGGGGGGCCGACGAGGCCCAGCACGGGCCGGTCGCCGCCGGAGAACGCGGCCAGCTCCCGTACGACGGCGGCCCGTTCCACGGGTTCGACGGTGTCCGTGTGGCCGGTGAGGGCGCCGGGAGGGCCGTCCTGGCCGACGGAGGTCGCGGTCAGCTGGAGGATGCCGGCGAGGTTGAGGTCGGCGCCGTAGGCGGGCACGGTGGCCGCGTTGCGGGCGAGCAGGGCGGCGAGGGCGGCGTCGGCGGCGGGCCGCAGCGGGACCGCGAAGCCCTCGTCGCGCCGGTCGGTGCGCAGGGCGGTGCCGAGGACGCCGACGACCGCGCCGGTGCGGGCGTCGAGGACCGGTCCGCCGGCCGCGCCGCCGCCGGACCGCAGCGCGTCCCGTCCGGCCGTGCCGATGGCCAGCTCCAGGGCGTCGTCGAGGAGGTGGACGCCGTGCGTCGCCGGGTACGTCACCGGGGTCGCCGCCAGCACCCGGGCCTCGCGCCAGCAGCCGGCGACGAGGCGTACGTACGTACCGGCGTCGATCCGGTCCCGCGTGGTCAGTGGCAGCGGGTCGACGCCCAGGCCCTCGGTGCGGACGAGGGCGAGGTCGAGGGCGGGCAGGGGGGTGACGGCGTCGGCGGTGACGACGTGTGTGCGGCCGGCCGCGCGCAGCGTCAGCCGGGGCAGGCCGTCCACGCTCTCGTGGCTGGTGAGGAGGGTGCCCTCGTGGTCGACGAGGAAGCCGAGGCCGCGGGGCCGGCCGGCCGGGTCGTGGATGCGGACGAGGGCGGCGCCGGCCCGCCCGTCCTCGGCGCCGGCGCGGGTCCCGTCGGGTGCGGTGCCGTGGGCGTCCACCGCGGGGCGGGCCCGGCCGGGTTCGACCGCTCCGCGTCCGGGCCCGTCCGCCCGCTCCCGGCGCCCGCCCGCGGTGTGCGGGCCCCGTTCCGTCATGGCCTTGACCTCCCCGCCGTCCGCGCGTACCTGTGCCCCGACGGTAGGCGGGTGGTGATCGGCGAGGCGGATCACTCGGTGAACGCGCCCCCTTCCGCTCCCCCGCTTCACTCCGAGCGCCTGCCCGGACGGGTGAATAGGCGGGTGCGGCTGGATAAGCCTAGGGGTGGGGGAACCGAGGGGGGACCGTGGAGCGGCGGCAGGGACGGGGTCCGTGGCCGGCCGCCGCTCCACGGGAGGAGACGACGGCCCGGCGGCCCGGCCGGCCGCGCCGCCCGAGGGGGCCGCGCGCCCGGCCGGGCTTTCGGATCAGCCGAAGACGGCCAGGCTCTTCGCCTTGCCCTTGTGCTCCTCGACGAGGGCGAGGAACCGGCCGTCCCGGTCGAACACGGCCACGGGGCCGGCGCCCGCGTACTCGTCGGGCATCTCCAGCCGGACGCCGTTCAGCAGCAGCTGGGACCGCCTGGCGTCGACGTCCCAGCGGCGGAACGCGGCCGACGCGGCCTCGGCGACGGGCATCACGGTCAGCTCCTGCTGGAGCTGGTCCAGCGTCTTCGCCGTGTCGAGCTTGTACGGGCCGACGCGTGTGCGGCGCAGCGCCGTGAGGTGCCCGCCGACGCCGAGGCCGGCGCCCAGGTCGCGGGCGAGGGCGCGGATGTAGGTGCCGGAGGAGCAGACCACCGACACGATCAGGTCGAGCACGGGCGTGCCGTCCTCGGCGACGGCGTCGCGGACGTCGTACACCGTGAAGGAGGAGACGGTCACGGGCCGGGCGGGGATCTCGAACTCCTCGCCCTCGCGGGCCCGCTTGTAGGAGCGCACGCCGTCGATCTTGATGGCGCTGACCTTGGACGGCACCTGCATGATGTCGCCGGTCAGCCGGGCGATGCCCGCGTCGATGGCGTCCCGGGTCACCTTGGAGGCGTCGGTGGCGGAGGTGGTGTCGCCCTCGGCGTCGTCGGTGAGGGTGTCCTGGCCCAGGCGGATGGTGCCCAGGTACTCCTTCTCGGTGAGCGCGAGGTGCCCGAGGAGCTTGGTGGCGCGCTCGATACCGAGGACCAGGACCCCGGTCGCCATCGGGTCGAGGGTGCCGGCGTGGCCGACGCGGCGGGTCCTGGCGATCCCGCGCATCTTGGCGACCACGTCGTGCGAAGTGAAGCCCGACGGCTTGTCGACGATGACAAGGCCGTCGGGCGTGGTGTGCTTCTGGGTCATTCCGCGGCGTCGCCGTCCGTGTCGTCCTCGTCGTCGGCCGGCTTGCGGTACGGGTCCGCGCCGGCGGCGTACGAGGCGCCGGTGGCCGCGTCGCGCACCTGCTGGTCGGACTGCCGGGCCCGGTCGAGGAGGTCCTCGATGGTCTTGGCGGTGTCCGGCAGGGCGTCGGCCACGAAGGTGAGGCTCGGCGTGAACTTCACCTGGGCGGCGCGGCCCACCTCGGAGCGCAGGACGCCCTTGGCGCTCTCCAGGCCCGCGGCGGCCGCGGCCCGCTCCTCGTCGTCACCGTAGACCGTGTAGAAGACGGTCGCCTCCCGCAGGTCACCCGTGACCCGGGTGTCCGTGATGGTGACGTGCGAGCCGAGCCGCGGGTCCTTGATCCCGCGCTGGAGCTTCTGGGCCACCACCTCCCGGATGAGGTCCGCCAGCCTTTTCGCCCGCGCGTTGTCGGCCACTGGTCCGTCTCCCGTTCTTTCTTCTGCTTCGTGTTTCTGTGGTCAGTCGTCGTCGCCGTGGAGGCGCCGTCTCACGGACAGCAACTCCACCTCGGGGCGGCCGGCGACCAGCCGTTCGCACCGGTCCAGTACGTCCGTGACGTGCGCCGTGTCGCCGGAGACCACGGCCAGGCCGATGACGACCCGGCGATGGAGGTCCATGTGGTCCACCTCGGCCGCGCTCACGGCGTACTTCCGCTGGAGTTCGGCGACGATCGGGCGGACGACGGAGCGTTTCTCCTTCAGCGAGTGGACGTCGCCGAGGAGGAGGTCGAAGGACAGAGTCCCCACGTACATGTGTGTAACCGGTTCACCCGCCGGTACGGGATCGGTGGCCCCGGAGCCGTATGGCCGGGGACACCAAGAACCGTACAACGAAGCGGCCCGTGGGCTCGACGGATATTACGCTCCGTGGGCCGTGGACACGGGCCGCAAACGGCGCGCCGGCCGACGGGACCGAAAAGTCCCGTCGGCCGGCGCGCACCGTGGGCGTTACGCCCGCGGCTTCTCGCGCATCTCGTACGTCGCGATGACGTCGTCGACCTTGATGTCGTTGAAGTTGCCGAGGTTGATACCGCCCTCGAACCCTTCGCGGATCTCGGTGACGTCGTCCTTGAAGCGACGCAGACCCTCGATGTTGAGGTTCTCCGCGACCACCTTGCCGTCGCGGATGAGGCGCGCCTTGGTGTTGCGCTTGACCTCGCCGGAACGGATGAGGACACCCGCGATGTTGCCCAGCTTGGACGACTTGAAGACCTCGCGGATCTCCGCCGTACCCAGCTCGACCTCTTCGAACTCCGGCTTGAGCATGCCCTTGAGGGCCGCCTCGATCTCCTCGATCGCCTGGTAGATGACCGAGTAGTACCGGACGTCCACACCCTCGCGCTCGGCCATCTGCGCCGCGCGGCCGGCCGCGCGGACGTTGAAGCCGATCACGATGGCGTCGGAGCCCATCGCCAGGTCGATGTCGGACTCCGTGACCGCACCGACGCCGCGGTGCAGGACGCGGATGTCGACCTCTTCGCCGACGTCCAGCTGGAGCAGGGAGGACTCGAGGGCCTCGACGGATCCGGACGCGTCACCCTTGATGATCAGGTTCAGCTGCTGGATCTCGCCGGCCTTGAGCACCTTGTCCAGGTCCTCGAGCGAGACGCGGCGCGTGCGCTTGGCGAAGGCCGCGTTGCGCTCACGGGCGGCGCGCTTCTCCGCGATCTGGCGGGCCGTACGGTCCTCCTCGACCACGAGGAAGTTGTCACCGGCACCCGGGACGTTGGTCAGGCCCAGGACCTGGACCGGCGTCGACGGACCGGCCTCGGCGACGTTGTTGCCGTTGTCGTCGAGCATGGCGCGCACCCGGCCGTAGGCGTCGCCCACGACCATCGTGTCGCCGACCCGCAGCGTGCCTCGCTGGACGAGGACCGTCGCCACGGCACCACGGCCGCGGTCGAGACGGGACTCGATGGAGATGCCCTGCGCGTCCTGGTGCGGGTTGGCCCGCAGGTCGAGCGAGGCGTCGGCCGTGAGGACCACGGCCTCCAGCAGCGAGTCGATGTGCAGACCCTGCTTGGCGGAGATGTCGACGAACATGGTGTCGCCGCCGTACTCCTCGGCCACGAGGCCGTACTCGGTCAGCTGACCGCGCACCTTGGTCGGGTCTGCACCCTCGACGTCGATCTTGTTCACCGCGACCACGATCGGCACGTCGGCCGCCTTGGCGTGGTTGAGCGCCTCGACCGTCTGCGGCATGACGCCGTCGTTGGCCGCGACGACCAGGATGGCGATGTCGGTCGACTTCGCACCACGGGCACGCATGGCGGTGAACGCCTCGTGACCCGGGGTGTCGATGAAGGTGATCTTGCGCTCTTCTTCGTTGACCTCGGTCGACACCTGGTAGGCACCGATGTGCTGGGTGATGCCGCCGGCCTCGCCCGCGATGACGTTCGTCTTGCGGATGGCGTCGAGCAGGCGGGTCTTGCCGTGGTCGACGTGACCCATGACGGTGACGACCGGCGGCCGGACGACCAGGTCGTCCTCGTCGCCCTCGTCCTCGCCGAACTCGATGTCGAAGGACTCGAGCAGCTCGCGGTCCTCCTCCTCGGGGCTGACGATCTGAACCGTGTAGTTCATCTCGCCGGCGAGGAGTTCCAGGGTCTCGTCGGAGACGGACTGCGTGGCGGTGACCATCTCGCCGAGGTTCATCATGACCGCGACGAGCGACGCCGGGTTGGCGTTGATCTTCTCCGCGAAGTCCGTGAGCGACGCGCCGCGGGAGAGGCGGATGGCCTCGCCGTTGCCGCGCGGCAGCATCACGCCGCCGACGCTCGGGGCCTGCATGGCCTCGTACTCCTGGCGCCTCTGCCGCTTCGACTTGCGGCCACGACGCGCGGGACCACCGGGACGGCCGAAGGCGCCCTGCGTGCCACCGCGGCCACCGGGACCGCCGGGACGGCCACCGAAGCCGGGACGGCCACCGCCGCCACCGCCGGGACCACCCGGACGACCGGCGAAGCCACCGCCACCGCCGCCACCACCGGGACGGCCGGCGAAGCCGCCGCCGCCACCACCGGGACGACCGGCGAAGCCGCCGCCGCCACCCGGGCGACCGCCGCCGCCACCGGGACGACCGCCGGCACCGGGACCGCGGCCGCCGGGGCCACCGCCGCCCGGACGGGGGCCGGCAGCGGGACGCTGCGGCATCATGCCGGGGTTGGGACGCGGACCGGCCGGGCCGGGACGCGGGCCGCCCTGCGGCCGGGGCATGCCGGCCGGGGACGGACGGTTGCCGCCGGGAGACTGCGGACGCGGACCGCCGCCCTGGGCGCCGGGCGCCTGGGGACGGGGGCCGGCGCCGGGGGCACCGGGGCCACCGGGACGCGGACCGCCCTGCGGGCGCGGGGCCTGCGGGCGGGCCATGCCGGTGGAGCCACCGGAGGTGAAGGGGTTGTTGCCGGGACGCGGGCCGGCCGGACGGCCGCCCGGACGCGGCGCGGAACCGCCGGGACGCTGGCCGCCGCCCTGAGCGGCCGCGGGGCGCTGACCCTGCTGACCCTGACCGGGACCGCCGGGGCGGCCGCCGGGCCTGGGGGCACCGGGACGGGCGCCGGGGCGCTGGCCCTGGGTCTGGCCCTGGTTCTGGGTCTGACCCTGGTTCTGGTTCTGGGCTGCCGGGGCCTGCGGGGCCGGGGCGGCCGGCGGAGCGGTGAACTCCGGGGCGGCCGGGGCCGGGCGGGGCGCGGGCTTGGGACCCGGCACGGGACGCGGGCCGGGGGCCGGCGCGGATGCCGAGGGAGCCGCGGGGGCGGCCGGCTGCTGGGCAGCGGGCGCCGTCGACGGCTTGGGGGCCGGCGGCCTGGGGGCAGCCGGACGGGCCGCCTGCGCCGGAGAGGGCGCGGCGGGCCTGGGGGCGGCCTTGCGCGGGGCGGGCTTGCCGGCGGACTTGCCGGAGCCACCGCCCTGGAAGGCGTCGGTCAGCTTGCGTACAACCGGCGCTTCGATGGTCGAAGACGCCGAACGGACGAATTCACCGAGTTCCTGGAGCTTGGCCATGACGGCCTTGCTCTCGACACCGAACTCCTTGGCGAGTTCGTAGACCCGGACCTTAGCCACTTCGCTCCTTTGAGGTCCGGGTTGAAGCCGGACCGTCGCTAGTTCATGGGCGTACTCATCGCGTACTCATCGAGTGCTCATCGCAATCTCGACCTGCTTTCGACTCGCGAGGTACCAGGCCGCACGGTGTTCCGTACGGCATGTCTTACGGCGTTGCCTGCTCGGCAACTGTCGTCTGCTCGACGTATCGGCGCAACGCCTTTGTGTCGAGCGCTCCCGGGGCGCGCAGTGCCCGCGGGAACACCCGGCGGCGTACCGCCTGGTCGAGACAGACCAGGACGGGATGCACGTAGGCACCCCGGCCGGGCAGCGTACCGCGAGGATCGGGGACGCACGCGTCCTCGTTCTTCACGATCCGCAGGAGATCGTCTTTGGCCGCCCGCTCCCGGCACCCCACACAGGTGCGTTCAGGGCATGCTCGGTCGTGCGTCCGGCCAGACACGCTTCAGTCTACCTCCCCGTAGCGACCTCACCCCTTCGGGGCAGCGATCGAACGGCTCTTGTCGTGATTCAAGCGACCGCGGCCTGGATCTATTCCCCGGCGCCGCGATCTCCCGCGGGGACTACTCCCCGGCCTGCTCGGTGTCGGGCCGGATGTCGATCCGCCAGCCGGTCAGGCGGGCGGCGAGGCGGGCGTTCTGGCCCTCCTTGCCGATCGCCAGCGACAGCTGGTAGTCCGGCACGGTCACCCGCGCGGAGCGGGCGCCCATGTCCACGACCTCCACCTTGTTCACCCGCGCGGGTGACAGGGCGTTGGCGACCATCTCCGCCGGGTCGTCCGACCAGTCGACGATGTCGATCTTCTCGCCGTTCAGCTCGCCCATCACGTTGCGCACCCGGCCGCCCATCGGGCCGATGCAGGCGCCCTTGGCGTTCAGACCCGAACGGGTGGACCGTACGGCGATCTTCGTGCGGTGACCGGCCTCACGGGCGATGGCGGCGATCTCCACCGAACCGTCGGCGATCTCCGGCACCTCCAGGGCGAAGAGCTTCTTCACCAGGTTGGGGTGCGTGCGCGACAGGGTCACGGACGGGCCGCGGACGCCCTTGGCGACGCGGACCACGTAGCTGCGCAGCCGCATGCCGTGCGGGTAGGTCTCGCCGGGCACCTGCTCCTGCACCGGCAGGATGGCCTCCAGCTTGCCGATGTCCACCAGCACGTTCTTCGGGTCGCGGCCCTGCTGGACGACACCGGTGACGATGTCGCCCTCCCGGCCGGCGTACTCGCCGAGCGTCGCGTCGTCCTCCGCGTCGCGCAGCCGCTGGAGGATCACCTGCTTGGCGGTGGTCGCGGCGATCCGGCCGAAACCGGACGGGGTGTCGTCGAACTCGCGGGCCTCCTGGCCCTCCTCGAGGTCGTCCGGGTCCTCCTTCGCCCACACGGTCACGTGTCCGGTCTCCCGGCTGAGCTCCACGCGCGCGTGCCGGCGGCTTCCCTCGGTGCGGTGGTAAGCGATGAGGAGGGCCGACTCGATCGCCTCGACCAGCAGGTCGAAGGAGATCTCCTTCTCCCGCACCAAGCCCCGCAGGGCGCTCATGTCGATGTCCACGGCTACGCCTCCTCCTCTTCCTTCATGTCCTTCACGGTGTTCTTGCCGTCCGTGCTGTCCGTGCCGGCCGTGCTGTCCGCACGGTCCTTGCGGTTGAACTCGACCTGCACCCTGGCCCTGGCCACCTCCGGGAAGGCGAGCCGGCGGGCGGTGGCCTTGCGGCCCTTCACGCCGGGCACCTCGACGTCGACGCCCTCGTCGTCCACCCGCAGGATGCGCGCGACCAGTTCGTCGCCCTCGGCCAGCTGGAACCGCACCAGCCGGTCGGTGGCGCGCACGAAGTGCCGGTGCTCGGTGAGAAGGCGCTCCGCGCCGGGGGTCCCGACCTCCAGGTCGTACGCGTCCTCGCCCATCGCGTTCGTCTCGTCGAGCTTCGCCGAGAGCGCACGGCTCACATCGGCGATCGCGTCCAGGTCCGCTCCGTGGTCGGAGTCCACGACGACGCGCAGCACCCGCTTGCGTCCTACGGAGTCCACGGCGATCTCTTCGAGATCCAGCCCCTGGGAGGTGACGAGCGGTTCGAGCAGCTCTCGCAGCCTCTCGCTCTGGGTGGTGCTCATCCGGGTGACTCCTCGGCCGCGTGTGCTGTTGTGGGATGGGTCGCGTGTCTGGTCAAAGGGTATCGGGTCGCAGGAGGTGTTGCCGTCCACCCGAGGCCCCGCGGTGCCGGTGACCGGCACGGGACGGGTGCGCGGGTACGGTGATCACGGGCGGGCCGCCCGCCAGCTGTTCTTCCCTCCGCACGAGTTCTCCGAGGACGTCCGCCGTGCCGTACCCTCCACCGCCGCGCACCCCTTCGGGGCCGCGCAGAAGATCCCTCCTCGCCTCGGCCGGCGCCGCCGCCCTGCTGGCGGGCTGCTCGGCCGGACCCGGCGACGACGGCCCGTCGGCCGTCGCCCGGGCCCGCGCGCGTGCGGCCCGGGACAGCCGGGGGCTGCTGGAACGTTACGACGCCGTGCTCGCCGCCCGTCCCGGGCTGGCGGAGCGGCTGCGCCCGCTGCGCGCGCAGGTCGCGGCCCACGCGGCGGCCTTCACGGACGGCCCGACGAACGGCACGGCCACCGGTGCCGCGACCGGGACGGCCACGGCGGCCACGGCGGCCACGGCGTCGCCGTCCCCCTCCCCCGCCGTGCCCGGCACCGACAAGGAGGCCCTCACCGCCCTCGCCACCGCCGAGCGGGCCCTCGCCGACCGGCGGGGCGCACAGCTGCTGGACGTGCCGGGCGAGCTGGCACGGCTGCTGGCGTCGGCCGCGGCGGCCGGCGCCGCGCACGCGTACCTGCTGACGGAGGGGGCAAGGTGAGCGACGGGACCGAGCGGGACGGGCAGGCCGAGCTGACGGCGCTCCAGGCGGCGCTGGCCGCGGAGCACGCGGCGGTCTACGGGTACGGCGTGGTCGGCGGACGGATCGACGAGCACCGCCGGTCCGAGGCGCGGGCGGCGTACGACGCCCACCGGGCGCGCCGGGACACGCTGGTGCGCGCGGTGCGGGACCTGGGCGGGGCGCCGGTCGCCGCGAGCGCCGGGTACGCGCTGCCGTTCCCGGTCGGGGACGGGGGGTCGGCGGCGCGGCTCGCGGCCCGGCTGGAGGAGGGGGTGGCCGCGGTCTACTCGGACCTGGTGCGGGCGACGAGCGGCGCGCGGCGGTCCGATGCCGCCGGTGCGCTGCGGGAGGCCGCGGTGCGGGCGGTGCGCTGGAGCGGGGAGAGCGTAGCCTTCCCTGGGCTCGCCGAGCGGTCCGCCGGGCAGGCGGGTGCGGCCGGTACGACCCCGCCGGCGTCGGCACCGGCGTCCCGGTAGGCGCGGGGCGAGGGCGGGACGCAGCGGACAGGACCGGACAGGTCCGGACAGAATCGGAAGGGAACGACTCGCGCATGGCTTTCGAACCGCCGCAGCGCCTGGTGCGGGCGCTCGGTGAGACGGCACCGACCGGTGACGACTGGCTGGCGCGGCTGCCCGGGGTGGCCGAGGAGGCCGTGGTGCGGCGCGAGTTGACCGTCGAGCGCGTCCAGGTGCCGGGCGGGCGCAGCAGCCTGGTGGTGCTGGTGCGGCGGGCGGACGGTACGCCGGCCGTGCTGAAGCTCGCCCCGCCGCGGGCCCGCCCCGGCAGTGAGCGGGCGGCGCTGGCGCACTGGGCCGGGCGGGGTGCCGTACAGCTGCTGGAGGCGGAGCCGGACGAGGGGGTGCTGCTGCTGGAGCGGCTGCACCCGGACGTGTCGGTGCGCTCGCTGCCGGAGGCGAAGGCGCTGCTGGAGGCGGCGGGGACGCTGCGCAGGCTGTGGGTGGAGCCGCCGGCCGGTCATGTCTTCGAGAGCGTCGCCGAGCGCACCGGCCGGCAGGCGGACGCGATGCGGGCCGGCGCCGGGGCGGACCCGGAGGCGGCGCCGCTGGTGGACGCGGCGCTGGCGGTCCGCGAGGAGTTGCTGGTCGCGCCGCCCGCGCGGCTGTTGCTGCACGGCACGTTCCGGCAGAGCAAGGTGCTCGCCGGGGAGCGGGCGCCGTGGCTCGCGGTGGGCCCGGACCCGGTGGTCGGTGAGAGCGCCTTCGACCTGGCCCGGCTGGTGCGGGACCGGGTCGAGGACCTGATCGCGACGCCGTCCGGCCCGGCCGTGACCCGGCGCCGGATCAAGCGGCTCGCGGAGTCGCTGGAGGTGGACCAGGAGCGGCTGCGCGGCTGGACGCTGTTCCGGGCGGTCGAGTCGGGGATCCGGGCCCGGCGGGTCGGCCGGGAGAAGGACGCGGAACTGCTGCTGGAGTTCGCGGGCTGGCTGTGAGGCCCGGGGCTGCCCCGGCCATGTCCTACGACGGGTCCGGGTCCAGCCGGCGCCGGTAGCGGACGCCGGGCCGGCCGGCGACGGTGGTGTGCTCCGTCACGGTGAACCCGTTGCGCTCCAGCACGGTCCGGGAGGCCGTGTGGTCGGTGGTGGTGCGCGCGGTCAGGGCGGACAGCCCGTACGCCTCGCGGGCCAGCCGGCAGACCTCGGCGACCATCGCCGTGGCCAGTCCCCGGCCGGCGGCGCGCTCGGCGATCCGGTAGCCGAGTTCGGCGCTCCCCGCGTCGACGTCCACCAGGTTGACGCGGCCCACGAGTTCACCGTGGTCGTCGAGGACCACGTGGAAGTGGCAGACACCGGCGGCCTGTTCGGCGAGGAGCGCGCGGTGGCGGGCGGCGAACTCGGCGAAGTACGCGTCGCCGCGGTCGGGCACCGTCCGGGCGAAGTACGCCCGGCCGGCGCGCTCGAAGGCCAGTACGGCGGCCTCGTGACCGGCCCGGAGGCGTTGGAGTGTCGGCATGCGGGTCAGCCTAGGCAGTGGTGGCCGCCGGGCCGAACCGGTTTTTCGTCCGGCGGCACCGGCGCAGGCGCGCGGGCGGCGTCGGCCCGCCCGCGCACCCTCCCGTGTTCCCGCGCTACTCGGCGGTGAGGCGGGCGATCGCGTCCTCGACCGTCAGTTCCTCGCGCTCGCCGGTCCGGCGGTCCTTCAGCTCCAGCACGCCCTCGCCGGAGCGGCGTCCGGCCACCAGGATCTGCGGCACGCCGATCAGCTCGGCGTCGGTGAACTTCACGCCCGGGGAGACCCCGGCCCGGTCGTCCACCAGGACGCGGACGCCCGCGGCGGCCAGCTTCCCGGCGACGTCGAGGGCCAGCTCGGTCTGGAGCGCCTTGCCGGCGGCGACGACGTGCACGTCGGCCGGGGCGACCTCCTTGGACCACACCAGGCCCTTGTCGTCGGCGGTCTGCTCGGCGAGCGCGGCGACGGCGCGGGAGACGCCGATGCCGTAGGAGCCCATGGTGACGCGGACGGGCTTGCCGTTCTGGCCGAGGACGTCCAGCTTGAGGGCGTCGGTGTACTTGCGGCCGAGCTGGAAGATGTGGCCGATCTCGATGGCGCGGTCCAGCTTCAGGCCGGTGCCGCACTTCGGGCAGGGGTCGCCGTCCTGGACCACGACGACGTCCACGTACGCGTCGACCTCGAAGTCACGGCCCGCGACGACGTTCCTGGCGTGCGTGTGCTCCTTGTTGGCGCCGGTGATCCAGGCGGTGCCGGGGGCGACGCGCGGGTCGGCGATGTACGTCACCTTCTCGCCGAGGCCCTGCGGGCCGACGTAGCCGCGCACCAGGTCGGGGCGGCCGGCGAAGTCCGCCTCGGTGACCATCTCGACGGCGGCCGGGGCGAAGTGCGCCTCGACCTTGCCGAGGTCGACCTCGCGGTCCCCGGGCACGCCCACGGCGACGATCTCGCCGTCCACCTTGACCAGCAGGTTCTTCAGCGTGGCGGAGGCCGGGACGCCGAGGGAGGCGGCGAGGGTCTCGATGGTCGGGGTGTCGGGGGTGGGGATCTCCTCGAGCGCGGGCACGGCGGAGCCGTCGACCGGCTTCAGCTCGTAGGTGATCGCCTCGGTGTTGGCGGCGAAGTCGCAGTTCGGGCAGTCCGCGAAGGTGTCCTCGCCGGCCTCGGCCGGGGCGAGGAACTCCTCGGACCTCGAGCCGCCCATCGCGCCGGCGGTGGCGGCGCAGATGCGGTAGTCGAGGCCGAGGCGCTCGAAGACGCGCTGGTAGGCCTCGCGGTGCAGGGCGTAGGACTTGGCGAGGCCCTCGTCCTCCGTGTCGAAGGAGTAGGAGTCCTTCATGAGGAACTCGCGGCCGCGCAGGATGCCGGCGCGGGGGCGGGCCTCGTCGCGGAACTTGGTCTGGATCTGGTAGAGGATCACCGGCAGGTCCTTGTAGGACGTGCACTGGTCCTTGACCAGGAGGGTGAAGATCTCCTCGTGGGTGGGGCCGAGGAGGTAGTCGCCGCCCTTGCGGTCCTTGAGCCGGAACAGCTCCTGGCCGTACTCCTCCCAGCGGCCGGTCGCCTCGTAGGGCTCGCGGGGCAGCAGGGCGGGCAGTGAGACCTCCTGGGCGCCGATGGCGTCCATCTCCTCGCGCACGATCCGCTCCACGTTGGCGAGGACCTTCTTGCCGAGGGGCAGCCAGCTCCAGATGCCGGCGGCCGTGCGGCGGACGTAGCCGGCGCGGACGAGGAGCTTGTGGCTGAGGACCTCGGCGTCCGCCGGGTCGTCGCGCAGCGTCTTCACCATCAACTGGGACATGCGCTGGACCGGTGCGTTGGCCATGGTTCTCGTACTCCTGCCGGATGGGGGTCCCCCACTCGGGCGGGGCCGGGAGCGGGGAAGGGTGCTGGCACAGGAGGTTAGCCGGGCCGCCGGTGCCGGTGGAAATCGGTTATCGCCTGCGCAGCGGGAGGGGGGCGCCCATGACGGCGTACGGCCTCGGTGCGCTCGGGAAGTGGACCCGGCGGGCCAGGTCGGTGTAACCGAGGGAGTGGTAGAGGCCGCGGGCGGGGCTGTCGACGTCGATCGCGGAGAGGATCGAGCGGGGCTCGGTGGCGGTGTCGGTGATCGTGGTGATCAGGCGCCGGCCGATGCCGCGGTTCTGGTGGTCGGGGTGGACGTGCAGCTCGGTGATGACGAAGGAGTCGTCCAGCCAGGCCTGGTTGCCGTTGGCGCGCAGGTAGGGCTCCACGACGGTGGACCACCAGTGGAGACGGCTGTTGGGCATGCCGTACACGAATCCGACGAGCAGTCCGCCGGCTCGCGCGCCGTAGGCCCGGGCGCCCTGGTACTGCATGTGGCGCAGGACGATCTGGCGGCGTACGGCGACCTCGTCGGGTCCCAGTCCGAAGGCGAGGGCCTGGACCGCCAGGGCCTCGTCGACGTGGGCGGTGAGGTCCAGGGTGCCGATCACGGGGTCCATGCGGGGAGCGTACAGGGGGTCAGAACAGCACACTCATGAAGGCGCCCACCTCGTGGAAGCCGACGCGGTGGTACGTCCTGCGGGCCGCGGTGTTGTAGTCGTTCACGTAGAGACTGGCGACGGGGGCGATCTCGCTGAGGGCGTAGCGCAGGACCGCCGCCATGCCGGGGGCGGCCAGGCCCCGGCCCCGGTACTCGGGGGCGACCCAGACGCCCTGGATCTGGCAGGCCTGGGGGGTGGCCGCGCCGATCTCGGCCTTGAACACGACCCGGCCGGAGTCGTCGACGCGGGCGAAGGAGCGGCCGGCGCCGACCAGCTCGGCGACCCGGGCCTGGTAGAGCAGGCCGCCGTCGCCGGCCATCGGGGAGACGCCGACCTCCTCGGTGAACATCGCCACGCACGCCGGCATGATCGTCTCCATCTCGTCCTTGCGGACGCGGCGGACGTGCGGGTCGGGGGCGATGGAATCCGGCAAGCGGTCGGTGACCATCAGCGGCTGGCGGGCGCGGACCTCGCGGGCCGGGCCCCAGTGCGGTTCCAGCAGCCGCCACAGCTGGGTGGTGGCGTCGGCGGGGCCGACGATGGAGGAGCAGCGGCGGCCGGCCCGCCGGGCGCGGTCGGCGAAGGCACGGACGGCGCGGGGGGTGGCGCAGAGGGGGACGAGGTTGGCGCCGGCGTAGCACAGGGAGGTGAGCATGCCGTCCTCGTACCAGCCCCACATCTCGCCGCCGAGGCGCCAGGGGTCGAGGCCGGCGACCTGGACCCGGGAGGCGACGAAGGCGTTGGCGACGGGCTCGCGGTCGAGGACGGCGAGCGCGGCGTCCAGGTCGCTCGGTTCGAGCACCCGTGAGGTGGTCTGGGTCAACACGTGCGAGGCCTCACCCTGGCTGGGTTCTGCTGATCTCCGCACTATAGCCGCGCCCGTTGTGCGGTGCGCCTCCCGGCCGGTGGTCCGCGGGATCAGCCGGCCACCGACACCGAGGGTTCGCCGGAGGCGGTGCCGTCGGCCTCCATCTGGGCGGCCAGCTTCATGGCCTCCTCGATGAGCGTCTCCACGATCTTGGACTCGGGGACGGTCTTGATGACCTCGCCCTTGACGAAGATCTGGCCCTTGCCGTTGCCGGAGGCGACGCCGAGGTCGGCCTCGCGTGCCTCGCCGGGGCCGTTGACGACGCAGCCCATGACGGCGACGCGCAGCGGGACCTCCATGCCGGTCAGGCCGGCGGTGACCTCTTCGGCGAGCTTGTACACGTCGACCTGGGCGCGGCCGCAGGAGGGGCAGGAGACGATCTCCAGGCCGCGCTGGCGCAGGTTGAGCGACTCCAGGATCTGGATGCCGACCTTGATCTCCTCGACGGGCGGCGCGGAGAGGGAGACGCGGATGGTGTCGCCGATGCCCTGGGAGAGGAGGGCGCCGAAGGCCACGGCCGACTTGATGGTGCCCTGGAAGGCGGGGCCGGCCTCGGTGACGCCGAGGTGGAGGGGGTAGTCGCACTGCTCGGCGAGCTGGCGGTAGGCCTCGATCATGACGACCGGGTCGTTGTGCTTGACGGAGATCTTGATGTCCCGGAAGTCGTGCTCCTCGAAGAGGGACGCCTCCCACAGGGCCGACTCCACCAGGGCCTCGGGGGTCGCCTTGCCGTACTTCTGGAGCAGGCGGCGGTCGAGGGAACCGGCGTTGACACCGATGCGGATCGGGGTGCCGTGGTCCTTGGCGGCCTTGGCGATCTCCCTGACCTTGTCGTCGAACTGCTTGATGTTGCCGGGGTTGACGCGGACCGCGGCGCAGCCGGCCTCGATGGCGGCGAACACGTACTTGGGCTGGAAGTGGATGTCCGCGATGACCGGGATCTGCGACTTGCGGGCGATGGTCGCGAGGGCGTCGGCGTCGTCCTGGGTGGGGCAGGCGACGCGGACGATCTGGCAGCCGGACGCGGTCAGTTCGGCGATCTGCTGGAGGGTGGCGCCGATGTCGGACGTACGGGTCGTGGTCATCGACTGGACCGACACGGGGGCGTCTCCGCCGACCGCCACGGTTCCGACCTGGATCTGCCGGCTCCTGCGGCGTTCGGCGAGCTTGGTCGGAACGGACGGCATGCCGAGAGAAATCGCAGTCATCTGCTGTGCAACCCCAAGTCGTGTATCAAGGTCCGGTCCCGTGAACCGCGGGTCCCGGGCTCCGAGATTACGGCACCGGCCCGGGCGGCGGCACATCCCACCCGGTGATGGCACCCGTTCGGGGCGGCCCGGGAACCGGTCGGGTACCGGGCCGCCACGGACGCCGTGCGACTAGGTGATCTTCACCGGGTTGACCACGTCGGCGATGAGCACCAGGACGGTGAAGCAGACGAAGATCCCGGCCACCACGTACGCCACCGGCATCAGCTTGGCGACGTCGAACGGGCCGGGGTCGGGCCGGCGCAGCACCCGGGCCAGGTTGCGCCGCAGCGACTCCCACAGGGCGCCCGCGATGTGCCCGCCGTCGAGCGGGAGCAACGGGAGCATGTTGAACAGGAACAGGGAGAGGTTGAAGCCGGCGAGCACGAACACGAACATGGCCAGCTGCTGCGAGGCCGGGACGTCCAGGGTGGCGATCTCGCCGGTGACCCGGGCCGCTCCGACGATGCCCATCGGGGAGTCGGGTTCGCGCGGGCCGTCGCCGAAGGCCGCGTCCCACAGGGCCGGGATCTTGCCGGGCAGGGCGACGAGGGAGTCGACGGCGTCGCCGACCCGGTCGCCCATCCAGGTCACGGACTCGCCGAAGTCCTGCTTGACGACGCCGGTGGCGGAGCCGAAGCCGAGGAAGCCGGCCTTGACGTAGCCGCCGACGTAGTTGCCGGCGGCGTCCTTCTTCGCGACCCGGTTCTCGGTGATCTTCGCGTGCAGCGTCAGCCGGTGGCCCCCGCGGTCGACGACGATCGCGACGTTCTTGCCGGCGCTGTCCCGAATGAGGTCGGAGAGGGTGTTCCAGTCCTTGGTGGGCACGCCGTCGAAGGAGACGATCCGGTCGTGCGCCTTCATGCCGGCCCGGGCCGCCGGGGACTCGGGGTCGGACTTCCTGCACGTGTCGCGGTGCTGGCTCTGTTCGATCACGCAGGCCGAGACGGAGGCGACGGTGGTGGTCTGCTGCTGGATGCCGAAGCCCATCAGCACCGTCAGGAACAGGGCGATGGCGAGCACCAGGTTCATGAAGGGGCCGGCGAACATGACGATGACGCGCTTCCACGGTTTGCGCGTGTAGAACATGCGCGTCTCGTCACCGGGCTGGAGCTCCTCGAAGGCCGCCGAGCGGGCGTCCTCGATCATGCCCCGCCACGGGGAGGTGGAGCGGGAGGAGACCCGGCCCTGGCCGTCGGGCGGGAACATGCCGATCATGCGGATGTAGCCGCCGAGCGGGACGGCCTTGATGCCGTACTCGGTGTCGCCCTTGCGCCGCGACCAGATGGTGGGGCCGAACCCGACCATGTACTGCGGGACGCGGATGCCGAAGAGCTTGGCGGTGGACAGGTGCCCCAGCTCGTGCCAGGCGATCGAGACGAGCAGGCCGACGGCGAAGACCACTATGCCGAGGATGAACATCAAGGTCGTCATGCACGCGCCTCCGCGGTCGCCGTCGTGGCTGTGAGTTCGCGGGCCCGGGCCCGCGCCCAGGTCTCCGCTTCGAGGACGTCCGACACGGTGAGCGAGGTTCCCGCGAGCGGGGTGCCGTGCTCCTCGACCACCCGGGTCACGGTCTCCATGATCCCGTTGAAGGGCAGCGCCCCGTCCAGGAAGGCCGCGACACACTCCTCGTTGGCGGCATTGAACACCGCCGGGGCCGTGCCCGCGAGCCGCCCGACGTGCCGGGCGAGGTCCACCGAGGGGAAGGCCTCGGTGTCCAGCGGGAAGAACTCCCAGGTGGAGGCCTCGCTCCAGCGGAACGCGGGGGCCGCGTCGGGAACGCGTTCGGGCCAGCCCAGGCCGATGGCGATCGGCCCGCGCATGTCGGGGGGCGTCGCCTGGGCGATCGTGGATCCGTCGGTGAACTCGACCATCGAGTGAACATACGACTGCGGGTGCACGACCACCTCAATGCGGTCGAAGGGAATGTCGTACAGCAGGTGCGCCTCGATGACCTCCAGCCCCTTGTTGACCAGGGTCGCGGAGTTGACCGTGATCACCGGGCCCATCGCCCAGGTCGGGTGGGCGAGAGCGTCCGCGACGGTGACGTGCGCCAGATCCGCCCTGCTCCGGCCGCGGAACGGGCCGCCGGAGGCGGTGACGACGAGCTTGCGGACGTCGGCGCGGGTGCCGGCGGCGAGGGCCTGGAAGAGGGCGGCGTGCTCGGAGTCGACCGGGATGATCTGCCCCGGCTCGGCGAGCGCCCGGACCAGCGGGCCGCCGACGATCAGCGACTCCTTGTTGGCGAGCGCGAGGGTGCGGCCCGCCTCCAGGGCGGCGAGGGTGGGGGCGAGGCCGATCGACCCGGTGATGCCGTTCAGCACGGTGTGGCACTCGGAGGCGGCGACCTGGGTGGCGGCGCCGGGCCCGGCGAGGATCTCGGGCAGCGGTTCCCCGGTGCCGTACTCGGCGGCCAGCGCCTCGCGCAGCGCGGGTGCGACGTCCTCGCGGGCCACCGCCACCGTCCGCACCCGCAGCCGGCGGGCCTGCTCGGCGAGGAGGGCGACCCGGCCGCCGTTCGCGGAGAGGCCGGTGACCCGGAAGCGGTCGGGGTTGCGCAGCACGAGGTCGATGGCCTGGGTGCCGATGGATCCGGTGGAACCGAGGATCACCACGTCCTTGGGGCCGTCCCCGGTGACGGGGTCGTACACGCGGTGCGGGTCGGCGAGGGGCGCCGGCTGGGCGGGACTGTCGGTCATCCCCCCATTGTGGCCGCAAGCGGTGGCGCGCCGGGCAGCGCATCCCTCGCACGGGTGTCCCGGTGGTCCCCGCGCGGGAGGAAGGGGTTTCCCGGAAGTGAAGTCACCGTGAAGATCATGTGATAACACTTCTGTCCACACGCTTTCGCGGACGACATCCTGGGGGGATCTCCATGCGTACTGCGCGCCTTCGCGCCAGCCTGCCCGCCTTCGCCTTCGCCGGGGCCGCCGTGCTCACCGGCACCCTGCTCAGCACCCCGGCCGAGGCCGCCGGGGGCGTGCGGATCCATCACGTCTGGTTCGACAGCCCGGGCTCGGACAACCGCTCGAACAAGAGCCTGAACGCGGAGTGGGTGCAGCTGAAGAACACCAGCGGCTCCGCGGTCTCCCTCCGGGGCTGGGTCCTGAAGGACGCCTCGAACCACAAGTACGTCTTCCCCGACGTCAGGATCGGCGCCGGGAAGTACCTGAAGGTCCACACCGGCAGCGGCTCGGACACCGCGTCGGACAAGTACCAGGACCGCCGTGCCTACGTCTGGAACAACGACAAGGACACGGCCACCCTGACCAGGGCGAGCGGCAGCAGGGTCAGCTCCTGCTCCTGGACGACGCGGGACCCGAGCGACAAGTACTGCTAGGGCCGGTCCGACGATTCGCGCGGCAGACGCGAATCGTCGGACCGGGCCCGGGGCCGCGCTAGCCGCCGAAGGGACGGCGGGCGTTCTCGTGGGCGGACGGGCCGGGGGTCGCGTCGGCGATCCAGCGGCCCTGGCCCGAGGGGTCGAGGATGCCCTCCTCCAGCCACTCGTAGGCGCCGGCGAGGACCCGGTCGACGACCTTGCGATCCAGGTCGTCGGTGTTGGTCCACAGCCGGGTGAACAGCTCGTCCACCCGGATGCGGGCCTGGCGGCAGAAGACGTCGGCGAGCTGGTAGGCCTCGCGGCCGTGCTCGCCGCGGGTGCGCAGGCGCTCGGCGCGGACACAGGCCGCGCTCATCGCGAACAGTTCCGCGCCGATGTCCACGATCCGGCCGAGGAAGCCCTGCTTGGTCTCCATCCGGCCCTGCCAGCGGGACATGGCGTAGAAGGTGGAGCGGGCCAGCTTGCGGGCCGTGCGCTCGATGTACCGCAGGTGCCCGGAGAGGTCGACGCCGTGCCGGAAGTCGCCGTACGAAGTGGGAAGTTGGCCCGGGCCCACGACCAGTTTCGGCAGCCACCCGGCGTAGAAGACGCCCGCGCTCGCGCCCGCCCTCGCCTTCGCGGACAGGGACTTGTCGGGGTCGATGAGGTCGCCGGCCACCGAGAGGTGGGTGTCGACCGCCTCGCGGGCGATCAGCAGGTGCATGATCTCCGTCGAGCCCTCGAAGATGCGGTTGATGCGCAGGTCGCGCAGGATCTGCTCGGCCGGGACGCCGCGCTCGCCGCGCGCCCGCAGCGACTCGGCCGTCTCGTAGCCCCGGCCGCCGCGGATCTGGACCAGTTCGTCGGCCATCGTCCAGGCCATCTCGGAGCCGTAGAGCTTGGCGAGGGCGGCCTCGATGCGGATGTCGTTGCGGTCCTCGTCGGCCATCTGCGACGACAGGTCGAGGACGGCCTCGAGGGCGAAGGTGGTGGCCGCGATGAAGCTGATCTTGGCGCCGACGGCCTCGTGCCGGGCGACCGGCTTGCCCCACTGCTCGCGCTCCGCCGCCCATTCGCGGGCGATCTTCAGGCACCACTTCCCGGCGCCGGCGCACATGGCGGGCAGCGAGAGCCGGCCGGTGTTGAGGGTGGTGAGGGCGATCTTGAGGCCGGCGCCCTCCGGGCCGATGCGGTGAGCGGCGGGGACACGGACCCGGTGGAAGCGGGTGACGCCGTTCTCGATGCCGCGCAGGCCCATGAAGGCGTTGCGGTGCTCCACGGTGATGCCCTCGGACGTGGCCTCCACCACGAACGCGGTGATGCCACCCTTGTGTCCCTCGGACCTCGGCACGCGCGCCATGACCACGAGCAGGTCGGCGACCACCCCGTTGGTGGTCCACAGTTTCACCCCGTCGAGGACGTAGTCGTCGCCGTCCGGCACCGCCGTGGTGGCGAGCCGGGCCGGGTCCGAGCCGACGTCGGGCTCGGTGAGCAGGAAGGCGGAGATGTCGGTGCGGGCGCAGCGGGGCAGGAAGGCGTCCTTCTGCTCCTGCGTGCCGAACATCTTCACCGGCTGCGGTACGCCGATCGACTGGTGGGCGGAGAGCAGCGCGCCGACGGCGGGGCTGACGGAGCCGACCAGGGCAAGGGCCTTGTTGTAGTACAGCTGGCTGAGGCCGAGACCGCCGTAGCGGGGGTCGATCTTCATGCCGAGGGCGCCGATCTCCTTGAGGCCGGCCACGACCTCGTCGGGGATGCGGGCCTCGCGCTCGATGCGGGCGGGGTCGATGTCCGACTCGCAGAAGGCGCGCAGCTTGCCCAGGAACTCCTCGCCACGCCGGACGGACTCGTCGGCGGGCAGCGGGTGGGGGTGGATCAGGTCCAGCCGGAAGCGTCCGAGGAAGAGTTCCTTCGCGAAACTGGGCTTGCGCCAGTCCTGTTCCCGGGCGGCCTCCGCCACCTGTCGGGCCTCGCGCTCGGTGACGTTGGTGCGTGGGGTGGAGGGGGCGGACATGGAGGCTCACCTCGCCGCGAAAAGGGATGAGGGGGATGGTTCACGACCGATCGGTGCTACTGGATCGTTGGTACCCGAAAGGGACTGGGCCCACCATCCCTCGCGCGTCCGAACGGCCGAAAGGCCGCCGGGGTCCGGCGGGGCGGGCGGCGAGACGCGGTCCGGAGAGGCGGTAGCCTGTCGAAGCGCTTCGACTGCCTATGGACACCGCGCCCCCGCTGGAGCTAGTGTCCTTTTCTACCCTCACACGTCGTATCGGAATCGCGCACTGTCGAAGCGCTTCACCACGTCAGGAGAGCTGGATGGTCACCCTCGCCGAGGTCGCCCAGCACGCCGGAGTCTCGGCGAGCACGGTGAGCTACGTCCTCAGCGGCAAGCGGTCCATCTCCACCACCACCCGGCACCGGGTCGAGCAGAGCATCCGGGAACTGGGGTATCACCCGAACGCGGGCGCCCGCGCCCTGGCGAGCAGCCGTTCCAACATCATCGCCCTGATGGTCCCGCTGCGCACCGACATGTACGTGCCGGTGATGATGGAGATCGCCATCGCGGTGGCCACCACGGCGCGCGCGCACGGGTACGACGTCCTGCTGCTGACCGGCGAGGAGGGGCCCGACGCGGTGCGCCGGGTGACCGGCAGCGGGCTCGCCGACGCGATGATCCTCATGGACGTCGAGCTCGACGACGAGCGGCTGCCGCTGCTGCGGGCGACCGGCCAGCCCTCGGTGCTGATCGGGCTGCCCGCCGACACCGCCGGCCTGACCTGCGTGGACCTGGACTGGAGTGCGACGGGCGCGCTCTGCGTGGAGCATCTGGCCGGGCTCGGCCACCGTGACATCGCCGTCATCGGCGAGGCCCCGGCGGTGTACGAGCGGCACACCGGCTTCGCCGAGCGCACGCTCGACGGGCTGCGCTCCCGGGCCCGGGAGGCGGGCGTGCGGGTGCTGCACCGGCCCTGCGAGGGCGGGTACGACGCGATGGCGCTCACGCTGGCCCGGATCTTCGACGAGCGCCCGGCGACGACCGGGTTCGTGGTGCAGAACGAGTCGGCGGTGGAACCCCTGCTCGCGCTGCTGCGCCAGCAGGGGCGGGCCGTGCCCGAGGACGTGTCCGTGGTCGCGGTCTGCCCGGAACAGGTCGCCGTGCAGGCCTCGGTGCGGCTGACCTCGGTCGCCGTCCCCGCCCAGGAGCTGGGCCGGCACGCGGTCGCCCACCTGGTCGCCAAGCTGGAGGGGCGGGGCGGCGACGAGGTGGAACTGCTCGCGCCGGAGTTGACGGTGCGGGCGAGTTCGGGTCCGGCACCCGCGACGCCCTGACCCGCCGCCTCCCGGCCCCGGTGGTTCAGCCGCTGCTGACGCTGAGGCTGTTGGTGGTGAAGTCCAGTCCGCCGGCGGAGGACGTGATCTCGTAGCCGAACTGGACGTCGCCGATGGTGACGTCGCCGAACCAGCCCTTCGTGTTCCTGATCCACTTCAGGACCGGCAGGATGTCGACCGTGCCGGCGCGGGAGTTGGAGGTGCGGACGAAGGAGAACACCGCGTTGGCGCCGTTGTCGCCCTTGTAGACCGTCCAGGTGGAGCCGCCGAGGGTGACCGTGCCCTGGGAGGTGCCGAGCGGGCCGACCGGGCCGGTCCTGTTGACCCAGAGCATGATCTCGTAGTGGTGGGCGGTGTCCCAGATGTCGTACGAGGTGTTGTACGCGCCGGAGGACGGGACGGTGACGTCGTAGCGGCTGGTGAGGGAGGTCAGGGAGCCGATCGGCTTGTCGATGACCTTCTTGGCGTTGGGGTAGGACTTGATGCCGCCGGTGTTCGGGTGGTCCGCCCGCACGCCCCACCTGGTGCCCGAGTCGGCCCAGATGCACTGGCTGCCGGCGCCGGAGCCCCAGATGTCGTTGTAGAGGGTGTATCCGTTCAGCGTGGTGCTGCCCCACTGGTCGCAGGAGTTCCAGACGGCGGCGGAGGCGGGTGCCGAGGCGAGGCCGACGGTGGCGCCGAGGGCGAGGGCGGGGGCGATCAGGGCCTTGGCGATCCTGGCCCGGGTGCGTGTTGCCATGGTGTCCCTTCCATGGGTGGGGGAGGTGGTGTCGGTCGCCGCGTCCCCAGGGTGAGGACGCGTTCTTCTCCGGCGACCAGGTGGAGCGGCTCGGCGCCGGAGGAAGTCCGCAGTTCGACGCGGAGGGTGCGGTGGGGCCGCAGGACGGCGCGGGCACCGTCCGGGCCCCACGCCAGGTCGAGCTCCGCGCCGAACCGGGTGCGCACACCGCGCAGTTCGCCGCCGGGGCAGGTGTCCGGCACGGCGGGCAGCAGGACCAGCCGGTGGGGGGTGGACTGGACGAGCATCTCGATCAGCACGCCGGGCAGGGCGTGCGCGGCGTCCGCGTTGTAGACGTCGCGGCGCGGATAGTGGGCGCTCATCAGGGAGGCGTGGAAGAAGTCGCCGTCCAGGACCCGGTGCAGGGCGCCGGCGGCCCGGCCGGCGTCCCCGAGCCGGGCGGCGACCAGCGCGTGGTGCAGGTGGCCGTGGGCGGAGTCGTTCTCGGTGCCGCGCAGGGCGAGCGCCCGGTGGGCGGCGGCGGCCAGTTCCGGGGTGTCGTACGGGGTGATCTCCTCCAGCGGCCAGACGCCGTACAGGTGGCTGAGGTGGCGGTGGTCGTACCGGTCGTCCAGTCCCGGCCAGGCCCATTCGGCGAGGGCGCCGTCGGCGTTGATCCGGTGCGGGGGCAGCCGGTCCGCGAGCGCCCGCCACCGCACGGCGTGTGCGGGGTGGTAGCGGGCGGCGGTGGTCAGGGTGTGCCGGGCGGCGGAGAGGTCCATGGCCGCGTTGATCGCGCCCGGGCCGCCGTTCGCCGGGCGGTTCTCGGGCGAGTAGGAGGGCACGACGACGACGTGGCCGGCGGCGTCGGTGCGGGTGAGGAAGTCCTCGTAGAAGAGCGCTGCCTCGGCGAGGGCGGCGGCGGTGCGCGGGTCCCGGACGCCGCGGATCTCGTCGTGGTCGACCAGCGGTTTCAGCAGCCAGTCGGCGCCCGCGGTCCACAGGTGCAGCGGGTGCTCACGGCTGAAGTGGTACGTCAGCCCCGACTCGCCGTCGGTGTGCGAGGGCGCCACCGCGCCCCGGGTGCCGAACACGGCGCGCGCGTTGGCCCGCCAGTCCGGCAGCTGCCGCTCGACGAGCGCGGCCAGCGACTCGGTGACCTCGGGCAGGGCGGCGGCCGGCGCGGCGGCGGTCTGGAGGTTGAGGTTGGCGTTCGTGGTGAACGCCCCCGACCAGGCGGTGTCCCAGTCCCCGGTCCACAGTCCGGTGAGCCGGGGCGGGAGCAGACCGCTGCTGGACAGCAGGTGGTAGCGGCCGGCCGCGAAGAGCCGCTCCAGCAGGGCCGGGCTGTGCGGGCGCCGCAGCAGCTCGGAGCCCGGCAGGGCGCGCTCGGCCGGGTCGGCGCCGAGGTCGAGGGTGACCCGGAGGTAGGCGGTGCGGTGCCGGGCCAGATGGCGGGTGAGCAGGCTGTCGTAGGGCCGCTCGGTGCCGTCGAGCAGGTCCCGGAGCCGGCGGGCCTCGGCGACGACGTCCGCCTCGCCGGTGTGCCGGCGCACCCGGGTGAGCAGCAGCACCGAGCGGGCGCCGGTGACGCGGACGCCCGGCGGGATCAGTTCGGTCCGGCCCCCGAAGGTGGCGACGAGGGTGACACCGGTGTAGGCGCGGTCGCTCGCCGGGTAGCGGGCGCGCAGGCTGAGCAGGGCGCCCTCGGGGGTGAGCAGTGTGCCCTGGCCGACCCTCAGCCCGTGCGGCACGCCCGGCAGCCGGTGGTCCAGGCGGATGTCGAGGTCGCCGCCGGTGACCTCCTGCACGACGACGTCGTCGGCGCGGGAGACGAAGAGGCGGCTGCCGGTGCCGGCGCGGACCGCGGTGACCTCGCCGGTGGTGAAGTCGACGGCGCGGTGGTGGCCGTCGGAGGCGCTGGGCGCCGGGCGGCGCAGTCGTATCCGGAAGGCCGGGTGGAAGGGCTGCACCCACTGGAGCGGTCGGCCGTCGGTGAAGCCGTCGGCGGCGGTCAGGTCCCCGGCCGTCAGCCGGTCCTGGACGGCGGTCAGCCGTGCGGCGAGCCGGGGTGGCCGGGCGTGCTCGGCGCCGTTGGGGCGGACCAGGGTGTGGTGGGTGACGACGACCCGCTCGTCGTTCGGGTCTCCGGACACGAGGGCGCCGTGGTGGCCGTTCCCGCTGAGGAAGGCGTCCTCCCAGCGGGCGGCCGGGGCCGGCTCCCAGGTGCCGTGGACCGGGGTGCCGCTCATGACCGCAGCACCGCCACGCCGTGGCGGCCGAGGGTGACCGCGTCCGTGACGTCCGTGCCGGCGAGCAGCTCGTGGTGGGTGCCGGGGACCGGGACGGTGACCTGCTCCCGGCCGTGGTTGAGCAGGAACAGCAGCCCCCCGCGGCGCACCGCCTCCACCCCCGCCGGGAGTCCGTCGAGCACCGGCCGCACCCCCGCCCCGGCGGCGATGTCCGCCAGCAGGGTGCGCAGCGCCGCCGGCTCGGGGAGGGTGGAGACGTACCAGGCGCGGCCCCGGCGCAGCACGGCGGGCAGCCCGTCGAGTTCGCCGCCCCGGTAGGGCACGGTGTCGGCGGCCCCGGGCTCCGGTTCGATCTCCTCCGACCACAGCGTGCCGCGAAAGCCCTCGCACGCCACGGTCTCCCCCGCCTCCAGCGGCCACCACTCGTGCAGGGTGCGGATGCCGAACAGCTCGCGCAGCCGGGCGTCCATGCCGCCGGCGCGGACCCGGTCGTCCTCGTCGGTGATACCGGTGAGGAAGCCGCAGACGAGGGTGCCGCCGCCGCGGACGTACGCCAGGAGGTTGGTGACGGCGGTGTCGGTGAGCAGGTACAGCTGCGGGACGACGACGAGCCGGTACCCGGAAAGGTCGTGCTCGGGGTGGGCGAAGTCGGTGGTCAGATGGGCTTCCCACAGGGCCCGGTGCCAGGCGGTGAGCACCTCGGGGAGGTCCACGAGCGTCGACGGCCGGCCCTCGTTCGCGCCGGCCCACCAGGAGTGCCAGTCGTGCAGGACGGCGACGTCCGCGTCGATCCGGCCGCCGCACACCTCGCCCGAGACGCGTTCCAGTTCGGTGCCGAGCTGCCGGACCTCCTGGTAGGTGTGCCCCCGCTCGCCGGCGTGGCCGACCATCGCGGAGTGGAACTTCTCGGCGCCCTGCCGGGACTGGCGCCACTGGAAGTAGCAGACGGCGTCGGCGCCGCGGGCGACGGCCTGGAAGGACCACAGGCGGTTGAGGCCGCGCGGCTTGGGGTGGTTCACGCCCCGCCAGTTGACGGCGCCCGCCGCCTGTTCCATGAGCATCCACGGCCCGCGCGCCTGGGAACGGGTGAGGTCCTGGACGAGCGCCCCGCCCTGCGCCGCCAGCGGATCGCGTGGGTCGGGGTAGAGGTCGACGGAGACGACGTCCTCCTCCCGGGACCAGCGCCAGCCGTCCTGTCCGATCCACAGCGGCATGAAGTTGGTGGTCACGGGGAGGTGCGGGGTGTGCCGGCGGACGATGTCCCGCTCGGCGGTGTAACACTCCAGGAGCATGTCGGAGGTGAACCGGCGGAAGTCCAGCACCTGGCCGGGGTTCTTCAGGTAGTGGGCGCGGCGCGGGGGCAGGACGCCGTCCCAGGTGTCGTAGCCCTGGCTCCAGAAGGCGGTTCCCCAGGCGGTGTTGAGCGCGTCCAGGGTCGTGTAGCGCTGCCGGAGCCAGCGGCGGAAGGCGGCGGCGGCCTCGTCGCCGTGGTCCACGGTGCAGTACTCGTTGTTGATGTGCCACATGGTGAGCGCCGGGTGGGCGCCGTAGCGGGCGGCGAGGTCCTCGGTGATGGCGGCGGCGTACCGGCGGTAGGTGGCGCTGGAGTGCGAGAAGTGCTGCCGGCCGCCCCAGCCCTCGACGTGGCCGTCGGCGTCCCGGGGCAGGGTGTCGGGGTGCAGCCGGCCCAGCCAGGGCGGCGGGGAGGACGTGGGGGTGGCGAGGACGATGCCGACGCCGTGGTCGTGCAGCAGGTCCATGAGCCGGTCGAGCCAGCCGAACTCCCGTGCGCCCGGGGTCGGTTCGAGCCGGGACCAGGAGAAGACGCCGATCGTGACGGAGTTGACCCGGGCCTGCCTCATCAGCCGGACGTCGTCCTGCCAGGTCTCCTCCGGCCACTGCTCGGGGTTGTAGTCGCCGCCGAAGAGGACGCGGCCCCGGGTGGCGTCGGCGAGGGACGGTCTCATGCGGGCTCCCCGTACTGGACGCCCCGCCCGTTGGTGGCGAGGTAGACGCGGCCGTGGACGCGCGGGTCGCCGGTGATCGCCTGTCCGGTCCAGCCCCACCGGTGGGCGTCGTCGTCGATCCGGGTCCAGGTCCCGGCACGGTCGTCGGAGCGCAGCACGGCGGGGCCGAAGTCCGTGGCGCCGACCAGGTACAGCGCCGGGTGGCGGGCGCCGGGCGCGGCCTTGCCGAAGCCGAGGGTGTAGGCGGCCCGGACACCGGCGACCGCGGTGAAGCCCGCCCCGCCGTCCGTGGAGCGGAACAGCCCGTGCTCCTTTGCGCTCAGCCACAGGTCGCCGGTGCGCCCGGGGGCGGCGGCCAGCTGGAACTGGCTGTCGCCGGCGGGCAGTCCGGTGGCGCGGGCGGTGAAGGTCCGGCCGCCGTCGGTGGTGGCGAACAGCGTGCCGGTGGTGGTGTCGTAGGCGTAGAGCACGGCCGGATCGACCGGGTCCGCGACCGGGGTGGCCCCCTGGGGGTAGGAGGGCACCTCCTGCCAGCCGGCGCCGCCGTCGGCCGACCGGTGGGCGGGCCCGTCGGGGAAGGCCCACAGCAGTACCCGGCCGTCGGCGGTGGTGGCGATCGGGCCGGGGCCGCCGGCGGCGTGTGCGGGCTGTGCCGGGAAGGGGGCCCAGGTGCGGCCGCCGTCCTCGGAGAAGGCGCCGTTGCCGTGGTCGCCCCATCCGGTCCGCACGACGTACGACGGTCTCGCCGCGGCCAGGGCGAGTCCGGTCGCCGTCCCGAAGACGGGGTCGGTGGCCATGCCGCGCGCCGGCGAGGCGGTGAGCCGCTCGTGGTACAGCACGCCGATGTCCCCGTTCCCGCTGATCAGGTGGGCCGTCCCGGTGGGCGGCGAGATCAGCTGGCGCACGGAGGTCTCCTCCAGGCCGCGCACCCTCGGTGCCCAGTGGACGAGGTCGCGGGTGCCGTAGACCGTGGCGCCGGTGCCGTACAGGACGTGCTCCGGGTCGTACGGGTCGACGGCGACGGCCTGGATCCACCAGCCGAACTTCGGCGCGTCCCGGCCCCAGCGGAGGTAGGGCGTCTCGGAGACGTCGAGGACGGCGGTGTCCTTCAGGGAGACCCAGCTGCGGCCCCCGTCGGTGGTCCGGTACAGGGTGTCGACGGCGGCCCAGCGGTCGTTGGTGGAGACGACCACGGTGCCGGGGCGGCGGGCGGCGACGGCGACCCCGCCGTAGCCGAAGGTGTCGGTGCCGCCCGGCACGGCCGGGGTGACGTCGGTCCAGGCGCCGGTGACGGTGTCCAGCTTGTGCACGCTGCCGGTGGTCTGGCCGTTGGGGCCCGGCGC
The DNA here is from genome assembly GCF_044759735.1 of Streptomyces sp. NPDC100445. NCBI lineage: Bacteria > Bacillati > Actinomycetota > Actinomycetes > Kitasatosporales > Streptomycetaceae > Streptomyces > Streptomyces sp. NPDC100445. The sequence goes on along the minus strand of NZ_JBIVZV010000012.1, from coordinate 263,066 downwards.
GTCGGCGTACGTGAGGTACAGCTCGCGGGTGCGGTGGTCGTGGGCGGCCCGGACCGGGACCCTGGCCGAGGCGCCGGCCGGCTGCCCGGGGACCGGTTCCCAGGTGGTGCCGTCTGCGGTGCGGTACAGGTTGGGCCGGCCGGGGGTGCCGTCGGCGTCGCCCCAGCCGGCGTACAGGGTGCGGCCGGCGGCGACGAGGAGGGTGACCCCCTGGCCCGTGGGGCTCGGCTCGGCCGGGAAGCCGGCCGCCCGCGACCAGGTGGCACCCCGGTCCGCCGACCTGAGCAGCCCGTCGTGGCGGGTGCCGAGCCAGAGCGTGTCGCCGTCGCGGGGGTCGACGAGGAGCCGTTCGCCGGTGCCGCGGCCGTCCTCGTTGGCGCCGAGCCGCGCGGGCAGGGCGGTTCGGTGCCAGGTGGCGCCGCGGTCCTCGGAGCGCAGGAACGCCCCCTCGCCGGCCCAGGGCTGGGCGTACGTGCCGAGAGCGAGGTACAGCCGGCCCGGATGGGCGGGGTCGACGGCCAGGGCCTCCACCCCGAGGAGGTTCCAGTCGTCCCAGCCGAGGTGGTCGGTGAGCGGGGTCCAGCGGTCGGTGTCCCGGTCCCAGCGGTAGGCGCCGCCGATGTCCGTGCGGGCGTAGGCGAGACCGGGGACGGTGGGGTGGAAGAGGACGCCGGTGACGAATCCGGTACCGCCGATCACCGCCGTGCGCCAGCGGTACGCCGGGGGCCGGGCCCCGGCCGCGTGTGCCTGCGCGGGCGGACCGGCGAGCGTGGCGGCGGTCGCGGCGGTCGCGGCGAGTACGGTTCTGCGGCTCGGGTCGGGCATGGGTACGTACCTCACTGGACGAGGGTCGGGTGGGTGGCGCGGGGCGGCTCGGGGCGGGAGCCGGGTCGGGCGGGGGCCGGCTCGGGGCGGGGAGCGGCTCCAGCGGGGCGGTCAGCCCTTCACGGCCCCGGTGAGCATCCCCTTGCGGAAGTGCTTCTGGACGAACGGCGACAGCACGGCGACCGGCAGCAGGGCCAGCACCATGACCGCCATCTGCACGGCCAGCCCGGACAGTTCACCCGTCCTGATGGCCTGCCCCAGGCCCACGGGGGCCTCCTGCTTCTGCACGAGCTGGATCATGACGTTCTGGAGCGGCATCATGTCCTGGTCGTCGAGGTACAGCGAGGCGTTGAACCAGGCGCTCCAGTACCCGACCGCGTAGAACAGCGTGATCACCGCGAGGACCGCCCGGGACAGCGGCATCACGATCCGGAACAGGATGCGGAGGTCCCCCGCCCCGTCGATGCGCGCGCTGTCGGTCAGCTCCGGCGAGATGCCCATGAAGAAGCCCCGCAGGACGAGGATGTTGAAGACGCTGACGGCGCCGGGGAGGATCAGCGCGAGGTAGGTGTCGGTCAGCCCGAGGGACTGCACCAGCAGGTACGTCGGGATGAGTCCGGCGCTGAAGAACATGGTGGCCATCAGCGCCATCAGGATCCACCGGTGCCCCAGCGACCCGCCGCGCGAGAGGCCGTAGGCGCACAGGACGGACACGGTCATCGAGAACAGCGTGCCGGCCAGCGTGACCAGGACGCTGATGAGCGCGGCCCGGGTGACCTGGCCGCCGCCGAGCAGTTCGCGGTAGGCGACGAAGGTGACGCCCTTGGGGATCATGACCAGGCCGCCGGCCTCGTCGATGGTCCGCCGCGAGGACAGGCTGGTGACGAGCACGATCCAGAGCGGGAAGAGGACGCCCAGGCAGGCGAGCGTGAGCACGAGGCCCTTGGCCGCGAGGCCCGCTCCGCCCGGCTTCTCCTCCCACGCCGGGCGGGGCGGGGCGGCCCACCGCCGGGGCCTGCCCACCAGCGGCTCCGCCGGGTCCCCCGGTCGGCCGAGGACGGCTGTCATTTCTGGTACACCCCCTGTTCGCCCATGAGATGGGCGACCTTGTTGGCGGCGAGGACCAGGCCGATGCTGACCACGCCCTTGACGAGACCGGCGGCGGCCGCGTAGCCGAAGTCCTGGTTGCGGACGCCGTTCCACCACACGAAGGTGTCCAGCACCTCGGAGGCTCCCGGTCCGACGGCGTCGCGCTGGAGCAGGATCTGCTCGAAGCCGACGGTCAGCGCGTCGCCGACGCGGAGCACCAGCAGCAGCGCGATCACCGGGCGCAGCGCGGGCAGCGTGACGTGCCACATGCGGCGCCGGCGGCCGGCGCCGTCCATCGCGGCGGCCTCGTACAGATCGGGGCTGACGGCCGCCAGCGCGGCGAGGAAGACGATGATCCCCCAGCCGGCGTCCTTCCACACGCTCTGCGCGGTGACCAGGAACCTGAAGGTGCCGGGGTCGGTCATGATGTCGAGGCCGTCGAACCCGTGCCGCCGCAACAGCTGGGACAACAACCCGGCGCCGCCCAGGAGTTGCTGGAAGACGGCGATGACCAGCACCCAGGAGAAGAAGTGCGGCAGGTAGAGGACGGCCTGCGCGACGGCCCGCACCCGGGGCCGGACGACGCTGTTGATGAGCAGCGCGAGGAGGATCGGGACCGGGAAGTACAGGACCAGCTGGAGGACGAAGAGCACCAGCGTGTTCGACATCGCGTTCCAGAAGGCGTGGTCCTGGAAGATCTGCCGGAAGTTGGCGAGGCCGACCCAGGGGCTGTGCAGGACGGAGACGACGCCGTTGTCGCTGACGTAGGGGTCGTAGTCCTCGAAGGCGACGATGTTGCCGAGGATCGGCAGGTAGTTGAAGAGCAGGAGCAGGCCGACGGCCGGGAGCGTCATCAGGAGCAGGACGCGGTCGCGCCCGAACCTCAGGCGCAGGCCCGGCCCCGCCGCGCGTCGTCGCTCACGGGAACCGGTGGCGTCACCGGACGCCGGGGTGGTCGCCGTCGTGTCGGCCTCGGCCCCGCTCCGGGGCACCGTGCTGTGGGACACGGACTTCTCCTCGCCTCGTGTCTCGGGTCAGCCGGCCGCCGGGCCGTTCTCGTCCAGGATCTTCCGGTACCAGTCGCGCAACCTGTCGCCGCCCCTGCCGCGCCAGTCGGAGACGGCCTGCTGCATGTCGCCGATCTTCTTGCGGCCGCGCACGATGTCGTCCTCCAGCTGCTCGAAGTCGTTGCCGAGACCGGTGTAGCGGCTGGGTTCGGTGATCTGCATGCCGTAGAAGGAGGACTTCGTGGTGAAGGCGCCCATCCGCTGCTGCCACTCGACCTGGCCCCTGGCGACCTCGGGGAAGTCGGGGTGGGCGATGGTCGGGGCGGGGCTCGCGATCATGACGTAGGCGTTGAGCACGTCGATGTTGCCCTGGTCGGTCTTGGTGGGCACGCCCTTCTTGACGGTGTAGTGGACGCCCTCGACGCCGTAGTTGGTGAGCATGTACTCCTTGGTGCCGTACGGCGCGGCGGTGGCGTCGGCGACGGCGAGCACGTCCCGGACCACCGCCTCGGAGGCGTTCTTGTTGACGAAGGCGAAGATGCCGGCGGGCTGTTCGGCCCAGAGCCGCGGGGCACCGCCGTCGTGGCCGAAGAGGTCCATGCCCCAGACCTTGAACCCGGGGTTGTGGGCGGCCTGTTCGGCGGTACGGCTCCACCACTGCGAGATGTTGTTGGCGTAGATGAGGAACTCGCCGGCCGCGAACTTGGGCCCGGGGTCGGTGGCCTGGCTCTTGCCGAGCCGGGCGTCGGGGTGCACGACCCCGGCGGCGAAGAGCTTGCGGGTCCACTCCAGCGCTTCGAGGTACTCGTCGGTCTCGATGCGGTTGACGAGCTTGCCGCCGGCCAGGTTCCAGCCGAGCGGCTTCTCGCTGCCGGAGAGCACCCCGAACATCTGGAAGGCGGTCCACTTCATGTCCAGGCAGGCCCACCGCTTGGCCCTGGCGTTGGTGATGTCCTTGGCGAGGGACATGAACTCGTCCGCCGAGCGCGGTACCCGGTAGCCCTCCTTGTCGAAGACGTCCTTGCGGTACAGGGGCACGATGCCGGTGACGTACGGGGCGGGCTGGGGCAGGCCGCGCAGCCTGCCGCCGAAGACGGAGCGCTGCCAGGCGTCCGACGGGATCGCGGCGAGGTTCGGGTACTCCTTGACGGCGTCGCCGGAGAGGTGCGGGCCGAGGTCGGCGAACTTGGAGATGACCGCGCTGGGGATCTTGCCGTTCATGTTCCAGCCGGGGATGACCACCACGTCGGGCACGTCGCTGGAGGCGAGGACCGCGCCGAGCTTCTGCTCGTAGGTGTTGCCGTCCTGGTTGTGCCACCGGACGTCGACGCCGGTGAGGTCGTTCATCGCCCGGTAGTAGGCGTTGTCCTGCTCGGGCGGTGAGCCCCAGAACGGCGACATGACGGTGACCTTGTTGCCCTTGCCGAGCTTCCTGGGCACGGACGTCCTCAGGTCCGCGAGGTCGAGTCCGCGGGTGAAACCGGCGGCCGAGCCGTTCTTGGCGGGGATGTCGGGTGCCACCACGTCGCGGGCCACGAAGGCCGGGAGCAGTTTCCTGGCGTTCCTGCCGGCCGAGGTGCCTCCGCGCGCCGCGCTGTCCGCGCTCCCGCAGGCGGTGAGCAGCGGCATCCCGCCGGTGACCGCCGCGGCGGCGACCGCCGTGGAGGCGAGGAAGGTTCTCCTGCTGGGGGCGGAGGGGGCGGCGTTCGGCGTCATTGCGTCAACCCTTCGTGGCGCACCAGGACACCCGGCGGTGGGCCGTCGGCTGCGGTGTCTCGAGTGGATCTGGCTGAGCGGAAGCGTGCTCCGCTGCGGGCACGGCAGTCGAAGCGCTTCGATGTTGCTGCGAGGTTAAGTGAACGTCTGGGGGCGCACAAGGGTCGTCACCAACATTCGTGCGATCTCCGTTGCTGCACAACGGAGTCGAACAGGCCCGTCAAGTCGCGGTGAAGTCGGCGGTGTTGTGATCCCGCACCTTGACAGCCGACCGTCAGCACCTGAGCATCGAAGCGCTTCGAAAGCGTCGTGCCGCTCCGCTCGCAAGGGGAACCACTCGTGACCGTCGATCCGCCGTCCACCCCGCCCTTCCGCGATCCGCTCCTGCCGTTCGCGACGCGTGTCGAGGATCTGCTGGCCCGGCTGACCCGCGCGGAGAAGATCGCCTTCCTGCACCAGTTCACGCCCGCCGTGGAGCGCCTCGGCGTCGCCGCCTGGCGGACCGGGCAGGAGGCGCTGCACGGCGTGGCCTGGATGGGACCGGCGACGGTGTTCCCGCAGGCCGTCGGTCTCGGCGCGACCTGGAACCCGGACCTCGTACGGCGGGTCGGCGAGGCGGTGTCCCGGGAGATCCGGGCGATGCGCGCCCGGGACGATCGGGTCGGCCTCAACGTCTGGGCCCCCACGGTCAACCTGCTGCGCCACCCGCTGTGGGGCCGCAACGAGGAGGGCTACGCGGAGGACCCGAAGCTGACCTCGGCCATCGCCACGGCGTACACCCGCGGCCTGCGCGGCGACCATCCCCGGTACTGGCGTACCGCGCCGGTGCTGAAGCACTGGCTGGCCCACAACAACGAGCGGGACCGCGCCACCTCGTCGTCCTCGGTACGCCCGCGGGTCCTGCACGAGTACGACCTGCGCGCCTTCGAGGACACGGTCCGGGCGGGCACGGTGGCCGGGGTGATGCCGGCCTACAACCTGGTCAACGGCCGCCCCAACCACGTCTCGCCGTACCTGCGCGAGCCCCTGCGCGGCTGGACCGACGAGGAGCTCCTGGTCTGCTCGGACGCGGGCGCGCCCTCCAACCTGGTCGACGCCGAGCACTACTTCGACACCCACGAGGAGGCCACCGCGGCCGCCCTGCTGGCCGGCGTGGACAGCTTCACCGACCACGGCACGGACGGCACACCGACCACCGCGCGGATCGAAGGGGCGCTCGCCCGGGGGCTGTTGACGGAGGCGGACATCGACACCGCCGTACGCCGCCAGCTCTCCGTCCGGTTCCGGCTCGGCGAGTTCGACCCGCTCCTCGACCCGCACGCGAGCACCGGCGCCTTCGACACCCCGGCGCACCGGTCGCTCGCGCGGGAGGCGGCCGAGCAGGCGGTCGTGCTGCTGAAGAACGACGGCGACCTGCTGCCGCTCGCCCCGGACACCCGGCTCGCGGTCGTCGGCCTGCTCGCCGACGAGTGCAGGCTCGACTGGTACAGCGGCGGCCTGCTGCACCGCTCCACCCCGCTGGAGGGCCTGTACGAGCGGTTCGGCGCGGAGCGGGTGCGGTTCGCGGAGGGCGTGGACCGGGTCCGGCTGCGGACGGCGGACGGCACCTACCTCGCCGTCCCCGCGGTGGACGCCCCCGACGAGGCGCGCGGTGCCGAGGGCGCGCTGGACCCCGCGCTGCTGTCCGGGCGCACCGACCTGCCGCCGCTCACCACCGACGCCACCGGCACCGAGTTCGCGCTGGCCGACTGGGGCGAGGGGGTGCTGACCCTGCGCGCCCCCGACGGCCGGTACCTCTCGGTCGCCGACGACGGCTTCGTCCGGGCCTCCGCCGACCAGCCCGGCGGCTGGGTCGTCCAGGAGACGTTCCGCCTGGAACCGCACCACGGCGGTCACCTCCTAGGGCATCTGGGCACGGGCCGTCGCCTCCGAGTCGCCGCCGACGGCGTGCGGGTTGCCGACACGGGCGACCTCTTCGAGGTGGTCACCGTGGAACGGGGCGAGGACGCGGTGGCCCGGGTGGCGGGCGAGGCCGACGTCGTCGTGGTCGTGGCGGGCAACGATCCGCACATCAACGGCCGCGAGACCGAGGACCGGACGACACTGCTGCTGCCGGAGCACCAGCGGCGGCTGCTGCGCGCGGCCCGGGCGGCCAACCCGCGCACGGTGCTGGTGCTCGTGTCGTCGTACCCGTACGCGGTGGACACCTCCTCGCTCCCGGCGGCCGTGTGGACGGCGCACGGCGGCCAGGCGGCCGGCACCGCCCTGGCCCGGGTGCTGGCCGGCGACGTCTCCCCCGCCGGCCGCCTCCCCCAGACCTGGTACGCCGACGACGCCGACCTGCCCGACCTCCTCGACTACGACGTGATCGGCGGCCGGCAGACCTACCTGTACTTCGAGGGCAGCCCGCTCTTCCCGTTCGGCCACGGGCTGTCGTACGCGTCCTTCGCGTACACCGGCCTGACGGCCCGCGTGGCGGCCGGCGCGGTCCACGTGGGCTGCGCCGTCACCAACACCGGGGACCGGCCGGCGGACGAGGTGGTCCAGCTCTACGGCCGGGCCGTGGACCCCTCGGTGCCCCGCCCCCGCCGTGAACTGCTGGACCACCGCCGGCTCACCCTCGTGCCCGGCGAGACGGCCGAGATCGCGTTCGAAGTGCCGCTGTCAGCCCTGGAGTTCTGGGACGTGGCGCACGGCGCGCGACGACTGACGGACGGTGAGTACGAGCTGCTGGTCGGGGCGTCCAGCGAGGACGTACGGCTGCGCACGACCGTCCGCCCGGGAGGCCGGCCGCCCACCCCCCGGCCGGTGCGGCGGCGGGGCCTGTCCGCCGCCGACTTCGACGAGCAGTCCGGCGCCGTGATCGTGGACCGGACCCGGACGGCGGGCGACGCGGTGACCCCGGCCCGGGAGGGCACCGCCGAACTCCTCTACCGGGACTGCGACTTCGGTACCGCAGTGACCGCGGTGACCGCGCAACTGGCGGGCGAGGGCAGCCTGGAGCTGTCCCTGGACGACGGCCCGGTGCTGGCCACCCTCACCCTGGACACCCCGACCGCCGGCCCGTACGCCTACACCACCCGCACCGCCGGGCTCGTCGCGGCGGGCGTCCACGACGTCCGCCTCACACTGCGCGGCCCCCTACGCCTCGCGCACGTCACTCTCACCGGCTGAGCCGGCCGAACCGACCGAGGGGCCGCGGCGGCGGAGGGGCCGCGGCGGCGGAGGGGCCGCGGCGGCGGACACGGCAACGGCCGCAGCCCCCGCACAGTGGGCTGCGGCCGTTGCCGTTCCGACCTGTCCGTGGCAGGTCAGAGCGCGAGACCGGTGAGGACCAGCACGCGCTCGTAGGTGTAGTCCTCCATCGCGAACCGGACGCCCTCGCGGCCCACACCGGACTGCTTGGCGCCGCCGTACGGCATCTGGTCGGCGCGGTAGGACGGCACGTCGCCGATCACCACACCGCCGACCTCGAGGGCGCGGTGGGCGCGGAAGGCGACCTGGAGGTCGTGGGTGAACACGCCCGCCTGGAGGCCGTACTTGGAGTCGTTGACCGCGTCGAACGCCTCGGCCTCGCCGTCCACCTTCCGCACGGTGAGGACCGGTCCGAAGACCTCCTCGCAGGCGATGGTGGTGTCGGCCGGTACGTCGGCGAGGACGGTCGGCGCGTAGGAGGCGCCGTCGCGCGTGCCGCCGGTCAGGAGCCGCGCGCCCGCCGAGACGGCCTCGTCCACCCAGGACTCCACCCGCCGGGCGGCGTCCTCGCTGACCAGCGGGCCGACATCCGTCTTGTCGTCGGCGGGGTCGCCGGTGACCTGGGCCTCGACGGCGGCGACGATGCGCGGCAGCAGCCGGTCGTACACCGACGCGTCGGCGATCACCCGCTGCACCGAGATGCAGGACTGGCCGCCCTGGTAGTTGGAGAAGGTCGCGATGCGGGTCGCGGCCCAGTCCAGGTCGGCGTCGGAGGCGTAGTCGCCGAGGACGACCGCCGCTCCGTTGCCGCCCAGCTCCAGCGTGCAGTGCTTGCGCGGCACCGAGTCCATGATCGCGTAGCCGACCTTCTCGGACCCGGTGAAGGAGATCACCGGCAGCCGCTCGTCCTGCACGAGGGCGGGCATGCGGTCGTTGGCGACCGGGAGGATCGACCAGGAGCCGGCGGGCAGCTCGGTCTCGGCCAGCAGGTCACCGAGGATCAGCCCGGACAGCGGCGTGGCCGGGGCCGGCTTCAGGATGATCGGCGCACCGGCGGCGATCGCCGGGGCGACCTTGTGGGCGCACAGGTTCAGCGGGAAGTTGAACGGCGCGATGCCGAGCACGACACCCTTCGGGAAGCGGCGGGTGAGCGCCAGCCGGCCCTGGCCGCCGGCGTCGGTGTCGAGCCGCTGGGCCTCGCCGCCGTTGAACCGGCGAGCCTCCTCGGCTGCGAACCGGAACACGGAGACGGCGCGGCCGACCTCGCCCCGGGCCCACTTGATCGGCTTGCCGTTCTCGGCGGAGATCAGCTGGGCGATCTCCTCGGTGCGCTCGGCCAGCCGCCTGCTGACGTGGTCCAGGGCGGCGGCGCGCACGTGCGCCGGGGTGGCGGCGAACTCGTCCCGCACGGCGTACGCGGCGGCCACGGCCTCCTCGACCTGGGCGTCGGTCGGCACGCCGACCTTCGCGACGAGCCGGCCGTCCCACGGGGAGGTCACGTCGAAGGTGTCCTCGCCGGTGACCTGGCGGCCGGCGAGCCAGAAGGCATGGGTGGAAGTCATCTACGAGTCCCGGCCCTTCCGCGTTGGGGGGTGTACTTGGCTTGCGTGCTCCACGGTAGGACGGCACCGCCGGCCGGTCGCTTGTCCGTGTCGTACCACTCGGGTCGGGGGGTGCGCCGGTTTGGCGGGGTGGGCCCGGCGCCCCCGCCTCCTGGGCGTCACTCGGCCGACGTCGTCTTCAGGGCCAGCCACAGCTCCATGCGCACGTCCGGGTCGTCCAGGCTGCGCCCGAGGATCTCCTCGACCCGGCGCATCCGGTACCGCAGGGTGTGCCGGTGGACACCGAGGTCGGCCGCGGCCGCGTCCCACTGCCCGTGCCGGGACAGCCACGCCCGCAGCGAGGCCACCAGGTCGCCGCGCCCCGTCGCGTCGTGCTCGCGCAGCGCCCGCAGCAGCCCGTCGGCGAACGCCTTCACCGCGTCGTCGGCCAGCAGCGGCAGCACCGACCCGGCGGCCAGCCGCTCGTGCTCCACGAGGACCCGGCCCCGCCGCCGGGCCACCGACAGCGCCTGCTCGGCCTGCTTGTACGCCGTCGCCGCCGCGGTCGGGCCGGCCGGCGCCGACAGGCCGACGACCAGTTCGTGCTCGTCCGCCCGCCCCTGCTCGGGCCCGGTCCGCGCGGTCTCGCGCGCCGTCGCGTACGCGGCGCACGCGGCCACCGCCGTGCCCTCGTCGGCGGCCAGCACCACCAGCCGCTCCCCCTCGGGCACCACCAGCACGGCCTCCCCGGAACGCGCCGCGGCGGACTCCACGGCCTCCGCCAGCTCGCCCAGCGGTTCGCCCGCCGCGCCGGCCGGGGACTCGGCCACGATCATCCGGAACGGCGCGTCGAGCAGCCCGCCGTACAGGTCCCCGGCGACGGCCCGGGCGTGGTCGGGCTCGCCGGCGAGCAGCATGCGCAGCACCGCCGTGCCGATCCGCTGCTCGGCCGCGTGCAGGGAACGCGAGCGTTCGGTGGTGAGGGTGAGCAGGGCGATGGCGGAGTGGACGGCGTACCGCTCGGCGGTGCCCAGCGGTGCGGCCGTACCGACGGCGAGCGCGGCGCGCGGGCGGCGGCCGGTGCCGAGGCTGTGCAGTTCCACCCGGTCCTCGTGCTCGGGTCCGCCGACGACGGAGGAGGCGGGGGCGGGCCGCTCCCGCAGCCGTTCCACCTCGGCGGTGATCCGGGCGGCCCGCCGGCCGGCCCAGTCCGGGGCGGCGGCGACGACGGCACCCGAGGCGTCGTACAGCGCGGCCCAGCCGTCGACCTGCGCGGCGAGCACACCCAGCACGCCCTCCGGGCCGGCGTTCAGCGCCTGCCGGGTCAGCTCGCGCTGGGCGGCGAAACCCGCCGTGACCGCGCGGTACTGGTCGGCGGCGATCGCCGCCGACACCGCCTTGCTGATGGCGAGGAACGGGGTGCGGCGGGGCACCTCCAGCAGCGGCAGCCCCTCCCGCGCGCAGGCCTCGACGAGCGGCTCGGGCACCTGCTCGTAGTTGACGCCCACGGCGAACCCCAGCCCGACCACGCCCGCGCCGGACAGCCGCCGCACGTACCGCCGCATGGCCTCCGGGTTCTCGGCGTCCAGCTTCAGTGCGGTGATCAGCAGCAGCTCGCCGCCCTCCATGTACGGCACGGGGTCGGCCAGCTCGCTGACGTGCGCCCAGCGGACGGGCACGTCGAGACGGTCCTCACCCGCGCGCACGGTCAGCTTGAGCGCGGAGTGGTGGACGAGCGAGGCGAGAGTCGGGGGCATGGCGCCTTCACGGTGAGGGGGTGATCTTTTGGCCACGGTGTATGAACGGCCTACGCCGATTCTGCCTCACCGTACGATCACCCGGCGGACCTCACCCCCGCAGGTCCACCAGCAGCGGCGGGGCGTGCTCGCCGCGCACGGTGGTCAGCGACAGCACCGCGTGCCCCGCCGGCACCCCATGCGCCAACTCGGAAGCCGACCACCGCTCCCGCTCCACCTGCCGAACGGTGACGGCCCGCGCCGTCGGCGCCTGCCCGGTGATGACCCGGCGCAGCATGTGCACCGCCTTGCCGGCCGGGGTCTCGGCGATGATCTGCCGGTCGGTGACGTCCCGCGTCTCGGTCCACTCCTTGCCCCACACCTCGGCGAAGTCCTGCCCGTCCCAGGGGGTGAGCCCCGACAGCGCCATGCGGCAACCCGTGGCACCCAGCAGCGGGCCGCGCAACGGCCGTGGCGCGTCGTCCAGGGTTCGCAGGGTGAGCACGGTCCCCGCGTTGACGCTGCGCAGCCGCTGGATACCCCGCACGGCCTCCGGGGTGACGACACCGGAGGCGTCGTCGAGCAGCAGGCAGGCGAAGAGCGAGCGGTCCTCGCGCACCGTCACGGCGGCGGTGAACTGGGCGAGGACGAGCCGGGCCAGGATCCGCGAGGCGTCGGCGTGACCGCGCTGAGGCAGGTCGATGCGCACCCGGACCGGGTGGTCGAGGGCCCGCAGCGAGAAGGGCCGGCTCTCGCCGGAGGTGTCGAAGAACTGGGCGAAGGCGGGCCGGTCGAGCAGCGCGATCCGGTCGGCGAGGACCGCGCCGACATCGCCGGGGTGGGACAGCTGCCGCTCCCGCGCGTCGAGTTCGCGCAGCAGTGAGGAGTGCCCGGTGTCGGTCAGCGCCTTGCGCAGCGCGGCCAGTGGCCCGGGGGCACCGTCGAGGAGCTGCCGGAGTTCCGGCACGGAGGGGAAGCGGTCGTGGACGGCCCGGAAGGGGCCGAGCAACTGGGCAAGGACGGTGGTGGAGCGGCGGGTGTCACTGCCCGGGTGCGGGTCGGCGAGGTCGCCGACGAGGGCCTCGGCCAGTATGGCGGCGGCCTCGTCGGGGTCGGTGGTGCCGCCGTAGAGGTCGAGATCGTGCTCCGAGTCGGGATGGCCGACACGGACGACGACGTCGTAGGCCTCGGCCGGACCGAGCCCGGCGCCCGCCGCGCCGACCACCACGACCGCCGCCCGGCCGGCGAGGGCGTGCAGGCACAGCGACTCGGCGAGCGGCCGCACGAGGGCACCAGTCTTGCCGGACCCGGCCGGGCCGACCGCGAGCAGCGAGGTGCCGAGCAGGTCGGGACCGAGGGCCAGACCCGCGCCGCGGTAGTGGTAGGGGTTGCGGGGGTCGTCGGCGGCGGTGCCGAGACGGACCTGGGCGGTGAGCAGATCGTGCCGGGCCTGCCGGGCGGGCAGATCCCGGTCGCCGGACGGGTGCGGGCAGGCGGCGGCGCCGTCCTTGAGCACCGCCCCGGTGAACGCGGCCAGGGCGAACCGGCCCGACCGCACCGCCTGCCACGCCCTGCTGATCCTCGCGTGGTCCACGTCCCGCATCAGCCCGGCCCTCGCCTCACCGGCCAGCCGCTCGGCGGCCTCGTACGCCCCGGCCTGCCGCAGCTCCGGCCAGGCGGCGGGGTCGTGTTCGGGGGTGGCCGGAAGTGCGGTTTGCGGTGCGGCGGGGTTCCAGGCGGGCGGGCCGTAGCGGCGCCAGACCTCCCCCCAACGGCCGATGCGGCCGACCACCAGCAGGATGGCGAGGGCGATGAGGGTGTAGTACGAGTACCAGAGGATCGCGTTGCCGACGCGGTCGTCGCTCTGGCGCCAGGAGTCGGGGGTGAACAGCTCCAGCGGCAGCACCCACCAGCCGCCGAGGTAGTTGTTCCACAGCAGTGACCACACCAGCCAGCCCACCAGGAAGGCGATCACCGCGCCGCTGAGCAGCTGCCGGGTCGGGATCTGCTGGGGCTCCTGCTCGGGCCGGGGCCGGTACCCGAAGCGCCAGACGCCGGGTGCCGCCTCCGGGCGGGGGGTCCGCAGCCAGGCCAGGAACGCCGAGCCGTCCGGCCGGGGCGGCACGCCGGGCGGCACCGTGGGCATGGCCGGCAAGCCGTAGGTCTCCGGCGGGTTCGTCGGGTGTGGTAGCGGTGTGGTGTGGGTCGTGTCGTGTGTGCCGTCGCTGTTCATCCGCCCTGCCCCCTGACCAGCCGGTCCGTCCGCCGTCAGCGAGTCAATCTAACGCCCCGGTGCGGGGAGTTCACCGCTTACGTGGCCGTAAGGAGCCGTACCCGCCCGGGTGGGCTATGTCCACGGCGGACAACGGGCTCCGCCGACAACGCCCACATGGAGCATGCCCACCCCGCGGGAGCGGTCTTAGCCTGCGAGAAAAGAAGGTATGCGTCCGAAAACGCACCGCCCGGAACCGCCCGGGACCGCCCGGTACGCAAGATCATCAGGGAGCCCCCCATGACCGCACTTCCGCAGGAGCGCCGCGTCGTCACCGCCATCCCCGGCCCGAAGTCGCAGGAGCTTCAGGCCCGCCGTACCGCCGTGGTCGCGCAGGGCGTGGGCTCCGTGCTGCCCGTGTTCACCACCCGCGCGGGCGGCGGCATCATCGAGGACGTCGACGGCAACCGGCTGATCGACTTCGGTTCCGGTATCGCGGTGACGAGCGTCGGCGCCTCCGCCGAGGCCGTGGTGCGCCGGGCCTCCGCCCAGCTCGCGGACTTCACCCACACCTGTTTCATGGTCACCCCGTACGAGGGTTACGTGGAGGTCGCCGAAGCGCTGGCCGAGCTGACCCCGGGCGACCACGCCAAGAAGTCCGCGCTGTTCAACTCGGGCGCCGAGGCCGTCGAGAACGCCGTCAAGATCGCCCGTGCGTACACCAAGCGGCAGGCCGTGGTCGTGTTCGACCACGGTTACCACGGCCGGACCAACCTCACCATGGCGCTGACGGCGAAGAACATGCCGTACAAGCACGGTTTCGGGCCGTTCGCGCCCGAGGTCTACCGCGTGCCGGTGGCGTACGGCTACCGCTGGCCGACCGGTGCGGAGAACGCCGGCCCGGAGGCCGCCGCGCAGGCCATCGACCAGATCACCAAGCAGGTCGGCCCGGACAATGTCGCCGCGATCATCATCGAGCCGGTGCTCGGTGAGGGCGGCTTCATCGAGCCGGCCAAGGGCTTCCTGCCGGCGATCGTGAAGTTCGCCAACGACAACGGCATCGTGTTCGTCGCGGACGAGATCCAGTCCGGTTTCTGCCGTACCGGCCAGTGGTTCGCGTGCGAGGACGAGGGCATCGTCCCGGACCTGATCACCACCGCCAAGGGCATCGCCGGCGGTCTGCCGCTGGCGGCCGTCACCGGCCGCGCGGAGATCATGGACGCCGCGCACGCCGGCGGCCTCGGCGGCACCTACGGCGGCAACCCGGTGGCCTGCGCGGGCGCGCTCGGTGCCATCGAGACCATGAAGGAGCTGGACCTCAACGGCAGGGCCAAGCGCATCGAGGAGGTCATGAAGGGCCGCCTCACCGCCATGGCCGAGAAGTTCGACGTCATCGGTGACGTCCGCGGCCGGGGCGCGATGATCGCCGTCGAGCTGGTCAAGGACCGCGCCACCAAGGAGCCGAACCCGGAGGCCACCGCCGCGGTGGCCAAGGCGTGCCACGCCGAGGGCCTGCTGGTCCTGACCTGCGGCACCTACGGCAACGTGCTGCGCTTCCTGCCCCCGCTCGTCATCGGCGAGGACCTGCTGGGCGAGGGCCTCGACATCATCGAGCAGGCCTTCGCGGGCGTCTGAGCCGCACAGTCGAGCGATTCGTTCGCACCTGTGTCGGGTGCCTGCGGCAGGCCGTGTGAAGAAGGTGTGCGGGGTGGATGGCGGGACCCGATTCCGTCTGCCCAAGCGCCCCGGCCTGCCGTAGGTTCGTCCCCGATGAGAGATACACCCCGCCCACAGGGGACTGTGGGCGGTGCCGGGCCGAGGTTTCCCCGACTTCGACCTGGTCGTGCCCTCGCGCACAGATCCGGTGGCTGACGGCTCCCGGATCTCCTCACCGATCGGACGGTCGCCGCCCCAAACCCCCCGGGGCGCGCGACGTTCCGGTCCTGCCGGCCGTCCCGGAACGACCCCCCCTCGTTCCGGGACGGCCGGCCTCTTTCCCCGCGGGCCGTCTGCGAAGCTGGTCGCCGTGTCGACTCCCGTCCGCCGCGTCCTGCTCCCCGGTGTCCCGGCCCTCGCGGCCGTCCTGTTCGCGCTGATCACCTGGCAGGTGGTGACGCACGGTCCGCTGCTGGTGCTGGACGCCCGGCTGAGCCGGGCGCTGGTCCACCCGGACCGCTGCTCCGAACTCCTCTCCGACCTCGGCAACGTGCAGGTCGCCGTGGTCGCGCTCGCCGCGGCCCTCGGGTACGCGGCCCGGCGGGGCCGGGCCGCCGGCACGGACCGGTGGTGGCTGCCGCCGCTGGCCGCGGCCGTGGCGATGGCGCTGGTCCCGGCGTTCGTCGTGCCGCTGAAGGAGCTCACCGGCCGGCCGGGGACACCCGTGGTGCCCCCGGCGACCGGCTACTTCCCGTCCGGCCACACGGTGACGGCGGTGGTCGCGTACGGCTCCGCGACCCTGGTCCTGCTGCCCCGGCTGCGCTCCCCCGCCGCCCGCCGCCTGCTGGTGGGCGCCTGTGCGGCGCTCGTCCTCGGGGTGTCGTACGGCCTGGTCCGCCGGGGCTGGCACTGGCCGCTGGACGTGGTGGCCGGCTGGTGCCTGGGCACGGTGCTGCTGACCGCCCTCACCGTGGTGGTCAGCCGAAGTAGGCGTCGAAGTTCTTCTGGAACTCCCAGTTCGCGTAGCGGTCCCAGTTCACCGACCAGGTCATCAGACCGCGCAGGCCGGGCCAGGTCCCGTGGGGCGCGTACGAGCCGCAGTTCGTCTTCTTCGTGAGGCAGTCCAGGGCCTTGGTGACCTCGGACGGGGAGACGTAGCCGTTGCCGGCGTTGGTCGAGGCCGGCATGCCGATGGCGACCTGGTCGGGGCGCAGCGGCGGGAAGACGTTGTTGGGGTCGCCGGCGACCGGGAAGCCGGTGAGGAGCATGTCGGTCATGGCGATGTGGAAGTCGGCGCCGCCCATGGAGTGGTACTGGTTGTCCAGGCCCATGATGGGACCCGAGTTGTAGTCCTGGACGTGGAGCAGGGTGAGGTCGTCGCGCAGGGCGTGGATCACGGGGAGGTAGGCGCCGCAGCGCGGGTCCTGGCCGCCCCACTTGCCGGTGCCGTAGTACTGGTAGCCGTTCTGCACGAAGAAGGTCTCGGGGGCCATGGTCAGGACGAACTTGGCGCCGTACTTGGCCTTCAGGGTCTTGAGCGCCGAGATCAGGTTGACGATCACGGGGGTGGTGGGGTTCCTGAAGTCGGTGTCGTTGGTGTTGAGGGACAGCGAGTGGCCCTCGAAGTCGACGTCCAGGCCGTCGAGGCCGTAGGTGTCGATGATCTTCGAGACCGAGGCGACGAAGGTGTCGCGGGCCGCGGTGGTGGTGAGCTGGACCTGGCCGTTCTGGCCGCCGATGGAGATCAGCACCTTCTTGCCGGCCGCCTGCTTGGCCTTGACCGCGGCCTTGAAGTCGGCGTCGCTCTCCACGTTCGGGCACTCGGTGACCGGGCAGCGGTTGAAGCGGATGTCGCCGGAGGTGACGGAGGTGGGCTCACCGAAGGACAGGTCGATGACGTCCCAGCTGTCGGGGACGTCCGCGAGCCGGGTGTAGCCGGCGCCGTTGGCGAAGCTGGCGTGGAGGTAGCCGACGAGGGCGTGGGTGGGCAGACCGGCCCCGCCACCGCCGCCACCGGTGCCCGCGCCGGTCGTGGCGGTCACGGCCGCGGACTTCGCGGAC
Source organism: Streptomyces sp. NPDC100445 (assembly GCF_044759735.1). Lineage (NCBI taxonomy): Bacteria > Bacillati > Actinomycetota > Actinomycetes > Kitasatosporales > Streptomycetaceae > Streptomyces > Streptomyces sp. NPDC100445. The sequence goes on along the minus strand of NZ_JBIVZV010000012.1, from coordinate 246,028 downwards.
TCGCCGGCGGCGTTGACGGCCGCGACCTGGAAGCTGTAGGCGGTCGAGGCGGTGAGGCCGGAGACGGTCGCCGACGTGCCGGTCGGCGTCTGGACCTTGGCGCCGTCGCGGTAGACGGCGTAGCCGGTGGCGCCGGTCACCGCCGACCAGCTCAGGCCGACGGAGGACGAGGTGACGTCGGTGGTGCGCAGTCCGGTGGGGGCGGCGGGCGGCTGTCCGGTGCCGCTGCCGCCGGGGCCGACGAGGGTGATGTCGTCGGCTCCGTAGGCGCCGGTGCCGTACCAGCCGTGGGTGTTGATCGTGACCTTGGTGGTCGTGGGGCCGGTGCGGAAGGTGGTGGTCAGCTTCTGCCAGTCGGGGGCGGACTGGGTCCAGGTGGAGACGTCGGTGGTGCCGGTGCCGGTGGCGCCGAGGTAGACGTAGGAGCCGCGGACGTAACCGGACAGGGTGTACTGCGCGTCGGGCTGGACGGTCACCGTCTGGGCGCACTGGGCGTTGTCGCCACCCGCGGGGGTCGCCTGGAGGGCGGCCTTCCCGCTGTGCACGGGAGAGTCGACGACCGTGCCGGCCGTGCAGGTCCAGCCGGTCAGGCCGGACTCGAAGCCGCCGTTGACGGCTATGTCGGTGTCCGCCCCGTCGGCCGCGCGGGCGGCCGACGAGAGCGCGGTGAGACCGGGCACGGCCAGCAGTGCGGCCGTGAGCACGGTGAGGACGGGGCCGGGACGTCTGGGGCGGTCCACAAGAGCCTCCGGGGTCTGGGGAGTTGACGGGGCGGAGCGCACACAATTTGGTCCAGACCAATCCGGTTGTCAAGGTGTCCGGGCGTCAGCCGTCCACGCGCCGCCCCCCGGCCGGCCCCGCCACCGCCGCGTGCATCGCCAGTTCCAGCAGCGCAGGATCGGTCAGCGTCCCCGAGCCGTCCGGCGGCACCAGCCAGCGCGCGCCCCGGGCCGCCCGCCCGGGATGCGGCACGACGATCCAGGTGCCGGACCCGGCGGTACGGACACCGGTGCCGAGCCAGCGGGCCGCGGTGCCCGGCGGCACGAGGAAGCCGACCCGGCTGTCGCCGAAGTCGGCGAGGACCGGGCCGGGCCGGTCGAGCATGCGGGTGAGCACGTCCAGGGTCGGGTAGCCGAGGTCGCCCGGCAGGATGAGGACGTCCCACGCCCTGCCGGCGGGCAGCAGGGCGACCCCGAGGGGGTTGCGTTCCCACTCCCAGCGGCAGGCCGCGGGGTCCGGTGCGACGGATGCCAGCCATTCGACCGCCGTCTTCGGCCCGGTCATGGAAAACCTCCCTCTCTCGTCCGACGCGGTCGCGTCACACGGGAGAGGGAGGTCGGGCCCGAGCATTACGCGGGTCCCCGGCACTTCGTCACACGGCCGGGGCCGCGGCCGGGACCTCCCGGAGCGGCGGCCTCAGCTGTCGAAGCCCAGACCGAGCCGGTCCATCGTCCGCAGCCACAGGTTGCGGCGGCCGCCGTGGGCGTCCGCGCGGGCCAGGGACCACTTGGTGAGGGCTATCCCGGTCCAGGCGAAGGGCTCCGGCGGGAACGGCAGCGGCTTCCGGCGGACCATCTCCAGCTCGGTCCGCTCGGTGCGCTCCCCGTCCAGCAGGTCCAGCATGACGTCCGCGCCGAAGCGGGTCGCGCCGACACCGAGGCCCGTGTAGCCGGCCGCGTAGGCCACGCGGCCCCGGTGTGCGGTGCCGAAGAACGCCGAGAAGCGGGAGCAGGTGTCGATCGCGCCGCCCCAGGCGTGGGTGAAGCGGACGCCCTCCAGCTGCGGGAAGCAGGTGAAGAAGTGACCCGCGAGCTTGGCGTACGTCTCGGGCCGGTCGTCGTACTCGGCGCGGACCCGGCCGCCGTAGGGGTAGATAGCGTCGTAGCCGCCCCACAGGACGCGGTTGTCGGCGGAGAGCCGGAAGTAGTGGAACTGGTTGGCGCTGTCGCCCAGTCCCTGCCGGTTCTTCCAGCCGATGTCCGCGAGCTGGGCGGAGGTGAGCGGTTCGGTCATCAGCGCGTAGTCGTAGACGGGGACGGTGTACGACCGCACGCGCCGCAGCAGGTTGGGGAAGATGTTCGTGCCGAGCGCCACCCTGCGGGCGCGGACCGCGCCGTAGGGCGTGGACACGGCCATGCCGCCGCCGTACTCCTTCAGGCTGAGCGCGGGGGTGTGCTCGTAGACCCGGACGCCGAGCCTGACGCACGCCTGCTTCAGGCCCCAGGCCAGCTTGGCCGGATGCAGCATGGCGACGCCCCTGCGGTCCCACAGGCCGGCCTCGAAGGTCGGCGAGTTCACCTGCTCGCGCACCGCGTCGGCGTCCAGGAACTCGATGCCGTCGGCGAGTCCCTTCTCCTCCAGTTCCCGGTGCCAGTCGCGCAGCTCCCAGGCCTGGTAGGTCTCGGTGGCGACGTCGATCTCGCCGGTGCGCTCGAAGTCGCAGTCGATGCCGTGCCGGGCGACGGCGGCCTCGATCGCGTCGAGGTTGGCCAGGCCCAGCTCCTGGAGCCGCTGGATCTCGCCGGGCCAGCGGGCGAGGCCATTGGGCAGCCCGTGGGTGAGGGAGGCGGCGCAGAAGCCCCCGTTGCGGCCGGAGGCGGCCCAGCCCACCTCGCGGCCCTCCAGCAGCACCACGTCGCGCCCCGGGTCGCGCTCCTTGGCGTTGAGCGCCGTCCACAGTCCGCTGTAGCCGCCGCCGACGACCAGCAGGTCGCAGGTCTCGGTGCCGGTCAGGGCGGGTTCGGCGGGCGGCTTGCCGGGGTCCTCCAGCCAGTACGGCACCGGCTGTGCCTCGGCCAGCGAGGCGGTCCAGTTGTCATTGCCACGGCTCATGGCGCTCGGGGCCATGATTTCAACTCCCTACAGGGGCTTATGCCTTGTTCTTGTTGCGGCGATTGCTGATGAGCATCGACGTCAGTACGAAGACCACGGCGACCAGGAACATGGCGGTTCCGATCACGTTGATCTGCACGGGTGTGCCGCGCTGTGCCGACCCCCAGACGAACATGGGGAAGGTGACGGTCGAACCGGCGTTGAAGTTGGTGATGATGAAATCGTCGAAGGAGAGCGCGAAGGAGAGCAGCGCGCCCGCGGCGATCCCGGGTGCCGCGATGGGCAGGGTGACCCGCAGGAAGGTCTGCGCGGGACCGGCGTACAGGTCCCGAGCGGCCTCCTCCAGACGCGGGTCCATCGACATCACGCGCGCCTTGACGGCGGTGACGACGAAGCTCAGGCAGAACATGATGTGCGCGATGAGGATCGTCCAGAAGCCGAGCTGGGCGCCCATGTTGAGGAACAGGGTGAGCAGCGAGGCGGCCATGACGACCTCGGGCATCGCCATCGGCAGGAAGATCAGCGAGTTGACGGCGCCCCGGGCACGGAAGCGGTAGCGGACCAGCGCGAAGGAGATCATCGTGCCGAGGACGGTGGCGCCGATCGTCGCCCAGACGGCGATCTGGAGGCTGAGCGACAGCGAGCCGCACATGCCGGCGACCCCGCACGGGTCCTGCCAGGCGTCCGTGGAGAACTGCTGCCACTCGTAGTTGAACCGTCCCTTGGGCCGGTTGAAGGAGAAGACCGTGACGATGACGTTCGGCAGCAGCAGGTAGGCGAGCGTCAGCAGTCCCGCGATGACGACGAGACGGCGCTTGAGCCAGTTGACGAGGGGCATTTAGACCAGGTCCTCCGTCCCCGACCGGCGGATGTAGAGGGTGACCATGGCCAGGATCGCGGCCATGAGGATGAAGGAGAGGGCCGCCGCGGTCGGATAGTCCAGGATCCGCAGGAACTGCGTCTGGATGACGTTGCCGATCATGCGGGTGTCGGTGGAGCCGAGGAGTTCGGCGTTGACGTAGTCACCGGCGGCCGGGATGAAGGTCAGCAGGGTCCCGGAGACCACGCCCGGCATCGACAGCGGGAAGGTCACCTTGCGGAAGGTGGTCCAGGGCCTGGCGTACAGGTCGCCGGCCGCCTCGTGCAGCCGCCCGTCGATCCGCTCCAGCGAGCTGTACAGCGGGAGGATCATGAACGGCAGGAAGTTGTACGTCAGTCCGCACACGACCGCCAGCGGGGTGGCGAGCACCCGGTCGCCGGCCGTCCAGCCGAGCCAGTCGGTCAGGGCCAGCACGTGCAGCGAGTTCAGGGTGTGCACGACCGGGCCGTTGTCGGCGAGGATCGTCTTCCAGGCGAGGGTGCGGATCAGGAAGCTGGTGAAGAACGGCGCGATCACCAGCACCATGATCAGGTTCCGCCAGCGGCCCGCGCGGAAGGCGATCAGATAGGCCAGCGGGTAGCCGAGGAGCAGGCAGAGCACGGTCGCGGCGGCGGCGTACAGGACGGAGCGCACGAACTGCGGCCAGTACTCGGACAGGGCGTCCCAGTAGGTCGCCAGGTGCCAGGTGACCTTGTAGCCCTGCTCCAGGGAGCCGGTCTGCACCGACGTGGAGGCCTGGTAGAGCATCGGCAGCGCGAAGAAGACGACCAGCCACAGCAGGCCGGGCAGCAGCAGCCAGTACGGCGTGAACCGGCCGCGTCCACGCGGGGGCTTCTTGTCCGGGGTGGCCGGATCGAGCGGCGGGGGTGCCTCGGTGAGCGTCGTCATCAGGCGGCGACCTCTTCCTCGGTGCCCGCGTCGATGTCCTGCGCCGCGTCCAGGCCGAAGGTGTGCGCCGGGCTCCAGTGCAGTACCACCTCGGCGCCGGGCACGAGCCGGCCGTCGCGCTCGACGTTCTGGACGTACACCGACAGCTCGTCGCAGAGGGGGCTGTCGATGACGTACTGCGTGGAGACGCCGATGAAGCTGGCGTCGGCGATCGTGCCGGTGATGCGGTTGCGGCCGGCGGGGACGGAGCCGGCGTCGTCGGCGTGGGTGAGGGAGATCTTCTCCGGGCGGATGCCGACCAGCACCGTGCCGCCGGCCGTCGTCGGGGCCGAGCACCGCGCCTGGGGCAGCACCAGCTTGCCGCCGCCCGCCGTGAGCACGAGGTCGTCGCCGCTGCGGGCGTCGACCTCGGCGCGGATGAGGTTGGAGGTGCCGAGGAAGTTCGCGACGAAGGTGGTCCGCGGGTTCTCGTAGAGGTCGGCCGGCGAGCCGAGCTGCTCGACCCGGCCGCCGTTCATCACGGCGACCGTGTCGGCCATGGTCATGGCCTCCTCCTGGTCGTGCGTGACGTGGACGAAGGTGATGCCGACCTCGGTCTGGATGCGCTTCAGCTCCAGCTGCATCTGGCGGCGCAGCTTGAGGTCGAGGGCGCCGAGGGGCTCGTCGAGGAGGAGCACCTTCGGGTGGTTGATGAGGGCCCGGGCGACGGCCACGCGCTGCTGCTGGCCGCCGGAGAGCTGGTGCGGCTTCTTCCGCGCCTGCTCGCCCAGCTGGACCAGGTCCAGCATCTCCTCGACCTGCTTCTTCACGCTCTTGATGCCGCGCCGGCGCAGGCCGAAGGCGACGTTCTCGAAGATGTCCAGGTGCGGGAAGAGGGCGTAGGACTGGAAGACCGTGTTCACCGGCCGCTTGTACGGCGGCAGGTTCGTGACGTCCTGCTCGCCGAGGCGGACCGTGCCCGAGGTGGGCTCCTCCAGGCCGGCGATCATGCGCAGGGTGGTGGTCTTGCCGCAGCCGGAGGCACCGAGCAGGGCGAAGAAGGAGCCCTGGGGCACGGTCAGGTCGAGCGGGTGTACGGCGGTGAAGGAGCCGTAGGTCTTGGAGATGCCGGCGAGGCGCACGTCGCCGCTGTTGTCCGGTGTCGTCTTCATGGTCGTCGTCACGCCCCTGTGAGCTTCGCGAACTTCTCTTCGTAGGCCGTCTCTTCCTTCTGGCTCAGGGAGCGGAAGGCGTGGGACTTGGCCTGCATGGCCTTGTCGGGGACGATCAGCGGGTTGTCCGCCGCGTCCCGGTCGATCCTCGCAAGGTACGGCTTCACCCCGTCGACCGGCGTCACGTAGTTGATGTACGCGGCGAGCGCCGCGGCCTGCCGGGGCTCGTAGTAGAAGTCGATGAGCCGCTCGGCGTTCGTCTTGTGGCGCGCCCGGTTCGGTACGCACATGTTGTCGGTCGACGTCATGTAGCCGCTGTCCGGGACGACGAAGTCGACGTCGGGGCTGTCCGCCTTGAGCTGGACGACGTCGCCCGCCCAGGCCAGACAGGCGGCGAAGTCGCCCTTGGCGAGGTCGGAGGTGTAGTCGTTGCCGGTGAAACGGCGGATCTGGCCCTTGTCGACGGCCTTCTGGAGACGGGCCGTGGCCGCGTCGAAGTCGTCGTCGGTGAACTTGCCCGGGTCCTTGCCCATGTCGAGCAGGGTCATGCCGACGGAGTCGCGCATCTCCGACAGGAAGCCGACGCGCCCCTTGAGCCGGGGGTTGTCCAGCAGGTCGGAGACCGAGGTGACCTCGATGCCGTCGAGCGCCTTCTTGTTGTAGGCGATCACGGTGGAGATGCCCTGCCACGGGTAGGAGTACGCCCGCCCCGGGTCCCAGTCCGGGTCGCGGAACTGGGCCGACAGGTTGCGGTAGGCGTGCGGCAGGTTCGACGGGTCCAGTTTCTGCACCCAGCCGAGGCGGATGAGCCGGGCGGCCAGCCAGTCGGTCAGGACGATGATGTCCCGTCCGGTGTCCTGGCCCGCGGCGAGCTGCGGCTTGATCTTGCCGAAGAACTCGTTGTTGTCGTTGATGTCCTCGGTGTACCGGACCGTGATCCCGGTCCGCCGCCGGAAGGCGTCGAGCGTCGGGTGGCCCTTGCCCTTGTCGTCGACGTCGATGTACTCGGTCCAGTTCGAGAAGTTCACCACCTTCTCGGCGGCCGAGTGGTCCTCCGCGGAGGTGCCGCCCCGGGTCATGCCCGCCGCGGGGATGCCGCAGGCGCTCAGCGCCCCGAGGCCGCCGGCCGCGAGCGCGCCGCCCGCGGACGCCCGCAGCAGTGACCTGCGGGTCAGCGCTGCCCTGCCGTTGCGGAGGCTGCGCCGCACGGCCGCGACCTGCGGCGGGGTCAGGCGGTCCGGCTCGTACTGCTCCATGCGCGTGGTGCCCTTTCGGGAGGGATCGGCCCGGTCACTGGCCTCGTCGTCGCTAGCGGTCCCCGAAGATCGTGCGGTGCCAGTCCTTCCGCGCCACCGCCGTGTTGTCGAACATTACGTGCTTGACCTGCGTGTACTCCTCGAACGAGTACGTCGACATGTCCTTGCCGAAGCCGGAGGCCTTGTACCCTCCGTGCGGCATCTCGCTGATGATCGGGATGTGGTCGTTGATCCACACACAGCCCGCCCGGATCTCGCGGGTGGCACGGTTCGCGCGGTAGACGTCGCGGGTCCACGCGGAGGCGGCGAGGCCGTAGGGGGTGTCGTTGGCCAGCCGGACGCCCTCATCATCACCGTCGAACGGCAGGACGACCAGAACCGGGCCGAAGATCTCGGCCTGCACGGCCTCGCTGTCCTGCGGGGCGCCGGCGATCAGCGTGGGCCGGTAGTAGGCGCCCTTCGCGAGGTCTCCGCCGGGGGCCTCGCCGCCGGTCACCACGCTCGCGTAGGTACGCGCCCGGTCCACGAACGCGGCGACGCGGTCGCGGTGGACGTGCGAGATCAGCGGCCCTAGGTCGGTACCGGGCGCGAACGGGTCCCCGAGCCGCACGGTCTCCATCAGCGCGGCCGTCCGCTCGACGAACGCCTCGTACAGCGGGCGCTGGACGTAGGCGCGCGTGGCGGCCGTGCAGTCCTGGCCGGTGTTGATGAGCGCGCCGGCGACCGCGCCGTGCACGGCGGCCTCCAGGTCGGCGTCGTCGAAGACTACGAAGGGCGCCTTGCCGCCCAGCTCCAGGTGGAGCCGCTTGACGGTGGTGGTGGCGATCTCGGCGACCCGCTTGCCGACGGCGGTGGAGCCGGTGAAGGAGGTCATGGCCACGTCCGGGTGGCCGACCAGGTGCTCCCCGGCCTCCCGCCCGGTGCCGGTGACGATGTTGATCACTCCGTCCGGGATCCCCGCGTCGGTGGCCGCCCGGGCGAAGAGCAGTGAGGTCAGCGGGGTCAGCTCGGCGGGCTTCAGCACGACGGTGTTGCCCGCGGCGACCGCCGGGAGGATCTTCCACGCGGCCATCTGGAGCGGGTAGTTCCAGGGGGCGATCGACCCGACGACACCGATGGGCTCGCGCCGCACGTAGGAGGTGTGGTCGCCGGAGTACTCGCCGGCGGACTGCCCCTGGAGGTGCCGGGCGGCGCCCGCGAAGAACGCGGTGTTGTCGAGGGTGCCCGGCACGTCGAACTCGCGGGTGAGCTTGAGCGGCTTGCCGCACTGGAGGGACTCGGCACGGGCGAGGTCCTCGGCGCGGTCGGCGAGCACGGCGGCGAACCGGTGCAGGGCGTCCGAGCGCTCGCCCGGTGTCGCGGCGGCCCAGCCCGGGAAGGCGGCGCGCGCGGCGGCGACGGCCGCGTCGACGTCGTCGGCACCGGCCAGTTCGTACGTGTACACCCCCTCGCCGCTCGCGGGGTCGACCACGGTGTGGGTGTGTCCCGAGGTGCCCCGGGCGGGCCAGCCGGCGATGAACTGCGCGCCGGCCGCGAAGCGGTCCTGCGCGGGGAAACGCTCCTCCGTACAGGGCCCTTCCGGGGTGGCGTTGCCCGGATTGTGCATGTCGCTCTCCTCCGCCGTTCACCCCGTCCCGGATGGGTGGGTGGCGTGGCTCAAGCTCGAATTGAGTGCCGATCCTGACAGAGGGAGTGGTCGTCAACAAGTGATTCCGTTGTTGCCTTTTGGTTACGCGACGGAATCTGTCGACCAGGTGTCGAGTCGGAAGGGAAAAGGGCGGACGGAGTGTCAGTGGTGCGTGCCACACTCGCGTGCATGGGGAAGATCGACGGGCTGGAAGCCCTGATCAGAGAGGTCCGGGCAGGGTCCCGGATCAAGTACCTGCACTTCTGGGGGCACCGGCCGCGGCCCGACGGCCGGATAGGCGCCGGCTGTCTCAGCCAGTGGTGGCCGTCACCGTTCGTGGTCGACGGTGTGGAGTACGCGACGGCCGAGCACTGGATGATGGCCGGCAAGGCCCGGTTGTTCGGGGACGCGGAGGCGGAGCGGCGGGTGCTGGCCGCGGAGCATCCCGCCGAGGCGAAGAAGGCCGGCCGGCTGGTGCGGGGCTTCGACGACACGGCCTGGGAGCGGGAGCGCTTCCGGATCGTGGTCGAGGGCAGCCTGCACAAGTTCGCGGCCGACGGGAACCTGCTCCAGTACCTCCTCGGCACCGGCGACCGGGTCCTGGTGGAGGCCAGCCCCGTCGACCGGGTGTGGGGCATAGGCCTGGCGGCGGACGACGACGCGGCGGGCGACCCGGAGCGCTGGCGCGGACGGAACCTGCTCGGCTTCGCCCTCATGGAGGCCCGGGAGAGACTGGCGGGCGCCGGGGCCTGAGCGGGTCCGGGGCCGCCGGGGTGGGTCCGTCAGGTGTACGTCGCGAAGGCGAGCACCAGCACGCCCGCCGCCAGCACGAACCCGGCGGCACCGCAGATGATGCCGGCCAGGGCCACCCCCGGGTTGGTCGCCTCGCCGTGCCGGGCCTTGGACCTGCCCACCGCGCCGAAGATCACCGCGAGGACCCCGAGGATCAGGGCCACCGGCCACAACAGGAAGCCGGCCGCCGCGATGATGCCCAGCACCAGCGAGGCCGTCCCCATGCCGTTGCCCGGCTCCGGCTGCGTGCCGGGCCAGGGCTGACCGGCGCCGTACGGGGCGGACGGGTGGCCCGGGTAGCCGTACGCCGGCCCCGTCCCCGGGTAGCCGTACGCCGGCCCCGTCCCCGGGTAGCCGTACGGCACCTGTCCCGGCCCACCGGGCGCGATGGGCGGCGGCGGCACGTTCTCCACCGCCCCGGGCCGGGCGTCGGGAGACCCGTGCGGGGCGTAGGGGTACGGCTGCGGAGGGAAGGGCGCGGGCGCCGGCAGCGTGAAGGGGCCACCGTGCGGGGCGGGGGCCGGGGCGGGCGGCGCGAAGGGGTTCGGCTGGGGGGCCGGGGAGTTGGACCGCGGCGCGGCCGTGTCGCCCTGCGGGGCCGGGGCCGGCGGCGCGAACGGGTCGCCCTGGGGGGCGGCGTTCGGGGACAGCGGGGTGAGTGGGTTCGGCTCGGGCGTCGGGGGCGTCGGGGGCGTCGGTGCGGAGGGGGCATTCGTAGGGGCCGGGCTCGCCCACGGCGTGGGGGCGGGGGCCGAGGCCCGCGTCCGGCGGTCCTGGCCGGAAGCCCGTTCCGGGCCGGCGACGGGAGCGGGGAGAGGCGCTCCCTCCGTGTCCGGCGCCGCCTGCGCCGCGCCCTTGTCCAGGCTGACCCGGGGCTTCCCGGCGGACCGCTCCCCCGCCGCGGACCGCGGCACCTCGTCGGACATGGTGGAAGGGCCCCTTCGCTGGACGTCCCGTCATGCTACGGGCACACCGGGAGGCCGCCGCCCGGGGCCTACGATGATCCCGCGTCACCGATCAGCCGATCACCGCGCCCGGACCACGGACGACCAGCGTCGCCCGCGGGCGCCCGTTCCGGGGAGGACCCCTTGACCGACAGCTCCGTACCCGCCGCCGGCACCACCGTCGACACCACCGGCACCGCCGCCGGCGATCTGCACGCCTTCATCGCCGGCCTGCCCAAGGCCGAGCTGCATGTGCACCACGTCGGCTCCGCGTCCCCCCGGATCGTCGCGGAACTGGCCGCCCGCCACCCCGACTCGAAGGTCCCCACCGACCCCGAGGCCCTGGTCGACTACTTCACCTTCACCGACTTCGGGCACTTCATCGAGGTGTACCTGTCGGTCGTGGACCTCATCCGCACCCCGGAGGACGTCCGGCTGCTCACCTACGAGGTGGCCCGGGACCTGGCCCGGCAGCAGGTGCGGTACGCCGAGCTGACCATCACCCCGTTCTCCTCCGTCCGCCGGGGGATCGAGGAGCGGTCGTTCATGGCCGCGATCGAGGACGCCCGCAAGGCGGCGGAGGCGGAGTTCGGGACCGTACTGCGCTGGTGCTTCGACATACCCGGCGAGGCGGGACTCGAGGCGGCCGAGGAGACCACGCGGCTGGCCACCGACGACGGCGTCCGCCCGGAGGGCCTGGTGTCGTTCGGGCTCGGCGGACCCGAGATCGGCGTGCCCCGGCCGCAGTTCAAGCCGTACTTCGACCGGGCCATCGCCGCCGGGCTGCACTCCGTCCCGCACGCCGGTGAGACGACCGGCCCGCAGACGGTGTGGGACGCGCTGACCGAGCTGCGCGCCGAGCGGATCGGGCACGGCACCAGCTCCGCGCGCGATCCCCGGCTGCTCGCCCACCTCGCCGAGCACCGCATCCCGCTGGAGGTGTGCCCGACCTCGAACATCGCCACCCGCGCGGTCCGCACCCTGGAGGAGCACCCGTTGGCGGAGTTCGTGCGCGCCGGGGTGCTGGTCACGATCAACTCGGACGACCCGCCGATGTTCGGTACCGACCTGAACAACGAGTACGCGGTGGCCGCCCGCCTCCTCGGCCTGGACGAGCGTGGTCTCGCCGCGCTGGCGAAGAACGCCGTGGAGTCCTCGTTCCTGGACGCGGAGGGCAAGGCGCGCATCGTCGCGGAGATCGACACCTACACCGCGGGCAGGCTCGCCTCCTGACGCCCACCACAATGGGGCCATGCAGACCGTGACCGCCGTGGCCCACCGCGGCGACCCCTACCGTTTCCGCGAGAACACCACCGACTCGCTCCGTTCCGCGCTCGACCGGGGCGCGGACGCCGTCGAGATCGACGTACGGCTCACCCGGGACGGCGTGCCCGTGCTGCTGCACGACGACACGCTCCAGCGACTGTGGTCGGTGGAGCGGCCCCTGCGCTCGCTCTCCGCCGAGGAGGTGCGCGGTCTCACGGCGGGCGGTGTGCCGACGCTGGCGGAGGCGCTGGCCGCGACGGGCGAGGCCCGGGTGATGCTGGACCTGTGCGGGCGGCCCGACCGGCGGACGGCACAGCGGGTCGTGGACGTGGTCCGGGAGCACGGTGCCGGGGATCGCGTCCACTACTGCGCGGGCGCCGAGGCGATGCTCGCCGTCCGGGCCGCCGATCCGGCCGCCGAGATCGCCCTGACGTGGACGTCGCCGGCGCCGCCGCGGCCCACGCTGCTCGCGGCGGTGCGACCCCGGTGGCTCAACTACCGCTTCCCGCTGGTCGACCGGGAGCTGGCCGCCCGGGTCCACCGTGACGGCTACCTGCTGTCGGTGTGGACCCCGGACACCCGCCGCGCCATGCGCCGGCTGCTGGACCTGGGCGTCGACTCGATCACGACGAACCGGATCGACGTCCTGCACGCCCTGCGCTCCACCCTCCGGTGAGCCCGGTGACTCCGGCGGGACACGGGCTCCCGTAGGGGCGAACCCTGGCAACTCCCGGCAGGAAAGGGGAGGTTGCTCCGGGACGGGCGGGGGTCGCATGACCTCCTCGGTGACGATCCGTCCTCCGCTCCCGGCGCCGGAGGATGATCCCGCGTCCTCTTCCCGATCTCCCCAAGGAGTCCCGCATGCGCCGGAACAGCCACTCCCTCCTCCTGGCCGCCGGTCTCGTCGCCGCGCTGGCCGCCGGCCCGCTGTCCGTGCCGGCGTCCGCGGCCCCGGCGGCGCGGGCCTCCGCCCGCGCCTCGGCGAGGGCCCGGACACCGAGGCCCTCGCCGCCGCCGTCGCCGGGCTCCCCGACCAGGAGGCCACCGCCGCGCTGCTGCGCGTCGGCGGGGACGGGAGCTGGCGTGGGACGGCCGGCGTGCGGGACATCCGGACCGGGGCCCCGGCGCTGGAGAACGGGCGGTTCCGGGCCGGGTCGGTGACGAAGGTGGTCACCGCGTCGATCGTGCTCCAGCTGGCCGCGGAGGGCCGGATCGACCTGGACGGCACCGTGCAGCGGTACCTGCCGGGCCTGCTCACGGACGCGTTCGCGCCCATCACCGGGCGGCAGCTGCTCGACTACACCAGCGGTCTGCGTCCGGGAGCGTCCCTCGGCGACACCGTCGAGGACGGCTACCCGCACCGCTTCGAGACGCTGACGCCCCGGCAGGTGGTGGCGGCCTCCGTCGCGCAGGGCCCGGCACACGCCCCGGGCACCCGGCAGGAGTACGGCAACATCCACTACACGGTGCTCGGCATGCTCATCGAGAAGGTGACCGGGGACACGTACGCGCACCAGGCCGCGGTGCGGATCTTCCGGCCGCGCGCGCAGCGCGCCGTCGGTCCGGCGCAACTCGTGCACCAGGGGGAACGCGGTGGCCCCGCTCAGCACGAGGCACACGACGAAGAGGACCGACCAGACGCGGATGCCCGTGAGCAGGGCGGCTCTGTCGCTCATACCCGCAGCCCACGCCCGGACCGAACGCGTTCAAAACCGTTCCTACAGCCCCGCGATCCGGTTCCACCGCCGGGCGTACTCGGCGCGTTCCGTGGACGTGATGTCGCGGGCGACGGCGAGGCGGCGGCGCATGCCGGAGTCCGGGAAGATCAGCGGGTTGTCGGCCAGGGCGGCGGTGTCCTTGTCCTTGGAGTCGGCCAGCACGTCGCGGGCGGCCGGGACGGGGCAGACGTAGTTGACCCAGGCGGCGAGCCGCGCGGCGGGCTCCGGGGCGTAGTAGTAGTCGATCAGGCGCTCGGCGTTGGCCTTGTGGCGGGCCAGGTCGGGGATCATCAGGGAGTCCGACCACAGCTCGGCGCCCTCCTCGGGGACGACGAAGCGGATGCCGGGATTGTCGGCCTGAAGCTGGATGACGTCGCCGGAGTAGGCCTGGCAGGCGAGCACGTCGCCGCTGATCAGGTCCTTGGTGTAGTCGTTGCCGGTGAAGCGGCGGATCTGGCCCCGCCGGACCTGCCGCTCCACCTGGTCGCACATCCGGTGGAAGTCGTCCGCGGTCCACCGTGTGATGTCCACGCCGTCGCCCTGCATGAGCAGCGCGAACGCCTCGTCCAGGCCGGACAGGAGGGTGACGCGGCCCTTGAGGTCGTCCGCCCACAGGTCGGAGACGTGCCGGATCTCACGGCCGAGCCTGCGGTGGTCGTAGGCGATGCCGGTGATGCCCGACTGCCAGGGCACGGTGAAGCGGCGGCCCGGGTCGAAGGCGGGCGAGCGGAGCAGCGGGTCGAGGTTCCTCGCCACGTTGGGCTGGCGGGCGCGGTCCATCGCCTGGACCCAGCCCAGCCGGACGTAGCGGGCGCACATCCAGTCGCTGATGACGATCAGGTCGCGGCCGGTCGGCCGGTGGCTCATCAGCGCGGGGCTGATCTTGCCGAAGAACTCGTCGTTGTCGTTGATCTCCTCCACGTAGTCGACGGAGATCCCGGTGCGCCGCTCGAACGCCTCCAGCGTGGGCCGGCGGTTGCGGTCGGCGTCGTCGGTGTCGATGTAGAGGGGCCAGTTCGCCCAGGTCAGCTTCCGGTCGGACGCCGACCTGTCGGTCGCGGACCGGTCGCCGGGCCGGACATAGGCGGCGGGGACACCGCAGCCGGCCAGGGCACCGAACGCGGCGGTGCCGCCGAGGGCGGCGAGGAAGGAACGCCGGGTCGGCGCGGACGTACGGGAGGGAGTCTGGGGCACCCCGGAAGCATGCCGTCCCGGCCCGCGGCCGGACAATCGACGCTGCGTCGAGTGGGACGGCGCCGGGCCGACACCTTGTCGATCACGGACCGGCGCGACGGCCGGCCGGCCCGGTCCGGCCCTCGGCGCGCGGGGCACGGGACCGGGGAGCGCGCACGCGAGGGGCGCCGGTCCGGCGGGAACGACGCGGCGCGGCCCGCGGACGGGGAGGTGACCCGTCCGAGGCCGCGCCGCCGATGCCGTCCGGACCATCAGTCCAGCGAGGTCATCACGTGCTTGATGCGCGTGTAGTCCTCGAAGCCGTAGCCCGAGAGGTCCTTGCCGTAGCCGGACTTCTTGAAGCCGCCGTGCGGCATCTCCGCGACCAGCGGGATGTGCGTGTTGATCCACACGCAACCGAAGTCCAGCTTCTTCGACATGCGCATCGCGCGGCCGTGGTCCTTGGTCCACACCGAGGAGGCCAGGGCGTACTCGACGCCGTTGGCGTAATTGACGGCCTGCTCCTCGTCGGTGAAGGACTGGACGGTGATGACCGGGCCGAACACCTCGTTCTGCACGATCTCGTCGTCCTGCTTCAGGCCGGAGACGACGGTCGGGGCGAAGAAGTAGCCCTTGTCACCGACCCGCTCGCCGCCCGCCTCGACCTTGGCGTGCGCCGGGAGGCGGTCGATGAAGCCGGCGACCTGCTCCAGCTGGTTGGAGTTGTTGAGCGGGCCGAACAGGACGTCCTCGTCGTCGGGCTGCCCGGTCTTCGTCTCGGCCGCGGCCTTGGCGAGCGCGGCCACGAACTCGTCGTGGATGGACTCCTGCACGAGGACGCGCGTCGCGGCCGTACAGTCCTGGCCGGCGTTGAAGAAGCCCGCGACGGAGATGTCCTCGACGGCCTTGGGGATGTCGGTGTCCTCGAAGACCACGACCGGGGCCTTGCCGCCCAGCTCCAGGTGGACGCGCTTGACGTCCTTGGCGGCGGACTCGGCGACGGAGATGCCGGCGCGCACCGAGCCGGTGATGGAGGCCATCGCCGGGGTGTCGTGCTCGACCATCAGGCGGCCGGTGTCGCGGTCGCCGCAGATGACGTTGAAGACGCCCTTGGGCAGGATCGAGCCGACGATGTCGGCGATCAGGACGGTGGAGGCCGGGGTGGTGTCCGAGGGCTTCAGGACGACCGTGTTGCCCGCGGCGACAGCCGGGGCGAACTTCCACACGGCCATCATCATCGGGTAGTTCCAGGGGGCGACCTGCGCGCAGACGCCGACCGGCTCGCGGCGGACGATGGAGGTCATCCCCTCCATGTACTCGCCCGCAGAGCGGCCCTCCAGCATCCGCGCCGCGCCCGCGAAGAAGCGGATCTGGTCGACCATCGGCGGGATCTCCTCGGACCGGGTGAGCCCGACCGGCTTGCCGGTGTTCTCGACCTCGGCCGCGATCAGCTCCTCGGCGCGCTCCTCGAAGGCGTCGGCGATCTTCAGGAGGGCCTTCTGCCGCTCGGCGGGCGTGGTGTCGCGCCAGGCGGGGAAGGCGCGGGCGGCGGCCTCCATGGCGGCGTCCACGTCCGCCTGCCCCGACAGCGGCGCGGTCGCGTACGCCTCGCCCGTCGCGGGGTTGACCACCTCGGTGGTCCGTCCGTCGGCGGCGTCCCGGAACTCACCGTCGATGTAGTTGCGCAGACGACGCAGCTCGGTGCTCACTGCCGGCCTCCTGATCTGTTCTGACTGTCCAAACGCTGAGACACCCACCCTAGTCGCCGCACCCACGTTTTCAACACCCCCACCGGCGCCACTTCTGCGAAATCCGCAAGGTCACGTCTCTCAAACAACGAATTTCATCGGTGAGACCTTGCGAAACTGCCGATACGTCGTGCACAGTGAGGTCGTGGCCAGTCGAAGCGCAGACCAGAGGGACTCGTCCCGCGAGTCCAGGAACGGCACTCCCCAGCTGGATGCCGTCTCCCTCGCCATCATCCAGCAGCTCCAGGAGGACGGCCGCCGGCCGTACGCGGCGATCGGCAAGGCCGTGGGTCTGTCGGAGGCGGCCGTGCGCCAGCGCGTGCAGAAGCTGCTGGACCAGGGCGTGATGCAGATCGTCGCCGTCACGGACCCGCTCACCGTGGGCTTCCGCCGGCAGGCGATGGTCGGGATCAACGTCGAGGGCGATGTCGAGTCGATCGCGGACGCGCTGACCGGCATGTCGGAGGTCGAGTACGTGGTGATGACCGCGGGCTCGTTCGACATCCTCGCCGAGGTCGTCTGCGAGGACGACGACCACCTGCTGGGCGTCATCAACCAACGCATCCGGGCCCTGCCCGGCGTGCGCTCCACCGAGAGCTTCGTCTACCTCAAGCTGAAGAAGCAGACCTACATGTGGGGAACCCGATAACCGTGAGGACCCGATAACCGTGAGCAGCAAGGACCTCAGCCGCACCGCGTACGACCACCTGTGGATGCACTTCACCCGCATGTCCTCGTACGAGAACTCCCCCGTCCCCACCATCGTCCGGGGTGAGGGCACCTACATCTACGACGACAAGGGCAAGCGCTACCTCGACGGGCTCGCGGGTCTGTTCGTGGTCCAGGCCGGTCACGGCCGCACGGAACTCGCCGAGACCGCGTTCAAGCAGGCCCAGGAACTGGCCTTCTTCCCGGTGTGGTCCTACGCCCACCCGAAGGCCGTCGAGCTGGCCGAGCGGCTGGCCGACTACGCCCCGGGCGATCTGAACAAGGTCTTCTTCACCACCGGTGGCGGCGAGGCGGTCGAGACCGCCTGGAAGCTCGCCAAGCAGTACTTCAAGCTTCAGGGCAAGCCGACCAAGTACAAGGTCATCTCGCGCGCGGTCGCCTACCACGGCACCCCGCAGGGCGCCCTGTCCATCACCGGCCTGCCGGCCCTGAAGGCCCCCTTCGAGCCGCTGGTCCCGGGCGCCCACAAGGTCCCGAACACCAACATCTACCGCGCCCCGATCCACGGTGACGACCCCGAGGCCTTCGGCCGCTGGGCCGCCGACCAGATCGAGCAGGAGATCCTCTTCGAGGGCCCGGAGACCGTCGCCGCGGTGTTCCTGGAGCCGGTGCAGAACGCCGGCGGCTGCTTCCCGCCGCCGCCCGGGTACTTCCAGCGGGTCCGCGAGATCTGCGACCAGTACGACGTGCTGCTCGTCTCGGACGAGGTCATCTGCGCCTTCGGCCGGCTGGGCACGATGTTCGCCTGCGACAAGTTCGGCTACGTCCCGGACATGATCACCTGCGCCAAGGGCATGACCTCGGGCTACTCCCCGATCGGCGCCTGCATCGTCTCCGACCGGATCGCCGAGCCGTTCTACAAGGGTGACAACACCTTCCTGCACGGCTACACCTTCGGCGGCCACCCGGTGTCGGCCGCGGTGGGCTGCGCCAACCTCGACCTGTTCGAGCGCGAGGGGCTCAACCAGCACGTGCTGGACAACGAGGGCGCGTTCCTGTCGACCCTCCAGAAGCTGCACGACCTGCCGATCGTCGGCGATGTCCGCGGCAACGGCTTCTTCTACGGCATCGAGCTGGTGAAGGACAAGAACACCAAGGAGTCGTTCGACGACGAGGAGACCGAGCGCGTCCTGTACGGCTACCTCTCCAAGGCGCTGTTCGAGAACGGCCTGTACTGCCGGGCCGACGACCGCGGCGACCCGGTGGTCCAGCTCGCCCCGCCGCTCATCTCCGACCAGCGCACCTTCGACGAGATCGAGCAGATCCTGCGCGGGACGCTGAGCGAGGCGTGGACCAAGCTCTGATCCGCACCCGTCCGATCAGCTGATCACACCGGCCCCGGTGCCGCCCGTTCGAGTGAGAACGGCGGCCCGGGGCCGTGTGCCGTCCGCCCCCGCCCCGGTGAGCTGCCTAGCGTGCAGTGACCGATCGGCCCGGGCTTCGTTCGCCCACACGGGGGAGCAGGCACGGGATTACGGATCAGAACCGAGGTGACGCCCATGGAGTCCCCGCCGGACAACGACGTGCTCTGGGCACGCTCCCTGCACTTCACCCACCGTGACGGCTCGCCCGGTCTCGCCGGGGTGTCGCTCGGCGTACGGGTGGGAGAGATCCTCGCCGTCGGCGGCCCGCGCGGCAGCGGCAAGACCACCCTGCTGCGCTGTCTGTCCGGCCAGGTACCCGTGCGCACCGGCGAGGTCTGGTTCAACAGCGCCCCCGTGCACACCCTCGGCCCGGTGGCCCGGGAACGGCTGCGGCGGGAGCGCTTCGGTTGGATCGACCCGGAGCCGGTCCTCGTACCCGAGCTGAACGTGTGGGAGAACGCCGCGCTGCCGATGATGCTGCGCGGCACCGGCCGCCGCCGCGCCAAGGCCGCCGCGCTGGAGTGGTTGGAGCGGCTCGACATCGGTGACATGGCCCGCCGCCGCCCGCGCGAGCTGCGGCAGGCCGAACGCCAGCGCGTCGCCCTCGCCCGCGCGCTCGCCCCCGCCCCGACGGTCCTCTTCGCCGACGAGCCCACGGCCACCCTGCACCGCGCCGACCGCACCCACGTCCTGCGCACCCTGACCACCGCCGCCCGCTCGCACGGCATCACCGTCGTCCTCGCCACGCACGACGCCGACACCGCCGCCCTCGCCGACCGCTCGGTGACCCTGCTGGACGGGCGGCGCGTGCACACCGTGCACCTGCCGGAGGCCCCCGACGCGGAAGGCCGGGCGGCGTGCTCGCTCTCCGCCTGACCCGCGCCGCCCGCCCTGCCGTCCACCTGCGCCGCCTGCTGGTGGCCGCGGCCGCGGCGGGCACCGGTTTCCTGCTCCTCGCCTGCCTCGGGTACGCCCTCGGCCACCCGGACGCCTCGGGCCCCGCCGCGCTGCGCCTGACCTGGTGCGCGGCACCGCTCGCCGCCACGGTGTACTTCGCGGTCGCGGTCGCCCGCACCGACCCGGCGACCCGGCCGCGCCCCGGGCTGT
The DNA here is from genome assembly GCF_044759735.1 of Streptomyces sp. NPDC100445. Taxonomy (NCBI): domain Bacteria; kingdom Bacillati; phylum Actinomycetota; class Actinomycetes; order Kitasatosporales; family Streptomycetaceae; genus Streptomyces; species Streptomyces sp. NPDC100445. The sequence goes on along the minus strand of NZ_JBIVZV010000012.1, from coordinate 226,553 downwards.
CCGCCGTGGGCCTCGGCCCGGCCCGGCTGATGGCCGTCTCCGCCCTGTCGACGGCCCTGGCCTGCGCGCTGGGCTGCGCGCTCGCCCTGCTGTCCTTCCTGCGGCTGCGGGACGACCCGGCCGGTCTGCCGTTCGACGGCGCGGCGGCCGACTTCCTCGCCGTCGACCAGCCCCTGCCGGTGCCGGCGACCCTCACCCTGCTCGCCCTGGTCCCCGCCGCCGCCACCGCGACGGTGGCCCTGGTCCTGCGCCCCCGCGACCCCCGCCCGACGGCACCCGCCGGCCGCAGGCACGGCCGCTTCGGGGCGTTCGGCGGCGCGGCGGCCCGGGAGGGCTTCGGGGCGTACGGCAGGTTCGGCGCACGGTTCGGCCGGCGGCCGGCGGCCGGCGCCGGGGAGGGCGGGCAGCCCGGTCACGCGACCGGGTCCGGCACCGCTGCGGCGGCGCCCGGGGACGCCGGCCGCGATGAGACGGCACCGGGCCCGACGGCCGGCCCGGTGCTCCCCCCGCCGGACACCGGCCGCGGCGCCCCGGAGCCCGCCGCCCCCGGCGGAGCGCCCGTCGCCCCGGCCGGCCTGCCGTGGGGCGTGGCCCTGCTCGCCGCCGGCCTCGCCGCCCACGCCTACGCCGGCCGCGCGTCGGCCGGTCCCTCCCTCACGGTGCTCCCGGGCTGGGTGCTCACCGCGGCCGGCCTCGTCCTGGTCTCCCCCGGCCTCACCCATCTGTGCGGCCTGCTCCTCCAGGCCGTCCGGCCGGGGGCGCTGCGGCTGCTGGCGGGCCGGGTCCTCATGGCGGAGGCCGCGCGGATCGGCCGGCCGCTCGGCGTGGTCTGCGCGGTCGGCTCCGCCGGTTACGCCGTGACCGCCCTGTACGGCGGTGCCGGCACCGTGCCCTTCACCGGCCCGCTGACCACCCTCGGCGCGCTGGTCGTCGCCGGCTGCACGGTCGCCACCCTGTTCACCGCGGCCGTGGAGGCCCGCCAGCGCCGCGCGGACACCGTCGCCGCGCTGCTCCGCCTCGGCGCGCCCGCCGTGCTGCTGCGCGGTGCCGCCGCCCTGCGCACCCTCGCGCTGCTGGCGCTGTTCGGCCCGCTCACCCTGGCGGTCGCCGTCCTGTCGGCGCTGCCGGCGGCCCGCTGAGCCCTCCGGCGCGAAGACGTCCCCCGTCCGGCGATGAGTCCGGCGCCGGTCGCCGGTCTACCCACCGGAACACGACACAACCGCGCAGCCCCGACGGGAGAGGCCCCCCATGTACCAGCAGATGATCTTCGTGAACCTGCCCGTGACCGACCTCGACGCCTCCAAGAAGTTCTTCACCGCGCTCGGCTACACGCTCAACCCGCAGTTCACCGACGACAAGGCCGCCGCCGTGGTGATCAGCGACACCATCGTGGCGATGCTGCTGGCGAAGCCGTTCTACGCGACCTTCACCAAGAAGGAGATCGCCGACGCCAGGACCACCAGCGAGGTGCTGCTCTGTCTGAGCGCCGAGAGCCGTGAGCAGGTCGACGAGCTGGTCGCCCGGGCGGTCGCGGCCGGTGGCACGGCCGACGGCGAGGCCCAGGACCACGGTTCCATGTACGGCCGCGCCTTCGAGGACCTCGACGGCCACGCCTGGGAGGTCATGTGGATGGATCCGGCCGCGATCCAGGGCTGACCACCGGCCGGCCGAACGCCCGTGCCAGCATGGGCGGGTGCACCCGATACCCGCCCAGCCGCCCCGTGCCGCCCACGACCACGAGATCGAGTCCCTCGCCGAGTTCGACGAGGTGGTCGCCGAACACGGCACACTCGCCCGGTACCGCGTCCAAGCCGTGGACCTGACGGACCGCACGGACGCCCTGCTCCGCCTCGACAGCAGCGGCGCCGTCTTCCTCGGCTGCCCGATGGATCCCGAGGCCGCCGCCCGGGTCCGGGCGTCCGGCGCCCTGGTGTTCCCGCCGGTCCCCCAACTCCCCTTCGACCCGTACCGGGGCTTCGTCTACACCCCGGACGAGCTGTTCGACGCGCTGGCAGAAGGGTACGAGGCGACACCGGACGCGCTCGCGTACGCCTGGTTCCAGCGGACCAAGGCCGACGGTGACATCTTCTCCTCGATGCTGCGGGCCGTCCACGACGACGCCGTCTCCGACGCGCTGGACGAACTCCTCGTCGGCGCCCGGGTGGTGGGCGTCATGGGCGGTCACGCGATGGCCCGCGGCACGACCGCCTACGCGGGTGCCGCCCGGCTGGGCCGGGACCTGACCCGCGCCGGCTACACGGTCGCCACCGGCGGCGGGCCGGGCGCGATGGAGGCCGCAAACCTCGGCGCGTACGCCGCGCCCTTCGACGACGACATGCTGGACGACGCGCTCCGGCTGCTGGCCAAGGCGCCCTCGTTCCGGCCGTCGGTCACGGACTGGGCGCGGGCCGCCTTCGAGGTGCGCGACCGCTGGCCGGGGGGCGGGACGTCGGTGGGCATCCCCACCTGGTTCTACGGCCACGAGCCGCCGAACGCCTTCGCCGCGCACATCGCCAAGTACTTCGCCAACGCCACCCGCGAGGACGGCCTGCTGGCCCGCTCCACCGCCGGGGTGGTGTTCCTGCCGGGCGCGGCCGGGACGGTGCAGGAGATCTTCGACAACGCCACGCCCAACTACTACGAGTCGCGCGGGGAACCGACCCCGATGGTGCTCGTGGACCGGGCGCACTGGACGCGGGATCTGCCGACCTGGCCGTTGCTGGAGTCGTTGGCGCGGGGCCGGGCGATGGAGTCCCGTATCGCCCTCGTTGACCGGATCGAGCAGGCACCGGACGCCATCAAACGTCTGGGCGGTTAATAAGCGGGCAAAGTCAACGGCTGTTGGCCGTCCACGCGTTGACACCGCTCACGGGGCGCTTATAAACCTGTGAGCTCCTGGGGGTGCTGGGGCCTCGCCCCGTCGGTCGCCCCAACTCCCCCGCCACCCCCCGCGATTGCACTCTGTAAAGGACAAACGTTGTCCATGACTCGCCGTAGCGTACGCCGATCCGCGCGCGTTCTGGGTGTCGCCTCCGGGTCCGCGGCGCTGGTGCTGGGCCTGGCCGGTTCCGCACTCGCCTGCGACATCAAAGACTTCTCCGCCGAAGCCAGGTGCGACGGCGCGCAGGGCGTCATCGTCGTCACCGACTCGGACGCCTCCGCCACCGACGCCACCGTCGGTGTCTTCCTCGAGGGCGACGGCGGCGTCGAGACGAAGGTCGGCGAGCAGCCGGTCAAGGGCTCGAAGGAGGGCGCCCGGATATCGTTCTCCGAACAGTGGAAGCCGAACGCCACCTACCGCGTCCACGTCAAGGCCCGCAACGTCGACCGCGACATCAAGCCCGACCTGGTGACGCCGTCCACCGCCTGCCGGACCGAGAGCCGGCCGCCGAAGCAGACGGCCTCCGCGACGCCGAAGCCGATCCCCACGGTGTCGGCGACCGTGTCGGCGTCCGCCTCCGCCCCCGCGTCCGCCCCGCCCGGCTCGGCCACCCCGTCGCCGGCGCCGTCCCGATCCAGCTCCGCCCCGGCGGGCACGCCGGGCAACGCCCCGTCCCCGGCGGTCGGTGACTCCAACCTCGCCGAGACCGGTGCCGACTCCCACACCCCCCTGATCGTCGGTGTCGCGGCGGCCCTGGTGGTCGTCGGCGGCGGCGCGGTCTACGTCGGCACCCGCCGGCGCGGGGCGAAGCGCGGCGCCTGACACCGCCCGGCCCGCCCGCACCCCGGCCGTCCGCCGGCCCCGGTGCGGGCGGGCCGGGCGGCACGCCGTCGAGGGCGGGCCGGGGTGCGGGACGTCACCGGCCTCGGCCGGCTCACGCCCCGGCGCTCCCGCCCGACCGACTCAGCCGAGTACGACCGTCTCGGCCACGTCGAACTCCACCCCGACCGTGGCGCCCGGTTCCGGCGCGTCCCGCAGCGCGCAGGCCGCCTCCAGCCACGGGGCCCCCTCCGGCTGGAGGCGCACGGCCACATGGGTGCCCCGGAACGTGCGGGCGGTCACCGCGCACGGCAGACCCTGGTCGGCGGGGACCAGCCGGATCCCGGCGGGCCGGACCAGGACCGTGCGAGCGCCCTGCGCCGAGCCGTCGGGCACCGGCAGCTTCCCCCACGGGCTGTCCGCGACAGCGCCGGCGACGGTCACCCCGACCACGTTCTCGAAACCGAGGAAACGGGCCACGAACGCGTCGGCGGGCCGCTGCCACACCTCCAACGGCGTGCCCGACTGCGCGATCCGCCCGTCACGCATCACCACCACCCGGTCGGCCAGCGCGAACGCCTCCCCCTGGTCGTGGGTCACCGCGAGCACGGTCGTACCCAATCGCCCGAACAACTCCCGCAGTTCCACCACCAGCCGCTCCCGCAGCGAGCGGTCGAGCTGGCCCAGCGGCTCGTCCAGCATGAGCAGACGGGGCCGGGGCGCGAGGGCGCGGGCCAGCGCCACCCGCTGCTGCTCGCCGCCGGACAGGGCGGCCACGGCCCGCCGGGCGGCACCGGGCAGCCCGACCAGCTCCAGCAACTTCCCCACCTCGGCGTCCCGTTCGCCCTTGGCGACGCCGTGCATCCGCAGCCCGAACGCCACGTTCGCGCCCACGTCCCGCTGCGGGAAGAGCTGGTGGTCCTGGAACATGAGCCCCATCCCCCGCTTGTGCGCGGGGACCCGCGTCTGGTCGCGGCCGTCCAGCAGCACCCGTCCGGAGTCCAGGGGCTGGAGCCCCGCCACCGCCCGGAGCAGTGTCGACTTGCCGCTGCCGCTGGGCCCGAGCACACACACCACCTCGTGCTCGGCGACATCGAGGCCGACGGCGTCCAGCACGGCCCGCCCGCCGAGGCGCACGGTCGCGGCATCGAGGCTCAGCAGCATCAGAACTCCCCCGATCGGTCGGTGCGCAGGCGCTCCAGGACGAGCAGCGCGGCGGCGCACACCACCATGAGAATGGTCGAAAGGGCCATCGCCTGGCCGTAGTTGAGGTCTCCGGGCCGGCTCAGCAGGCGGGCCACCGCGACCGGGAGGGTGGGGTTGTCGGGCCGGGCGATGAACACGGTCGCACCGAACTCCCCGAGCGACACGGCGAACGCGAACCCGGCCGAGACCAGCAGGGCCCGCCGCACCAGCGGCAGGTCCACCTCCCGCCACACCCGCCACGGCGACGCCCCGAGCACGGCCGCCGCCTCCCGCAGCCGTCCGTCCACCGCGCGCAGCACGGGCAGCATGGTCCGTACGACGAAGGGGGCGCCCACCAGGGCCTGGGCGAGCGGCACCAGGATCCACGACTGGCGCAGGTCCAGCGGCGGCCGGTCCAGCGCGATCAGGAAACCGAAGCCGACGGTCACGGCGGAGACACCGAGCGGCAGCATCAGCAGCGCGTCGAAGCCCCGCACCAGCCGTCCCGCGTCCCGCCGGGCCAGCGCGGCGGCGGCGAGACCGCCGACCAGGACGGCGATGGCGGTGGCGGCGACCGCGTACTCCAGCGAGGTCCACACGGCGTGCAGCGGCGCCACCAGGAACGTACCGCCGTCGGCGTCGGTCAGCGCCCGGTAGTAGCCGAAACCGGGCGCGTCCAGGGAGCGGCGGACGAGCACGGCGAGCGGCAGCACCAGCAGCAGGGCGATCGTCAGGAGGACCCCGGTGAGCAGCGCCCACTGCCCGGCCCCGCGCGGCCGGCGGGCGGTCGCCTTCGGGTCGACCAGGCGCAGGGCGGTCTCCCGCCGCCGTACGGTCCGGGCGTGCACGGCGAGGATCGCGCCGACGGCGGCGAACTGGACGAGGGTGAGCACGGCGGCCGTGGACAGGTCGAAGACCTCGGAGGTCTGCCGGTAGATCTCCACCTCCAGGGTGGAGAAGGTGGGGCCGCCGAGGATCTGCACCACGCCGAACGAGGTGAAGGTGAACAGGAACACCATCAGCGCGGCGGCGGCCACGGCGGGCGCGAGCGCGGGCAGGGTGACCTGCCGCCACGCCCTCGCCGGTGAGGCGCCCAGCATCCGGGCGGTCTCCTCCTGGCGTGGGTCGAGCTGGGCCCAGAACCCGCCGACGGTACGGACGACGACCGCGTAGTTGAAGAAGACGTGGGCCAGCAGGATCGCCCACACCGTGGTGTCCAGCCGTACCCCCCACACCTGGTCGAGGAGCCCGTTGTGACCGAGCAGGGCGAGGAAGGCGCTGCCGGCGACCACGGTCGGGAGCACGAACGGGACGGTGACCACGGCCCGCAGCAGCTCCTTGCCCGGGAAACGCAGACGGGCGAAGACGTAGGCGGCGGGCAGCGCGAGCAGCAGGGTCAGCGCGGTGGAGGCCAGCGCCTGCCAGGTGGTGAACCACAGCACGTGGCGGATGTCGGGCTGGGTGACGACGTCCGCGATCCGGCCGAGCCGCCAGCCGCCGTCCGTCCTCAGGCCACGGGTGACGATCGCGACGACGGGCCAGGCGAAGAACGCGGCGAAGAACGCGACGGGCAGGGCCATCAGCCCGAACCGCGCCGCGTTCCCCCGCCGGGCCCGCGCTACCTCAGTACGAGTGACGTCCACGTCTTGACCCACTGGTCGCGGTGTGCGGCGATGCGGCCGGGAGCCATGGTCCGGGGGTCCTCGGCCTGCGGGCCGTACTTGCGGAAGTCCGGCGGCACCTGGGCGCCCTCGCGCACCGGGTAGACGAACATGTTCAGCGGCATGTCCTCCTGGAACTCCCTGCCGAGCAGGAAGTCGAGGAACGCCTTGCCGCCCTCGGGGTTGCGGGCGTGGTCCAGCAGGCCCGCGTACTCGGTCTGCCGGAAGCAGGTGCCGCTCGCCACGCCGGTCGGGGCGGTGGCGGGCCGCTTCTTGGCGTAGATCACCTCGGCGGGCGGCGACGACGCGTACGACACCACCAGCGGGCGGTCGCCACCGGCCTTCCTGCCCTGGGTGGAACCGGAGAACTCCTGGTCGTAGGCCTGCTCCCAGCCGTCGACGACCTTGACGCCGTTGGCCTTCAACTTCTTCCAGTAGCCCTGCCAGCCGTCGTCGCCGAACTGCGCGGCGCTGCCGAGGAGGAAGCCGAGGCCCGGCGAGGAGGTGGCCGCGTTCTCGGTGACGAGGAGGTTCTTGTACCGGGGGTCGGCCAGGTCGGCGAAGGACCGCGGCGGAGTCAGCCGGTGCGCGCTGAAGTAGGCCTTGTCGTAGTTGACGCAGATGTCGCCGGTGTCGATGGGCGTGACCCGGTGCCGGTCCTGGTCGACCCGGTACCGGGGCAGGACCGCGTCGGAGCCCTTGGGCCGGTACGGCTGGAACAGCCCGTTGTCCAGGGCGCGGGACAGCAGGGTGTTGTCGACGCCGAAGAGGACGTCGCCCTGCGGGTTGTCCTTGGTGAGGATCGCCTTGTTGACGGCCTGCCCGGCGTCGCCGTCCTCGAGGACCCTGACCCGGTACCCGGAGCGCTTCTCGAAGTCCTTCAGGACGTTCTTCGAGACGCTCCACGAGTCGTGGCTGACGAGGGTGACGGTCTTGGAGTCCGTGGACTTCGCGGTGTCCGACGACCCGCACCCGGTCAGCGCGGGCAGGGCGAGGAGGCCGAGCCCCGCCGCCACGGCCACGAGGGTCTTGTTGTGCACTGGATGTCCTCCTGGGGTGGGCCAGGAAGAGACGCGGCCCCGCCCGGACTCCCGCGGGGGAGGCCGGGCAGGGCACAACAGCTTGAGTGGTGACCGAACTTCCTACCCAGAATGACCTGGGCGAGGTTCAGAGGGTCTGCGGCCCGATTGCCGCACTCTCAGCGCTGTGGCGCTCCCCTGTCGGAATATGAAGATGTGTGTACGTGGTCAGATTACCGCTCGGTGGCCGCGAGCTGACCGCAGGCCCCGTCGATCTCCTGCCCACGGGTGTCCCGGACGGTCACCGGCACGCCGTGCGCGGCGATGGCCTCCACGAACGCCTTCTCGTCCTCCGGCCGGGAGGCCGTCCACTTGGAGCCCGGCGTCGGGTTGAGCGGGATGAGGTTGACGTGCACGGGCTTGCCCCGCAGCAGCCGGCCGAGCCGGTCACCGCGCCAGGCCTGGTCGTTGATGTCCCGGATCAGCGCGTACTCGATCGACAGCCGGCGGCCCGACCTCTCGGTGTACTCGAACCCGGCGTCCAACACCTCGCGCACCTTCCACCGCGTGTTCACGGGGACGAGGGTGTCGCGCAGCTCGTCGTCGGGGGCGTGCAGGGAGATCGCGAGCCGGCACTTGAAGCCCTCGTCGGAGAACCGGTGGATGGCCGGCACCAGCCCGACGGTGGAGACGGTGATCCCGCGCTGCGACAGGCCCAGCCCGTCCGGGGCGGGGTCGGTGAGCGCCCGGATCGCGCCGACGACCCGCTTGTAGTTGGCGAGCGGCTCGCCCATGCCCATGAAGACGATGTTGGACAGCCGCGCCGGTCCGCCCGGCACCTCCCCGTCCCGCAGCGCCCGCATCCCGTCCACGATCTGGTGCACGATCTCGGCGGTCGACAGGTTCCGGTCCAGGCCGGCCTGCCCGGTGGCGCAGAACGGGCAGTTCATCCCGCACCCGGCCTGCGAGCTGATGCACATGGTGACCCGGTCCGGGTACCGCATCAGCACGGACTCGACCAGCGTGCCGTCGAACAGCCGCCACAGCGTCTTGCGCGTGGTCCCCTGGTCGGTCGACAGGTGCCGGACGACCGTCATCAGCTCCGGCAGCAGCGCCTCGCGCAGCTTGTCGCGCGACCCGGCGGGGATGTCCGTCCACTGCTCGGGGTCGTGCGCGTACCGCGCGAAGTAGTGCTGCGCGAGCTGCTTGGCACGGAACGGCTTCTCACCGATCTCGGCCACCGCGTCCTTGCGCTCGGCGGGCGTGAGGTCGGCGAGATGCCGCGGCGGCTTCTTGGCTCCGCGCGGCGCGACAAAGGTGAGTTCTCCGGGTGCAGGCATAACACGTCCAGTGTCGCAGATCATCACCGGGACCCCGGGCGGAAGCGGGGGTGGGGGTGGTCACCCCCACGCCACTGACCGTCACTCCATCGGCACGGGAGCGACCGGAAGCTGTTCCTTGTAGGGCCAGGTGAAGGTGCGGTCGGGTTCCAGGTGGGCGTCCCCCCAGTGGATGGCATGGATGCCGTTCTCGGCGTCGGCCGTGAAGAACACACAGACCAGCCTGGTGGAAGCGCCCAGCTCCTCGAACGCCTCGTGCAGCCCCAGGTACTCCTCGGTCGCCAAGTCCTCACCGACGTCGAACAGGCCCTCCGGTGGCTGCGGGCCGTGCGCCCGAAGGAGCCGGTGTCGAGTGGGTGACGCGTTGGCGGGGAGCCGCGCTCGGTCGAGAGGCCTCGACCGGTCCGCGTACCGGAAAGGAAAGAGTGCGTGATCGTTGATCACCGCATACTCGTACCCGCGCAGGTCGCGCACGGCTTCCCCCAGCTCACGCGCGGTCTCCGCCAGGTTCTCGCGCACCAACCCCGCAAGGGCGACACCGTACGGGCTCCGCTTCTTCAGCCACGCGGAAAGGTGCGCGGCATGCGCCTTCCCGTGCGCCTCGGCCAGTTGCACCGGAACCGCAGCGGCGAGCGCGCCGGCATGCCGCCCGAACCGCTCGACGGCCCAGGCGGACGGCCCCACCGGATAACCACCCGACACCGACATGCAGTACTCCCCTCCCCCCAGGTACCGCCTCTCAATGTGTGACACGTACACGAAGGGCACACAAGGGGGCGATCTGGCCAGGTGAGTGCCGCGCACGCTCGTCGTCAGAACAGCCGGGATCGATCACCGGCCTCCGTGTCGGCACCTATTGACGTTGGTCAACATCGAGGGCTCTTCCACGGCCCGAGGGCGGCCCGGGAGTAGGCGGGCGGGTTCGCCGTCACGCCAGTCCCGGAACCGGCGAACTCACGTGTTTCCGACCTCGACCACTACCAGGTCACCGGTAGGGTTCTCGGGCCGCGGATCAGGCCCTGGCGCTGGAACTCGACCTCCTGCGGGGGTACGGCCAGCCGGATGCCGGGGAAGCGGGTGAGGACCGTGCCGATCATCACCTCGGCCTCCATGCGGGCCATGACGGCGGCCAGGCAGTGGTGCGGGCCGTGTCCGAAGGCGAGGTGGGCCCGGTTCTCGCGGTCGAAGTCCAGGGCGTCGGGGTCGGGGAAGACCTCGGGGTCGCGGTTGGCGACGACGTACGCGTTGTAGACGACCTCGCCGGCCCGGATCAGCTCGCCGCCGACGGTGACGTCCTCGACGGCGATCCGGGGGATGCCGACGCCGTTGCGGTGCGGGACGTAGCGGAACAGCTCGTCCACGGCCCGGGGCAGGAGCTCGGGCTCGCGGCGCAGGCGGTCCAGGTGCCCGGGGTGGGTGAGGAGCGCGTACATCATCGAGCCGCTGTTGTTGCGGACGGCGTGCCCGCCGCTGACCTGGACGGCGGTGGCCAGGGAGATCGCCTCGTCCTCGGTGATCTCGTCGGCCTCGACCGCCTGGGCCAGCACCCCGGCGAGGTCCTCGCGGGGCTCGGCACGCCGGCGCCGGATCAGCTCGGCGATGCGGGCGCGGTTGGCCCGGGCGACCTGGGCGGCGCGCTCCTTGGACTCGGCGCCCGCGGACAGCAGGGCCTCGCCCGTCTCCGCCCAGCGGTGCCAGTCCTTCTCGTCCACGCCGAGGAAGTCGCGGATCACGGCGATCGGGAAGGGGCCGTGCAGGTGCTCCATGAGGTCGGCCGGCGCACCGGCGTCCTCCATCGCGTCGAGCAGTTCGGTGGCCCGGAGCTCGGCGAGCGGACGCAGCCGCTGCATGCTCTTCCCGGTGAACGCGCGCGCGACGACCCGGCGCAGACGGTTGTGCCGGGGCGGGTCGATGTACTGGAGGCCCGCCGTCTGTGAGGCCACCGGCTCCGGGCGCATGCTGGTCACGTCGCGGCCGACGACCTGTTCCCGGGAGAAGCGCGGGTCCGAGGTGACGAAGCGGATGTCCTCGTACCGGGTGACCAGCCAGGCATGGCCCTCCCCGTACGGCAGCTTGATCCGGGTGACCGGTTCCTCGCGCAGCACCTCGTCCAGGAACGGGTCGGGGTCGAGTGCGGGCAGGTCGTCGACGGACCAGACCCGCACCTGCGGCGGGGACGGGGCGGAAGGCGGTACGGGGGCCGGGTCGAGGGGCATCGGACACACTCCCTGCTGCGTCGCCGGGCGACGGGAGACCGCCGCCCTCAGTGGGAGTCTGCCGCGCGCGGGGTCCACCCGCCGCTCGTACTGCGGCATCCGGGTGCGACCGTGCGCCCGGACCGGTCGGCTCCGGGAGCAGGGGGACACGCGGGGAGGACGGCGACGGGCCCCCGTCCGGTGCTCGGACGGGGGCCCGCTGCGTATGCCGTGCGGCTCAGCCGCCGCCGACGAAGACCACCATCAGCAGCCACACCACCGGGGCCGTGGGCAGCAAGGAGTCCAGCCGGTCCATGATGCCGCCGTGCCCGGGGAGCAGGGTGCCCATGTCCTTGATGCCGAGGTCCCGCTTGATCATGGACTCGCCGAGGTCGCCGAGCGTGGCGCTGGCCGCGACGGCGAGGCCCAGCAGCAGGCCCTGCCACCAGGCGCCGTCGTCGATCAGGAAGTGCATGCACAGCGCGCCCGCGACCATGGCGAACAGCACCGCGCCGAGCAGGCCCTCGCGGGTCTTGCCGGGGCTGATGCGCGGGGCGAGCCGGTTCTTGCCGAAGCGCCAGCCGACCGCGTACGCGCCGGTGTCGCTGACGACCGTCAACAGCAGGAAGGTCAGGACGCGCCAGGGGCCGTCGTCGGCGGTGAGCATCATCGCGACGAACGTGGCCAGGAACGGCACGTAGAACGCGGCGAAGACTCCGGCCGTGACGTCCTTGAGGTAGCCCTCGGGGGGTTCCGTCATGCGCCAGACCAGCACGGCCAGGGCGGTCAGGGCCATGGCGACCCACGCGCCCTCGGCGCCGCGCACGTACCCGGCGACGACCATCGCCGCGCCGCCCACCGCCAAGGGCACGAGCGGCGCCTTGATGCCCTTGCGCTCCTGGAGCCTGCTCGTCAGCTCCCACAGGCCGACGACGACGGCGACCGCTATCACGCCGATGAACACGGCCTTGACGATGAACAGCGAGGCGATGATCACCACACCGAGCCCGACACCGACCCCTATGGCCGCGCTCAGGTCACGGCCCGCGCTCTTCTTCTGCGGCGCCGGCGGCGGGGGCTGCGTGGCGTCGGGCATGGGCTCCGGGTTCTGGGTCTCGGCCGGGAGTCCCCCGCTCTGGAACGACTCGGACGGCAACGGCTCGGACGGGAACGGCTCGGTCCGACGGGGCTGGGTCTGGTACGGCTCGGTCTGATACGGCTCGGTCTGGAAGGTGTCGTCGCGGAACGTGCCGTTCTGGCGGGCCTCGCCCGGGAACGGCTCGCTCGGGAACAGCGGGCCGCCCGGCCGAGCGGCCCCCCGGTCGTCGCCCTGGCCCCCGCCGTACGCGGGTACACCGGGGACGATGGGCATGGGGCGGGTGTGCTGCGCCTCAGGCGCATCGTACGCGGGACCCGCCGGGACGGCCCCCGGAGCAGGCTGGGCGGGTCCGCCCTCGGCGGGACCCCAGTACCCGGCCTGCCCCGCCGACGGCGGCGCCCCCCAGGAAGAGTCGTTCATCAGACTTCGAGCAGCTCCGCTTCCTTGTGCTTGAGGAGCTCGTCCACCTGGGCGACGTACTTGGCCGTCAGGTCGTCGAGTTCCTTCTCCGCACGGCGGCCCTCGTCCTCACCGATCTCGCCGTCCTTGACGAACTTGTCGATGGCGTCCTTGGACTTGCGGCGCACGGAACGGATCGAGACCTTCGCGTCCTCGGCCTTGGCCTTGGCGACCTTGATGTAGTCGCGGCGCCGTTCCTCGGTCAGCTCCGGGAACACCACCCGGATGATGTTGCCGTCGTTGCTGGGGTTGACGCCCAGGTCCGAGTCGCGGATGGCCTGCTCGATGTTGCGCAGCGCGCTCTTGTCGAACGGCGTCACGACCGCCATGCGCGGCTCCGGGACGGAGAACGAGGCCAGCTGGTTGATCGGTGTCAGGGCCCCGTAGTAGTCGGCGACGATCTTGTTGAACATCGCCGGGTGCGCTCGGCCGGTGCGGATCGCGGCGAAGTCCTCCTTGGCGACCACGACGGCCTTCTCCATCTTCTCCTCGGCCTCGAGGAGGGTCTCTTCGATCACCACTTGCTCCTGCGTGTCTTGAGTAAGGCCCGGCTGCGGTTCCTCGTCGAGGCGGCGGCCGGCTGCGTCGCGTCTTCTTCCTGCACGGTTCACGACCGGCAGGACATTGTCCATCCCCCGGCCGGGGTGCGTCCCGTCCGTCCCCCGGACAGGTGGCACGCCCCGGGCGACGGGGTGTGCCGGTCAGTGCCGGTTGCTCTGCTCGCCCACCAGCGTGCCGATCTTCTCACCCTTGACGGCGCGGGCGATATTGCCCTCGACCAGAAGCTCGAAGACGAGGATCGGCAGCTTGTTGTCACGGCACAGCGTGATGGCGGTGGCGTCGGCGACCTTGAGGTCCCGGGTGATGACCTCGCCGTAGCCCAGGGCGTCGAACTTGACGGCGTCGGGGTTGGTCTTGGGGTCGGAGTCGTAGACCCCGTCCACACCGTTCTTGCCCATGAGCAGCGCCTCGGCGTCGATCTCCAGGGCGCGCTGGGCGGCGGTGGTGTCGGTGGAGAAGTACGGCATGCCCATGCCCGCGCCGAAGATGACCACGCGGCCCTTCTCCAGGTGGCGCACGGCGCGCAGCGGGATGTACGGCTCGGCGACCTGGCCCATCGTGATGGCGGTCTGCACGCGGGACTGGATGCCCTCCTTCTCCAGGAAGTCCTGGAGGGCGAGGCAGTTCATCACGGTGCCGAGCATGCCCATGTAGTCGGAGCGGGCCCGGTCCATGCCGCGCTGCTGGAGCTCGGCGCCGCGGAAGAAGTTGCCGCCGCCGATGACGACGGCGACCTGCGCCCCGTCCCGCACGACGGCGGCGATCTCGCGGGCGATCTTGTGCACCACGTCCGGGTCGACGCCCAGGCCCCCGCCGCCGGAGAAGGCCTCTCCGGACAGCTTCAGCAGAAACCGGCCGTGCACTTTGCCGTCGTCGCTCTTCTGGGCCTTGGTGGTCATGGGGGATCCCGCCTCTTTCACGTGGTGCGCATACGAAGAAGGCCATTGCCGATGGGGTTGCTTATCGCTCCCATGCGCGGCAATGGCCTCCTCGTCAGATCTGCTGCCGTCCGGCGCACACCTGGGTGTGGTGGTGTGCGCGGGCGGCTGCTGTCGACCCTATCGGGATTTCTCCGGGAATCTCCCCGGGGATCCCTCCGCGGGCCGGGCGTCGATCGCGGTCCGGACTCAGATGCCGACCTTGATGCGCGAGAAGCGCTTCAGGGTGACACCGGCCTCGTCCAGGACCTTCTGGACCGACTTCTTGTTGTCGAGCGCGTACGGCTGGCCGAGCAGCGTGGCGTCCTTGAAGAAGCCGTTCAGACGACCCTCGACGATCTTGGCGATCGCGGCCTCGGGCTTGCCCTCGGCGCGGGTGGTCTCCTCGGCGATGCGACGCTCGGACTCGACGACGTCGGCCGGGACCTCGTCCTTGGAGAGGTACCGCGGCGCGAAGGCGGCGATGTGCTGGGCGACGCCCTTGGCGACCTCGGCGTTCGGCTTGTCCAGCTCGACCAGGACACCGATCTGCGGCGGCAGGTCGGGCATGGTGCGGTGCATGTACGCGGTGACGTAGCCGTCGGTGAACTGCGCGAAGCGGTCCAGGACGATCTTCTCACCGAGGTTGGCGTTGGCCTCGTCCACGAACGCCTGCACGGTCTTGCCGGCCTCGATCTCGGAGGCGAGCAGGGCCTCGAGGTCGGCCGGGTTCGTCTTGGCGACGTGCTCGGCGATGGCGTTGGCCACGGCCTGGAACTTCTCGCCCTTGGCGACGAAGTCCGTCTCGCACTTCAGCTCGACCAGGACACCGGAGGAGTTGTCGCCGGCGATGATGGAGACCACGGCGCCGTTCTCGGCGGAGCGGCCCTCGCGCTTGGCGACGCCCTTCTGGCCCTTGATGCGGAGCGCCTCGACGGCCTTGTCGACGCTGCCCTCGGCCTCGTCCAGCGCCTTCTTGCAGTCCATCATGCCGGCGCCGGTGAGCTCACGGAGCTTCTTGACGTCGGCGGCGGTGTAGTTCGCCATGAGTCTGTGAGTCTTTCTCGAAGTCTGGAAGATCTTCAGATCCGCACGGTCCGCGGTCCACGTCCACGGGTGAGCGTGGGCCGCGTACGTCGCGCCGACCTACGGGTGAACAGCGGGGGCGGGCTTCATCGCGCCACAGGCGCTGCCGAAGCCGGCGCCCCCGCTGCCGAACGCTGACGGACCGGCGTCAGGCCTGCTCGCCCTCGGCGGCCTTCTCGCCCTCGGCCGGAGCCTCGGCCTCGGCGGCCGGAGCGGCCTCGGCGGACTCGGCGGCCTCCGCGGCCGGAGCCTCGTCCTCGGTCTCGGCGGCCGGGGCGGCCTCCGCGGACTCGGCGGCCTCCGCGGCCGGAGCCTCGTCCTTCTTCTCACCCTCGAGCAGGTCGCGCTCCCACTCGGCGAGCGGCTCGCCCGCGGCCTTCTCGCCCTTGTCACCGGTGGCGACGCCGGAACGGGAGATGAGGCCCTCGGCGACGGCGTCGGCGATCACACGGGTGAGCAGGGTGACGGAGCGGATCGCGTCGTCGTTGCCCGGGATCTTGTAGTCGACCTCGTCGGGGTCGCAGTTGGTGTCGAGGATCGCGACGACCGGGATGTTGAGCTTCCGGGCCTCACCGACGGCGATGTGCTCCTTCTTGGTGTCCACGATCCAGACGGCGCTGGGCACCTTCTGCATCTCGCGGATACCGCCGAGGGTCTTCTCCAGCTTGGCCTTCTCGCGCGAGAGGACCAGCAGCTCCTTCTTGGTCAGACCGGAGGCCGCGACGTCCTCGAAGTCGATCTGCTCGAGCTCCTTCAGGCGCTGGAGGCGCTTGTAGACGGTCGAGAAGTTGGTGAGCATGCCGCCCAGCCAGCGCTGGTTGACGTAGGGCATGCCGACGCGGGTCGCCTGCTCGGCGATGGCCTCCTGCGCCTGCTTCTTCGTGCCGACGAACATGACCGTGCCGCCGTGGGCGACGGTCTCCTTGACGAACTCGTAGGCGCGGTCGATGTACGACAGCGACTGGAGCAGGTCGATGATGTAGATGCCGTTGCGCTCGGTGAAGATGAAGCGCTTCATCTTCGGGTTCCAGCGACGGGTCTGGTGACCGAAGTGGACGCCGCTCTCCAGCAGCTCCCGCATCGTGACGACGGCCATGGCCGTTCTCCTTGGTGTTCTCGGTTGTGCCGCGTCCGCCGGACGGCGGTCGCGCCTGACGCCCGCGTTGCGCCGTGCCGCGAAGGACCGAGGGGCGCTTGGCACGAACCCTTGCGGGGTGCCGTGCCGGGGCGTGCGAAGTCGACCCGGTGACCCGGATCGCCATGAGAAGTGTACGGGACCGGCGGGGTACCGGGTGACGCCGCTGTCCACAACCGGGGAGTGGTCCACAGGGTCCGGCGGGGCCGCGGCGGACACGGGACCGTTCTCGCATGCGACGAGTGATGCGGTACGTGGTGCTGTGGCCGGTTCTGCTGTGCGCGTCGGTGTCGGTCGTGCTGTGCGCGCCGGCCCGGGCGGACGGCCCGCCGACTCCCCCGCCCCCACCACCGGCGCCGGTGCCGGTGGTGGGGCGCTTCTGGCCGGTGGGGGTGCGTCCGACGGTTCTGCGCGGCTGGAAACCACCGGTCACGGTGTACGGCGCCGGGCACCGGGGAGTGGATCTCGCCGCGCCGGCCGGTGCCCCGGTACGCGCGGTGGCCGCGGGGCGGGTGTCCTTCGCGGGCCGGGTGGCCGGGCAGGGCGTGGTGTCGGTGGAGCTGGCGGGAACGGATGTCCGGGTCACGTACGAGCCGGTTCACCCATCGGTGCGCAAGGGTGACGAGGTGGAGGCCGGCGGAGTGGTGGGGGTGGTCGAGCCGACGGGCTCGCACTGCGCAGGGACGACGTGCGTGCACTGGGGCGCGCTGAGCGGCGGCGACTACCTGGACCCGCTCGCCCTGCTGCCCCCATGGCTGCTGCGCCGAGCCCCGTCCAGACTCCTCCCGGTACTGAACGTCCCCCTGCCATGACCGCCACCACCGGGACCGGCCCGGCCGGACCTGGGGGCGGGGTGCGAGGTGGGGAGGGGGCGAGGTGCGCCGGGGCGTGATCGGCACCCCGAGCCCCGGCCGCACGCATGGGGGCGGTGGGGCGTGGTCGGCGCCTGCGGGCACCGGCGGCGCGGGCGCATGGGCGCGGTCCGGAGTGATCGGCACCTGCGCGGTGGGGAGTGATGGGCACCCGCCACCGGCCGCACAAGCTTGCGACCGCCCCGGCGACCCGGGACACGCGTCCCCGACCGCGCGAGTCCGACGGTGCGCGCATGGACGCGGCCCGGTGCGGTCGGCGTCTGCGAGCACCGGCCGCGCGGGCCTGCGGCGCCGGGGCAACGCGCGATACGCATCCGCGACCGCGCGAGGCACGGCGGCACGGGTACTCGGGCGCGGTGGGGTGTGATCGGCACCCGCGGGCACGAGCGGCGCGAGCCTGCGACCGCCCAGGCGACCCGGGACACGCATCCGCGACCGCGCGAGCCCCGAGGGCACGGGCACATGGGCGCGGTGCGGTGCGGTGCGATCGGCAGCCATGAGCACCTGCGGCACGGGCGCATGGGATGCGCGGCAGAGGCGCGGGACGGTGGGCCCCCGGGGGGACGCCCCCGGGGAGGCGATGGAGGCGACCGCGGCGAGCGATCAGCGCGCGTCGCTCAGGCGGTACGCGTGCCGTGAGGGGCGGACACTTGCCGGTCTCACCGCTCGGACGCTCGCACCGCTCACGGCCCCGGGCCGGCCCCAAGGATCCGGTCGCCCGCCACCGAGGCGGTGGGGTCGGCGCGAGCCGTGGAGGCGACACGCGCCGGCCGTGCGCGGCCGTGCAAGCCGGGGCGACCGGGGTCGACCCCGGTTGTGGAGGGCGTCCGGGCGGCCGGGGTCGTGGGGTCAGCCCTGGATGCCGCGCAGGGCCATGGTCACCGCGGCCTCCGTGACCACGGACGGCTCCTCGGCCGCGCCCAGCTCGATCCGCCGGACCGCCGCGTCCACGACTCCCTGTACGAGCATCGCCGCCAGCCGGGGCTGACCGTGCCCCAGCTCCCCCAGCGCCTCGACGATCATCGCGACCAGTCCCCCGTGGGCCGCGCGGATCTTCTCGCGGGCGCCGGCGTCCAGCTCGCTGGCGGAGATGGCCACGACCGCGCGGTGCCGCCGGTCCCCGACCAGGGCCAGCTGCTGCCGGACATAGGCCTCGACCTTGCCCTCGGGTGAACCGGCGCGCTCCATCGCCGCCTCGACCTCCGCCGCCCACACGGGGAAGTCGGCCTCGCACAGCTCCTCGACCACGGCCGCCCGGGACCGGAAGTACTCGTACACCGACGACCGCGCGAGCCCGGTGCGCTCGGCCAGCGCCGGGAAGGTCAGCGCCTCCGTCCCGCCCTCGGACAGCAGGGTCCGGGCCGCGTCCAGCAGGGCGGCTCGCTGCATCGACCGGTGCTCGGCCACGGAGGCCGCTCGAATCCTTGGCACGCCGACCACTTTACGGACGCGCCCGGGCGAACGGGAGCGACTCAGCGTCCGAAGCTCGCCAGCTTCGCCCGCAGCTGGAGCACCGACTTGGTGTGGATCTGGCTGACCCGGCTCTCGGTGACGCCCAGCACGTTGCCGATCTCGGCGAGGGTGAGCCCCTCGTAGTAGTACAGCGTGACCACGGTCTTCTCCCGCTCCGGCAGCGTGTTGATGGCCCGCGCGAGGAACCGCCGCAGCTCCCGGTCCTCGGCCACCTCCACCGGGTTGTCGGCGGCCGTGTCCTCCAGCGTGTCCATGAGGCTGAGCCGGTCCCCGCCCTCGCCGCCGACGTGCAGCAGTTCCTCCAGGGCGACGACGTTGGCCAGCGACAACTGGCTGAACACGGCGTGCAGGTCCTCGACCTCCATCCCCAGCTCGGTGGCGACCTCGCTCTCCGACGGCGTCCGCCGCAGCCGCGCCTCCAGGGTCGCGTAGGCGCGCTCGACGTTGCGCGCCTTCTGCCGGACCGAGCGAGGGATCCAGTCCAGCGCCCGCAGTTCGTCGATCATCGCGCCGCGGATCCTGGTGATCGCGTACGTCTCGAACTTGATCTCCCGGTCGATGTCGAACTTCTCGATCGCGTCGATCAGCCCGAAGACGCCGGAGGACACGAAGTCCGCCTGCTCCACGTTGGGCGGCAGGCCGACACTGACCCGCCCCGCGACGTATTTCACGAGCGGCGAGTAGTGCAGGATGAGCTGCTCCCGCAGCCGTTCGTCCCCCGTCGCCTTGTACGACCGCCACAGCTCGTCGAGCGTCGAGGGAGCGGGCGGCCGCACGTCGCCACCGTCGCGGGCGGCTGGGGGGATCGCCGCCCGGTCGGACCCGGAGGTGTGCTGGGGCATTCGTCGCCTTGTGCCGTTCTGCCGTGAAGTGCCGTGACTTGCTGCGAGGTGGGAGCGGTGGGCCGAAGTGGGCTGACTGGGTGAGGTGTCGGTCTGGTGCCGGTTGGCGCGGTCTGCGCCACCGATTTCGTGAGCGTAGCGTGACTGAGGAGTCGCGGTGTGCGAACAATGCGGCACCACCCGTGCGCGGGGCGCTCCCGCGGGGCGGGCGACCGCCGTCCGCGGCTCGCTGTGCGTGACCGGCGTCCGGGGCCAACTCCGGGAAACTCCAAGGGCGTCGGGGGTTCCCCCGGACGGCCGAACACGCTCGGTCAGCACGGGCGGTGACCGCTTCGGACGGAGGTCACCGCCTGGCGTGTCAACTTCCAGCCGTCGCCGTGTCGTTCGACGTATCCAAGTGCTCGGAGTTCGTACAGCCTCGCGATGGCCGCGTCCTGTGTCGTGCCGGCGCCGAGCGCGATCTCCCCGGCGGGGGCGGCGCGGTCGCCGGGCAGGGCGTCCAGCACGGTCCGGGCGGCCGGTTCCAGCAGGTCGCGCGGGAGGACCGGACCCCGCCGGGCCGGCGCCAGGTCACCCATGTCGCCCACCAGTTCCACGACGTCCCCGGCGTCGGTGACCAGGGCGGCCTCCTCGCGCAGCAGCTCGTGCACGCCGGCGGAGAGGGCGCTGGTGACGGGTCCCGGCACGCCCATGGTGAACCGGCCGAGGCGCTGTGCGGCCCGGGCGGTGGCCAGAGAGCCGCTGCGCCGGGCGGCCTCCACGACCACCGTGCCCCGGGTCAGGGCGGCGATCACCCGGTTGCGCAGGATGAACCGGCTCGGCGTGGGGTGGTCCCCGGGCGGCAACTCGCCGACGAGCAGACCCTGTTCCGCGATCCGGTCGAGCAGTGCGGTGTGGCCGCGCGGGTAGGGCCGGTCGACGCCCGAGGCCAGCACGGCGACCGTGGCGCCGCGGGCGGCGAGGGCCCCGCGGTGGGCGGCGCCGTCGACACCGTACGCGCCGCCGGACACCACCACCCAGCCCCGCTCGGCGAGGTCCGAGGCGAGGGCGGCCGCCACGTGGGTGCCGTACTCGGTGCACGCGCGGGCCCCCACCACGGCGACGGACCGCAGCGCCCACATCCGCAGGCTCGGCCGGCCCCGCACCCACAGCCCGACCGGCCGGGCATCCGCCAGATCGTCGAGCTGCCGCGGCCACTCGGTGTCCCCCGGGCACAGGAACCGCGCTCCCACGGCACGCGCCCGGTCGAGGTCCCGCGCCGGCTCGGCCCGCCCGGCCCGGGCGACCAGCCCGGCCCAGCGGGTGGTGCTCACCCCCGGCAGCGACCGGCCGTCGCACCGCAGCCGCCCCACCACCTCCCCGACCCCGAACTCGCGCACCCACCGCCCGCCGGTCTCGTCCCCCGGCTCCAGCACCCGTGCGAGGAAGACCCGCCCGAGGCGTTCGTCACCGGGGTCCGCCGCCGCGGTCATGTCAGGGCTCCGATCGCCATCGGCACGCCCCGGGGGACGCCGGTGCGCAGCTGGAGGGCCAGGGCCACGTCGGTCGCGTCCGGCCGGTCGTGCCCGGTGAGGTCGGCGACCGTCCAGGCGACGCGCAGGACCCGGTCGATGCCGCGGGCGGTGAGCCCGCCCCGTTCGAGGTGGCGTTCGGCCTCGTCCATCGCCCCGGTGACGGCCTGGTACCGGCTGCGCAGCTCCCGGCCGGGCACCTCGCTGTTGGTGCGCCACGGGAGGCCCGCGAAGCGGGCCGCGGCCCGTTCCCGGGCCTGCCGCACCCGGTGGGCCACGGTCGCCGTGGACTCGCCCCGGGCGCCGGGTTCGGTGAGCTGGGCCCGGGTGACGGGGTCGACCTCGACGCGCAGGTCCACCCGGTCCAGCAGCGGACCGGACAGCCGGGACTGGTAGCGGCGGATCAGCGACGGGGGGCACTCGCACAGCGAGTCGCGCACCGAGAACCGCCCGCAGGGGCAGGGATTGGCCGCCAGCACCATGAGGAATCTCGCCGGGAACCGGACCACGCCGGCGCTCCGCGCGATGACGACGTGCCCGGACTCCAACGGCTGGCGCAGCGCGTCCAGGGTCTGGCTGCGGAACTCGGGCGCCTCGTCGAGGAAGAGCACCCCCCGGTGGGCGAGGGAGACCGCTCCGGGGCGGGCGAAGCCCGGTCCGCCGCCGACGAGGGACTGCATCGTGGCCGAGTGGTGCGGCGCGCAGTAGGGCGCGACGTCGATGAGCGGTTTGCCCGGTGGCAGCAGTCCCGCGACCGAGTGGACCGCCGTCACCTCCAGCGATTCCTCCCGGGTGAGCCGGGGAAGGACGGCGGGCAGGCGTTCGGCGAGCATCGTCTTGCCGGCGCCGGGCGGCCCCTCCAGGAACAGGTGGTGGCCTCCGGCGGCGGAGACCTCCACGGCGGTGCGGGCG
This sequence comes from Streptomyces sp. NPDC100445, assembly GCF_044759735.1. NCBI lineage: Bacteria > Bacillati > Actinomycetota > Actinomycetes > Kitasatosporales > Streptomycetaceae > Streptomyces > Streptomyces sp. NPDC100445. Next base: position 204,586 of record NZ_JBIVZV010000012.1, on the reverse strand, counting down.
GAGATCTGTCCCACGACGTCGGCGAGGTCGTGGTCCTGGTCGTGCTGTGCGGCGCCGGTGCTGTGCATGCCGGTGGCGGCACCCGCGCCCGGCACCCGAAGTCCGGCGAGGAGCGGGTCGGGCCGGCCCTGCTCGTGCGGTACCTCGTCGGGGACGGGTTCGTCGGTCAGGACCGCGATGAGCTGGCGCAGGCTGCGCACGCCGAGCACGGACACCCCGGGGACCAGGGCGGCCTCGGCGGCGGCGCACTCGGGCACGACCACCTGCTCGTATCCGGCGTCGGCCGCCGCCAGGACGGCGGGCAGGATGCCCCGTACCGGCCGGACCCGGCCGTCCAGGCCCAGCTCCCCGATCATGACGATGTCGGCGAGCACCCGGGGGTCGATGCGCTCGGCGGCGCCGAGCACCGCGCAGGCGACGGCGAGGTCGAACCCGGAGCCGGCCTTGGGCACCGAGGCCGGACTGAGTCCGACGGTCAGCTTCTTCTGCGGCCATTCGCCGCCCGAGTTCACCACCGCGGCCCGGACCCGGTCCCGGCTCTCCGTCAGGCTCTTGTCCGGGAGGCCGACCAGGGTGAACGCGGCGACGCCGGGTTCGAGGTCGGCCTGGACCTCCACGACCACGCCCTCGACCCCGACCAGGGCGACCGAGCACGTACGGGCGAACGCCATTCAGGCCACCCCCCGCGCGTGCTCGACGGACGGGGCGCCCCGGCGGGGCAGCAGTACGCCGATCAGGTCGATGCGGACGCCGCCCGGTGGGGCTCCGCCGTGGGCCTGGATCCAGTGTTCGGCGAGCCGGCGCAGTCTGGCCGCCTTCTCGGGGGTGACGGCGGCCATCGGGTGCTCGTAGCCACCGCCCCTGCGGGTCTTCACCTCGCAGACGACCAGCGCGTCGCCGACTGGTGAAGAGGCAGTGTTCCGCCCCTGCGCTATTCCCCTCTCCGTGGCGGGCGGCCGGTTGTAGGTTGCTGCTCGCAACGAGACCCAGGACCTGCGAGGTAGCGCTGATGGTGGACAGCACCAGCTCGATGAACTCAACCGAGTACGAGCAGCTGACAAAGCTCCTTGTCGAGCGGATCGCTGAGCGGGCGCCGGTGACCACGACTCGGCTTGAGCACGATGTTGTTCTGCCTGGTCGCGCCTCAGCGCACCAGATCGACGTGCTGTGGGAGTTCACCGTCGAATCCGGGCATAGTCATCGGGTTGTCTTTGAATGCCGGCGCAAGAGTCGCTCGCTGGAGCAGAACGACGCACTCGCGTTCAAGGGCGTGGTGGAGGAGGTCGGCTATGGATCGATTCCGACGACTGGAGTCATGGTCCATGTGACTGGGTTCCAACGAGGCTCTCGGAAGATCGCCGAGACCTATGGCCTGATCATTCTGGAGATGCGTACTCCGACGGATAAGGACGTCGAAGGCCGACTGATGAAGATCCGCATCTCTGCAACGGGCCGTGTCACGGTGATCAAGGACTGGCATGTGGACGCCTTGGAGTTGCTTTCGGACGCTTTGAAGGCGCCGGTGTTGAACCATGCCGTTGAGATTGAAGAGCCGGGCGGACATCGGGTGAGCATGCTGAATCTTCTTCAGGAGAATGAGATCGCTCCCATGCACGAGCCGCTCACGCCGTTGCATCGCGTGACGCGCCAGTTCGATCCGCCTGCCGTCTTGCTGGTTAGTGGTCAGCCGGCGGCGAGGGTGCGCGCTGTCTCCGCAACCGTCGGAGAAGAGCTCGCCGACCCGTTCGATCTCACTGTTGGGGGCCGGGAACGGCTCGCCTGGATGATGAAAGACGTGTTGGGTGGGGAGCGTGCCTGGTTCACCGCCGACGGGAAGATGCACCTCACTGAGTCGTAGGTCCGACGTCCGCGTGGGCTTCGAGATAGTCCGCCCAGTCGTTCTGGGCGTACTGAGACCAGGCGTAGGCGGTTTTGGGGTGGATGCCGAAGAGATCGCTGACCACGATCGGTGGCAGGTCGGTGATCGCCTCCATCATGGCCGTGTTGCGGGCACTGATCCCGAGGAGGCCGTGCTGCCTCATGTAGTGGTGCAGGGCATCGGCGCTTCGGGGGCGGCTCGGTGGCCTGCCCGGGAAGAGGAAGCGAGGTGCCCCGTTGTTCGGCTGCTGGAGGACCGAGGAGTGGTTGGGGCGGGCGATCTGTCGTTCGATGAGGACGGCAAGCCGCGGCGGGAGAAGGACCGGGTGTTTCCTGAGCGTGAGGTAGGCGTCGTCGCCGTCCCGCTGGAAACGGTCGGTCGTGAGTTCGACGATGCGTGTCTTGGGTAGTGCATAGAGGCTGGTCAAGGCACCGATGATGCGAGCTTCCAGGGGGAGGCTGTCGTCGTTGAGGCAGCGTCGAAGTTGCTCGTTGAGGTCGTCGCTGTGCATGAACCGGACGGGCAGCCCGTACTTCGTCGCGGCAATAGTGACCCTGCCAGTCAGGCGGCGGGCGACAGCCCAGCGGATGAACGCCGCGAGTTCTCTGCGCTGGGAGGGGTGAGTGGTCAACCAGAGGTCGAGGTCTTCCTGGCCGAGTTCGGAGAGCGTGAGCGAGTTGCCGTCGAGCCAGGTCATGAACTTGATCGCGGCCTGGATGCTTCGCCGGTCCATTCTGGCGGAGCCGGGGGTGTAGCGGCCTTTGTCCGCCCGACGCCGGGCGGTGCGAAGGACGGCCCATTCAGCGAAGGGCCGGACTGCGCGGGCATGGTGCGGCGGCAGGTCCGCGAGTGCCTTCCTGACCCAGAGCTGCAGACGTACGAGGTGCTCTGTTCGTTTGGGCAGGATGTTCGCCGCGACCAGGAGCTCGCGGATATAGAGGGTTCGCCAGTCCTGGGGCAGTTCGTCGAGAAGCTCGTGATTGATCTCCTGCGGCTTCGCGGCGAGGCCCGCCAGCAGGCCGGCTGCTTCGCTGCGGCCTATCCAGATCAGGACGGACTTGGGGTGGGCGGCGGAGAGCTGTTCCGCGAGCGGCTGGAGCTGCGGGTGGACTGCACCGTCCTTGTCGCTGAGGAGATCACGGACTCGGTGCTTGGCAACACATTGGGCGCAAGCGTCGTCGGCGTAAATGGCGCCGGGGCCGCCGCATCGGGGGCAGGTGTAGTCGATGTCGCTGCCCGAGCAGGGACCACAGATGTCCTTCCCGTCGTCGGCTCGTCCGATGAGCGAGCGGAGGGTTCTGCACTGGCCGCACTCTGCTGGGTGGTGCCTTCGGCGTTGGTAACACGTGTCACAGACCGGGCCGAGAGGCCAGTTGGCCTTCACCGGTCGGACCTCGCCGCAATCGGCGCAGGGCAGCCATGGGCTTTGCCGGCAGGAGGTGCAGTGGAACTCTCCGTCCCTGCGGGTGAATGCGTGCTGGACCTGACCGCATTGGACACAGGTTCGCTTGGGGCCGCGGTGGCAATCGCCGCAGATCAGGGACTCGCCATCACGCTTGCGGCTGATCGGCTTGATCTGCTGGCAGACCTCGCAGAGGCGAGGAGGAGAGTCGTAGCAGCGCTTGCAGACCGGTCCTTCTTCGGTGATCGCGTTCGCTGGTCGCATCTCCCCGCAGTGGATGCATTCGTGTTCGGGCTTGTTGGGGTTGCAGTCGGAGCAGAGGAAGGTGCCGTCCTCACGGCGGATGCTGGGCTGGCGGTTATGCCCGCAGGTCGCGCAGTCTTTCCGGAACAACGGGTCCCTGCGATAGCAGTGGCGACAGATGGGACCTTCCTCGCGTTGGGTGACGATGTGGCCGTTCTGGCCGCAGCGGGCGCAAGGCCGAAGCTCGGTCCGTGCGACGCACCAGTCACAGCATCGGCCTTCCGGAGTGAGTCGGGTCAGGCGGAGGCCGGTGCGGTGGCAGCGTGGGCAGGCCAGCTGGGTGACTGCGTCGCCGTGCCCGGTGGCTTCAAGGTGCTGGAGGAGCCGGACGACCTGGATAGGGCAGTGGGGTGAGGGCTCGGTGAGCGCGTTCGGGTGCTCGGTGAAGTACTCGTCCAGGGCCCGCGCAGGGGCGGAAGCCCACGCCTTGGCCTTCTCCAGGGCGGTCTGGGCCTCCTCAGCCGTCAGTGATGGTCCAGCCACCCGCTGGAGGGAGGCGATCAGGCGTGCGCGGGCCTGCTCGAGCTCGCGCTGTCTGCGTATCGCGTATGGCTTCACGACTGCCCTGGTCTGCGGATCACGGTCCGACGGGGCTTGAGCTCCAGCGGACCTGCGTCCCCGTCGGCGGTCTTGCGGAGCTGGACGTTGACGATCTCGGGCTTAATGAGGTCGTTGGGGGTGCACTGCAGGATGTCGCAGAGTGCGACGAGAGTGTCCATGCTCATGCGCTGGGGCGGCTGGGTCACCAGCCGGTAGACCTGTTCGCGTGACAGGGTGATGCCGCGTTCGGCCAGCAGCGGGACCAGGTCGGAAGTCTGGAACATCTGGCGCTCGGCCATCAGCTGGCGGAGCTGCCACTGGTAGCCCATCTTCTTGATCACGAGATCACGTCCCAGTCGTCGCCCAGTCGGTTCTTCATCGATGCTGCCAGGAGCGTGTTCCGGTACTCGTTGGAGACCCCCATGTAGATCGCCGTGGTTGACGCATGGGAGTGACCGACCTGTTCCTGGACGAACCGTGCGGGATAGCCGAACTCCGTCAGGTGGGTGATGTAGCTGTGGCGGAGGCAGTGCAGGTCGAGGTCCTCGTCGAGGCCAGCGTCCTCGCGAGCCGCCACGAAGGCGTCGTTGATGGACCGCGGCGACAGCCGGCCGACCCGTTCGGTGATCCAGAGCGCCGGGTGGCGTCCGGGTGAGAAGTGCGGCCGGATCTCGGTGACCCACTCGTCCAGGACGTCGACCGCCCAGTCCATTTCCGGGACCATCAGCACGGTGCGTCGCTTGGGCGGTGCCCCCTTCGACGACTTGCCGAAACGGACCATCATGCTGCCGTAGCCGCGGAAAGCCGGAGCCTTGGGGTTGCGGCGGAGGTCAATCAGGTCAACCTTGGACGACTCCGTCCGGCGGGTGCCGAAGGCGTAGATGGTCTTGAGGACCGCGGCGTCCCGTAGGGCCGTCAGGGCACCCTTGCGGCCCTGCGCCTTGATCTTTCCCGGTCGGGCGTCCGCGGCATCGAAGAGGGCCTGGATCTCGTCGTAGTCCAGCGGACGCCGGCGCGGGTCGCCCTCGTACTCGACCGTGTGGAGGACCGAGTTCCCCTCGTGGAAGATCTGCTGCGGGACCTCGCCGAACCTCTCCGCGCAGGCGTCCAGCCAGCCGTAGCGGGCGTCGAGCAGATACTCCAGGAACAGCTCGATCGTCACCTCGTAGGTGCGGGCCGTCGACATCTGAATGGGGTTCGCCCCGCTTCGCAGGTGGGCGATGAACGCCTCACCCTCGGCGGGCGTCCACTGCCAGGGGTACTGGCCCGTGAACTCCTCCAGCCGCTCGATCAGGCGTATTCGCGGGTCGATCGTCGACGCCTTCAGGAACCGGGCCGACTGCTGCCGGGCCCAGCCCTCCTTCATGGCGTCGAAGACTGATGGGGCGGGGTCGAGATGTATGACGTTGCGGGCCAGTACGAGACGTGCCGATCCAGGGGCCTGAGTAACCACGATCCCTGTTGTATCAGATGCATCATTGTTGAGTCTGCCTTCTAAGGTGCAGGTCAGTGGTCGAAGGGCATCCACCCGTCGACGCGACAGCATGCTCGCGACCTGCAGGAACGACCATGCCGACGCCGCGACGAGTGTTGCATCGGATGCAATTCATCCTGTTTGTCCCGTGCCACGATGTCGATCTCGCCGGACCGTCCGCAGCGCCAGTTGCGCGCCACGATCGTCATGCCGGTCTCGGCGAGCCTCCGGGCGGCCAGGTCCTCGCCGTACTTGCCGATCGCTTCCGTCGCGTTCATGTCGGCACCACCTCCGGTGCCGACAGTCGCGCGTCCCGCCACCCGGTGTGGATCTTGGTGGATGGATCGGCGGTTGTGGAGAACTCCGTCACCCGGAGGGGCGGCGGGCGGGGAAACCCCAGGTCATCAGCCGCCCGGGAGTTCCAGGTCGCTCTTGTTCAGCTCTTCGATGTTCACGTCCTTGAAGGTCAGGACGCGGACCTGCTTGACGAAGCGCGCCGGTCGGTACATGTCCCAGACCCAGGCGTCGGCCATGCTCACCTCGAAGAACACCTCACCCTGGACCGAGTGCACCTGCATCTCGTAGTCGTTGGTGAGATAGAAGCGTCGTTCGGTCTCGATCACGTATTTGAACAGACCGACGACATCTCGGTACTCCCGGTAGAGCTTCAGCTCCATCTCGGTCTCGTACTTCTCGAGGTCCTCGGCGCTCATGGCATGTTCCCCTTCAGCCGTGCGATCCCACCCATTGTGCGCCAGTCCGGCATTCCCTCAGACGATTTCCGTGTCGAGGGTCACGGGGCTGGCCGGGGGACCTTCGACGAGCAGCGTGCGCAGCAGCTCGGCGAGTCTGGTCGGATACACCGTCTCATGTGTCCGGGTCAGTTCCCGGCACGTCCACCAGCGCGCTCCCGCGACCGTGCGCCGTTCCAGCTCGGTCAGCCCGGTGGCCGCGACGTCCGTCCGGGCGGTCCGGGCCAGGTAGTACCACTCGTCCTGGTCCCAGCGGCGGCCCGCGAACGGGAACGAGCAGCGGCGCCGCCAGAGCACCGGCCCGAGGTCGACGTCGGTGATGCCGGTCTCCTCGGCGAGTTCCCGCAGCGCGGCCTCCTCGCGTGTCTCGGTGCCCTCCACGCCGCCGCCGGGCGTGAACCACCAGTCGTCGGCGGAGTCGTCCGGCTCGTGGCCGTGCAGGAGCAGGACGCGCTCCCGCGGGTCGAGCAGCACCACCCGGGCGACCTTGCGCAGCGGGCGCCCGCCGCCGTCCGGGGTCTGCGCCGGCCGGGCGGGTTCAGGCACCGTTGGTCCCCCGCCGGGCGGGGCGGGGCCGGGAGCGGCCCAGCAGGCCCGCCACCGGGCCGTAGGCGCCGCCGCCGAGGATCAGCACGGCGCCGGCCACGATCATCAGGCCGATGGGGCGCAGCGGGCCGGGCCGGGAGAGGGGGCCGAGCGCCTCGAAGCCGGTGGGACGCGCGAGCGTGCCCCGCCAGGGCCAGACCACGGCGTCCACGCGGGCGGAGACGGCGTCGCGGGAGACGGTGCCCCGGGCCGTGTCCGTGAGGTGGGCGGTGGAGTCCAGGGAGCCCTGGCGTTCGTCGCCGAGGAGGAACAGCCGGCCCTCGGGCACGGTCACCTCGGGGATCTCCTTGATCTCGGCCAGGCTGCCCGCGGGCAGGTAGGGCTCGTCGATCCGCTTGCCGTTGACCGTCAGCTTGCCGTCGGTGCAGCAGGAGACCTTGTCGCCGCCGACGGCGACGACGCGCTTGACCACCTTGGCGTTGTCGACCCAGCTCTTGTCCTCGAAGACGACCACGTCGCCGCGGCGTACCTCGTCGCCGTCGACGCGCTGGGCCAGGACCCGGTCCCCGGCGTCGATGGTGGGGGTCATGGAACTGGTGGGCACGGTGTAGGGCCGGTAGACCACCGCGCCCCAGGCGAAGCCCCCGAGGAACAGGACCACGCCCAGCGCCACGGCCAGTCCGGACAGCCGCTGTCCGACCCTGCCGCCGCCGGCCCGTGCCGTGCCGGTGCCGCCGCGCTGCGGGGCCGTACGCGTCATGCTCTCGCCACCCATGGACCCGCACCCTACCCGGCGGTACCGGGCGGGGGCAGCCCCCGCCCGGTACGTGATCAGCGCTGCCCGGAGGAGTCCCTCAGCACGGCGCCGGTCTCCGGCCGGTGCGCGCGCCGGCGCCGCCACACGGCCACCGGCAGCACCGCGGCGACGGCCGCGCCCTGCGGCGCCACCGTCAGGGAGGCGGCGGCGGAGGACTGCTCGCCCAGGCCGGGCTGGTGGAAGGTGTCCGGGACGGGCAGGGTGCCCCAGCGGTTGATCGGCCAGGCCTTGACGATGGCGCGACCGACGGCCTTGTCCACGGGGACCATGCCGTGGTTCTTGTCGGACTGGTTGTAGCGCGAGTCGCGGGAGTTCTGGCGGTGGTCGCCCATCACCCAGATGTAACCCTTGGGGACCTTGACCTTGAACTGGCCGCCGAGGTCGTCCACGCTGCACGGGGTGTTGCCGGGGTAGACGTAGGGCTCGTTCAGCGCCTTGCCGTTGACCTTCAGCGGGCCGCTGCCCTTGCACTCGACGGTGTCGCCACCGACCCCGATCACCCGCTTGATCAGGTCCTTCTCCTCCGCCGACGGCATCAGGCCGACCCAGCTGAGGACCTTCTGCACCGGGTTGGGGTTCGGCGTCGGCTCGCCCGCCAGCCAGTTGTCCGGGTCGTGGAAGACGACGACCTCGCCGCGCTCGGGCTCGGAGCCGAACCACGGGGTGAGCTTGTCGACGAGGACGCGGTCGCCCTGCTGGAGGGTGTTCTGCATCGAGTCCGAAGGGATCGAGAACGCCTGGACCAGGAAGGTCTTGATCAGCAGCGCCAGGACCAGCGCGATGCCGATGAGGAGCGGGAGTTCCTTCCAGAACGAGCGCGGCTTCGCCGGCCGGCGGCCCGTCCCGTCCGTGCCCGCGTCCCCGGCGCCGCCGGGCCGCTCGCCCTCCGGGGGGCCCTCGCCGTCGGCCGACGCCTCATTCCCGGAGGTCATGGCGCCGTCCCGGCCGGGCGCGTCCGGTTCTCCGGGACGCCCGCGGTTCTCCTCGCCGTCGTGTCCCGACCGTGCGCCAACCGCCACATCCCCCACGCCAACTCCTCACTCTCTGCCGCCGCCTGCCCCGCATACGCCGCAGGCCCACCACTCCCATAACGAGCGGGAGTTCCGCAGGGGTCGGGAGCCGGGTCGTTCCGTTGGGATTCTCCTGGGCAACCCTATGCGACGGCCGGTGAGCGGCGGTCGTTCCAGGCCCCGAGTCGGTGACGCTTGCGAAGGTTTTAGGTTCCTCCAGGCGCGTCCAGTGGCCGAACGGCCATCCGATCACCATGGCCCGGCCGACCACGGAGTCCTCGGAGACCGTCCCGCCGTAGGGAGTGTTCTGGTGGAAGCGCGAGTCCGCGGAGTTGCCGCGGTGGTCGCCCATCACCCACAGCCGGCCCTTGGGGACGGTGATGTCGAAGGGCGTGGCGGAGGGCGCGTCCCCCGGGTACACGTAGTCGGACTCGGTGAGGGGGACGCCGTTGACGGTGACGCGGCCCTGCGCGTCGCAGCACTTGACGTGGTCGCCGCCGACGCCGATGACCCGCTTGATCAGGTCCTTCTCGTTGTCGGAGGGCAGCAGGCCGATGAAGGTGAGGCCTTCCTTGACCTGCTTGACGACGACGGGGTCGTTCTTCTTCGTCGTCTGCTCGTCCTGGAGCCAGCCGCCCGGGTCGTGGAAGACGACGACGTCGCCGCGCGCGGGTTCGGAGCCGAACCACGGGGTGAACTTGTCGACCAGGACGCGGTCGCCGATCCGGATGGTCTCCTCCATGGAGCCGGAGGGGATCACGAACGCCTGGACCAGGAAGGTCTTCAGGACCAGCGCTATGAGCACGGCCACGCCGACCAGCAGGGGGATCTCCCGGACGGCGGAGCGCCTGCGTTTGCGCTTGACCTTGCGCTGGAGTTTGCGCCGTTCCGCGCGCGAGCGGCCGCCGCCGCCGGACGCGGAGGTGCGGCGGGCGCCGGTGGGCAGCAGGTCGTCGGCGGGCGTGCCGGGCACGCCGCGCGGTTTGCCGCGGTTACCCATGGGCGCCTGCCGCGGCGGACACCCGCGCGTAGGCGGACGGCCGGGTCAGGTGCGTCCAGTGGCGGTAGGGCCACACGATCCAGTCGGCCCGGCCGATGACGTCGCCCACGGGGATCATGCCGCCGCCGGGCGAGCCGAGGTGGTCGCGGGAGTCGCTGGAGTCGCCGCGGTGGTCGCCGAGGAGGAACAGGCGCCCGGCGGGCACGGCGACGTCGAAGGGTACGGCGGAGGGCGCGTCCCCGGGATAGAGGAACGCCTTCTCGTCGACCGGCCGGCCGTTCACCTGGAGCCTTCCCTTCTGGTCGCAGCAGACCACGTGGTCCCCGCCCACCCCGACGACGCGTTTGACGTAATCGGCGTCGCCGAAGTACCCGGTGCCGTCGAACACGACCACGTCACCGCGGCGCGGCTGGGCACCGAAACGGTACGCCAACTTGTTTACGAGAACGCGGTCCCCGATCCTCAACCCCTGCTCCATGGATCCGCTCGGGATCTGGAACGGCTGTATCACGAAGGCGTTGAGGAGCAGCAGGAACGCCAGGCAGACGAAGAGGCCGAGGGTCGTCCGGCCGCCCGGGACCCGGTCGACGAGGTGTGCCGCCAACGCGGAACGCGACCGGCCCTCCCGGCCCGGGGGTTCCGGGCGGGAGGGGCGGTCGCGTTCCGTCGGCTGAGCTTCGGTGTCCATCGGGGCCAGATGCTATCCGGCCCGGCTGTGACGCCGGGGAGGCGCTCAGTTGTCGCGCTTCTCCTTGATCTTCGCGGCCTTGCCGCGCAGCTCACGGAGGTAGTACAGCTTGGCGCGGCGCACGTCACCACGGGTGACCAGCTCGATCTTCTCGACGATCGGGGTGTGCACCGGGAAGGTGCGCTCGACGCCGACGGAGAACGAGACCTTGCGGACCGTGAAGGTCTCGCGGACGCCGGAGCCCTGGCGACGGATCACCACGCCCTTGAACTGCTGCACACGGGAGCGGTTGCCCTCGATGACGCGGACGTGCACGTTGACGGTGTCACCCGGGCGGAAGGCCGGGATGTCGGTGCGCAGCGACGCGCCGTCGACGGTGTCGAGCAGGTGAGACATTTCGTCTGCTTTCTTCGCTGATGCCACAGGTCATCAACGGGAGATAGGGGTACAGGAGGTCTGCCGTGCGGTCGGGCGGGCGTCGTGTCCCCCTGTGGCAGGGGCGCGGGCCGGACGGACGCACAACAGCGGCCTATTCTTCCATGCCGTCCACCCGGCGCCAAAATCGGCCGTACGGCTCACCCTCCGGGTCGGGTTCCCAGCCGAGGACGGAGAGCGTCTCGCGGTCCTTCTTGTCGAAGGCCGCGGGCTCGCAGCGCTCGATCAGGTCCGGCCGGTTCGCCGTCGTCCGCCGCAGGGCCTCGTCGCGGCGCCAGCGGGCGATCCTGCCGTGGTGGCCGCTGAGCAGCACCTCGGGGATGTCCCGGTCGCGCCAGACGGGCGGCTTGGTGTAGACGGGGCCTTCGAGGAGGCTCGCCATCGCGCCGGGCGCGAAGGAGTCGTCGCGGTGGGACTCGGCGTTGCCGAGGACGCCGGGCAGCAGCCGGGCCACGGCCTCGGTGATGACGAGGACGGCGGCCTCGCCGCCGGCGAGCACGTAGTCGCCGATGGAGACCTCGTGGACCGGCATGCGGGTCGCGTACTCGTCGATCACCCGCCGGTCGATGCCCTCGTAGCGGGCCGGGGTGAAGACCAGCCAGGGCCGCTCGGACAGCTCGACGGCCAGTTCCTGGGTGAAGGGCCGGCCGCTGGGGGTGGGCACGATGAGCGCGGGGGACCCGGCGCCGCTCTCGTAGCCGTCGGCGAGGACCGTGTCCAGGGCGTCGCCCCAGGGGTCGGTCTTCATCACCATGCCCGGTCCGCCGCCGTAGGGGGTGTCGTCGACCGTGTTGTGCCGGTCGTACGTCCAGGCGCGCAGGTCGTGCACGTGGACGCCGAGCTGCCCGCGCGCGCGTGCCTTGCCGACGAGGGAGACGTTCAGCGGTTCGAGGTACTCGGGGAAGATCGTGACGACGTCGAGCCTCATGCCTCTTCTTCCCGGGCGGAGGCGATCTCGGCGCGGTCGTCGATCAGGCCGGGCGGAGGGGTGATGACGGCCTTCTGCTCCACCAGGTCGATGTCGGTGACGATCTCCTCGACGAAGGGGATCATCACCTCGCTGCCGTCCGGGCGCTCCACGATGAACAGGTCCTGGGAGGGCAGGTGCGAGACCTCGGTGATCCGGCCGACCTCGGTGCCGTCCTCGGTGACCACGTCGAGGTCGATCAGCTGGTGGTCGTAGTACTCGTCCTCGCCCTCGGGGAGTTCCTCGGGGTCGATCTCGGCGATCAGCAGGGTGTTGCGCAGTGCCTCGGCGGCGTTCCGGTCGGTGACGCCCTCGAAGCGCAGCAGCAGGCGTCCGCTGTGGACGCGCCCGGTGGCGATGGTGAGCGGCCCGGCGGAGGCCGGGTCGGTGGCCAGGACGGCGCCCGGGCCGAGCCGCAGTTCGGGCTCGTCGGTACGTACCTCGACGGTGACCTCGCCCCGGATGCCGTGGGCGCGGCCGATCCGTCCGACTACCAGCTGCACGTGTCCCATTCTCCTGTCATCTTCTGCCTCACACGACTGCGGGCCGGGGAGGGCCCAGTGGCCCTCCCCGGCCCGAGCCGGTGCGATGATGCGTCAGCGGACGTGGTCCACGTCGACGAGGTCGACGCGGACACCGCGACCGCCGATGGCGCCCACGACGGTGCGCAGGGCGCGCGCGGTACGGCCGTTGCGGCCGATCACCTTGCCGAGGTCGTCCGGGTGGACCCGAACCTCGAGCACACGACCGCGGCGCAGATCACGCGAGGCGACCTGCACATCGTCGGGGTTGTCGACGATGCCCTTCACGAGGTGCTCAAGCGCCTCTTCGAGCATGCTGCTCAGGCCTCGGTCGGCTCGGAGGACTCGGCAGCCGCCTCGTCCTTCTTCTCGGCCTTCTTCTTCTGGGTGATGGCCTCACCCTTGCCCTCGTCGTCGCCGCCGAGAGCCTCGAACGTCGGACGCGCGGCCTTGGGCTCCGCGACGAGGAGCGGCGCGGGAGCCGGCTCGCCCTTGAACTTCTGCCAGTCGCCGGTCTTCTTCAGGATGGCGAGGACGGGCTCGGTCGGCTGGGCGCCGACACCGAGCCAGTACGCCACGCGGTCGGCGTCCACCTCGATGACCGACGGGTTGTAGGTCGGGTGGTACTTGCCGATCTCCTCGATGGCCCGGCCGTCACGGCGGGTACGGGAGTCGGCGACGACGATGCGGTAGTGAGGCGAACGGATCTTGCCCAGACGCTTCAGCTTGATCTTGACTGCCACGGGAGTGGGTTCTCCTGGATTTGACGTGAGTTGGGCACGGCAGGACGCCGCGTGGGGTTGCGGTACCCGAGTGCCCGACGGACGCGTCAGCCGGAGGAGAGAGGGGTCCTGTGCGGCTGTCGAGTACAGCTAGCCATTGTGCCACACCCGGCGGGTCGCCCTCGGCCGAGGGTGCGTGAGCCGGTCCGGGCAGCACGCGGCGGCACCCGGCGTGGACGTGACCGCACGGCAGGTGCGTGGCGGGGCGGCGTGCGGGTGGAGTCGCCGTCCGCCCGCACCGCCCGGTGGTCCCCCCGGCCTGCGGGGCCGGGGGGAGGCACGACGTGTCCGCGGGGCGCGAGCCCTGGTCCGGCATCCACGAGATGCCGGTGACCGCGGCCGGTGGCTAGGCCGCTCCCACGACCTCCGGGATGCGGAACGGCTTGCCGCAGCCGCCGCAGACGATGGGGGCCTGGGCCAGGACCGAGGGGACGACCCGGACGTTGCGGCCGCAGTCGCACACCGCCTTGACCCGGACGCCGCCGCCGGAGGAGCCGTGGCGGGCGGCCGGGCCGCGGAAGGTGCGGGAGGTGTCGGCCGAGGTGGCCACCGTGTGGGCCTTCAGCGCGCGCTGGAGGCGCTCGATGGTCGGGCGGTACCGCCGCTTCGCCTCGGGGTTGAGCGTGACCAGGGAGAAACCGCTGCTCGGGTGCGGCTCCTCGGGGTGGTCCAGGCCCAGCTCCTCGGCGATCGCGAGGAAACGGCGGTTGTGGTAGCGGCCGGCCCGGGAGGTGTCGCGGACCCCCCGGGCGGCGGCGATGCCGTGGACTGCCTCATGGAGCAGCCGTTCGAAGGAGAGGGCGTGTCCGCACGCGGACGACGACTCTCCGATCAGGGATTCAGGCGCGGCGAGATCCGGCAGCTCGGGGTGGTACCGCTGAATGTCGGCCCACGCCTGCGCCAGCTCCGCGGCGAGAACAGGTGGTGTCTGTGTCGTGCTCACGTAATGACAACGAGCGGGGGTACCGCTGTGTTCCTATTCCGGGGCATCCCAAATAATTTGCACGTACCCGTCAGTTGCCGCTGATGCGTGGAGACGAGGGCGGGTGCGCTGATCTGCGGAGAAGCCACGCAGCTCCTACCAAGCTGGTGCGTAGTCCGCGGTACGCCCGGACCCGTACGGCCTGGCGCGACGCCGGACGGCGGATGCGCAAGGGGTGTTTCGGCCGCTTCCGACGCCCCGCCCCACCTCGGTCAGCGTCCACGGCGCTCGTGACGTTACCCCGTGCCTCCCGGCGCCCCGGCACCGGCCCGTCCCCGGGGCCGGGGACCGCGGGACCGGCCGCGTTGCCGGGAGATGAATTCTCGCCACTCCCGCGTCACGGCACCAAGCCGGGGTCCTCGACCCCTGGACGGCACAGCGAGCCGGGAGTTACCTGGCATAGGTGGGAAGGGCGCGCGCACGGCACACGGGGGCCATGCGACCGGGCGCGGCGGCGAACTGTCGGCGGATTGGGGCGCTTACCTATGACACCTACGCTCGTGCGGCAGCACGTGTCCCGCGCGGTCCCCGCACCGCGTGTGGACCGGAGCGCACGCGCGCGTGACTGGTGCGAGATCCAGGAGCGGATGCTCGTACCCCTGTACGAAACCGTGTACGACCGACTCGACGTGGGCCCCGCCACCCGGCTGCTGGGCCTGCGCTGCGGGGCCGGACTGGCCCTGCTGATGGCGGCCTCCCGGGGGGCCGCGGTCACCGGCGCAGACGCCGGGGCCCCCGAACGGCTGGCCCTGGCGCGCGAGCGCCTGCTGCCGGCCCTCCCGCCCGGCAGACGGGGCGGCCCGTCCGGGACGCGCGCCGGAGCGGACGCGCGCCTGTTCGACGGTCCGCCCGGGGACGCGGCCGGCGCCGGGAGCGCCGGGTACACCGTCGTGACCGTCCTGGAGCCGATCGGCGGCCTCCCGGGCGACGCCGAGGGGCTCGACGACCTGCTCGCCGCGGCAGTGCCGCTGGCCGGGCGCGGGGCCGCGGTGGTGCTGGCCGGCTGGGGTCCGCCGGAGCGCTGCGCCACCGCCTCGGTGCTGCGGGCGGCCGCGGGTCCGGCCGGTCCGCCGCCCGGCACGGGCCGCTGGCGGCCGGCGCGGCGGGACGACCTGGAGGAGGTGGCCCAGCGGTCGGGGCTGCGGCCGGACGGCTCGGGCCGGGTCGCCTGCCCGTTCGGGTACGCCGACCTGGACAGCGCGGTGCGCGGACTGCTCTCCACCGGCCTGTTCGACACGGCGGTCGCGGCGACCGACGCCAGGCAGGTGGACAAGGAGCTGACGGAGGCCCTGCACCCCTACCGCCGCCCCGACGGCACCGTGTGGATGCCGAACGTCTTCCGCTACCTCGTGGCCCGCGTGCCCTGACCGGGCGCGGTCCTCGCCGGGGGGCCGGGAACGCCGCAGGGGCGCCCCTGCCGAGCGGGGCGCCCCTGGCGGCGTTACGCGCGGACCCGGTCGGCCCGACGGGGCCGGTCAGCCCATGAACTTCTTGAACTCGTCCGGCAGCTCGAAGTCCTGGGGGGCCTGCTGGCCGGGCAGTCCGAGCGCGCCGCCGTTCTGCGCGGCGGCCTCGCGGCGCTGGGCGGCCTCCAGCTCCTGCTGCTTGCGCTTCATCGGGTTGCCGGAGCGCTGCTTGCCCTTGGTCTTCTTCTGCTGCTTCTTCTGCCGGCCGGGGCCACCGCCCATGCCCGGGATCCCCGGCATGCCCGGCATGCCGCCGCCCTGGGCCATCCGGGACATCATCTTGCGGGCCTCGAAGAACCGCTCGACCAGGTTCTTCACCGCGCTGACCTCGACGCCCGAGCCCTTGGCGATACGGGCACGGCGGGAGCCGTTGATGATCGTCGGCTCCTGGCGCTCGGCCGGGGTCATCGACTTGATGATCGCGGCGGTGCGGTCGACGTCCCGCTCGTCCAGGTTGTTGATCTGGTCCTTGATCTGGCCCATGCCGGGGAGCATGCCGAGCAGCTTGCTGATGCTGCCCATCTTCCTGACCTGCTCCATCTGGGACAGGAAGTCGTCCAGGGTGAAGTCCTGGCCCTTCCTGGACGCCAGCTTCGAGGCCATCTTCTGGGCCTCTTCCTGGCTGAACGTCTTCTCCGCCTGCTCGATCAGAGTGAGCAGGTCACCCATGTCGAGGATGCGGGAGGCCATCCGGTCCGGGTGGAACGCGTCGAACTCGTCGAGCTTCTCGCCGTTCGACGCGAACATGATCGGCTTGCCGGTGATCTGCCGGATCGACAGCGCCGCGCCACCGCGGGCGTCGCCGTCGAGCTTGGAGAGGACCACGCCGTCGAAGCCGACGCCGTCGCGGAAGGCCTCGGCGGTGTTGACGGCGTCCTGGCCGATCATCGCGTCGACCACGAACAGGATCTCGTCCGGGGAGACCGCGTCCCGGATGTCCGCGGCCTGCCGCATCATGTCGGCGTCGATGCCGAGCCGGCCGGCGGTGTCGACGATCACGATGTCGTGGACCTTGGCCTTGGCGAACTCGATCGAGTCCTTGGCGACCTTGACCGGGTCACCGACGCCGTTGCCCGGCTCGGGGGCGTACACCGCGACGCCGGCGCGCTCGGCGACGACACTCAGCTGGTTGACGGCGTTGGGGCGCTGGAGGTCGCAGGCGACGAGCAGCGGGGAGTGGCCCTGCTCCTTCAGCCAGCGGCCGAGCTTGCCCGCGAGGGTCGTCTTGCCGGCGCCCTGGAGGCCGGCCAGCATGATGACGGTGGGCGGCTGCTTGGCGAAGCGCAGCCGGCGGGTCTCGCCACCGAGGATGGTGACCAGTTCGTCGTTGACGATCTTGAGGACCTGCTGGGCGGGGTTGAGCGCCCGGGAGACCTCGGCGCCGAGCGCGCGCTCCTTGACGTTCTTGATGAACGACCGCACGACGGGCAGGGCGACGTCCGCCTCGAGGAGCGCGATACGGATCTCACGTGCCGTGGCGTCGATGTCCGCCTCGGAGAGCCGTCCCTTGCCGCGCAGGTTCTTGAAAGTCGCTGACAGGCGATCGGAGAGAGTGTCGAACACGGCGCTCGCGGTCCTCGGGGTCGGTGACGGTCTTGAAGGGAATCGCCCTCCAGGGTATCCCGGCGCCGGGGGCACCGGGGCGGGGTCACCCGCGCAGCGTCTCCTCCAGCGCCCCGGCCGTGGACGCGGCGTCCTCCGCGGGCAGCGGCGCGCCCGTGCCCGTGGTGACGTAGAACGCGTCCACCGCGTTGGCGCCGAGGGTGCTCACGTGCATGCTGCGCACCCGGACGGCCGCCTTCTCCAGGGCCATGCCGATGCGGTACAGCAGGCCAGGCGCGTCCTGGGCGCGGACCTCGATGACCGTGGCGTGGCGGGAGGCGGCCGGGGCCACGGTCACGCGGGGCGGCGGGGCGGTCCAGCCGCGGCGGCGGGGGTAGGCGGCGTCGCGTTCGGCGAGGCGGCCGGCGATGTCCAGGGTGCCGTCGAGGGCACGGACCAGGTCGGCACGGAGGCGGGCCGCCTGCGGCAGGGAGCCGTACTCGGCGGCGACCCGCCAGTTGAGGAGGAGGACCGAGCCGTCGTCGTCCACGTCGTCGGGCAGGCGCAGGGCCCGCAGCTCGGCCGTGCGCACGGTGAGGCGGTGCACGGCGAGGACGCCGGCCACCGCGGGCAGCACATGCGGCTGGTCGGGTACGGCGACGACCAGTTCGACGCCCAGGGGTTCCGGGTCGCCGGCCGGTTCCCCGTCGGGGACGGGTTCGGTCTGGGCGCGCAGGGCGAGGACCGGGCCGCCGGTGCGGAAGGCCTCGATGGCGAGGCGTTCGTGCTCGGCGGTGGGCGCGGCCGGCTCGGGCTCGTCTGGGGCGTCCCCGGCGAGGACGGCCGCGACCCGGCGGACGAGGTCGGCGACGAGGGAGCCGCGCCAGGAGGACCAGGCGGCCGGGCCGGTCGCGAGGGCGTCGGCCTCGGTGAGGGCGTGCAGCAGCTCCAGGGTGCTCTGGCTGCCGACCGCCTCGGCGACCGAGCGGACCGTGGCCGGGTCGTCCAGATCGCGGCGGGTGGCCGTCTCGACCAGGGTGAGGTGGTGCCGGACGAGCGTGGACAGCGCGGTGACGTCCGCGCGGTCGAAGCCGATCCGGGTGGCGACGTCCCGGGCGATGATCTCGCCGGCCACCGAGTGGTCCCCGGGCCAGCCCTTGCCGATGTCGTGCAGCAGGGCGGCGACGAGGAGCAGGTCGGGGCGGCTGACGCGGCGGGTCAGCTCGGAGGCGCGGACGGCGGTCTCGATCAGGTGCCGGTCGACGGTCCAGACGTGCACGGCGTTGCGCTGGGGGCGGCAGCGGACCCGTTCCCAGTCGGGCAGCAGGCGGGTGATCAGGCCGTCGGCCTCCAGCGCCTCCCAGACGTCGACCGTCGGGCGGCCGGAGCCGAGCAGCGTGACCAGCTGCTCGCGGGCCTCGGCGGGCCAGGGCTCGGGCAGCGGGCGGGCGGTGGCGGCCATGCGCCGTACGGCGTGCGGGGAGAGCGGGAGGCCGGCCTGGGCGGCGGCGGCCGCGGCGCGCAGCGGGAGCACGGGGTCGCGTTCGGGGCGTGCGGCGCGGGCGAGCACCACCTCCCCGTCCTGTTCGACGACGCCCTCGGCGAGCGGGGAGCGCTCGGTGACGGGCTTGCCGGCGTCGCCGGTCACCGCGCGGCGGAGGAGGTCGCCGCGGTCCTTCGCCAGTTTCCGCAGCCGCGGCCGGACGGCGCGGGCGCGCAGTACGCGCCCCACCTCCCGCCAGGTGACGTCACTGGCGTAGGCGATCACGCGGGCCGCCTCGTAGACCTGTCGCAGCAGGGCGTCGGCGTCCAGCAGCCCGAGGGCGGCGGCCACCTGGTCCTGCTCCTGGAGGGCGAGCCGGTCGGTGGCGCGGCCCGTGGACAGGTGCAGGGCGTCGCGGACGTCGAGGAGGCGACGGCGGGCGTCGGCGAGACCCTCGCGCGGGGCGTCGGCCAGCCAGGACGCGGCGACGGCGCGCAGGGCGGTGGCGTCGCGCAGGCCGCCGCGGGCCTCCTTGAGGTCGGGTTCCAGCAGGTAGCGCAGCTCGCCCTGGCGTTCGGCGCGCTCGGCGCACAGCTCCCGCAGTTCGGGGAGGCGCTTGGGGGCCTGGTTGCGCCATTCGGTGAGGACGGCGGTGCGCAGGCCGGCGGTGAGGCCGAGGTCGCCGGCGAGGTGGCGGGCGTCCAGCAGGCCGAGGTGGACCTTCAGGTCCTCGCCGGCCGTCCTGCGGGCCTCGGCCGGGGTGCGCACCGAGTGGTCCAGGGCGATGCCGAGGTCCCACACCGGGTACCAGAGCCGGTCGGCGAGGGCGGCGACCGCGCCGGGGTCGGAGCCGTCGTGCAGCAGCACCAGGTCGAGGTCGCTGCGCGGGGAGAGCTCCCCGCGGCCGTAGCCGCCGACGGCGACGAGCGACACGCCGCCGAGGCCGCCGGCCGCCGCGCCGAAGAGCCCGGCGAGCCAGTCGTCGGTCAGTTCGGCGAGGGCGGCACGGCGCGGCGGCCCGGGCCGCGCCCCCTCACCGAGGAGGCGCAGCCGGGCCGCCGCGTAGCCGCTGGGTCCCGGGTCTTCCGTCCCGTCCCGCACATCCGTACCCGTCACCCGGCGACTCCGTTCTTCCGTCGTGTGGGACGCGTCCGCGTCAGAGGGCGTCCGGTCCGCGCTCGCCCGTGCGGACCCTCACGGCCGTCTCGACCGGCAGCGACCACACCTTGCCGTCACCGATCTTGCCCGTACGGGCCGCCTTGACGACGACCTCGATGAGCTCCTCGGCGTCGTCGTCCTCGACGAGGACCTCGATGCGGACCTTGGGGACGAGGTCGACGGTGTACTCGGCACCGCGGTACACCTCGGTGTGGCCCCGCTGCCGACCGTAGCCGCTGGCCTCGGTGACCGTCAGTCCGTGGACGCCGAATGCCTGGAGGGCTTCCTTGATCTCGTCGAGCCGGTGGGGCTTGACGACGGCCGTGATGAGCTTCATGCGTCCACCTTCCTGGTGTGTGCGGGGGCCGGGGCGGGGGCGGCGGCGGTGACCCCGCCGCCGGCGCCGCTGAAGTCGTACGCGGTCTCGGCGTGCTCGGCCTGGTCGATGCCGGAGACCTCCTGGTCCTCGGTGACCCGCATGCCGAGGGTCCGGTCGAGGAGGAAGGCGAGGACGGCGGAGACGATCAGGGAGTAGGCGAGGACCGCGAAGACACCGGCGCACTGCTTCCACAGCTGGGTGAACGTGTGGTCGCCGTAGAGGACGCCGGTGGCGGCGGACTGGCCCTTGCCGGTGGCGAAGAAGCCGATGAGGAGCGAGCCGATGATGCCGCCGACCATGTGGACGCCGACCACGTCGAGGGAGTCGTCGAAGCCGAACCGGTACTTCAGGCCGACGGCCGCGGCGCAGGCGACACCGGCTATGGCGCCGACGGCGATCGCGCCGAGCGGGGAGACCGCGCCGCCGGAGGGGGTGATGGCGACCAGGCCGGCGACCGCGCCGGAGGCCGCGCCGAGCGTGGTGAAGGCGCCGTGGCGGATCTTCTCGTAGGCGAGCCAGGCCAGCATGGCGGCGGCGGTGGCGACCTGCGTGTTGACGAACATCAGCGCGCCGACGCCGTCGTCGTTGCCGAGCCAGGAGCCCGCGTTGAAGCCGAACCAGCCGAACCAGAGCAGGCCCGCGCCGAGCATGACCAGCGGGAGGCTGTGGGGACGCATCGGGTCCCGCTTGAAGCCGACGCGCCTGCCGATGACGAGGATGACGCCGAGGGCCGCCGCGCCGGCGTTGATGTGGACCGCCGTACCGCCCGCGAAGTCGATGACGCCCAGCTTGTAGGCCCAGCCGTCGGCGCCCCAGACCCAGTGGGCGACCGGCACGTAGACGATGGTGACCCACAGGGTGATGAAGAGCGCCCAGGCGGAGAACTTGACGCGGTCGGCGAGGGCGCCGCTGATCAGGGCCGGTGTGATGATCGCGAACATCAGCTGGAACACCATGAAGACGTAGACCGGGATGGTGTAGCCGTCCCAGAGTTCCGTCAGCCCGATGTGGCTGAGGCCGAACCAGTCGGTGTTCCAGCCGATCAGCTTGCTGCCCGTGCCGAAGGCGAGGGAGAAGCCGTACAGCACCCAGAGGATGGTGACGATCCCGAGGCTGATGAAGCTCATCATCAACATGTTCAGGGTGCTCTTGACGCGGACCATGCCTCCGTAGAAGAAGGCCAGGCCCGGCGTCATGAGCATCACCAGGGCGGAGCAGATGAGCATGAAGCCGGTGTTGGCGGACGACAGTCTGGGTGCGTCCGCCGCAAGCATGATGGCTGGTGCCATCGGCGTCTCCTCGTCGGTTGGTACGGCCCCGTGCGGGCGGTGCCTGTGCGGTCCGGTCGGTTGAGGGGGTGGCCGGTTATGCGCCCTGAGACTGGCGCAGCGCGGTTTCGGTGGGAGCCCCTCGTTGTTTCGCCCGGGTGACGAAGACGACGTGTGTGTTACGCGTCGGTGAAGCGCGCGGTGCGCGCCGGCGGCGGCGTTGTCGTGGCGCGACCTCCTCCGGGAGGAGGAGAGCCGGCCGCGGTCGGCC
The DNA here is from genome assembly GCF_044759735.1 of Streptomyces sp. NPDC100445. Lineage (NCBI taxonomy): Bacteria > Bacillati > Actinomycetota > Actinomycetes > Kitasatosporales > Streptomycetaceae > Streptomyces > Streptomyces sp. NPDC100445. The sequence continues at coordinate 182,921 of NZ_JBIVZV010000012.1, read as the reverse complement.
TCTCGATGACCTGGCATGGGGGAGCCGAGTCGGGCAGTTCGGGAGGACCGGCCGCGGCCGGGGCCTGTGTGCTCTCCGGGTCAGACCGCCTCGGCGTTCTCGGGGAGCGTGACGGCGAGCTTGTCGGCGAGGTCGACCACGGCGGCGAGCCCGCCGTAGTCGCGCACGGCCGTGTCGACCGTCTTTCGGATACGAGTGTTCACACGCTCGGAGCGGACCTTGCGGGCGATGTCCATGGCCTGTGCCGCGTAGGCCGTGCTCTCCTCGGGCTCGCCCTGGAGCAGGTGCACGGTGGCCACGCCGATGAGGTTGAGCGCGTAGGACCGCTGGTGCTCGGAGTCCTCGGAGAACAGCTCCACGGCACGCCGCATGAGCGGTTCGGCCAGCGAGGCGTAGGTGGGGCTGCGGCCGGCGACGTAGGCGAGGTCGCGGTAGGAGTGGGAGTTCTCGGCGTACAGCTCGGCCTCGGAGAAGAAGCGGATCCAGTCGGGGTCCGGCTGGTCCCAGTCGCCGGCCTCGGTGAAGGTGTCCTCGGCCATGCGCACCGCCCGCTTGGTCCGGCCGGGCTGGCCCATGTTGGCGTAGGCGCGGGCCTCCATCGCATACAGCATGGACTGGGTGCGCGGGCTCGCGCAGTCGCGGCTGCCGTACTGCGCGAGGTGGATCAGCTCCAGCGCGTCCTCGGGCCGGCCGAGGTGGATCATCTGGCGGCTCATGCTGGAGAGGATGTACGAGCCGAGGGGCTTGTCCCCGGCCTCCTTGGCGGCGTGCAGCGCGAGGACGAAGTACTTCTGCGCGGTGGGCTGGAGGCCGACGTCGTACGACATCCAGCCGGCCAGTTCGGCCAGTTCGGCGGCGACCTTGAACAACGTGCGGGTGGTGGCCTCGGGCTGGGGTTCCTGAAGCAGGTCGGTGACCTCGTGCAGCTGCCCGACGACCGCCTTGCGGCGCAGGCCCCCGCCGCACTGGGCGTCCCACTGGCGGAACATGCGCGTGGTGGACTCCAGCAGCTCCAGCTCGGGCCGGGAGAGCCGCCCCGGCCGGCGCGGGTCGGGGGCGGGCCTCGGTCCGGACGGGTCCGCGGCGCCCGGGACCGGCACGAGCCAGCGCTGCATGGGTTCGATGAGGGAGGGGCCCGCGGACAGGGCGAGGGAGGTGCCGAGGAAGCCGCGCCGGGCGAGCATCAGGTCGCTGCGGGAGAACTCGCTGAGCAGGGCGACCGCCTGCGGTCCCGTCCAGGGCAGGTCGACCCCGGAGGCGGCGGGTGAGGGACGGGCGGCGCGCAGGCCGAGGTCCTCGATGGAGACCACGCAGCCGAAGCGTTCGGAGAACAGCTCCGAGAGGATGCGCGGGATCGGTTCGCGCGGGTTCTCCCCGTCCAGCCAGCGCCGTACGCGCGAGGTGTCGGTGGAGATGTGATTGGCGCCCAACTGGCGTGCCCGGCGGTTCACTTGGCGGGCCAGCTCGCCCTTGGACCAGCCGCTGCGCACGAACCACGAACCGAGCAGCTCGTTGGGGCGCTTGTCAGCGTTGGTCCCGCTACCGCCGTTGCCGCCCACTGGAACGCCCCCATCCCTGAGACCACTTGCCGCCGAGTGCGCCAAGCCCTATCAGAATGCCGGTCGGGACGGTCTCCCGTCCGGCATCTCTCACTCCTCGAACGAGCTGACGACTTGCCTCCGGCATACCCACGGCTACGTGCGCCCCAGGGCTCGCACACTCACAGTAATCCCCCGATCACGCACCCAGCCACGGGAATCCCGGAAACGCCACCATTCGCCACCCCTTCGTATGAACTCACGGTCGGCCGCGCGCGATTGACTTGGCGGAGGAGAAAAGGGAGCGGGCGAAGTGATGCACGTGGGGGCGCGTGGCCCGCGATGTGCCACCCGGTGCGCTTCGAAGCGCCGCCCTGGCTCCGGAGCGCAGGACACGGTCGGAGCCGTAACGTTACGTTCCGCTTCCGTCTCGTTCCGTGGCGTGACCATCGGCGCGCAGGACCCGTTGGAGGGGGCATGGGCTTCACGATCGGCGGCATCCGCGAGATCCGTTCCGGCACGCGTCGGCGCGGTCGCTCCGCGGAGTGCACCACCGTCGCCGAGTTCACCGGCCTGTGGGGCTGGGACGTGGTGCCGGGCGCGCGGGCCGCGGCGGGCGCCTGCTCCTGCGGACGGCCCGACTGCCCGGCGCCGGGCGCGCATCCGCTGGACTTCGCGCCGCCCGTACCGGCCGGGGCCACTCTGGACGAGGTCGGCAAGGTCTGGGCCGACGTCCCGGGCGCGTCGGTGATGCTGCCGGTGGGCCGGGCGTTCGACGTCCTGGAGGTCTCCGAGGCGGCCGGCCGCCGTGCCCTGGTCCGCCTGGAGCGCATGGGCCTCCCGCTCGGCCCGGTCACCGCCACCCCCGACGGCCGCGCCCACTTCTTCGTGGCCCCCGGCTCCGCCGCGGACCTCCCCCGGCTGCTGTACCGGATGGGCTGGGACGACCCCGCCACGCTCGACCTGCACGGCCTCGGCCCGGGCGCGTACATCACCGCGCCGCCGTCCGACCGGGGCGGCCTGGGCCCGGTGCGCTGGCTGCGCCCACCCGCGCTGGACGCGGCGAGCCGGCCGCCGGCGGCACGGCTGCTGCTGGGCGTGCTGGCGTACGTGGCGCACCGCTCCCGGGCCTGACCCGGCGGACGCGCCGCGCCGGAGCCGGCCGGTGCGCGGTTCCGGGCTTCGGCCGGTGGGCGGTTCCGGGCCCGGTGGGCGAGCGGTTCCGGGCCCCGGCCGGTGGGCGCACAAGACGAAGCGCCCGTCCCCGACTGCACCTCGGGGGCGGGCGCTTCTCCGGTCCGGCGCGGCGGGGGTCACCTCCCCCGCCGCGCTGCGCTACTCGCCGATCAGCGCGTCCACGAACGCCTCCGGCTCGAACGGCGCGAGATCGTCCGCGCCCTCACCGAGCCCGATCAGCTTGACCGGCACCCCCAGCTCGCGCTGGACCGCGACGACGATGCCGCCCTTGGCCGTGCCGTCCAGCTTGGTCAGCACGATGCCGGTGATGTTGACGACCTCGGCGAACACGCGGGCCTGCACCAGGCCGTTCTGCCCGGTGGTGGCGTCAAGGACGAGCAGTACCTCGTCCAGCGGGGCGTGCTTCTCCACCACCCGCTTGACCTTGCCCAGTTCGTCCATGAGACCGGTCTTGGTGTGCAGGCGGCCGGCGGTGTCGATGAGGACGACGTCAACCCCCATCTCCTTGCCCTCCTTGACCGCGTCGAAGGCCACGGAGGCGGGGTCGCCGGCCTCGGGGCCGCGCACGGTGTGGGCGCCGACGCGCTCGCCCCAGGTCTGGAGCTGGTCGGCGGCGGCGGCCCGGAAGGTGTCGGCGGCGCCGAGGACGACGGTGCGGCCGTCGGCGACCAGGACCCGGGCGAGCTTGCCGGTGGTGGTGGTCTTGCCGGTGCCGTTGACCCCGACGACCATCACGATGCCCGGCCTGCGGCCCTCGGGTTCGGTCCTGACCGTGCGGTCGACGTCGGTGCCGACCAGGTGGAGCAGTTCCTCGCGCAGCAGGGCGCGCAGCTCCACGGGGGTGCGCGTGCCGAGCACCCGCACGCGTTCGCGCAGCCGCTCGACCAGTTCCTGGGTGGGCTGCACGCCGACGTCGGCGGTGAGCAGCGTGTCCTCGATCTCCTCCCAGGTGTCCTCGTCGAGGTGCTCACGGGAGAGCAGCGTGAGCAGGCCCTTGCCGAGGGCGTTCTGCGAGCGGGACAGGCGGGCGCGCAGCCGGATCAGCCGGCCTGCGGTGGGCTCCGGGATCTCGATCCCGACAGGAGCCTCGACTACGGGGGGTTCCTCGACGGCGACCGGCGCGGGGCCGCCCGGGAGATCCACCTCCTCGATGGTCCGGCGCGGTTCGTCGCGCGGCGTCTCGGCCTCGTCGCCGACGTGCGGCTCGGCCGGTGGCGCGGTGATGTCGGGCGTCTTCGGGGGCGGCGGGGGCAGCGGCTTGTGGCGCCGGCTGCCCACGATCAGCCCGCCGAGCGCGCCGAGCACGACCACGGCGATGACTACAGCAAGGATGACGGTTTCCATAACCCGACCAGTATCGGCCATGGGCTTCCCGGGAGCCTCGTTTGTGGCTTCCTCCGAGAGACAAACGCCACTTACCGCAAGGACTCGGATCAAAGTACGATGGTGGCACCGCTGTCCACGCGCGTAGAGTCCCCTCGTCCCCCTGTCCCCCCATGTCTGGCACCTCTTCCATGAGCAAAACCGTCGAGACCGAAGGCGCTCTCGAGACCCGCGGCATCGAGCAGGTCCCCGACCACGAGCGCACGGCGAAGACCCGCGAGCTGTTCCCCACCTGGGTCGGCGCCAACATCAGCGTGCTGCTGCTGACCATGGGCGCCAGCCTGGTCGTGGCCTACCACCTGAACATCTGGCAGGCGCTCGTCGTCGCCGTGGCCGCGCCGCTCGTGTCGTACGGACTCGTCGGGCTGATCGGCATCGCGGGCAAGCGGGGCGGCGCGCCCGGCATGGCACTGTCGCGCGCGGTCTTCGGACAGCGCGGCAACCTGCTGCCCGGTTCGCTGATCTGGGTCGCGCGCTGGGGCTGGGAGACGATCAACGCGGTGACCGGCGCCTACGCGATGCTCACCATCCTGGACATCCTGTTCGGCATCAGGGCCAACAGCGTGCTCGACATGGTGATGCTGCTGGGGTTCGTCGTCGCCACGTTCGTGATCTCCGGGCTCGGCATCAACGCCGTGCAGAAGTGCAACAAGTACGCGACCTACCTCTTCGGCGTCTTCTCCGTGCTGGTCCTCGGCTACCTCGTGGCGAACACCGACTGGTCGAAGGTGATGCACCACGGTGCCGGCTCCACGGCCTCCGTGATCACCGGCGTGGGCATGATCGCGGCCGGCGGCGTCAGCTGGATCCCGTCCGCCCCGGACTTCACCCGCTACCTGCCCCGTACGGCGTCCTCGAAGGCGATCGTCGGCACGGCGGTGGGCGGCGCCGGTGTCGTCGTCCTGCCCATGGTCCTGATGGGCGCGGTGATGGCCGTGTCCACGCCCGACCTGGCCTCGGCGACCGACCCGGTCTCCTTCCTCGGCGAGATCCTGCCGACGTGGATCGCGGTGCCGTACCTGGTCATCGCGCTGATCGGCATGCTGCTCATCAACTCGATGTCGATGTACTCGGCGGGCTTCACCGCGCAGACCCTCGGCTTCAAGGTGCCGCGCCACTGGGCCGTCTCGGTCAACGCCGTGATCTCGCTGATCTTCGGCGGCGTGCTGATGCTGGTGGCGACGAGCTTCATGGGCTCCTTCATCGCCTTCCTGTCCCTGCTCGCGGTCGCCTTCTCCGCCTGGGTCGGCGTCTTCGGCGCGGACATGCTGCGCCGCACGGAGTACGACGGCGCGGCCATGGCCGACACCACGCGCACCAGCGCCTACTGGTACCGGGGCGGCTTCTCCCCCGCGGCCGTGGCCGCCTGGGCCGTCGGTCTGCTGTCCGGGCTCATGTTCACCACGTCCGACTGGTTCACCGGCCCGCTCGCGAGGAACAACGTGGTCGGCGAGTACGGCCTCGGCTGGGTCGCGACGATCGTCATCTCCGGTGTGCTGTACCTGGTGCTGCCGAAGCCGGCGGTCGAGCGCCCGGCGGAAGCCGCGCCCGCGCCGGCCGCCGAGGCCGTCACCGTCTGACCGTCACGGCCCACTGTCCCCCTCCACCGAGCATCACCGGAGGGGGACTTCCGCATGCGCCCGCTACGGCACGTGCCGCCGCGTATGCGCTGCCGCGCCGAGACTGGCGTACTGCCGTCAGGGCGCCCGGGCGCGGAACGGAGTCCGGCGGGACTCGGCCGCCACCCCGCCGCGCGCCGGTGCTGACCGGCTGCCGCCAGACACCGCGACCTGCTCCAGCGCGGGTCGGACGATGCACCGCCGGGATGAGGGGGCGAGGGCCTGAGGGGACTTCGCCCCCACTCCGCCGACCCGCGCACCGCGCTGCCGCGCCGATACCGGCCGACTGTCGTCGGGGTGCCCCGAATTCGGTTCGGTCCGGGTCAGGGCAGCGCGCCCAGAGAGACGGACGGACGACGGGGTGCCTCGCTGGGCGCGGAAGGGTGTCCTGCCCCCGCTCCGCGACTGGCTGCGCCCGCGCACCGTGCCGCCCCGCCGGTGCCGGCCGACTGCCAGGGCGTCCTCCACTCTGGCTCGGGGGCAGCGCGCCCAAAGAAAGGGGTGGCGGGGGTGCCACGCCGGGCGCAACGGGGTCCCGGGGCACCTGCGCCGCGCTGCCACCTGCCGCGCCGATGCCGGCCGTCGCCGTCGAGGCGCGCCCGCGCTCTCCGGCCGGGTCGGTGCCTGACGGGACTCCGCCTCGCACTCCGCCGCTCCGCGCACCGTGCCGCCCCGCCGCTGTCGTCCGGGAACCCCCAACCCGGCTTCCGCCCGGGTCGGACGACGCACCGCCGCCCCCGGTCCGGGCGGTGGCCGGGCCGGGGGCGGCGGACGGTACGGGGAGAGGGGCAGCGGGGACTTGGCCCTCCTCCCCGAGTGCGGGGGCTCAGCCCATCTCCTCCAGCGTCTTGCCCTTCGTCTCCTTGACGAACTTGAGGACGAACGGGATCGAGAGCGCGGCGAAGATCGTGTAGATCACGTACGTGCCGGAGAGGTTCCAGTCGGCCAGGGACGGGAAGCTCGCGGTGATGGCCCAGTTGGCGATCCACTGCGCGGCGGCGGCCACGCCGAGCGCGGCGGCGCGGATCCGGTTCGGGAACATCTCGCCGAGGAAGACCCAGACGACCACGCCCCAGGACAGGGCGAAGAAGAGGACGAACACGTGGGCGGCGATCAGGGCGACCCAGCCCTGGGTGGTGGGGAGCTTGCCGCCGACGAGGTCGTAGGAGAACGCCCAGGCCTCCAGCCCGAGGCCCACGACCATGCCGACCGAGCCGATGAGGGCCAGCGGCTTGCGGCCGACGCGGTCGACGAAGATCATCGCGATCACGGTGCCGACGATGTTGATGATCGACGTCGTGAACGAGTAGAGGAACGAGTCCGTCGGGTCGACGCCGACCGACTGCCACAGCGTCGAGGAGTAGTAGAACGCGACGTTGATGCCGACGAACTGCTGGAAGACCGACAGGCCGATACCGATCCAGACGATCGGCTTGAAGAAGAAGCCGCCACCGAGCAGGTCCTTGAACGTGGACTTGTGCTCGCTCTTCATCGCGTGCTCGATCTCGGCGACGCGGGCGTTCAGGTCGATGTCCTTGCCCTCGACCTCGGCGAGGATCTGGCGGGCGCGCTCACGCTTGCCGACGGAGAGCAGGAAGCGGGGGGACTCGGGGATCGCGAAGGACAGCAGGCCGTACAGGACGGCCGGGACGACCATCACACCGAGCATGACCTGCCAGGCCTCCAGGCCCATCAGCTTGCCGCGCTGGTTGCCGCCGGCGGCGTTCAGCAGGCCCCAGTTGACCAGCTGGGAGATGGCGATGCCGATGACGATCGCGGCCTGCTGGAAGGAGCCGAGCCGGCCGCGGTAGGCGGGCGGGGCGACCTCGGCGATGTAGGCCGGGCCGATGACGGAGGCCATGCCGATGGCGAAGCCGCCGACGATGCGCCAGAAGGCGAGGTCCCACAGCGCGAAGGGCAGCGCGGAGCCGACGGCGCTGATGGTGAAGAGGACGGCGGCGATCTGCATGCACCGGATGCGGCCGATCCGGTCGGCTATGCGGCCGGCGGTGGCGGCGCCGATGGCGCAGCCGATCAGGGCGATGGCGATGACCTGGGCGAGGGCCGCCGAACCGACGTCGTAGCGGCTGCGGATCGCCTCGACGGCACCGTTGATGACGGAGCTGTCGTAACCGAACAGGAAACCGCCCATGGCGGCGGCCGCCGCGATGAAGATGACATGCCCGAGATGATCGGGGTGAGCCGTCCTGGCTCCTGACTGAGGTGCCTGCGCTGTGCTGGTCACGGAAAACTCCTCGGGCCGCGGCAACGCTGCCGGGGTGGGGTCGATCCCTTCCAGGTATCCAGTGGGGCACAACTTCACACCACTCACACCTGAAGGTAAAAGCATCGCTGGAGAGACTATGCCTTCAACTTTCGAAGTCAATAGTCGGAAGTGTGTGAGCTTTGAGATACAACTAGGCGCTCCGTGTTCAAGAAGTGAACTCTGCGTCAGTTGATCTTGAAAAAGGGGTCACCGAAGGCGCTGGGAAATGACCTTCGACACACCGTCGCCCTGCATGGAGACGCCGTAGAGGGCGTCGGCCACCTCCATCGTGCGCTTCTGGTGCGTGATCACGATGAGCTGCGAGGCCTCCCGGAGCTCCCGCATGATGCCGATCAGCCGCTGGAGGTTGGTGTCGTCCAACGCGGCCTCGACCTCGTCCATGACGTAGAACGGGCTCGGCCGGGCCTTGAAGATCGACACCAGCAGCGCGACCGCGGTCAGCGACCGTTCACCTCCCGACAGCAGGGAGAGCCGCTTGACCTTCTTGCCCGGCGGACGCGCCTCGACGTCCACACCCGTGGTGAGCATGTTGCCGGGGTCGGTCAGCAGCAGGCGGCCCTCGCCGCCGGGGAACAGCCGCCCGAAGACGCCCTCGAACTCGCGCGCCGTGTCCCGGAAGGCCTCGGTGAAGACCTGTTCGACGCGCTCGTCGACCTCCTTCACCACCTGGAGGAGATCGGTGCGGGTCTTCTTGAGGTCCTCCAGCTGCTCGCTGAGGAACTGGTGCCGCTCCTCCAGCGCCGCGAACTCCTCGAGCGCCAGCGGATTGACCTTGCCCAGTTGCTGGTACGCCCGCTCGGCCGCCCGCAGCCGCTTCTCCTGCTCGGCGCGCACGAACGGGCGCGGCTGGTTGCGGGGGTGCGCGGGGTCGTCCGGCAGCACCTCGCCGTCGGCGGGCAGCGAGGGCGGCACGAGCTGGTCCGGCCCGTACTCGGCCACCAGCCCCTCCGGCTCCACGCCCAGTTCCTCCAGCGCCCTGGACTCCAGCTGCTCGATGCGCAGCCGCTTCTCGGCTCCGAGCACCTCGCCCCGGTGGACGGAGTCCGTCAGCTTGTCCAGTTCGGCCTTCAGTTCGCGTCCGGCGGTCCGGGCGGCGGTCAGCTCCTGCTCACGCAGGGTCCGGGCGGCCTCCGCCGCGGTCCGCTCCTCCTCGGCGCGGGCCAGCGACACCTCGACGTGCGCCAGCAGCTGGCGGGCCCCGGAGGCGACCGCTGCGGCGACGGCCGCCTCGTGCCGCAGCCGGGCCCGGTGCCGTTCGGCTCGCGCGCGTGCCTCGCGTTCGGCGCGGGCCGCGCGGTCCAGCGAGTCGGCCCGTCCGGCGAGGCCCTTGACCCGCTCCTCGTGCGTGCGGACCTGGAGCCGGGCCTCCATCTCGGTCTGCCGCGCGTTGGCACCGTCGGCGGCGAGCCGGTCCCGCACGGCGGTGTCGGGCTCCTCCTCCACCGGCATCTCCTCGGCCACCGCCAACCGTTCGGCCAGCTCCTCGGCCTCCCCCGCGGCCTTCTCCGCCGCCTCCTGCGCGCGGGCGGCGGCGGCCGCGGACCGCTCCGCCTCCCCGGCGGCGCCGCGGGCCTGCCCGGCGAGGCGGCCCAGTTGCTGGGCGATCCCCGACTTCTCCCGGTCGGCGGCCCGGCGCCGCTCCCCCAGCTCCTCCACGAGGGCCGCGGCCGCCGTACGCCGTTCGGCCGCGGCCCGCTGTTCCTCGGCCAGCCCGGCGCAGCGCACCGCCAGTTCCGCCAGCTCGGCGGCGGCCTCGTCCACGGAGGCCCGCACCTCCAGCAGACTGGGCGCGCCGGCCGAACCGCCGTGCGCGAAGTACGCCCCGAGCAGGTCGCCCTCGGCGGTGACGGCGGTCAGCTCCGGACGGGCGCGGACGAGGGTCTCGGCGTCCGCCAGACCGTCCACGACCACGATCCTCCGCAGCAGCCGGCGTACGGCGGGCATGAGGTCCTCGGGGCCACGGACCAGGTCGGCGGCGTGCAGCAGCCCCCCGGAGCGCGCGCCGTGCCGGGCCGCGCCCGCGCCGACGGCGGTCGTGCCGGGCGTGGGCGGGGCGGCGGGGTCCGCCGCGGTGGCGGGCGGCGCCGGGGGCTGCTCCGGGGGGCCGGCCAGCAGGAGGGCCGCGCGGCCGCCGTCCTGCTTGCGCAGCAGGCGCAGCGCCTCGGCCGCCGCCGCCGGGGTCGTGACGGCGACCGCGTCCGCCGCTGCGCCGAACGCGGCGGCGACGGCCGCCTCGTGGCCGGGCGTCACCGTCAGCAGGTCCGCCGCCGGGCCCAGCACCCCGGTCAGCCGGTCCCGTTCCTCGAGCAGGGCGCCGGTGCCGTCTTTGCGCCGGAGGCCGAGCGCCAGCGCCTCGTGACGGGCCTGGGTGGCGGCACGCCGGCGTTCGGCCGCGGTGACCGCCTCGCGGGCGGCACCGAGGACGGTCTCCGCCTCGGCGAGCTGCCGCCTGGCCGTCTCGTGGCGCTCGGCGAGATCCGCGTCGCCGGCGTCGAGGCCGTCGACCTCGGCCTTCAGCGCCTCGTACTCCTCCTGCGCCCGGAGGGCGCGTTCGCGGGCCTCGTCGCGGGCCGTCGCCAGCCGGTCGATCTCGGCCTGTGCGGAGGCGGCGCGCGAGCGGGCGGCGTTGACCTGACCGGACAGCCGGGCCAGGCCCTCGCGGCGGTCGGCGATGGCTCGGGCGGCGTCCTTCAGCCGGCGTTCCTCCGCGGCCAGCTCGCGTTCCAGGCCGGCGCGGTGGGCGACCGTGTCGTCCAGTGCCCGCTGCGCCGCCTCCAGGGCCGCTTCCAGTTCGGCCTCCTGCTCGCGGACGCGGGCGGCCTCGCGTTCCAGGTCCTCGGGGTCACGGCCACGCCGTTCCTCGGGGGGCGCGGAGGTGGCGCTGTGCACGCGGGCGTCGGCCAGGGAGATGGTGCCGCGGACCCGCTCGGCCAGCTGGGACAGCTCGTACCAGGTCTGCTGGGCGCGCTGGAGGCGCGGGGTGAGGCGCCGTACCTCCTCCTCCAGGTGCGCCTCGCGGTGCAGGGCCTTCTTCAGTTCCTGCTCGGCGCTCCCCTTGCGGTCCCGCAGGGCCGCCTCGTCGGCGATCTCGGCCCGCAGGGCCTCGCGCAGGCGCACGAGGTCGTCGGCGAGCAGCCGCAGCCGCGCGTCGCGCAGGTCGGCCTGGATGACGGCGGCCCTGCGCGCGACCGCGGCCTGGCGGCCGAGGGGCTTGAGCTGGCGGCGCAGTTCGTCCGTCAGGTCCTGCACGCGTGCGAGGTTGGCCCGCATCGCGTCCAGTTTGCGCAGCGCCTTCTCCTTGCGCTTGCGGTGTTTGAGGACACCGGCCGCCTCCTCGATGAAGGCGCGGCGGCCCGCCGGATCGGCGTGCAGGACGGAGTCGAGCTGGCCCTGGCCGACGATGACGTGCATCTCGCGGCCGATGCCGGAGTCGGAGAGGAGTTCCTGGACGTCCAGGAGGCGGCAGGTGTCGCCGTTGATCTGGTACTCGCTGCCGCCGTTGCGGAACATGATCCGCGTGATGGTGACCTCGGCGTACTCGATGGGCAGGGCGCCGTCGGAGTTGTCGATGGTCAGGGACACCTCGGCGCGGCCGAGCGGCGGGCGCCCGGTGGTGCCGGCGAAGATGACGTCCTCCATCTTGCCGCCGCGCAGCGATTTGGCGCCCTGCTCGCCCATGACCCAGCTGAGCGCGTCCACGACGTTGGACTTGCCCGAGCCGTTCGGGCCGACGACGCACGTGATCCCGGGTTCGAACCGGAGCGTGGTGGCGGAGGCGAACGACTTGAACCCGCGGAGGGTCAGGGCCTTGAGGTGCACGCCGCTGGACTCTACCCGGCGCCGGTATCTCACTCCACGGACACTCGCAACCCCACGGTTTCGCCATTGAACGGGCCGGGCACACCAGACGTTAAGGGGGTGAAAGGATGCGCGGGGGAAAGAAAGAAGGGACGCCGGAGCGTCCCTTGCAGTTCTGACGGCCGGGTCACAGCCGTCCGATCGACGCGTGCGCCGATCTCATGGTTGATACGGGCAGCCGTTCGCTGCTACCGCTGTCGTGGAGCGATGCAGCTGTCAGGTGAGCGCAGGCTCCGCCTGGTGTGCGTCGATGCTCTCCATGATCCTGTCCTGAGAGGCGGCAGCCGACAGCGCTTCGTTCTCGGCCTGGATCCGTACCAGCTCGGACTCCAGGTCCTGGACGCGCTGCTGCAACCGTCGCATCTCGGCGAGGAGTCGAGGGTCGGAGCCGCCGACGTAACCGAGAAGCGCCTTTGCCATGATGGATGGTCCTCCACACTGAGTGACCGACCGATGCGGTGTGGGTCGTGAGGGATTCGCACCCGCGGTGCTTGGCACATCCGAGTGTTGCCCTGGTGTTGCTCCATGCCAAACAGCTAAGGTGCGCGGGGCTTTCAGCGTCTCACCAAAAAGTTTGACGGTCAACACGATCACGCCCCGTATTGGCGGGCGAACCGGGGCGCGCGACCGGGGAACCGGTGACGCTGCGACTCCTCCGGGCCCTCGGGACGTGGCGGCCAGCAGTACCTGCGGAGCCTGCCACGCCGATCCGTTCTTGGCAACCACCAGGCGGTTTTCGCTTTCGGCGGGCACCCGGAAGGGCCTGCCGGGCCCGCGTCCACCGGTCGTCGCGGAGTGGGCTCAGCGGATCGCGAACCCCGAGTAACCGCCGCGCGGTGTGTCCCAGATCTCGGTGACGCCGTCCACGCGCCCGGGCGTGTCGTTCCCCTGGAGCCAGTCCAGCAGTCCCTCGCAGCGCTCCCGGGCACCCTCCGCCACCACCTGGACCCGGCCGTCGGCCAGATTGAGAGCAAAACCACTCAGGCCGCCGATCTCCAGCGCCCTTGCCCGCGTGAACCAGCGGAAACCCACACCTTGCACGTGTCCACGGACCCAGGCGACCAGTCGTACGTCCTCACTCATGGCTGCAACCTAACCGGCCGGAGTCGTCGGGGACACGCCGTCCCCAGGCGGCATGGGGTACCGTCCGGACCCAATGAAACGCATATGAAACTCACTCGTTCGAGTGAGTCAGGTCGGCCAGGGGGAGTCGCTCGCCGCGGAGCCCGCGACCGGTAGCGGTGCGCGCCGGGCGGGCGCCGGTCGACCGCGAGCACGAGGAAGAGGGCAAGGACATGGGACGCCACCGACGCTCAGCCGCCGGCCGCGCCGCCACGGGCCGCGCCACGGGGGCGGCCGGCACCAGGCCGTCCGGTTCCGGTGACGCCGGCGCCCGGTACCCGGCCGCGGGGGAACGTCCCCGCGGGATCGCCCCCTACCTGAACCCGGAGGCCTACGCCGAGACCACCGCCCGGGCCCAGGCCTACCTGTTCTCGACGGACGACGCCCCCGCACCCACCGCGCCCGAGCACCGGCCGGCCTCGGCCGCGCCCGGCTCCTCCTCCGGCCACCCCGGCGACGGTCCCGCCCTGTCCGCCGGCGGGTCCCACGGCCGGCGCGGCAGGAAGGCCCCCCGGCCGGTACGCACGGGCCTGCTCGGAGTGTCGGCGGCGGTCGCCCTCGGCACGGTCGCGGTGGCCACCGGTGTCGTGCCCGGCCTGGAGCACTACCAGCTCGGCGGCGGCACGCACACCACCGGCGGGGAACGGGTGCAGGCCGTGGCCACGCCGAGCAACACGGCGAGCGAGCAGGGCGGCACCTCGGGCACCGCCGAGAACCGGGACGGCGGCAGCGCGGCCGGGGGCACCGGTCCCTCCCGGTCGCCGGCTCCGTCCGCCTCCGCCTCGCCCTCGAAGCCCACCGCGCCGGCCTCGAAGCCGTCCGCCTCCGCCTCCGATCCCGCCGCGCCCGCCTCGCGGCACGCGGCCCCCCGCACGCCCGCCCCCTCCAGGACGGCCGCCGGGAAGCCGGCCCCGCACACCACGCCCAGGGCGACGCCGTCCACGCCGGCCGAGCCCGGCGGCACTCCGTCGCGTACGGCCACACCGGTGCCGGCCTCCCCGCCGGTGACGGTGTCGGCGGAGACCGCCGCCGCGGCCGAGGTGCTGAAGCTGGTCAACGACGAGCGCGCGAAGGCCGGTCGCAGCCCGCTGGCGGCGAACTCCGCGCTGTCCTCGCTGGCCGAGGGGTTCAGTGACGACATGGCCGCGCGCGGCTTCTTCGACCACACCGACCCGGACGGCCGCACGCCGTGGGACCGGGCCGCGCGGGCCGGGATAACCGACCTCGGCGGCGAGAACATAGCCCGCGGCCAGGCCGACGCGGCGGCCGTGGTCCAGGCGTGGATGGACAGCCCCGGCCACCGCGCCAACATACTGAACCCCGACTTCAAGACCCTCGGCGTCGGTGTGCACCTCGGCCCGGGCGGCCCGTGGTGGACGCAGGACTTCGGCTTCTGAGCCAATCGTAGGTCAGCGCCGTATGAGGTCTCCTGGGTCGTCTCAGGGCCGTCGGCGGTGGCCGAGTCGCCCCAGGACCGACGCGCAGAAGTGCCGTAGCGCGTGCATGCCGTCCCGTCCGGGAGGCAGGCATGACGGGCATGAGGTCGGAGCACCTCGTGGCTGGGACGGTCGCATGCGCGGCGTGCATGATGGCGCGGTGCAAACAGCCGGCGATCAAGCGCGGACGGCGGGGGAACCGTGGCATACCGACTCAGCTTCTTCTGTCGCTCCGGAGAAGAGAGGGGCGACCAGGCGCTCGATCGCCTGCTCGACCACCTGCTGGAGAGCGGCGACGGTCTGTGGGGCGAGGCGTTGGGGCCGTTCGGGGACTCGGTGGCCGCGTTCAGGCTCGGCACTGGCAGCAGTGGCGGCCTCGGCCCGGTCGCGGACCTGTTGACGTTGGAAGTACATGTTGGCGTGGCCGAGATCGCGGAGTCCGTGATCGCCGCATCGCCCGATGACGAATGGGGCATCTGGGGATGCGACCTGCTTGCCACCGTCACCCTCAGCGGGGACAACCCGGACCGGGCTCTGCTGCACCGCATATGGACCGCTGTGGTGAGCCTGTGGAGAGCGGTTCCGTGGGACGAATCCTCCGGTTTCGAGATCACTGCCAGCGCACCCCCGGGGCTAACCAGCGGTTAGCGCAACCTGTTGGTGGTCGCTGTGCTCGCGTACGCTGGTGGGATGAGCGGTACGAGCGCCACCACGAAGGACGCCGCCCGGGACGACGAGGACCTCGCCTACGACGTCTTCGCCAGGGCCTGCCCGTCGCGCGGCACGCTGGAGCACGTCACCGGCCGCTGGGGCGGGCTGACGCTCGGCGCGCTGTACGAGGGTTCGCTGCGCTTCAACGAGCTGCGCCGCCGCGTCGACGGGGTCAGCGAGAAGATGCTGTCCCAGACGCTGCACGCGCTGGAGCGCGACGGGCTGGTGCACCGCGAGGCCCAGCCGACCAACCCGCCCCGCGTGGACTACGAACTGACCCCCCTGGGCCGCCGGGTCACCGAGCGGCTGCTCGCGCTCATCCACTGCGTGGAGGGCGCGATGGACGACGTGCTGGCGGCGCGGTCGGCGTACGACGGCCGGCGGCAGGTGTAAGTCGCGGGACGGCCGGGGCCGTCAGCCCGGGCCGGGCGCGTCGGGGCGGGGCGGCCGCTGGCAGACCGGGCAAAAGTAGCTGGAGCGGTTCATCCAGGGGCGGCGGCGGATGGGGGTGCCGCAGCGGCGGCACGGCTCGCCCTCGCGGCCGTACGCGTCCAGGGAGCGGTCGAAGTAGCCGGACTCGCCGTTGACGTTGACGTACAGGCTGTCGAAGCTGGTGCCGCCGACCGCGAGGGCCGCGTTCATCACGTCCCTGACGTGGCCGAGCAGTCCGGCGGTGGCCGGGCGGGTGAGGCGGGCCGTCGGGCGCTCGTAGTGGATGCGGGAGCGCCACAGCGCCTCGTCCGCGTAGATGTTGCCCACGCCGCTGATCAGCGACTGGTCCAGCAGGGCCCGTTTGACGGTGGTCCGCTTGCGGCGCAGCGCCTGGTGGAAGGCCTCGTCGTCGAAGAGCGGGTCCAGGGGGTCGCGGGCGATGTGCGCGATGACGTCGGGCAGGCCGTCGGGCGTGTTGTCGTGCAGCGACAGGCCGCCGAAGGTCCGCTGGTCGACGAAGCGGAGTTCGGTGCCGAGGGAGTCGGCGAACCGGACACGGACCCGCAGGTGCTTCTCGTCGGGCGCCGTGTGCGGCTGGACCAGCAGCTGGCCGCTCATGCCCAGGTGGGCGAGGACCGACTGGTGCGTCTCCTCCAGCGGCAGCCACAGATACTTGCCGCGCCGGCGCGGGACGCCGATGTGGTGGCCCTTGAGCCGGTGCGCGAAGTCGTCGGAACCGGCCAGGTGCCGGCGGACGGCTCGCGGGTGGAGCACCTCGGCCTCGGCGACGGTGCGGTGGGCGACCCAGCGTTCCAGGCCACGCCGGACGACCTCTACTTCGGGCAGCTCGGGCACGGGGCTCCTCGGGCGGATCTGCCGGCGGCGGCGTGCCGCCGGGACGGACCGAGCGCCCGCCCCGTGCAGACGGGACGGGCGCTCGGGTGGTGCTCTGTCAGGCGGTGGCGGACGACGTGTCGCCGTCCTTCACAGCATCCGCGACGGCCTGTTCGGCCGCCTTGGCGCGCTCGTCCGCGGCGGCCCGGATGGACCGCCAGGCGGACTCGGCGGCCTGCTGCTCCGCCTCCTTCTTGCTGCGGCCGGTGCCGGTGCCGTACGAGACGCCTCCGACGCGGGCAGCAGCAGTGAAGACCTTCTCGTGATCGGGGCCGGTCTCCGTGACCAGGTACTCGGGCACGCCGAGTCCCTCGATCGCGGTCAGCTCCTGTAGGGACGTCTTCCAGTCCAGGCCCGCGCCCAGATTGGAGGACTTCTCGATCAGCGGGTCGAAGAGCCGGTGCACCAGCTCGGACGCCGCGTCGAGTCCCTGATCGAGGTAGACCGCGCCGATCACCGCTTCCAGGGTGTCGGCGAGGATGGACGCCTTGTCCCGGCCGCCCGTGCCCTCTTCACCACGGCCGAGCCGGATGAAGGCGCCCAGGTCGAGGCCGCGCCCCACCTCCGCCAGCGCACGAGAGTTGACCACCGCGGCCCGCAACTTGGCCAGCTGGCCTTCGGGCAGGTCGGGGTGGATGCGGTACAGCGTGTCCGTGACGACGAGGCCGAGCACGGAGTCCCCGAGGAACTCCAGCCGCTCGTTCGTCGGCAGACCGCCGTTCTCGTACGCATAGGAACGGTGGGTCAGCGCGCGCACCAGAAGGGCGGACTCGAGCCGGTAGCCGAGCCGCCCTTCCAGAAGCGCGTGGGACGAGGCCTGATTGTCCACTTTCTTCTTGGCGGAAGCGTCCGCCTTGACGTCCTTCTTCGGACTGGACACAGTGCCTCTCACCAGCCCGCTCAGACTTCGAGGACCTGGCGCTTGTTGTAGGTGCCGCAAGACGGGCACGCGATGTGCTGCTGCTTGGGCTCGTGGCAGCGCTCGCACGCAACCAGGGTGGGGACCGCAGCCTTCCACTGCGACCGGCGGTGGCGCGTGTTGCTGCGCGACATCTTCCGCTTCGGAACAGCCACGGCTACTTCTCCTGCTTCTCGTCGACGCGCGCTGATCGAGTCGCGTCGCCGCTCATCTCGTCCTTCTCGCCGTCCGTCGTCGAACCGGCGAGTCCCTGCAATGCCGCCCAACGGATGTCGACGGCGTCATGGTGGTGGTCCGGGTCGTCCGCGAGCCGTACTCCGCACTGGGAGCACAGGCCGGGGCAGTCGTCCTGGCACACCGGCTGCATCGGCAGTGCGAGCACCACCGCATCGCGCAGCACGGTTTCGAGGTCGATCAGACCGTCCTCGACGTAGAGCCTGTCCTCGTCGTCCTCGGCGTCGTCGCCCGGTTCCGCGATCACGCGGCCCCGGTCGTCGGCGTCAGGGTACGAGAACATCTCCTGGAAGTCCGCTTCGAGCTCCAGCTCGACCGGCTCCAGACACCTTACGCACTCCCCCTCGGCGGTCGCACGGGCGGTGCCTGTGACGAGCACACCGTCCATGACGGACTCGAGGCGGAGTTCGAGTTCCACCGGGGCGCCCTGCGGCACTCCGATGACCCCCTGGATGCCGAGATCCCTGGGGGCGTCGACCTCGCGGGTGAGGCGCTTGAGCGCACCAGGACGCCGACCCAGCTCGTGCGTGTCGATCACGAGGGGGTTGCGGTGGTCGAGGCGTGCGTGAGGAGCCATTCCTGCTTTCGATCTGTGAACTCGGAGGGACACCGCCCGTTGGTGTCGCGGGCAGCGCTGATCGCGGACATACACGCGACCGAAGAGCCAGGATACTGGACCTTTCGCTCAGGGCCCAATCCGGGCCGGTCACATACCCCGGCCCTGCTCGTACGCCCGCAGCTGCTCGGCGCTGATCATGCCGGTGTCGAAGAGGCTCGTCTCGTCCAGCGCGTAGTCCTGCTGGGGCTGTTGCTGGTGCGGCTGCTGCTGATGCTGCTCTTGTTGCTGGTGCTGCTGGTGTTGCTGCTGCGGGTCGTAGGCGGCCTGCTGGGGGTCGTACCCCTGGTAGGCGTACGGGTCGGCCTGCTGGTAGCCGTAGGGGTCGGGCTGCGGCGCGTACTCCGGCTGCCGCGGGAACCCGGCGTACGGGTCCTGCTGCGGCTCGGCGGGGGCCGCCGCCGCGGGCGCGTAGCCGGACGAGGCGGGGTAGGCGGGCTGCTGCTCGTACGACGGCTCGGGCTGCCGCTGGGCCGCGCGGTCGCGGTCGCTGTCCGCGAGGGCCGCGAGGTCGGCGAGGTAGTCCGCGTCGCTGGAGTGCTGGAAGGTCGTGGTGTCGTCCGCGAGGGCGCCGAGATCGTCGGTGGCGATCCGGCCGTGCAGTTTCTGCCGGCCGCGGCCGACGGCCTCCAGGGTCTTGGCGAGGACCGCCTCGAAGGCGCCCAGCTTGACGTCGACGTAGGCGTCGGCGTCCTGGCGCAGTCTCTGCGGGTCCTGGCTGCGCTCGGGGGCGTCCTCGTCCTCGTAGCCGTTCTCGTCCAGGCCGGGCCCGGTGCCGAGCAGTTTCTCGCGGCCCCGGCCGACCGAGCCGAGGGTCTTGGTGAGGACGACCTCGAAGTTGGCGAGCTTGGAGTCGACGTAGTCGTCGGCCTCGGCGCGGATCTCCTCGGCCTCCTGGCGGGCCTCGGCGAGGATCCGGTCGGCCTCGGCCTGGGACCGGCGGGCGATCTCGGTGTCGGAGATCAGCGAACCCCGCTCGGCGTGCGCGTCGCCGATGATGCGCTCGGCCTCCAGCCGGGCCTGCTCGACCAGCTGCTCGCGGTCGCCGATCAGTTCCCGCGCCTGCGCGAGGGAGCCGGGCAGCGCCTGGCGGACCTCTTCGAGCAGCGCGAGCAGTTCGGCGCGGTTGACCACGCAGGACGCCGACATGGGCATGCCCCGGGCGCCGGAGACCGTGGAGACGATCTCGTCGAGCTTCTTCTGCACGTCCACCTGTGCTCGCCACTTCCTGGAACCGGGTTGGAGACGGACGGGACGACTGTAGTCCTATCAGCCCTTGGCGAGGCGCTCGTTCAGCGCCGACAGGACCGGGGCCGGCACCAGGTGGGAGACGTCGCCGCCCCAGGCCGCGACCTCCTTCACCAGGGAGGAGGAGAGGAAGCTGTAGGTCGGGTTGGTGGGCACGAACAGCGTTTCGACGCCGGTGAGGCCGATGTTCATCTGGGCCATCTGGAGTTCGTAGTCGAAGTCGCTGACGGCGCGCAGGCCCTTGACGATGGCGGGGATGTCGCGCTCCTTGCAGAAGTCGACGAGGAGGCCGTGGAACGCCTCCACGCGGACGTTGGCGTACTCGGAGGTGACCTCGCGGATCAGCTCGATCCGCTCCTCGATCTCGAACAGGCCCTTCTTCGACTTGTTGATCATCACCGCGACGTAGACCTCGTCATAGAGACGGGAGGCTCGGGCGATGATGTCGAGATGTCCGTTGGTGATCGGGTCGAACGACCCGGGACAGACGGCGCGGCGCACTTGTGATCCCTCGCTCTCCGGTCCGGTCATCGTGCGTCTTCGCACGTAGAGGCGGCGCGACCGTACCAAAACGTTCCCTCGCCGTAGCGACGGGACCGGAGCGCCTCGAAGCCGTCCGGCCAGTGGAATTCACCGCCTCTGGTGCTGCGCTCCACGGTGACGAGCGCTTCGGCGGCGAGCCAGCCCTCCGAGCGGAGTGTGAGGAGGATCTCCCGAAGATCGTCGTCCGTGACGGCGTACGGGGGGTCCAGGAAGACCAGGTCGTACGGCGCGGCCGGGGGCGAGGTGCGGACGACCTGTTCGGCCTTGCCGGCGCGCACCTCGGCGCCGGGGAGCCCGAGGGTGCGCACGTTCTCCCGGACGGTTCTGGCGGCGCGGGCGTCCGCCTCGACCAGCAGGGCGTGGCCCGCGCCGCGGGAGAGGGCCTCCAGGCCCACGGCGCCCGAGCCGGCATAGAGGTCGAGGACACGCTCCCCGTCCAGCGGGCCGCCGAGCAGGGACTGCCAGGTGGAGAAGAGGCCCTCGCGCGCGCGGTCCGAGGTCGGCCGGGTTCCGGTGCCGGGCGGTACCGAGAGGCGACGGCCGCCGGCCGCGCCGGCGATCACGCGGGTCATGTGGGGTGTCCTTCTTGGTCGGCGGCGTTCGGGATCAGTCTCGCAGGCCACGCGAACGACCGCGGGGCGGTACGCCCAGGCGTCCGTCGTTCCCGAGCTGCCGGGTCGGGGCGCGAGTTCCGGTGCCGGGCGCCACACGGCGGGGCCACGGCGGGCTGCGGCGAGCGACGGGGCGGTGCGGACGGGCTGCCGGGCGCCACCTGCGCCGTCGCGGGGCGACGCGCCTGAGGTCTGCCGGTCCTGAACCGGCCGGGTCAGGGCGCGAGTCCGGTGCCGGGCGCCGCACCGTGGACGGGGCGCCAGCGGAGCCCCGGTGCCACCTGCGTTGTCGCGGGTCGGCGCGCCCGGGGTCCGTCGTTCAGGAGCCGACCGGGTCAGGGCCCACGTCCCGGTGCAGGACGTCGTACGGCGAGCGACGACAAAACGGCCAGGAGCGGCACCGAGCGCCTTGCGCACCGCCGCCGGGTCGACGCCCTGGGGTCCGTAGTCCCGAGCCCGCCGGGTCGGGGCTCGGGTCCCGGCTGACGTCATACGACGGGCGGGGCCCCACGGCGAGGCGCGGCACCGGGCGCCGTCCGCGCCGCCGCCCGACGGCGCCCCTGGGGTCCGCCGTTCCCGAACCGGCCGGGTCGGGACCCGGGTCCCGGTGCCGGACGGCGTACGGGGGCGCCACGGCGAGGCGCGGAAGCGGGCCCGCGAGCCCGGCCCCGCCCGGACTGGCCCGGTGAGGAGAACTCAGCCCTTCTCCAGGTACTGCTCGCGTTCCTCGTCCAGGAGGGCGTCCAGGGCTGTGCGGAGGCCGGGGAGGCGTTCCAGGCCTGGGTCGGTGGCCACCAGGGCCGTGGCCTCCTGGCGGGCCTCGGCGATGACCTCCTCGTCCTCGATGACCGCGAGGACCCGCAGGCTGGAGCGGGCGCCGGACTGGGCCTGGCCGAGGACGTCGCCCTCACGGCGCTGTTCGAGGTCGATGCGGGACAGCTCGAAGCCGTCGAGGGTGGCGGCGACCGCGTCCAGCCGGCGGCGGGCGTCGGCGGCCTCGGGCATCTCGGTGACCAGGAGGCACAGGCCGGGTGCGGAGCCGCGGCCGACCCGGCCGCGCAGCTGGTGGAGCTGGGAGACGCCGAAGCGGTCGGCGTCCATGATGACCATCGCCGTGGCGTTGGGGACGTTGACGCCGACCTCGATGACGGTGGTGGCCACCAGGACGTTCGTCTCGCCGGCGGCGAAGCGGCGCATCACGGCGTCCTTGTCGTCCGGGTGCATGCGGCCGTGGAGGACCTCCACGGTGAGGCCCTGGAGGGGCCCGCGGGCCAGGTCGGCGGCCACCTCCAGGACGGCGAGCGGCGGACGCCTGTCGGCCTCGTCGCCGGCGGGTTTCTTCGCGCCGCCCTTCCCGGCTCCCGCCTCCTCGTCGTCGCCGATGCGGGGGCAGACGACGTACGCCTGGTGGCCGCCGGCCACCTCCTCGCGGACCCGTTCCCAGGCGCGGGCCAGGAAGTGGGGCTTGTCGGCGGCGGGGACGACATGGGTGGCGATCGGGGAGCGGCCGGCCGGGAGCTGGTCCAGGACGGAGGTCTCCAGGTCGCCGAAGACGGTCATGGCGACCGTGCGCGGGATGGGGGTGGCCGTCATGACCAGCAGGTGCGGGGGCTGCTTGCCCTTGCCGCGCAGGGCGTCGCGCTGCTCCACGCCGAAGCGGTGCTGTTCGTCCACCACGACCAGGCCCAGGTCGTGGAACTGGACGCGGTCCTCGATCAGGGCGTGGGTGCCGATGACGATGCCGGCCTCGCCGGTGGCGAGGTCGAGCAGGGCGCGGCGGCGGGCCGCGGTGCCCATGGAGCCGGTGAGCAGGACGACCTTGGTGGCGTGGTCGGCGCCGCCCAGCATGCCGCCCTCGGCGAGTTCGCCCATCATCTCGGTGATGGAGCGGTGGTGCTGCTGGGCGAGGACCTCGGTGGGGGCGAGCAGCGCCGCCTGGCCGCCGGAGTCGACCACGGCGAGCATGGCGCGCAGGGCGACCATCGTCTTGCCGCTGCCCACCTCGCCCTGGAGCAGGCGGTGCATCGGGTGGTCGGTGGCGAGGTCGGCGAAGATCTCCTGGGAGACCTTCAGCTGGCCCTCGGTGAGGGTGAAGGGCAGGCGGTCGTCGAAGGCGGCGAGGATGCCGTCCGGGGCGGGCACGCGGGGCACGGCGGCGAGCTGGCTGTCGGCGTGGCGGCGGCGGGCCAGGGCGACCTGGAGGACGAAGGCCTCGTCCCATTTCAGGCGGGCGCGGGCGTCGGCGACGTCGGCCCTGGTGTGCGGGCGGTGGATCTTGAGCAGGGCCTCGGGGAGGGGCAGCAGGCCACGGCCGGCGCGCAGGGTGTCCGGGAGCGGGTCGAGGGCCTCCCCGGCGCTGGGCAGGACCGTCTGCACCGCCTTGCCGATCTTCCAGGACTCCAGCTTGGCGGTGGCCGGGTAGAGGGGGATGAGGGCGCCGGCCCAGGTCTCGACCGCCTCCTCCCCGTCCTCGCCGTCGCCGCGGAGCAGTTCGTAGGCCGGATGGGCGAGCTGGAGGCGCCGGTTGAAGACGGAGACCTTGCCGGCGAACAGCGCGCGGGTGCCCGGCAGCAGCTCCTTGTGCGGCTTGTGGACGCCGTTGCCGAAGAAGACCAGCTGGAGCCGGCCGCTGCCGTCGGTGATCGTGACCTCGAGGCGCTGGCCCTTGCCGCGGGGGGCCTTTGCGGAGGCGAAGGTGTGCAGGCGGGCGTCGGCGACCTGGGCGACCACCGTGACGTGCTCGTCCATGGGGAGGTCGGCGAGGTGGGTGAGCTGGCCCCGCTCCTCGTACCTGCGCGGGTAGTGGTGGAGCAGGTCGCCGACGGTGTGCAGGCCGAGGTGCTCGGCCATCACCTTCGCGGTGGCGGGGCCGAGCACTGACTTGAGGGGCTGCTTCAGTGGTTCTTCCAGTGCGGGCACGGGATCCATTGCACACCACGCCACCGACAACGCCGCGGACGCCGTCCCCGCGATCATCTCCGACACGTCGCCACTTGTCCGGGAAAGCCCTGGTCAGTGGGCTGTTTCGGCTCTAGGATGGCGCGCTCCGGCCATCCTTCGCGGTCACCGCCCCCTCCGGGACCGCCCGACCCCGCGCCGCACGCACTCCCCCTGCGACGCAGTGACGATGGACTCCCACACCTCGCAGCCCTCCCCGGCATCCCAGTCGCCCCGTCCGCCCCACACCTTCCAGGTCGACCTGCGCGGTCTGGTGGACCTGCTCTCCCGTCATCTGTACTCCGGTCCCAAGGTCTACCTGCGCGAGCTGCTCCAGAACGCCGTGGACGCCGTCACCGCCCGGCGGGCCCTGGAACCGGACGCCCCGGCGCGGATCCGGCTGTACGCGGCGGACGGCGCGCTGCGGGTGGAGGACAGCGGCGTCGGGCTCACCGAGTCGGACGTGCACAGCCTGTTGGCGACGATCGGCCGCAGTTCCAAGCGGGCCGAGGGCCTCCAGGAGGCCCGGGCGGAGTTCCTCGGCCAGTTCGGCATCGGTCTGCTGGCCTGCTTCCTGGTGGCCGCCCGGATCCGGGTGGTCAGCCGCAGCGCCCGCACGCCCGGGGCGCCGCCGGTGGAGTGGACGGCGAGCGAGGACGGCTCGTACACCGTGCGCACCCTGCCCGGCGCCGAGCGGCCGGAGCCGGGCACGACCGTGTACCTGACGGCGCGGGCCGGGGCCGCCGAGTGGCTGGCGCCCGAGCGGGTGCGTGCCCTGGCCCGGGACTTCGGCGCGCTGCTCCCCTACGACGTGCGGGTCGGCGACGAGCCGGTCACGGAGCGGCCCGCGCCCTGGGACCGCGGCTACCGGAGTCCCGCCGCGCGCGGGGCGGCGCTGGCCCGGCACTGCCGCGACCTCTTCGGTTTCACCCCGCTGGACTCGATCGAACTGGACCTGCCGGCGGCCGGGGTGCGCGGGGTGGCGTACGTGCTGCCGTCGGCGGTCGGTCCGGCCCAGCGGGCGACGCACCGGGTGCATCTGAAGGGCATGCTGCTCACCGAGCGGGCCGAACAGCTGCTGCCGGACTGGGCGTTCTTCGTGCGCTGCGTGCTGGACACCGACAGCCTGCGGCCCACCGCCTCCCGCGAGTCGCTGTACGAGGACGAGACCCTGGCCGCCGTGCGGGAGGCGCTCGGCGAGCGGATCAGGTCCTGGCTGACCGCGCTGGCCGCCGGTGACCCGGAGCGGCTGGCGGCGTTCCTGGCCGTGCACCACCTGGGGGTGAAGGCCCTGGCCCGGCACGACCGGGACGTGCTGCGCACGATGCTGCCGTGGCTGCCGTTCGAGACGACCGACGGGCAGCTGTCCCTGGCGGAGTTCGCGCGACGGCACCCGGTGGTGCACGTCACACGGACGGTGGAGGAGTTCCGGCAGGTCGCGGCGATCGCGTCGGCGCAGGGCGTCGGGGTCGTCAACGGCGGCTACACGTACGACGGCGAGCTGGTCCGGGCGCTGCCGTCGGTGTTGCCGGGGGCGGTGGTCGCCGAGCTGGACGCGGAGACGGTGACCGCGCACCTGGACACGGTGGAGCCGGGCGAGGAGCTGGCGCTGTCCGGGTTCCTGGCCGCCGCGCGGGCCGCGCTGGACCCGCTGGGCTGTGACGTCGTCCTGCGCTCGTTCCACCCGCTGTCCGTGCCCGCGCTGCACCTGGACGACCGGGACAGCCGGCACGAGCGGGCCCGCGAGGCGGCCGAGGACGGGGCGGACGAGCTGTGGGCGGGCATCCTGGGCTCGCTGCGCGGCGGCGCCCCGCGCGCGCGTCTGGTGCTCAACCACCTCAATCCGCTGGTGCGGCGGATCGGCGCGCTCGGGAACCCGGAGCTGATGGGCACCGCGACGGAGTCGCTGTACGGGCAGGCGCTGCTGATGGCGCGGCGTCCGCTGCGGCCGGCGGACTCGGCGCTGCTCAACCGGGCGTTCATGGGGCTGCTCGCGTGGGCGACCCGGGGTGAGGGGGACGGACGATGAGCGGTGTCACGGATCTGGACGGGCTGCGCCGGGCGCTGGCGGAGAACGCCGGGGAGCCGGAGGGCCCGGCCCGCAACGCGCGCGCGGAGCAGTTGCTCGCCGAGGCCGAGCGGCTGGACGTGCCGCTCGCCGTGATCGAGGCGCTCGGGCACCTGCTGCGGGTCTACCGGTACAGCTCCGAGACGGACCGGATGTTCGTCCCGTTCGCGCGGCTGCTGCGCATGTGGGACGAGCGGCCCGGGGACTTCGACGAGGAGGAGACGGACGCGCTGCACTGGTTCTTCAAGTGGATGTCGGCGGGCATGCTGGACCAGCCGCACGTCCCGCTCGCCGCGGTCGAGAAGTGGCTCGGCGAGATGGAGCACCGCTACCGGCTCGCCGGGCACTCCGAACGGGCGGTGCGCAGCGCCGAGTTCCGCGTGGCCGCGCATGTCGGGGACCTCGCGCGCGCGGAGCGGGCGTACGCCGCGTGGCTGGCCGCCGACCGGGACCGGATGGCCGACTGCCACGCCTGCGAGCTGCGCGCGCAGGGCGACTGGCAGGCGCTGTGCGGCCGGGACGGGCGGGCGCTGGAGCTGTGGCGGCCGGTGCTGGACGGTGAGCTGGCCTGCGCCCACGAGCCGCACGGGGTGCTCGCCGCCTCGCTGGCCCCGCTGCTGCGGCTCGGCCGCGTGGAGGAGGCTCGCGCGCACCACCTGCGCGGCTTCCGGCTGGTGCGGTCCATGGAGAGCATGCGCGGCGCGTACGCCGACCACGTGGAGTTCTGCGCGCTGACCGGCAACGAGGCCCGCGGGCTCGAGCTGCTGGCCGAACGGCCGGCGTACTTCACCGACACCGGGCATCCGCGCAGCCGGCTGGAGTTCCTGGCCGTGGTGGCGTTGCTGATGGACCGGCTGACCGTGCTGGGCCTCGGCGGGCGGCGGGTGCCGGGGCCGGCGGGGCGGACCTGGACCGCGCGGGAACTGGCCGGGCACGCGCGCGCGGAGGCGGTGGAGCTGGCCGGCCGGTTCGACCGGCGCAACGGCACCTCGTCCGTCGGTGACCGCATCCGGGCGCGGATGGACCGGTGTCCGCTGGTGGAGCGGCTGCCGCTGGGCGTCCGGGCGGCACGGACCGCGACGGCGCCGGTGGCCGCCCCCGTCCCGCCCGCCGGCGAGGAGCCGCGGGAGGCCGCGCCGGGCACCGCGGAGGGGGCCCCGGAGGGGGCCGCCGGGCCCGGGTTGCCCGCCCTGCTCGCCGAGGCGCGGCGGTTGTCGGACACCCTGCGGCCGCACGCCCTGGAGGCGTGGGCGGCGGTGGCGCGGGCCGCGCCGGACGGCGCGGCGCTGGACGCGCGGGGCCGCGCGGAGCTGGCCGACCACGAGGCGATGGGCCTGGGCGCCGAGGGCATCGCCCTGTTCGAGCGGGCGGCGCGGCTGTACGCCGAGGCGGGCGACCCCGGCGAGGCGCTGGCGGCCCGCGCGCGCGGGGCGTACGTGCGGGCGCTGGCCGGCGAGGTGGACGCGGCGCTGGCCATGGTCACCGGCCTGTACGACGAGGTGCTCGCGCTCTACGCCGACGAGGGCACCGGTGTGCGGCAGACCGCGTCGGTGGTGACGAGCCGGGCCCGCGTCCTGCTGCGACGGGTGCACGAGGACGCGGCCGCGAACGGCGCGGCGCCCGGCGGGGACGTCGTCGCGGAGGCCGAGGCGGCCGCGCGGGAGGTGCTGGCGCTCGTCGAGGGGCACGGCGGTGACGACGTGCGGCCGGCGGCGCGGGCCGCCGAGGCGCGGGGGATGCTGGCCGAACTGGCGGGCCTGCGCGGGGACGAGGCGCGGGCGGCGGAGCTGTTCCGGCGGGCCGCCGCCGCGTACGTGGCCGCCGGGCTGCCCTGGTTCGCGGTGGAGTACGAGGCGCAGGTCGCCGCGCTGGCCCACCGGGCCGGTGACCCGGCCGCGGCCGAACGGGCGCTGCGGGCGGCCCTGGAGCACGGCGGGCCGTACCTGGAGCCGGTCGGCCGGGCGCAGCTGCACCTCCAGCTCGCCGAGGTGCTCGGCGGCCGGGACGCGGCCGGTGAGGCGGCCCGGCACGCGCTGGAGGCCGCGCACTGGGCCGACGAGGCCGGCGAGGGCGCCACGCTGGGCGTCTGGGCGCGCCAGCAGCTGGGCGGCTTCCTGCTGCGCGAGGCCCGGTACGCGGAGGCCGCCGAGGTGCTGGAGTCGGCGCTGGCCGACCTGAGCGCCGGGACGCACGGCGACGGGGCGGTCGTCCAGACCCGGTGGTGGCTCGGGGACTGCCTGGGCGAGCTGGGCGAGCACCGAGCCGCGGCGGAGCACCGACTGAAGGCCGCCGACATCGCCCGGCACTGGCCGGAGCAGCAGGATCACGCCACCCTCGCCCACCTCGCCGCCGAGTCGCTGGACCAGGCCGGTCTGGTGGACGAGGCGGACCGGGCCTATGTGCGCGCGGGCGACCTGTGGCGGGCGCTCGGCAACGCCGCGTTCCTGGCCCGCTCGCTGCGGGCCCGCGCCTGGCTGGCCGCGCGCGGCGGGTCCGGCGCGCGGGACGCCCGCGCGCTGATGGCGCGGGCGGTGCGGGAGTGCGAGACGGCGCTGGCGGCGGCGGACCCGGTGGCCCGGGCGGAGCTGACGGAGGAACTGGGCGGGACGCACCGGCAGTTCGCGGAGCTGCTGGCGGGCTCGGCGTCCGCGGAGGCCGAGGATCCGGCGATCCGGGCCGCTTTCGAGGAGGCGCTGGAGCAGATGACCCGGGCCGCGGCGGTGTTCGCCGCGCTCGGCCCGGCCGGGCTGCACGACCGTACGGGTGCCGAACTGGGCGCCGGGTGGCTGGAGGCGGACCTCGGGCGGCCGGCCCGGGCGGTGGCACGCGCGCGTGCCGTGCTCACGGCCTACGCGGGCGCCGACGACGGCGACGAGACCGTCCGGGCGCGGCGGGCGGAGGCGACGCAGATGCTGGACGCGGCCCGCGACGAGGAGGACGGGCAGGGGGACGGGGAGCGGGCGGGCGCGCCGGCCGGCTGAGTCACTCCACGCCGATGAGCAGCAACGCGCCCTGTCGGCCGCCCCGGTACACCACCGTGTCCACGGCCAGGTAGGACTCCCGTACCCGGGCCTCCAGGTGGGCGGCGACGGACTCGGCCGCCTCGTCGCCCACGACCAGGGTGACCAGTTCGCCGCCGGCCTGGAGCATGCGGTCCAGGACGGTCCCGGCGGTGGCGGTGACGTCCGCGCCGATCACCGCCACGTCGCCGTCGATCAGGCCCAGCACGTCGCCGGCCTGGCAGATCCCGGCCGTGGTCCACGACCGGTGTTCGGCGACGACGACCTCGGCGTACCGGGTGGCGCCCGCCGCGGAGGTCATCTGGACGACGTCCTCGTCGAAGCGGCGCTCGGGCTCGTGCACCGCCAGCGCGGCGATGCCCTGGACCGCCGAGCGGGTCGGGATCAGGGCCACCCGGACGCCCTCGGCGCGGGCCTGCTCGGCCGCCGCGGCGGCCGTGTGGCGCAGCTCGGCGTCGTTGGGCAGCAGCACCACCTCGCGCGCGTGGGCCCGCCGTACCGCCTGCACCAGCTCACCGCTGGCGGGCGGTTCCCCGGGGCGGGCGAGGACGGTGGTCGCGCCGGCCTCCGCGTACAGCCCGGCCAGCCCCTCCCCCGGCACGACGGCCACGACGGCCCGCTGGGCGGGCTCGCGCGCCGGACGGCCGCCGCCGGTGTGCACGTCACCGGCGCCGAAGTGGGTGATCCGGATGCGGTAGGGCCGGCCGGCCTCCACCCCGGCCTCCACCGCGGCGCCCGCGTCGTCCACGTGCACGTGGACGTTCCACAGCCCGTCGCCGCCGACCACGACGAGGGAGTCCCCGAGGGCGTCCAGGCGTGCGCGCAGCCGGGCCACGGCCGCGTCACCGGCCTCCAGCAGATAGATCACCTCGAACGCGGGCCCGGACCCCGGTCCGCCGGTCTCCGCCGCGTCGGCGCACGTCCCGGCCCCGGCCTGCGCGCGCGCGTGGACGGCGGCCCCGGGCTGTTCCGGCATCTCGCGCACCGGCTCCCCGGTGCACGCCTCCACCAGCGCTCCCAGCACCGCCACCAGGCCCCGCCCGCCCGCGTCGACCACGCCGGCCCGGGCCAGCGCGGCCAGCTGGCCGGGGGTGGCCGCCAGGGCCGCCCGCGCGCCCTCGTAGGCGGCGCGCGCGACGTTCCCGCAGTCGCCCTCGGCGCCCTCCGCGGCGTCGGCGGCGGCCGAGGCGACCGTCAGCACCGTGCCCTCCACGGGGTGCGCCACGGCCTGCCGGGCGGAGTCGGCGGCGCGGCGCAGGGCGAGCCGCAGCTCCGTGCCGTCGCCGCGGGGGGTGTCACCGTCACCGGCGAGGACCTGGGCCATGCCCCGCAGCAGCTGGGCGAGGATCGTCCCGGAGTTGCCGCGGGCCCCGATGAGGGCCCCGTGGGCCATCGCGCGGACGGCGTCGGGCAGTGAGGGCCGGCCGGTGCCGGTCGCGTACCCGGCGAACACGGCCTCCACGGCCGTCGCCGCCGACTCCAGCGTCAGGTACAGGTTGGTGCCGGTGTCGCCGTCGGCCACCGGGTAGACGTTGATCGCGTCGATCTCCTCGCGGGCCCGTCCGAGCGCGCGCAGCGCCAGACCGCACCAGGTGCGCACCGCGGGAGCATCGAGGAACGTCTGCGGCACCTGCGCCACCTGCGCCTCCCTGAGCTGGCTGGACGTGGACGCAGCGTAGACCCCGGGGCGGCGGCCCCCGGCGGGAGGCCGGGAGCGGGGGGCCGAGCTGTCATGGTAGTTTCGCTGTACGGACGCAGTCGTTGTATGCTGCTCCGGTTGCCCGATCCGATCGGGCCATTCCCCCTGGCACCGCCACTCAGATCACAGGTCGTACGATCTCGATCCCGGCATGCCGGGATCAACCGTAAGTGCATCTGAAGTCTTTGGAGTGACCCGTGGCTGCCAACTGCGACGTCTGCGGCAAGGGCCCGGGCTTCGGCAACAACATCTCGCATTCTCACCGCCGTACGCCCCGTCGCTGGAACCCGAACATCCAGCGTGTGCGTACCGTGGTCGGCGGGACGCCGAAGCGCGTGAACGCTTGCACCTCGTGCATCAAGGCCGGCAAGGTCTCGCGCTGACGCTACAGCTGAGCGCGCGGCCACTGCCTGGTTCGTGCACTGAGCCGGTCCACCCTCGGGTGGGCCGGCTTTTTGCCGTGTCCGCCGTGTCGGCGGTCGGTGGCGGCCGGGAAGGGCGACACTCGGCCGTTCTCAGGGCGTGTCCCGCTCCAGGGCCCATCCGTGGTCCACGGGTCCGATCCCGGCGCCGAGGGAGAACCCGGCGGCGATCGCCCCGGTGACGTACTCCTTGGCCGCCGTGACCGCCTCCGGCACGGACCTCCCCCTCGCCAGGCCGCACGCGATCGCCGAGGCGAGGGTGCAGCCGGTGCCGTGGGTGTGCCGGTTGTCGTGGCGCGGTGCCCGCAGCAGGTGTTCGGCGCGGCCGTCGGTCAGCAGGTCCACCGCCTCGTCCGGGTCGGTCAGGTGCCCGCCCTTGACCAGCACCCACCGCGGCCCGAACTCCAGGACGGCCGCCGCGGCCCGCCGCAGGTCCGCCTCCGAGCCGACCCGCACCCCGGTGAGCTGCGCCACCTCGTCCAGGTTGGGGGTGGCCACGGTCGCCGCCGGCAGCAGCCGCGTCCGTACGGCGTCCAGGGCGGAGGCGGCCAGCAGCGGGTCGCCGTGCTTGGAGACACCGACCGGGTCGACCACGGCCGGCGCGTCCGTGCCGGCGATCAGCGCGGCCACCTCCTCGACCAGCGCGGCCGAGGAGAGCATGCCGGTCTTGACGGCCTGGACGCCGATGTCGTCCACGACGGCGCGGTACTGGGCCCGCACCGCCTCCACGGGCAGCTCCCAGACGCCCTGGACGCCCAGGGAGTTCTGCGCGGTCACCGCGGTGAGCACGCTCATCCCGTGCGTGCCGAGCGCCAGCATCGTCTTCAGGTCGGCCTGGACGCCCGCGCCCCCGCCGGAGTCCGACCCCGCCACCGTCAGCACCCGGGGGATCACGGCTCGATGTCCCCGAAGTGGTCCCAGCCGCCCTTGCTGGTCCAGGGCGCGCCGTCGACGGTCACCTGGGGCAGCGCGGACGGGTTGAGGACCTCGCCGATGACCTTCCAGCGGGCCGGGAGCTTGGTGTCCGCCGGGAAGGTCGCCACGATCGCGTGGTCCTCCCCTCCGCTCAGCACCCACTGGAGCGGGTCGACACCGACGGCCTGCCCGATGTCGTTCATCTGGGTCGGGATGTCGATGGCTCCGGACCGGATGTCGATGCGGACCTTGCTGGCCTCGGCGATGTGCCCGAGGTCGGCGATCAGGCCGTCGCTGACGTCGCACATCGCGGTGGCGCCGAGCGCGGCGGCGGCCGGGCCCGCGTGGTACGGCGGCTCGGGGCGGCGGTGGGCCTCCACGAAGGCGCGCGGGGAGCGGAAGCCGCGGGCGAGCACGGCGTAGCCGGCCGCGGACCAGCCCAGCCAGCCCGTGACGGCCACGAGGTCGCCGGGCTGGGCGCCGCCGCGTGTGACCGGCTCGTGGTTGCGCAGGTCGCCGAGGGCGGTGATCGCCACGGTGATCGTGTCGCCGCGCACCACGTCCCCGCCGACCACGGCGGCGCCGGCGACCTGGCACTCGTCGCGCAGGCCGTCCATCAGCTCGCTGGGCCAGGTGACCGGCAGTTCGGCCGGGACGACCAGGCCGAGGAGGAGCGCGGTCGGCACGGCGCCCATCGCGGCGATGTCCGCGAGGTTCTGCGCGGCGGCCTTGCGGCCGACGTCGTAGGCCGTGGACCAGTCGCGGCGGAAGTGCCGTCCCTCCAGCAGGATGTCGGTGCTCGCCACGACCCGGCGGTCCGGTGCGGCGACCACCGCGGCGTCGTCGCCGGGGCCGACCCGGACCGCCGGAGTGGTGGTGAGACGGGAGGTGAGCTCCCTGATGAGCCCGAACTCCCCGAGCTCACCAACAGTGCCCTTCATGTCCCTTGCTCCCCTTCTCTCCCTTGCCGTGCCCGGTCGCGCGTCATCAGTGTCCCCGATACGGTCGAGGTGACCGCCGTCGCGGTCGGCACGGCCGCCCGGGACGGCCGTGGTGACCGTCGAGGCCGGTCCGGGTGACCGTCAACGTCCGTCGCGCCCGCACCCCGGCGCGCAAGCCCGGTGCCCGCGGGTCTCCCCGCGGGGAGCTGCGACGCGATACCGTGGCGTTCCTTTTCCCCACATGATCCTCGTGGCCGCCCTGGAGGTTCCGTGGTACAGGCGTACATCCTGATCCAGACGGAGGTCGGCAAGGCGTCGACCGTCGCCGAGACGATCAGCAAGATCCCCGGAGTGATCCAGGCCGAGGACGTGACGGGACCGTACGACGTGATCGTGCGTGCCCGGTCCGAGACGGTCGACGACCTCGGCCGCATGGTGGTCGCCAAGATCCAGCAGGTGGACGGCATCACGCGCACCCTGACCTGTCCGGTCGTGCATCTGTAGCCCCCGTCTACCCTTGGCCGGTGGACATCTACCGGCACCGGCCCCTCGCCCTGCTCGCGCCCACCCTGCTGCTCGCGGCCGCGGCCTGTTCACCGGCCGGCCACGGCACCACGGTCGCGGTTCCCACCCCCGACGCGAAGACCGCCCCCGTGTGCCGGAACCTGGACCGGGTGCTGCCGCGGAAGGTCGACGGGCTGACCCGGCACGACCCCGAGCCCCGGTCCGTCTACACGGCGGGCTGGGGCCCGGCGATCATACTGCGCTGCGGCATCGTCCGGCCGCCGAAGATGGTCGATCCGAAGGTGGCACTGGGCCAGGACCCCGACGCGATGGGCGGCGGGGTCAACGGCGTCGACTGGCTGATGGAGAAGGAGAGCGACGGCTCCTGGCGGTTCACCACGTCCGAGCGCCGGGCGTACGTGCAGGTGACGCTACCGAAGAAGCTGTCCGGGCCCGACGACAGCGCGCAGGTCCTGATGGATCTGGCGCCGGCCGTGAAGAAGGCGGTCCCGGAGGGGCTCGCCTCCATGCGGCACTGAGCGTCCCCGGTCAGCGCAGGCCGGTCGGGCGGCGCAGCGCGGCCTCCACGAGCCGGTCGATCAGCTCGGCGTAGCCGACGCCGGTGGCCTCCCACATCTTCGGGTACATCGAGATGGGCGTGAATCCGGGCATGGTGTTGATCTCGTTGATCACGAACTCGCCGTCCTCGGTGAGGAAGAAGTCCGCGCGCACCAGGCCCTCGCAGGAGGCCGCCTCGAAGGCCTCGACGGCGAGCCGGCGCACCTCGGCGGTCTGCTCCTCGGTGAGCGGGGCCGGGACGACGCCGGGCGTGGAGTCGATGTACTTGGCCTCGAAGTCGTAGTAGGCGTGCGCGTCCGGCGGCGGGATCTCGGCCGGGACGGAGGCGCGCGGGCCGTCCTCGAACTCCAGGACGCCGCACTCGATCTCGCGCCCGCGCAACGCGGCCTCGATCAGGATCTTCGGGTCGTGCGCCTGCGCCTCGGCGATGGCCTCGTCCAGGCCGGAGAGGTCGTCGACCTTGGTGATGCCGATGGACGAGCCCGCGCGCGCGGGCTTCACGAACAGCGGCCAGCCGTGCTCACCGGCGAAGTCGACGATCCTGCGGCGGGCGGCGGACTCGTCGCGCGCCCACTCGCGGGGCCGGATCACCAGGTACGGGCCCACCGCGAGCCCGAAGGAGGTGAACACCCGCTTCATGTACTCCTTGTCCTGGCCGACGGCCGAGGCGAGCACGCCCGCTCCGACGTAGGGCACGCCGGACAGCTCCAGCAGTCCCTGGAGGGTGCCGTCCTCGCCGTAGGGGCCGTGGAGCACCGGGAAGACGACGTCGACCTCGCCGAGCGCCTTGGGCACGGAGCCCGGCTCGCTGTAGACGACCTCGCGGTTGGCCGGGTCGACGGGGAGCACCACGCCGCCCTCGTGCGACTCCGCCAGCTCGTCCACGGTGGGGGTGCGGCGGTCGGTGATGGCCATCCGCTCCGGCTCGTCGGCCGTCAGGGCCCAACGGCCGTCCGCGGTGATGCCGATCGGCAGGACGTCGTACTTCGTCCGGTCGATGGCCCTGAGGACGGCGCCGGCGGTCACGACGGAGATTCCGTGTTCGGAACTGCGCCCGCCGAACACGACCGCCACGCGCGGCTTGCGCGACGGCTGCTCAGGGCTCTGGGGAAGGTTCTCGGTGCTCATATCGGGTTGAGAGTACCCGGAGGCGGGGGCCACGTCAGCGCACGCCTCCGGACCGTCGCTCAGCGTCGCACGGACGGTCGCGCAGCGTCGCGCGGCCGGCTCCACGGGGGCCGTGCGGCGGGCGGGTTCAGCGCCGTTCGGGCTTGGCGCTGCGGGCCATCAGCTCCTTGAGGGCGACGACCGGCGGCTTGCCCTCG
This sequence comes from Streptomyces sp. NPDC100445, assembly GCF_044759735.1. Classification (NCBI taxonomy): domain Bacteria; kingdom Bacillati; phylum Actinomycetota; class Actinomycetes; order Kitasatosporales; family Streptomycetaceae; genus Streptomyces; species Streptomyces sp. NPDC100445. Next base: position 147,863 of record NZ_JBIVZV010000012.1, on the reverse strand, counting down.
TGCACGATGCTGACGACCGTCTCGGTGATGGGCATGTCGACGTCGTGCCGGTGGGCCAGATCGAGCACGGACTCGCAGGACTTGACGCCCTCGGCGGTCTGCCGGGTGACCGCGATGGTCTCCTGGAGCGTCATGCCCTTGCCGAGGTTGGTGCCGAAGGTGTGGTTGCGGGAGAGCGGCGAGGAGCAGGTGGCCACCAGGTCGCCCAGGCCCGCGAGTCCGGAGAAGGTCAGCGGGTCGGCGCCCATGGCGAGGCCGAGCCGGGTGGTCTCGGCGAGGCCGCGCGTGATGAGCGAGCCCTTGGCGTTGTCGCCGAGTCCCATGCCGTCGGCGATGCCGACCGCGAGCCCGATGACGTTCTTGACGGCGCCGGCGAGTTCGCAGCCGACCACGTCGGTGTTGGTGTACGGCCGGAAGTACGGGGTGTGGCAGGCGGCCTGGAGGCGTCGGGCGACCTGCTCGTCGGTGCAGGCCACGACGGCCAGGGCGGGCATCCGGGCGGCGATCTCGCGGGCCAGGTTGGGGCCGGTGACGACCGCGATCCGGTCGGCGCCGACCTTGGTGACGTCCTCGACGACCTCGCTCATCCGCATGGTGGAGCCGAGTTCGACGCCCTTCATCAGGGAGACGAGGACGGTGTCCGGCGCGAGCAGCGGGGTCCACTCGGCGAGGTTGGCGCGCAGGGTCTGGGAGGGGACGGCGAGGACGGTGAAGTCCGCGTCCCCGAGGGCCCGGGCCGCGTCGGCGGTGGCGCGCAGGTTCTTCGGGAGTTCGACGCCCGGCAGGTAGTCGGGGTTGGTCCGCGTGGAGTTGACCGCGTCGGCCAGCTCGGGGCGGCGGGCCCACAGGGTCACGTCGCAGCCGGCGTCGGCGAGGACCATGCCGAAGGCGGTCCCCCACGATCCGGTGCCCATGACGGCCGCCCGCACTGGCTCGCTCATGTGCTCCGCCCTTCCGCTCGCTCGCCCTGCGTCTGTGCCTGCGCCCGCTCCTGCGTCCGCTCCTGGGCGCGTTCCTGTGCCCGGGCCCGGGCCTGCGCCTGGGTGCGGCGGCGCTGCTCGATCCGCTCACGGCGCGGGTCGTACGGCGTCTCGGGCGCCTTCTCGCCGCGGATCAGCTCCAGCTGGCGGGTGATGGCCGTCATGATGACCTCGGTGGCCTCCTTCAGCACGTCCGGGGTCATCTCCCGGTCGTAGAAGCGGGACAGGTCGACCGCCGGGCCCGCCAGCACGTGGTGGGTCTTGCGCGGGAAGAGGTTCGGCTTCCTGGCGTACGGCGGGAGCAGTTCGTTGGCGCCCCACTGGGCGACCGGGATGACCGGACACCTGGTCTGGAGGGCGACGCGGGCGGCTCCGGTCTTGCCGGTCATGGGCCAGCCGTCCGGGTCGCGGGTGAGGGTGCCCTCGGGGTAGAAGGCGACGCACTCGCCGCGTTCGACGGCGTCGATCGCGGCCCGGAAGGCGCTGAGCGCGTCGGTGCTCTCGCGGTAGACGGGGATCTGCCCGGTGCCGCGCATGGCGGCGCCGACGAACCCCTTCCGGAAAAGGCCGCTCTTCGCCAGGAATCGCGGAACCCGCCCGGTGTTGTACTGATAGTGCGCGTACGCGAAGGGGTCCACGTGTGAATTGTGGTTCACCACGGTGATAAAGCCGCCCTCGGCCGGAATGTGCTCCATTCCACGCCAGTCCCGCTTGATCAGAACCACCAGCGGCGGTTTGCAAAGCACCGCGGCGAAGCGGTACCAGAAGCCGATTCTGCGGCGGGGCACAAGGACACCTTCCTCTAGAGCTGCCATCCCGGCGGGGGCCGCACAAGTGTGGCCCCGGGCCGCCGGTCTGTCGAGAACACCGTACGCCCCGACACGCGGGCGGCCCGAGGGCCCCGGGTGACAATGAGCGCGACAAGTAAGGGACGGTACGCCGGTGCAGTGGACCTTGGTCATCCCCCTGAAGCCCCTCGCGCGGGCCAAGAGCAGGCTCGCGGACATCGCCGACGACGGCGTCCGTCCGGGCCTGGCCCTGGCGTTCGCGCAGGACACGGTGGCCGCGGCGCTGGCCTGCCCGGCGGTCGCGGATGTGGCGGTCGTCACGGACGACCCGCGGGCCGGCCGGGAGCTCGCGGCGCTGGGCGCGCGGATCGTGCCGGACGCGCCGGGCGAGGGCCTGAACGCCGCTCTGGCGCACGGCGCGGCCGTCGTACGGGAATGGTTCCCCCGCTCCGCCGTGGCGGCCCTGAATGCCGATCTGCCCGCCTTGCGGACGGTGGAACTGTCCCGAGTACTGGAGTCGGCCGCGCAATTCCCGCGCGCTTTTCTCTCGGACGCGGCGGGACTGGGCACGACACTGCTGTCGGCCGCGCCGGGCCGGGAATTGCGGCCGGCGTTCGGGGTCGATTCCCGTTCCCGGCACCGGGCCTCGGGCGCGGCGGAACTCCTGCTGGCCGGAGTCGATTCGGTGCGGCAGGACGTGGACACCGGCGCGGATCTGCGCGCGGCGCTGGCGCTGGGCGTGGGCCGTTACACGGCGGCGGTCTCGGCGGGCCTGCTGATCCCGGAGTGCTGACGCCTTTCCCCGGCCCGCGGGCGGCGGCCCGGCGGCGGGCGGTGGCAGGCATTACGCTGGCCGTCATGCAGGCGACCGCGTACACGTACGACCCCGGCACCCGCAGCGGACAGGTGCTGCTCGACGACGGCACGCCGGTGCCCTTCGACGCGGCGGCGTTCGACCGGGGCGGCCTGCGGCTGCTGCGGCCCGGCCAGCGGGTGCGGGTCGAGACCGAGGGCGAGGGCGACGCCGCCCGGATCACCCTCGTCACCCTTCACACGCTGTAACCGACCCGGCACACGCCGCGGGCCGGACTCCCCGGAGGAGTCCGGCCCGGCGCGTGTTGCCCTGGCGGCCTCGCGATGCCGCCCTACGGCGTCGCCTTGCGGGCGGTGGCCTTCTTCGCGGTGGTCTTGCGGGCCGTCGACTTCTTGGCCGGGGCCTTCTTGGCGGTGACCTTCTTCGCCGGAGCGCTCTTCGCCGTGGCCTTCTTGGCGGTGGTCTTCGAGGCGGTGGTCTTGGCGGTCGCCGTCGTCTTCTTGGCGGGTGCCTGCTTCGCCGGGGCCTTCTTGGCGGCGGCCGTGGTCTTCTTCGCCCCCGTCGTCTTCTTGGCGCCCGTGGTCTTCTTCGCCGCACCGGCGGTCTTCTTGGCGGCGGCCTTCTTGCCGACGGCCTTGGCGATGGTGGGCGGCGGGCCGGAGAGGCTGCCCTTGGGCGCCTTCTTGACCGCCACCTCGCCGCCGCGGGGAAGCTTCTTCGAGCCGCTCACCAGGTCCTTGAAGCCCTGACCGGCGCGGAAGCGCGGCACGGAGGTCTTCTTGACCCGAACCCGCTCGCCGGTCTGCGGGTTGCGGGCGTAGCGGGCGGGGCGGTCCACCTTCTCGAAGGAGCCGAAGCCGGTGACCGAGACCCGCTCGCCCGCGACGACCGCGCGGACGATGGCGTCCAGGACATGATCGACGGCGTCGGCGGCCTGCTGTCGGCCGCCCAACTTGTCGGCAATCGCTTCTACGAGCTGCGCCTTGTTCACGTCTTCCCCTTCGGAGACCTCGCCAGAACGAAAGTGTTCAAGCTTTTTCGCACGTTAGGCAGATATATACCGCAAATCAAACACGAAACGGGCTTATCACCCTTGTGCCGCAACGGACTCGGCCGTCTCGGACGGTTCAGCGGTCCTCTCCGGGGATGCGACCCGCGTCGAGGTCCGCCGTGAACCGATCGAGCCGCCTTGCCGCGTCGGCGAGATCGTGCTTGGCCGCGGCCGTAATGACCAGCAGCTTCCGGGTCAGCGCCATCCGTACGCCCTCCGGGACTTGCAGTGCGCGCACCTTCGAGTGCGCTTCTTTGAGTTGGTCCGCGACCGCCGCATAGAGCTGGAGTTGGCCGTCGTGTTCCATGCACAGATTGTGCCATCTGGGGCGAGTTGTCGCCTGCGCAGGGGGCAACTCCCGCCTCAAATGGCCTTCCAGGCACTTGCGGAAGGCATGAACACGGCACTCACCTACCCGATCAACAGCCGCCGTAACATGGGAAGTTGGGCGGACCAGGGGGAACGCGCGGGGCCGTTCGGGTGCGGACATGGCTGTACCCCCGATCGTGGCGATCGGGGGTACAGGCGGGGTGCTGGAGTGGCCGAAACCCGACCCGCCCGGCGGTCCGGGCGGCGCCGGATCAGACCGGGAGGGTCCGCGGCTTGTGGGCGGGGCGGCCGGTCTCGTAGGCGGCGATGTCAGGCTCGTCCCGGAGCGTGATCGAGATGTCGTCCAGGCCGTTCAGCAGCCGCCAGCGGGAGTTCTCGTCCAGCTCGAAGGGGGCGGTGACGCCGGGGGCGCGCACCTCGCGCGCCTCCAGGTCCACGGTGATCTCCACCGTGGGGTCGGCCTCGGTCAGCTCCGAGAGGGTGTCCACGGTCTTCTGGTCCAGGACCACCGTGAGCAGGCCGTTCTTCAGCGAGTTGCCCCGGAAGATGTCGGCGAAGCGGGAGGAGATCACGGCCTTGAAGCCGTAGTTCTGGAGCGCCCAGACGGCGTGCTCGCGGGAGGAGCCGGTGCCGAAGTCGGGGCCGGCGACCAGGACCGTGGCGCCCCGCCGCTCGGGACGGTTGAGGATGAAGTCCGGGTCCTTGCGCCAGGCCTCGAACAGCCCGTCCTCGAAGCCGTCCCGAGTGACCTTCTTGAGCCAGTGGGCGGGGATGATCTGGTCGGTGTCGACGTTGCTGCGGCGCAGCGGCACGGCCCGGCCGGTGTGGGTGGTGAAGGCTTCCATGGTTATCGGACTCCAGCGGGCGTACGGTCGTCGGTCAGGTCGGCCGGGGAGCCGAGGTGGCCCAGCACGGCGGTGGCCGCCGCGACCTGCGGCGACACCAGGTGGGTGCGGCCGCCCTTGCCCTGGCGGCCCTCGAAGTTGCGGTTGGAGGTGGAGGCGGAGCGCTCGCCCGGGGCCAGCTGGTCGGGGTTCATGCCGAGGCACATCGAGCAGCCCGCGTGCCGCCACTCGGCGCCGGCCTCCTTGAAGACCACGTCCAGCCCCTCGGAGACGGCCTGGAGGCCCACCCGCGCGGAGCCGGGCACGACCAGCATCCGTACGCCGTCGGCGACTTTGCGGTCCCGCAGGATGTCCGCGGCGGCGCGCAGATCCTCGATGCGGCCGTTGGTGCAGGAACCTACGAAGACGGTGTCCACGGTGATGGTCCGCAGCGGCTGTCCGGCCGCCAACCCCATGTACTCCAGGGCCTTTTCGGCGGCGAGGCGCTCCGAGGCGTCTTCGTACGAGGCCGGGTCGGGGACGTCCGCCGAAAGCGGTGCGCCCTGGCCGGGGTTGGTGCCCCAGGTGACGAACGGCGACAGCTCGTCGGCGCGGATGACCACCTCGGCGTCGAAGACCGCGTCGTCGTCGGTGCGCAGGGTCCTCCAGTAGGCGACGGCCTCGTCCCAGTCGGCGCCCTCGGGGGCGTCCGGGCGGCCCTGGAGGTAGGCGAAGGTCGTCTCGTCGGGGGCGATCATGCCCGCGCGGGCGCCGGCCTCGATCGACATGTTGCAGATGGTCATCCGGGCCTCCATCGAGAGCTTCTCGATGGCGGAGCCGCGGTACTCCAGGATGTAGCCCTGGCCGCCGCCGGTGCCGATCCGGGCGATGATCGCCAGGATCAGGTCCTTGGCGGTGACGCCGTCGGGCAGTTCGCCGTCGACGGTGATGGCCATGGTCTTCGGGCGGGCCAGCGGCAGCGTCTGGGTGGCCAGCACGTGCTCGACCTGGGAGGTGCCGATGCCGAACGCCAGCGCGCCGAAGGCGCCGTGCGTGGAGGTGTGCGAGTCGCCGCAGACCACGGTGGTGCCGGGCTGGGTCAGGCCCAGCTGCGGGCCGACCACGTGGACGACGCCCTGCTCGACGTCGCCGAGCGGGTGCAGGCGCACCCCGAACTCGGCGCAGTTCTTGCGCAACGTCTCCAGCTGGGCGCGGGAGACCGGGTCCGCGATGGGCTTGTCGATGTCGAGGGTCGGGGTGTTGTGGTCCTCGGTCGCGATGGTGAGGTCGAGGCGGCGGACCCGGCGGCCGTTCTTGCGGAGCCCGTCGAAGGCCTGCGGGCTGGTCACCTCGTGCAGCAGGTGCAGATCGATGTAGAGGAGGTCGGGCTCGCCCTCGGCGCGCCGGACGACGTGGTCGTCCCAGACCTTCTCCGCGAGTGTCCTACCCATCGCTTTCCCTCCGGCCGGCAAACGTCCACCGGCCCAACTAGAGATCTTGAGGAGCGGCGACTGCCCTGTCCGGGCCCCTGAAAGTCGTGATTCCGGGCGTGCACCGCCGGGCCCGTTGGTCCGCGGGCCGCTGTCTGGTTCCAGGGTGGCGCGTTCCACGGAAAATTGAACTTGCGTTTCACAGAGTGAGACGTGAGTATCGTTGCATGGACAACAGTAGCGGCGTCGGCGTTCTGGACAAGGCGGCCCTCGTCCTGAGCGCTCTGGAGTCCGGTCCGGCCACCCTCGCGGGTCTGGTCGGGGCCACCGGACTGGCACGACCCACGGCCCACCGCCTGGCCGTGGCCCTGGAACACCACCGCATGGTGGCACGCGACATGCAGGGCCGGTTCATCCTCGGCCCGCGCCTCGCGGAACTCGCGGCGGCGGCGGGCGAGGACCGCCTGCTGGCGACGGCGGGTCCCGTGCTCACCCACCTCCGCGACGTCACCGGCGAGAGCGCCCAGCTCTACCGCCGCCAGGGCGAGATGCGGATCTGCGTGGCGGCGGCGGAGCGCCTGTCCGGACTGCGGGACACCGTCCCGGTCGGCTCCACGCTCACGATGAAGGCCGGTTCCTCGGCGCAGATCCTGATGGCCTGGGAGGAGCCCGAGCGCCTGCACCGCGGTCTCCAGGGCGCCCGCTTCACGGCGACGGCCCTGTCGGGGGTGCGGCGGCGCGGCTGGGCGCAGTCGATCGGTGAGCGTGAGCCGGGCGTCGCGTCCGTCTCCGCGCCGGTGCGCGGACCCTCCAACCGGGTCGTGGCGGCCGTGTCCGTCTCCGGCCCCATCGAGCGCCTGACGCGCCACCCGGGCCGGATGCACGCCCAGGCCGTCATCGACGCGGCCGGCCGCCTCTCCGAGGCCCTGCGCCGCACGGGCTGAGGGCGGGCCGGTCCCCTCCGGCCGGGGAAGGGCGGCCCCGACGCCGCGGCGGCCCTTCCCCGACCGGAGCGGACGACCGGCGTGCCCCGGGGTGTCAGCCGGACTCCGCGCGCGCCTTCGCCAGGGCGTCGTCCAGGGAGCGCCGCACGTCGTCGGGGAGCGGCTCACCGCTCACCCAGTCGATGACGAGGCCGGCGACCGCGCGCAGCTTCCTGTTGGTGTGCTGCGAGACGTTCTTGAGGACGTCGAAGCCCTGCCGGGGGTGCAGTCCCCCGACGGCGATGACCACGCCGATCGCCTGGTCGACCACGGCGTGCGAGGTGATGGTCTTTTGTAGCTGGAGCTTCTCCCGCTCCAGGTCGGTGATCCTGGCCCCGGGGTCGACGGGCTCCGGCGTCAGCCGCGTCCCGACCTGCTCAGGTCGGGCGTCGTGCCGGAAATCCATCGCGATCACATCCCGGGGCGCTTCCCCCCGCCGGCCGTCACCGGCGGGGGGGTGACGATGACAACTCCACTTCTACCCGCGAACGACGCTCGTCCGCATCCGTCGCGCGGGTACCTCGGCCGCTGTCCGCCCCCTGGGCCCCGGCGCGGAGTAGCGTGGGGAGTACGCGGAGGTCGGTTCCCGGGAGCCCATCAGCGCGAGGATCCCCTGGTTCGGCCACGAGCCGGGGGAACCGCTTGTCCGGGCCCCGGCACACGATGGTCACTGCCCGGCGGTCTCCTCGAGGACGGCGGTGAGTTCCAGGGTGCGGCCGACCAGCGCCTGGGCGGTGGCGGCGAGGCTGACGCCACGGCTGTCGGCGTAGGCGGTGAGCAGGCGTCCCGCCTCGTGCACGGGCAGGCCGTGGTACGCGGCGACCATGCCCTTGGCGATCTCCAGCGCCGACTTGGCGGCGATGGCCATCTGCACGCGCGTGACGAGGTCGTCGGCGCGCGGTTCGGTGGGCCAGTGCATCAGCGCCAGCGCGGCGGAGTCCGCGAGCGCCTGGGCGAGATCGGCGTCGCCGTCCGGGAGGTCCCCGGTGCGGGCGTTCAACAGGGTGAGCGCGCCCAGGGTGCGGTCGCGCAGCCGCACCGGCACGGTGTGCAGGGAGCCGTACCCGGACTCGGACATGGCGGCGATCAGTTCGGGCCAGCGGTCGCGTTCGGAGGCGATGTCGGGGACGCCGCGGGCCCTGCCGGTGCGGTAGCAGTCCATGCAGGGGCCCTTGCCGGTCTGCATCTGCATCAGCTCGATGAACGCGGCCTCGTCCTCGGTGGCGGCCATCGTCCTCAGCGCACCCCGGGCGTCGGCGATCATCACCGCCGCCGCGTCCACGTCGAGCAGTTCCCGGCAGCTGTGCACCAGCCGGTGGAACAGGCTGAGGGGATCGAAGCCCGGCGCATAGGTGTCCGCAAGGTCGACGAACGCCGTCGCCAGCTTCCGCTCGCGGTTCATGCTCGCCTCCCTGGCGCTGTCGTGCTGGGTGTTCACGTGTTCACTCATGGCCCATGTCCATCGTGCCGTCGATGACGGCCCGCGCCGTGTCGAGGGAGGTGCTGCCCCGGGCGAACGCCCGCGCGCGCAGCCTCAGCAGGGCCTCCTCCGCGCTCACTCCCAACCGCACCATGATCATGCCGGTGGCCTGGTGGATCTCCTCCCGGTCCGACTCGGCCCCCTGAAGCCACAGTACGGCCCCGCCGGTCTCCGCGGAGGCGTGGTCGAGGGTGGTGACGGCGAGGGTGAGGGCGTCGGCGACCAGCAGCGCGGTGCGCACCTCGCCGACGTCGAGCGGTCCCGCGGCCGTCCGGTACAGGTCGAGGGTGCCCAGCGTGCCCCCCGCACCCGGCAGCGGTACCGAGAAGACGGCCCTCGCGCCCGCCCTCACCGCCTGCGCGCAGAAGAGCGGCCAGCGGCGGGTGTCCGGGGGGCGGGTCAGGTCGTCGGCGAACACGGGCGCCCGCAGCCGGGCGGCCTCCGTGCACGGTCCCTCGCCGAGCGTGTACTGGAACTCGGCGAGCTGAGCGGCCACGCCGTCGCTGGCGAAGAGTACGACGCCCACGCCGGCGCCCTGCCCGAGCACCGACAGCGACAGTCCCGAGAGGTCGGGCAGGAAGGCCACGCAGGTCCGCGAGAGGGCGTCCGACACGGAGGCGGGAGGGACGTCCCGGACCGCGTCGATCAGCTCCTGGGCGATCTTGGCCCGCAGAGCGTGCGCGTCCCGTTCCGCGTCCTCGCCGTCGCCCTGTGGCGCACCCGACATCACCCTCACCTCCCCGCGCGCGGCCGGCCTTCGGCCGGCACGTCCGCTCCTGCCGCGTCAGCGGGCTCGTCTCGCCCGCTCCGGCGTGACCGTCGCGTGCCGTCGCGCCCGGAGCCCTCATCACGATCGTAGCCGCGTGGGGGCGTGGAGACAGAAACGGCGAAGGCCCCCCACCGAAGTGGAGGGCCTTCCCTCTAGGTACCCCCGACCGGATTCGAACCGGCGCTACCGCCTTGAGAGGGCGGCGTGCTAGGCCGCTACACAACGGGGGCCTGGATCTCGCGTTTCCGCAGATCCGAGCTGGTCTACCTGGACTCGAACCAAGACTAACTGAACCAGAATCAGTCGTGCTGCCAATTACACCATAGACCAATGATGGTTTAGACCAGTCGTACCCCCGACCGGATTCGAACCGGCGCTACCGCCTTGAGAGGGCGGCGTGCTAGGCCGCTACACAACGGGGGCCCTAGCGATCCCGACATCGTCGAGATCAGTACCCCCGACCGGATTCGAACCGGCGCTACTGCCTTGAGAGGGCAGCGTGCTAGGCCGCTACACAACGGGGGCTTTGCAGATGAGCTCTGCGAGCTGGCCTACCTGGACTCGAACCAAGACTAACTGAACCAGAATCAGTCGTGCTGCCAATTACACCATAGGCCACTGGAACTCAAGCCCCTGCGGGGTTCTCGTTCTAGCGTGCTCCGTGGGGGTCCGGCCTTCCGGCCCGTTCCCCTCGGCGCAGGAAGAACATTACCTGAAGGTGGACGGGGCTCCAAAACGGGTTCCGCGCGGGGCAGCGCCGGGAGTTCGGCGGGGGCCGGGGGGCGGTCGCGCGACGGCCGCACACGGCTCAGGGGCGGCACCGGGGACCCCGGTGCCGCCCCTGACGTGGTCCGGCCGGTTACGCGAGCTTCGCCAGCGCCGCGTCGACGCGGGCCAGCGTCCGCTCCTTGCCCAGGATCTCCAGGGACTCGAAGAGCGGCAGGCCGACGGTGCGGCCGGTGACGGCCACCCGGACCGGCGCCTGGGCCTTGCCGAGCTTGAGTCCGTGGGCCTCACCGGCGGCCAGCACGGCCTCCTTCAGGGACTCCGCGGAGGTCCAGTCGGCCGACTCCAGCTTCTCGCGGGCCGTGCGCAGGAGCGCGTCCGAGCCCTCCTTCATCGCCTTGGCCCACGACGCCTCGTCGAAGACCGGCTCGGGCAGGAAGAGGAAGTCGACGTTGGCGGTGATCTCGGAGAGCACCTTCAGCCGGCTCTGCGCGTGCGGCGCGATCGCCTGCCACTTGGCCTCGTCGAAGTCCTCCGGCGCCCACGGGGCGAACGGCGCCCGCAGCCACGGGCGGCAGCGCTCGGTGAACTCCTTCACGTCCAGCATGCGGATGTGGTCGCCGTTGACCGACTCGCACTTCTTGAGGTCGAAGCGCGCCGGGTTGGGGTTCACGTCGGCGATGTCGAACGCGGCGACCATCTCGTCGATCGTGAAGATGTCCCTGTCCGCGGAGAGCGACCAGCCCAGCAGCGAAAGGTAGTTGAGCAGGCCCTCGGGCAGGAAGCCCTGCTCGCGGTAGAGGTTCAGGGACGCCTGCGGGTCGCGCTTGGAGAGCTTCTTGTTGCCCTCGCCCATCACGTACGGCAGGTGGCCGAAGGCCGGGGTCCCCTTGGCCACGCCCAGCTCCGTCAGCGCCCGGTACAGGGCGATCTGGCGCGGGGTGGAGGAGAGCAGGTCCTCGCCGCGCAGGACGTGGGTGATCTCCATCAGGGCGTCGTCGACCGGGTTGACCAGCGTGTACAGCGGGGCGCCGTTCGCGCGGACGATGCCGTAGTCCGGCACGTTCTCCGGGGTGAAGGTCAGCTCGCCGCGGACCAGGTCGGTGAAGGTGATCGTCTCGTCGGGCATCCGGAAGCGGACGATCGGGGTGCGGCCCTGGGCCCGGTACTCCTCGACCTGCCCGGCGCTCAGGTCGCGGCAGTGGCCGTCGTAGCCGGAGGGCCGGCCGGCGGCGCGGGCGGCCTCGCGGCGGGTGTCCAGCTCCTCCTGGGAGCAGTAGCAGTGGTAGGCGTGGCCGGCGTCCAGCAGCCTGGCGGCGACGTCCCGGTAGATGTCCATGCGCTGCGACTGGCGGTACGGCGCGTGGGGGCCGCCGGTCTCGGGGCCCTCGTCCCAGTCGAAGCCGAGCCAGCGCATCGCCTCGAGCAGCTGCTCGTAGGACTCCTCCGAGTCGCGGGCCGCGTCGGTGTCCTCGATGCGGAAGACCAGGGTGCCCTGGTGGTGCCGCGCGAACGCCCAGTTGAACAGGGCGGTGCGGATCAGCCCCACGTGGGGGTTACCGGTGGGCGAGGGACAGAAACGGACGCGTACGGGGGAGCCGGGTGCGCTAGCCACGCTTGACAACCTTGTTGGTGAGAGTGCCGATGCCTTCGATGGTGACGGCGACCTCGTCGCCGACGTGGAGGGGGCCGACCCCCGCCGGGGTGCCGGTGAGGATGACGTCGCCGGGGAGCAGCGTCATCGCCTCCGAGATGTTGACGACGAGGTCCTCGATGGAGTGGAGCATCTCGCTCGTGCGGCCGAGCTGGCGCTGTTCGCCGCCGACCGTGAGCTGGATCGTCAGGTCGTTCGCCCGCTCCAGGTCGATGTCCGTCTCCACCCAGGGGCCGAGCGGGCAGGAGGTGTCGAAGCCCTTGGCGCGGGCCCACTGCTTCTCCCGGCGCTGGACGTCACGGGCGGTGACGTCGTTGGCGCAGGTGTAGCCGAAGATCACGTCCTTGACGCGCTCGCGCGGCACCTCGCGGCACATGCGGCCGATGACGACGGCCAGCTCGGCCTCGTGGTGGAGCTCCTCGGTGAACGACGGGTACTGGATGTCATCGCCGGAGCCGATCACCGAGGTGGAGGGCTTGAGGAAGGCGAACGGCGCCTCGGGCACCTCGTTGCCCAGCTCGCGCGCGTGGTCGGCGTAGTTGCGGCCGAACGCCACGACCTTGTTGGGGAGCACCGGCGGCAGCAGCCTGACCTTGCTCAGCGGCACCTTCGTCCCGGACAGTTCGTGGTCCGCGAACGGGATGCCCTTGATGATGTCGAGGACGAGTTCGTCCTGCTTGTCGCCCTCGACCGCGCCGAAGGCGACGTTCCCGTCGATGGAGAACCTGGCGATGCGCACGGGATCCTTGCGCCCCTCACTGAGAACCGGCGGACTGACGCCCCAGGTTAACCGGTCACAGGGCCGCGCGTTCGGCCGGTACGACGGCCGTCCGGGGGTTCCGCGGCGGTGGGGGCGGCGGTCTGGGGCGCCGCCCCGGCGCCGCCGCCGGCCGGACGCGGGTCGCGGGGCCGCCGGGGACGGGACGGCGCGGCCGGGGGGAATCGTCGGGAACGCCCGGGAGCCCGGGAACGGGAGGGTCGCGGGTCGCGGGATCGTCATGCGACCCGCTTCCGGCGCTCAGGGCGGCGCGCCGGGGTGCCGCTCCGCGCGGCCGGACGCGGGCCGCGGGCCCACCCGGGAACGGGCGCGGCCGGGCGGAACGTCATGCGATCCGCCCAGCGCCGGAAGCGGCGCGCCGGAGTGCCGCCACCAGGGCGCCGCCGCCGGCCGGGTGCGGGTCTCCGGGCCACCCGGGAGTCCGGGAACGGGAGGGGCGCGGGTCGCGCGTCGCGGGGATCGTCATGCGATCTGTCCGGCGGCGCGGAGCAGCGCGCCACGGTGCCGCCACGGGACGGGCGCGGATCGCGGGACCGCCAGGGAGCCCGGGATCGAGCCGGGCGTGGTGGCGGAACGGGGCGGGCGCGGCCGGGCGGAACGTCATGCGATCCGTCCGGCGCCGGAAGCGGCGCGCCGGAGTGACGGCGCGGGCCGCACGCGGGTCGCCGGAACGCCCGGGAGACCAGGAACGGGGGCACGGGTCGCGGAGATCGCCATGCGATCCATCCGGCGGTGGGGAGCCGGCGCGCCGGGGTGCCGCCACGGGACGGGCGCGGGTCACGGGGTTGCCCGGGGCCCCGAGACGGGGACGGGCACGGGTCACGGGGCCGCCCGGGAGCCGGGAAGGGGACGGGCACGGCCGGGAGGATCGACGTCCGGTGCGGCCGACGGCGGGAGCGGCGCGACGGGGTGCCGCCACGGGACGGGCACGGGTCACGGGGCCGCCCGGGAGCCGGGAACGGGACGGGCACGGCCGGGGGGATCGTTGTTCGGTCCGTCCGGCGGCGGGGAGCAGCGCGACGGGGTGTCGGCGCGGGTCGGGCGCGGGTCGCGGGACCGCCCAGGGCCCGGGAAGGGGACGAGCACCGCCGGGCGGAACGTCATGCGATCCGTCCAGCCACGCGGAGCGGCGCGCCGAGACGCCACCGCGGGGCGGGCGCGCGGGTCGTGGGGCCGCCCGGGAGTCCGGGAACGGGACCGGCGCGGGTCACGGGAACGGTCGCGGGGCGCAAGGAACGTCATGCGATCCGTTCAGCCGCTCGGAGCGGGGCGCTGGGGTGCCCGGGACGCCGCCGCGAGACGGGCGCGGGTCACGGGAACGCCCGGGAGTCCGGGAACGGGACCGGCGCGGGTCGCGGGGGCGCCCGGGGCCCGCGCCCGGGGAGTGTGGGGTCAGGCGTCGGTGGGGGCTCCTGCGCCGGCCGGGACCTCCATGAGGACCGTGCGGCGGGGGTTGGCCGTCTGGGCGGGGAGGTCGACCGTGTGCTCCGGCAGCTCGGGCACGGCCAGGTCGCCGGCGTCCTCGAGGTGCGCGAGGGTCGTGCGCCGCGGGTTGGCAATCGGGCGGAACATCATCGTCGTCTTCACCGTTGTCGTCCTGTGCCTCTGGTCGGAGTGGCCGCTCTTGTAAAGCGTCAGGCTAAACATCCGTTTCCCCGCCGAAGGTGCCGTCCGCGCACGACATGCCTGTGAGTTTGCTCACGAACACACGTGCAAAGCGGTCAATTCCGGCCGCCAACCCGGTTGTGAAAAACGGACATTGACCCCCTGAAGCCACCATTCCGCTCCTGATCATGGCGACTGGGACACCTCGCACCCAGCGGCAACTCACAGCGGTACGCCCGGTTTGCACCGAGATCGGTCCCACGGCTGGTAACCCACCCCTCACGCCCCGTCACGTAGGTCACAGCTCGGCCCACTGCCCTTGTTGGAGATCCTGCACTGTGCTGGAATTCCACGGACCGCCGCGGGATCGAGCCGGTGCAGGGGGCGCTACGCAGCGCCGAGCGGCGGCGGGACAAGGGGGGAACCAGCGCCGGTCACTCAAGACCACCCGGGGGGCGTATTCAGGGCGCTCTCCACGACGCCGACACCGTGTCCCTCCGTCCAGCGGAGGGGCGCCTGGTCCAGAGGTTGCGACGCTAGTGCAGGGACGTTTCAAGAGGGATGGCAGCGCTTCGGCGGAGCCGGAGTCGCACGACGGGACTGGCCCCAAGAAGGGCAGCTCCTCGCCCCAGCACGCCCACAGCCAGGGTCCGGGCCCGTCCGGCGACGGCGGCGGGCGCCCCGGCGCGCCGACCCCGTCGGGCGCCACCACGGCGACGTCCGCGGGCAGCGCCGCACCGAAGGCGAAGTCCGCGCCGCTCCCGACCGCCGGTTCGCGCCTGGCCCTGCGCAACTGGCGCATCTCCACGCGTCTGGTGTCGCTGCTCGCGCTCCCCGTGGTCGCGGCGACCTCGCTGGGCGCGCTGCGCATCGACCAGAACATGAACGACATCCAGCAGCTCGACAACATGAAGCTGCTGACGGACATGACCAAGCAGGCGACCGAGCTGGCCGCCGCGCTCCAGGACGAGCGCGACCAGTCCGCCGGCCCCCTGTCGCACGGCGGCCTGAAGAAGAACGACTACCAGGTCAAGGCCTACCAGCAGAAGACCAACCGGGCCCGCGACAACTTCCTGGACGCCTCCGAGCAGATCGACGCGGCCAGCAAGGACGGCAACCTCCAGGGCGTGCGCGACGCGCTCGTCGGTCTCGCCAACCAGCTGGACGACCTGGCCAAGATCCGCGACAAGGCGTACGTCTCCAAGGACAACGCCACCCAGACGGTCGAGTCCTACCATCGGCTCATCACCCAGCTGATCGGCCTCTCCCAGGACATGGCCGAGGCGTCCAGCAACCCGGAGATGATCTCGCGTACCCGCGCCCTGGCGGCGTTCTCCACCGCCAAGGAGTACGCGTCCGTGCAGCGCGCGATGATCGCCGCCGCGCTGCCCGCGACCACCGCCACCAAGGGCGACCTCTCCGAGAACGACCGCCTCTACGGCCAGTCGGCCTACGAGAGCGAGGGCTCCGAGCTGGCGATCTTCCGGAAGATCTACGCCAACCAGGACGCCGAGTCGCTCCTCCAGCCGATCGACGACGGCAACGCGACGATCAAGACGGCCGACACCTACGCCAAGCGCTCCTTCGAGTCCCCGGACGGTCTCCAGCAGCTGCCGGCGCGTTCCTACCGCGACTGGGTGGACGCCAGCTCGACCAAGCTCGAGCAGATGAAGAAGATCGAGCACACGCTGCTCGAGGAGATGGAGCAGAAGGCCCGCGAGCTGAAGAGCGCCACCCAGCGTGACGCCATCATCTCCGGTGCCCTGATCCTCCTCGTGCTCGGCGTGTCGCTGGTCGGCGCGTTCGTCGTCGCCCGGTCCATGATCCGGTCGCTGCGCCGGCTCCAGGAGACCGCGACGCGGGTCGCCCAGGACCGGCTGCCCGAGCTGGTCAAGCAGCTCTCGGAGTCGGACCCGCAGGATGTCGACACCTCCGTGGAGTCGGTCGGTGTGCACTCCCGGGACGAGATCGGCCAGGTGGCCGCGGCCTTCGACGACGTGCACCGCGAGGCGGTCCGTCTCGCCGCCGAGCAGGCCCTGCTGCGGGGCAACGTCAACGCGATGTTCACCAACCTCTCGCGCCGCTCCCAGGGTCTGATCCAGCGTCAGCTCTCGCTCATCTCCGAGCTGGAGTCCCGCGAGGCCGACCCGGACCAGCTGTCCTCGCTGTTCAAGCTGGACCACCTCGCCACCCGTATGCGCCGTAACGGTGAGAACCTCCTCGTCCTCGCGGGTGAGGAGCCCGGCCGCCGCTGGACGCGTCCGGTGCCGCTGGTCGACGTGTTGCGCGCCGCCGCGTCCGAGGTGGAGCAGTACGAGCGCATCGAGCTGGCCTCCGTGCCGACCACCGAGGTGGCCGGCCGCGTGGTCAACGACCTCGTGCACCTGCTCGCCGAGCTGCTGGAGAACGCCACGTCGTTCTCCTCCCCGCAGACCAAGGTCAAGGTCACCGGTCACGCGCTGCCCGACGGGCGGGTGCTGATCGAGATCCACGACACCGGTATCGGCCTCTCCCCCGAGGACCTCGCGGCGATCAACGAGCGGCTGGCCTCGCCGCCCACCGTGGACGTCTCCGTCTCGCGCCGCATGGGTCTGTTCGTGGTCGGCCGGCTGTCCCAGCGGCACGGCATCCGCATCCAGCTGCGCCCCTCCGACTCCGGTGGCACGACCGCGCTGGTCATGCTCCCCGTGGACGTCGCCCAGGGCGGCAAGAAGCCGGCCACCGGCAAGCCCGGCGCGCCGCCCGTGTCCTCCGGCGGTCCGGCCGCCGCGCAGGCGGCCGCCGGCGCGGCCGCGGCCCGGCGGGCGAACGGCAACAACGGCGGTGCCCCCGGTGGTGGCGGTCTGCTCGGTGCCGGTCCCGGCCCGCGCGGCCAGGTCGGTTCCGGTCAGGGTCCCCGGGCCGCGCTGCCCGGCGCGGGCCAGGGCGGCCGTCCCGGTGGGCCGGGCGGAGCGCGCGGTCCGCAGGGCGGCGCCGGTGCCCCGCAGCAGGGCCGGCAGGCCCCGCGGCCCGGGTCGGCCTTCGAGCAGGGCACGCCTCCCGGCGGTTCAGGTGCGGGTGCCTTCGGCGGTCGGACGCCGGGTGCCCCGCAGGGCCTCCAGGCCGCGAACCCGGGCGGTCCGCGGCAGGACGCCTTCGGCGGCCGCGGCGGGCAGCGGCCCGCCGGCGCCGACCAGGGCCGCCAGCCCCAACTGCCGCCGCGCGGCGGTCCGCGGGCGGAGCTGCCCGGCGGTGCCCCGCAGTCACGCGACTCCGACCGGGGCGTCTCCCAGGCCCCGCTGTCGCGGGCCGCGATGGACACCCCGCGCGGCCACGACGAGCAGGACCCGACGCAGACGGCCCCGATGCCGCGCGTGGACGACCAGCGGTCTCCGTCCGGCACGGGTGAGTACCCGCGCCCGGAGCTGCCCGACGCCCCCGGCTCGGCCGCGCACACGGGCCAGTTCCCCCGTCCGGACGCCGCCCGGCAGCAGAACGGCTTCGGCGGCCCCGGCGCCCCGCAGGGCACCGACCCGTTCGTCCGCTCCGACGTGTTCGGCACGTCGGCGGCGCCCGCGCGGCAGGACGACGGGGGCGACCGGCACACGGGCCGGTTCCCGGCACCGCAGACCCCGCAGGCCCCCCAGGCACCGCAGGGCTACGACGGCGGGTTCGACGGCGGCTCCACCGGGCAGCACGCCCTCCCGGGCCACCAGAACCCCGCGCACACCGGGCAGTTCGAGCGGCCCCAGGCGGCCGGCCGGGACGAGTTCGGCGCCCCGCGCCCGCCCGCCCCGCAGCAGCGTCCGGTCCGCCAGGAGCCGCAGCAGCAGCGTCCGGTCCGCCAGGAGCCGGAGGCACTGCCGCCGGCCAGCGGTCCGGGTGACGGCCGTACCCCGCTGTACGACACGCTGGAGACCAACTGGTTCCACGGCACCCAGCAGCAGGAGAACGCGCCCGCGCCGCAGCAGCCGCAGGCACCCGCCCCGGCCCCCCAGCAGCGGCCCGCCTCGAACACCGGTTCCTGGCGCACCTCGCCGAACGACGAACTCGTCCGGCAGGCCGAGCGTGTACGGCAGCCCGCCGCGGGTGGAATCACCACCTCCGGCCTGCCGCGCCGCGTTCCCCGGGCGAACCTCGTCCCGGGGACCGCACAGCAGCAACAGCACCAAGCCGGTCCGCAGGTCTCGCGTGCGCCTGACGACGTACGCGGACGGCTGACCAATCTTCGTCGGGGCATCGCTCAGGGCCGTCAGGCCGGCAGCGGCCAGACCGGCAGCTTCCCGAGCCCCACTCACCAGCAGGAGCGTTAGTTGAGTCCGATGAGCCAGGCGGCACAGAACCTGAACTGGTTGATCACCAACTTCGTGGACAACACCCCTGGGGTGTCCCACACAGTGGTGGTCTCCGCCGACGGCCTTCTGCTGGCGATGTCCGAAGGGTTCCCGCGGGACCGCGCGGACCAGCTGGCCGCCGTCGCGTCCGGGCTGACCTCGTTGACGGCCGGGGCGTCCCGGATCTTCGAGGGCGGCACCGTGGCACAGACGGTCGTCGAGATGGAACGCGGGTTCCTCTTCCTGATGTCCGTCTCGGACGGGTCGTCCCTCGCGGTACTGGCCCACCCCGAGTGCGACATCGGCCTCGTCGGCTACGAGATGGCACTGCTCGTCGACCGCGCGGGTGCGGTACTCACCCCGGACCTGCGCGCCGAACTCCAGGGCAGTCTGCTTCACTGACCGCCCCCGGCACCACCCACCTCACGAAAACACCGTCCGGCCGCCACAATCCCCCCACCGGCCCCGTCAGACGGCTTGACTGACCGACTTGCTGTCCCGCCCGGAGGATTCATGACCCCGCCCACCGCCTCTCATGATCCGTACGCCGAGCCGTACGGGGACGAGGGCGACCAGCCGCTGGTTCGGCCGTACGCGATGACCGGCGGCCGGACCCGGCCGCGGTATCAGCTGGCCATCGAGGCGCTGATCAGCACCACGGCCGATCCGGCAGCGCTCATGGGACTGCTCCCTGAGCACCAGCGCATCTGCCACCTGTGCCGCGAGGTCAAGTCGGTCGCGGAGGTCTCCGCGCTGCTGGCCATGCCGCTCGGAGTGGCCCGGATCCTGGTCGCCGACCTCGCCGAGGCCGGCCTGGTCGCCATCCACCAGCCTGGTGGCGACGAGAACAACGGCGGCGCTCCGGACGTGACGCTGCTCGAAAGGGTGCTCAGTGGACTTCGCAAGCTCTGACGCGGGTCGGGCCACCACCTCCGCGAAGATCGTGGTGGCGGGCGGCTTCGGCGTGGGCAAGACCACGTTCGTCGGCGCCGTCTCGGAGATCAACCCGCTGCGCACAGAGGCCGTCATGACGTCCGCTTCCGCGGGCATCGACGACCTGACCCACACCGGGGACAAGACCACCACGACGGTGGCCATGGACTTCGGCCGTATCACCCTGGACCAGGACCTGATCCTGTACCTGTTCGGCACGCCCGGACAGGACCGGTTCTGGTTCATGTGGGACGACCTGGTCCGCGGCGCGATCGGCGCCATCGTCCTCGTGGACACCCGGCGCCTCGCCGACTGCTTCCCCGCGGTCGACTACTTCGAGAACAGCGGCCTGCCGTTCGTCATCGCCCTCAACGGCTTCGACGGCAGCCAGCCCTACTCGCCGGACGAGGTGCGCGAGGCCCTCCAGATCGGCCCCGACACCCCGATCATCACGACCGACGCCCGCCACCGCGCGGACGCCAAGTCGGCGCTGATCACGCTGGTCGAGCACGCGCTGATGGCGCGCCTGCGGTAGCACTCGGACGCGACGGGCGACAGGGCAGTTGTCGTGAAGGTTCCGGAGCCGGCTGTGGCCTTAGACACGGTCGGCTCCGGCGTTCATAACAGTTCGGCAGAGGAATCGTCCGGTCCCGCCACGCGACGCGGTCGCACGGTGCCGCTGTGCGCACGAACGCCCCGCCTTTTGGCGGGGCTCGCTCTTTATGACCGTTTTATCTCGCGTTTACAACTGCACCACCCCCGGCTTTGCACTGTTTGGATGAGCACAGGTCCACGTGCTGGAATGCCTGAACTGCCCAATGGTCAAAGACGTACTGAGTGCGTACTGAGTGGTCGTTGACGAACCGGGCTCTGAGAGACTGCGGCACGACGAAGGTGCCGACCGCCGGAAGGTTGTTGGTCGAGTGAGGCGAAGCAAGAACGGTCCCGAGCCGTCGGCACGGGGCAACTTCACCCCGCCGCCGCGCGCTGCGGCGCCCACCCCCGCGCCCGGAGCGGAGCCGGCGGCCACTCCCGTGTCCAGCGGCGGCCGTCTCTCCCCGCGCAACTGGCGGGTACCCACCCGTCTGAACGCGATTCTGCTCATACCCGTGATGGTCGGCCTCGTGATGGGCGGCTTCCAGGTGAAGAGCTCGATCGACACCTGGCAGCAGGCCCGCGACGCCGAGAACACCGCCCGTCTGGTCCGCGCGGCCCTCGGTTACGCCGACGCCCTGGAGAACGAGCGCGACGTCACCGCCGCCCCGCTGCTCCAGGGCAAGAAGGACGCCGCCGGCAAGCAGACGATCGACACGGCCCGCAAGGCCACCGACCAGGCGGCCGGTGTCTTCACCGAGGCGACCGGGAGCATGCCGCAGACGTCGGGTCTGGTGCGCCGGCTGAAGCTGTTCCGCGAGGTCGAGCCCAAGCTGGCGACGTTGCGCCAGGCCGCGTACACCTCCAAGACCCACGGCGTGGAGACGGAGGAGGGGTACGTCACCATCGCGCACCCCTTGATGGAGTTCGCCAACGAACTCGGTCTGGGCACCGGCAACATCACGTCCTACGGCCGGACCGTCTACGCGATGTCGCTGACCAAGGCCGCCCTGTCGCTGGAGCGGTCGATCGGCACCCACCTGCTGGTCAACCCGGGTCCGGACGCGCCGAACCTGGCGACGCAGCGGGTCTCCCTGTCCTCGTACGCCTACCTGGAGCGCATCGCCCGGGAGGAGTACATCGGTGGTGGCACCGAGGCCGACGCGCAGCGGCTGACCGACGCCGAGACGAAGATCAAGTCGGACGCCGCCGCCCTGGCCGAGGAGGCCAAGGGGCGCAATCCGAGGTACGTCGCCCCGCCGTCGGACCCGTCGAAGTTCGTGGGTGCGCTCGCCACGATGAAGGACACCAGTGTGGCCACCCGTCAGGGGCTGGCCCAGAGCGGTATCACCGCCGAGAACTGGTGGGCGCTCAACACGCTGAAGTACAAGGCCTACCGGCAGATCGAGTCGGACATGGCCGACCGGGCCGTGAACGAGGCGTCGGGCATCGCCGACGACGCCAAGACCTCGGCGTTCATCACGGGTGCCGTGGTGGTCATCGCCCTGCTGGCCGCGTTCCTCCTGGCCGGCCTGGTGGCCCGCCAGATGAGCCGGGCGATGCGCCAGCTGCGCAACGCCGCCTTCGGGATCGCCGAGCAGCGGCTGCCGATGCTGGTCGACCAGCTCTCGCGCACCGATCCCGGCCGGGTCGACACCCGGGTGACGCCGATCCCCATCACCACCAAGGACGAGATCGGCGAGGTCGCCCGCGCCTTCGACCAGGTGCACCGCGAGGCGGTGCGCCTCGCCTCGGAGCAGGCGTTGCTGCGGGGCAACATCAACGCGATCTTCACCAACCTGTCGCGCCGCAACCAGTCGTTGATCGAGGGCCAGTTGACCCTGATCACCGATCTGGAGAACAACGAGGCCGACCCCGACCAGCTGGAGAACCTGTTCCGGCTGGACCACCTGGCGACCCGTATGCGCCGCAACGGCGAGAACCTGCTGGTCCTCGCCGGCGAGGAGCCGGGCCGCCGCTGGGACCAGCCGGTCCCGCTGGTCGACGTGCTGCGCGCCGCCTCCTCCGAGGTGGAGCAGTACGAGCGCGTCGAGCTGTCGGGCGTGCCGGAGGCCGAGATCCACGGCCGCGCGGTGACCGACCTCGTGCACCTGCTGGCCGAGCTGCTGGAGAACGCCACCACGTTCTCCTCCCCGCAGACCAAGGTCCGGGTCACGGCGACCCGGCTGCCCGACGGCCGCGTCATGATCGAGATCCACGACAAGGGCATCGGTCTGACGGCCGAGGACTTCGCGGACATCAACCACAAGCTGGCCAACCCGCCGACCGTGGACGCCGCGATCTCCCAGCGCATGGGCCTGTTCGTGGTCGGCCGGCTGTCCGACCGGCACGGCATCCGGGTCCAGCTGCGTCCCTCCGGCGAGCAGGCCGGCACGACGTCGCTGGTCATGCTTCCGGACGCGATCACGCACGGCGGTGGTGGCGAGGCCCCGCTGGACCGCGAGGAGTTCACCGTCTCGCAGATCATCCCGGAGCAGCAGTTCCGGGGTGAGAGCTTCGCCCCGCAGCAGCACCAGCAGCAGCCGCCGCTGCGGACCGCGGCCGAACTCGGCTTCGACGACAGCCGGTACACCGAGGTCCCCGACGACCCGCGCGACCTGGACCCGGTCGGCCGTTCCCTGATGCGGGACGGGCGCCGCGCCGCCCTGGAGGCCCAGCCCCACGAGGAGCGCCCCGCCCAGCCGCAGCAGGAGGCGGCCGGTCTCGGGGAGCAGCGCTTCGAGGAGCAGCAGGCCTACCGGGAGCAGCCGCAGCGCTCGCCGTACGAGGAGTCCGGGTACGAGGAGCGGCAGCAGGCCGCCTACCCGGAGCAGCCGTACCAGGACCAGCAGCAGCCGTTCCAGGACCAGCAGTCGTACCAGGACCAGCCTTACCGGGAACAGCCGTACCAGGAGACGTACTCGGGGTCGTACGAGAAGCCGTACGACGAGCAGTACTACGCGCCGGACGGTGAGCGGCAGCAGGGCGACGGCTTCTCCCCGAACGGTGGCTACGCGGAGCCCGCGTCCGGCTATGCGGAACCGACTCAGGCCCCGTCCTACCAGGACGACTGGCCCGCGCAGGAGGGCTACCAGAACGGTTATCCGGCCCAGTACGCTCCGGAAACGGAAGCTCCGCAGGCGGCTGACGCGGGTGAGCGTGACCGCGTAGGCTTCGACCGTCCGGACACGGCCTCTTCCGCCGCGCCCCCGCTGACCGACGCCGGGCTGCCCCGCCGCGGCGGTTCGCCGGCGGGCGGCGCCCAGGGCGCCGGCCCCGCGAACGGTACGGCGCGGGTGCGGCAGGAGACGCCGGCTCCCGCGGCGGCCGACGCTCCGGGGGCTCCGGCGGCGGGCGGTCCCGGCGACTGGCGCTCGGCGAACGACGAGCGCTGGCAGCAGGCCGCGCAGCTGCGCAAGCCCAAGGCAGGTGGGGTCACCGCCTCCGGTCTGCCGCGTCGGGTGCCCAAGGCCAACCTGGTCGAGGGTGCCGCCGAGAACACCCCCCAGGGAGGCCCACAGGTCTCCCGCGCCCCGGAGGACGTCCGGGGCAGGCTGAGCAACCTGCGCCGGGGCGTCCAGCGTGGACGCAGCGCAGGCAGTGAAACGAACGGCCAGGCAACCACCGATCAGCACGGTGGCCCTGACAGCACCTACGACCAGGAGCGTTAGTGTGAGCCCGATGAGCCAGGCGGCACAGAACCTGAACTGGTTGATCACCAACTTCGTGGACAACACCCCTGGGGTGTCCCACACGGTGGTGGTCTCCGCCGACGGACTCCTTCTGGCGATGTCCGAAGGCTTTCCCCGCGACCGTGCCGACCAGCTCGCCGCCGTCGCCTCCGGTCTGACCTCGCTGACCGCCGGTGCCTCGCGCATCTTCGAGGGCGGCAGCGTGAACCAGACGGTTGTGGAGATGGAGCGGGGATTCCTGTTCCTCATGTCCATCTCCGACGGATCGTCGCTCGCGGTCCTGGCCCATCCGGAGGCGGACATCGGCCTCATCGGGTACGAGATGGCCCTGCTGGTGGACCGCGCGGGCACGGTCCTGACCCCGGATCTCCGCGCGGAGCTCCAGGGCAGCCTTCTCAACTAGTAATCGGACGGTGCGTTTGCGTGTCCCGGGGCCGTAAGGTTTCGGGACGCGGCTCCACAGTTTTTCGGGCGCCCGGCGCAGTAGGAGGAGGAGAAAGTGGCAACACCCCCAGGCAGTTCGTCTTCGGGCAACTGGTCGTACGGCCCTGCCCAGGGTCAGGGCGACGGCTCGGCGAACCGGTACAACTTCCCCTCCACCCCCAGCCACCGGCAGCCGTACGCCCCCCAGGGCCCGGGCCCGTCCCCGTACGACCAGCCGCCGGCCCCGCGCATCCAGCCGGTGCAGCCGCAGCGGCGCCCCGAGCCGGCCCCGGCGGCCAACAACCCCCTGGTGCGTCCGTACGCCATGACCGGCGGCCGGACCCGCCCGCGCTACCAGCTCGCCATCGAGGCACTGGTGCACACCACCGCCGCTCCGCACCAGATGCAGGGCCAGTTGCCCGAGCATCAGCGGATCTGCAACCTGTGCCGGGAGATCAAGTCGGTGGCCGAGGTCTCGGCCCTGCTGACGATCCCCCTCGGCGTGGCCAGGATTCTCGTCGCCGACTTGGCGGAGGCGGGCCTGGTCGCCATCCATCAGCCCGGCGGCGACGAGAACGCCGGTGGCCAGCCAGACGTGACACTGCTCGAAAGGGTGCTCAGTGGACTTCGCAAGCTCTAGCGGCGGTCCTTCCCGCTCCACCACCTCCGCGAAGATCGTGGTGGCGGGCGGCTTCGGCGTGGGCAAGACCACGTTCGTCGGTGCTGTCTCGGAGATCAACCCGCTGCGCACAGAGGCCGTCATGACGTCCGCTTCGGCCGGCATCGACGATCTCACCCACACCGGGGACAAGACCACCACCACGGTGGCCATGGACTTCGGCCGTATCACCCTGGACCAGGACCTGATCCTGTACCTGTTCGGCACGCCCGGACAGGACCGGTTCTGGTTCATGTGGGACGACCTGGTCCGCGGCGCGATCGGCGCCATCGTCCTCGTGGACACCCGGCGCCTCGCCGACTGCTTCCCCGCGGTCGACTATTTCGAGAACAGCGGCCTGCCGTTCGTCATCGCCCTCAACGGCTTCGACGGCAACCAGCCCTACTCGCCGGACGAGGTCCGCGAGGCCCTCCAGATCGGCCCCGACACCCCGATCATCACGACCGACGCCCGCCACCGCGCGGACGCCAAGTCGGCGCTCATCACGCTGGTCGAGCACGCGCTGATGGCGCGCCTGCGGTAGCGCTGCCGCTCGGTC
Source organism: Streptomyces sp. NPDC100445 (assembly GCF_044759735.1). Taxonomy (NCBI): domain Bacteria; kingdom Bacillati; phylum Actinomycetota; class Actinomycetes; order Kitasatosporales; family Streptomycetaceae; genus Streptomyces; species Streptomyces sp. NPDC100445. The sequence continues at coordinate 122,479 of NZ_JBIVZV010000012.1, read as the reverse complement.
GGTGGACAGAAGAAGGGGGGTGCCCTCTCCGATGTGGAGAGGGCACCCCCCTTCTTCTGTCGTTCGCATGTCGCCTCCGCACGCCGAAGGGGGCCCGCCCGGATGGGTGGGCCCCCTTCGGGGACGTACGGGCTCAGTGCCAGCTGTGCGGGGCGTGGAAGCCGGGTTCGCGTTCCAGGCGGCGCCAGCCGGCCCGGGCGCGGGCGCGGTGGGTGCGGGCCGACGGCTCGGAGCGGGCGGCGGCGCGGGCCATGAGGACGGCCGTGATGGCGGCGACCTCCTCGGGCTCGGCGTGGCCCTTCTCGACACGGATGTCAGGAGTGCTCATGGATGTCAGTCTCCGGGAGGAAGGGGTCCGCGGGGTCGCCGCGGCGGGTCCGCTGGGTCACTGCGGGGGGTTGCCGTGCTTGCGCGAGGGCAGGTCGGCGTGCTTGGTGTGCAGCATCGCCAGGGACCTGATCAGGACCTCGCGGGTCTCCGCGGGGTCGATGACGTCGTCGACCAGGCCGCGCTCGGCCGCGTAGTAGGGGTGCATCAGCTCGGCCTTGTACTCCTTGACCATCTTCTGACGCATGGCCTCGGGGTCCTCGGCCTCCGCGATCTGCCGGCGGAAGATCACGTTGGCGGCGCCTTCCGCGCCCATCACGGCGATCTCGTTCGTCGGCCAGGCGTAGGTGAGGTCGGCGCCGATCGACTGGGAGTCCATGACGATGTAGGCACCTCCGTACGCCTTGCGCAGGATCAGCGAGATCCTCGGCACGGTCGCGTTGCAGTAGGCGTACAGCAGCTTCGCGCCGTGCCGGATGATCCCGCCGTGCTCCTGGTCGACGCCGGGGAGGAACCCGGGGACGTCCAGGAACGTGACGATCGGGATATTGAAAGCGTCACACATCTGGACGAAACGCGCAGCCTTTTCGCTGGCCTCGATGTCCAGTACGCCCGCGAGGACCTGGGGCTGGTTGGCGATGATGCCGACGACCTGGCCGTCGAGGCGGGCGAGGGCGCAGATGATGTTGCGGGCCCAGCGCTCGTGGACCTCCAGGTACTCGCCGTCGTCGACGATCTCCTCGATGACCTTGGCCATGTCGTACGGCCGGTTGCCGTCGGCGGGGACCAGGTCGAGCAGGACGTCGCCGCGGCGGTCCTGCGGGTCGGAGGAGTCGACCCGGGGCGGGTTCTCGCGGTTGTTCTGCGGGAGGAGCGAGAGGAGGTAGCGCACCTCCGCGATGCAGGTCTCCTCGTCGTCGTACGCGAAGTGGCAGACGCCGGAGGTCTCCGCGTGGACGTCGGCGCCGCCCAGGCCGTTCTGGGTGATCTCCTCGCCCGTCACCGCCTTGACCACGTCGGGGCCGGTGATGAACATCTGGGAGGTCTCGCGGACCATGAAGACGAAGTCCGTCAGGGCGGGGCTGTAGGCCGCGCCGCCGGCGCACGGGCCGAGCATCACGCTGATCTGCGGGATGACGCCGGACGCCTTGGTGTTGCGCTGGAAGATGCCGCCGTAGCCGGCGAGCGCGCTGACGCCCTCCTGGATGCGGGCTCCGGCGCCGTCGTTCAGGGAGACCAGCGGGGCACCGGCCGCGATGGCCATGTCCATGATCTTGTGGATCTTGGTGGCGTGGGCCTCGCCGAGGGCGCCGCCGAAGATCCGGAAGTCGTGGGCGTAGACGAAGACCGTGCGGCCCTCCACCGTGCCCCAGCCGGTGATGACACCGTCGCTGTACGGCTTCTTGGCCTCCAGGCCGAAGCCGGTCGCCCGGTGCCGGCGCAGCTGCTCGACCTCCTGGAAGGACCCGGGGTCGAGGAGCAGCTCGATCCGCTCCCGCGCCGTCAGCTTGCCCTTGGCGTGCTGCGCCTCGGTCGCCCTCTCGCTGGGGCCGGCGACGGCCTGCGCACGAATCTCGTGCAGCTCGGCGACCCGTCCGCGCGCGTCCGTCGGCTCGCCGGTCGGCTCACCCGTCGTCTCTTCCAAAACGGTCATGTAGTGACCATACGAAGGAGTCCAAGGAAAGCGAGCCGTTGACTCTGTACAGTCTCCGGACCGTTTTCCTGGTACGAGTGAACAGAACCATCGCCGCGTGCAGCCTTTCCGACTGCTCAGGAGGCCGGACAGTTGTAGGTCTGCCACAAAGACGTCACCTGAGAGCCACCTCACATTCGTGGGTGGCACATGCCATCCCCGGAGTGACACGGAGCCTCAGACGGCCGTCCGCCGAAAGGACCTCGACGCCCTCGCCGGCCCGCAGGACGGCCCGTACCGGACGGTCCCAGACGAGTTCCAGCGGCACTCCGGTGCGGGGCGGCTCGCTGATGTGGAGGGTGGCCGTGCGGCCCCGGCGGACGGCGAGCACGCTCGCCCCGGCGGAGACGGTCAGCTCCCCCACCGTACCGGCTCGCCAGAAGGTGGCCGCGGTCAGCCCGAGACGGGGCACGGCGACGGCCTGGCGGACGGGGTCGTTGGCGAGGACGGACAGCCACCGGTGCGGGCCGGCGGCGCGGGCGGCGGTCTCGTCGCGGGAGGCGCCGGGCAGGACGACGTAGGCGTGGCGGGCGCCGGCCGGGTCGGTGCCGTGGTCGAGCCACAGGGTCTGCCAGCGCCGGGTGCGCCGCTCGTCGTCGCTGGTGGTGTTGATGTCGGACCAGGCGCCGGTGCGGTCCTCGCGCAGGGTGCGCAGGGAGGGTCCGTGGAGCAGGATCCAGCCGCCGTGGTCCTGAAGGTGCGCCCAGTTCCGACCGCGCACGAACCGCTGTGTGCCCCCCTCGCCCAGATTGCGGTTGTCCACGACCGTCTCGACCGGGACGCCGTCGGCGCAGCTGATCCCGGCGCCGAGGCAGACGACGGCGTCGGGCAGGAAGAACCAGGACTTTCGGACCTCCAGGGTGGAGCCGAGGCCCTTGAGGTGCTGTCCGACGGCCGCGTGCGTGCCGTCGGTGGTGCCGCCGACCCAGCGGACGTCCGGCCGGGGGGCGCCCCACTCGCCGCCGGCCCGGTCGGCGAGCCGCCGGGTCGACACGGTGGTGCCGGGCAGCCGGTACGGGTCGACGGTGGGCCAGTACCAGTCCGTGTACTGGTCGCCGGCGCCCCGCGGCCACCAGGAGAGCATGCCGGAGCCGGTGTGCCAGCCGCGCGGGTTCTCGCCGTTGCCGCACTCGTAGTGCGCGATGCGGTCGCTCGCCATGGCGAGGGCGGCGGTGAAGCGGGGGGCGCGGTGGACGGCGCGGTCCATGGCCGGGAACAGGCGGTGGCCGAGGGGTTCGGGGGTGGCGGGGCCGGGGGCTCGGGCGATGGCGTGCAGCCGCGCGAGGTCGGCCACCCCGAACTGGGGAGATGTCAGCAGCGGGGTGACGGTGTCCCGCCGGATCCAGCCCCGGACCAGACCGTGCCACCGTTCCCGTTCGGCCTCGCCCGCGCCGCCCGCGAGGAGGGCGACGGCGGCGATCAGGGCGTGCCCGTGGTAGTGGTCGCTGCGCATGATCCCCAGGTCGTCGCCGCGCGGCAGGCCGCGGCTGACGGCGCGGCCGTTGACGCAGTCCATCACGAGCCCGTCGTGGATCAGGGGGGCGTAGGCGTGTTCGACAGCGTCCAGGACGTTCCGCCGGGCGGGGTCCGTCACCTCCCAGTCCGAGCCGGCGAGCAGCGCGAACAGCCGCGCCAGGCCGTCCAGCAGGACCTGCCCGTAGGTGCCCGTGTAGGCGACCGAGGTGTGCTGGACGAAGGAGCCGTCGGCGTAGAGGCCGTCGCCCCGGGTGACGTACGGGAAGACCGGCGAGAGCGCGTCCCGGGCGAGGGAGATCCGGCCGGGGTCCCGGCCGAGGACGCCGCGCAGGGCGACCGAACGGCACAGGTCGACGCGGTTGGCGCCGGTGGAGGTGCCGGAGTAGTCGGTGAGCAGGCGGTCCGGCAGGAAGTGGTCGACGGCCGCGCAGGCCGCCGCGACACGGTCCGGGCCGAGCGGGTCGTGCAGGGCGGCCGCGATGTCCATCAGGAGGCGTGGGCTGCCGATCTGCCATTCCCACCAGTTGCCGTAGGGGGTGGTGCCGGGGTGGTAGACGGTGGCGGAGAGGTGGTCGAGGCCGCGGAGCACGTCGGCGAGGAGGCCGGGGTCGCCGGTGGAGCCGGTGCCGTCCTGTGCGTGGGCCTGCGCCATGGTCCACAGGCGGCCGTACGAGAAGGTGATGCCGGACGGCGGGTCGAAGGGGTGGCCGGGCCAGAGGGAATCCGGGGCGGGAGCCATGGTGGCCCGGAAGTCCCGCGCCCGCGCGCCGAGTTCCGCGAGCCGGGAGGCGTACGGCTCGGCGCCCGGGTCGTACCCCGTGCCGAGCGCGATGCCGAGCCAGCGGCGGCGCAGGTCGTCGTACGGGTCGCCGACCGCCGCCCGCGCGCCGGGCGCGGGGGCGGCGGCGAGGGCGGCGGCCAGCAGCAGTGCGCGCCGGGTCATGCCCATGGGGCCGGTCACCGCCCTCACCCGCTCAGCAGCCGCCGCAGTTGTAGTACAGCGCGTCCCAGTGGCTGCCCTCGTCGGCGTAGACGTTGCCGGAGCCGGACTGCCACTGCGGATAGCCGTCGCCGCGCAGCCCGATGTAGGTGAAGTTGTTCTTGATGTACGACGTCACGCACGTGTTCTTGCCGTAGTCGAGCTTGTAGCCGTTCCAGTGCGAGTAGGTGCCGGAGGCGTGGCCGGTCTCGGTGCCGCCGGTGATGTTGAGGGCGCAGCCGCTGGCCCCCTTGAGGGTCTGGGCGCCCTGGGCGGTGGCGAGGTTGAGCTGGTCGAAGGACGTACAGGTCGCGTTGTTCCGGTCGGAGCAGTTGCCGGAGGACGACCAGGTGATGCCGGCGCTGCGGAACATCTGGGTGGCGGTCGCCTGGCTGATCTTCGTGACGGCGAACGCGTCGCTCGCGGTGCCGAGGACGGCAACGCCGGGGGCGACGACGAGGGCGAGCGCGGTCAGGGCGGAGCGGACCTTCATGGGGGTGCCTTCCTGCGGTGGGCCGTTGCTTCCTGGGGGGCGGCATGTGCAGGTGGTGCAGCCAGATGGTGCCCGAGCGCTCCGGACCGCGCCAGAGGGCGTACACCCTCGCTCATCGCGTTCCGGCGAACACTTAGCGAAGAAGTTGAATTCTCAACGGAATGGGTCTACCTTCGGGGTAGTCAGTTAGTTCAATCTTCAACTAAGGAGTTCGTCATGGGTATCTTCAGCCGCAAGGCCACCGCCACCATCGCCGCGCCTGCCCCGCAGGCCACCGCCGGCGCCGACCTCACCGCGCTGAGCGGCGACTACACGATCGACCCGAGCCACAGCACGATCGGCTTCGTCGCCCGGCACGCCATGATCACCAACGTCAAGGGCGGCTTCCAGGACTTCACCGGCACCCTGCACCTGGACGGCGCCGACCCGTCCAGGTCCACCGCCACGCTCGACATCCGGATGGAGAGCATCGAGACCGGCAACGCCGACCGCGACGGCCACCTGAAGTCGGCCGACTTCTTCAAGATCGAGGAGTTCCCGGTCATGACCTTCCGCTCCACCAAGGCGGAGGCGCTGGGCGGCGACGACTACCGCGTCACCGGTGACCTCTCCCTGCTCGGCGTCACCAGGTCGATCACCCTCGACCTGGAGTTCAACGGCTCCGCCACGGACCCGTTCGGCAACGAGCGCGTCGGCTTCGAGGGCAGGACCGAACTGCTGCGCTCCGAGTGGGGCCTCACCTGGAACGCGGCACTGGAGACCGGCGGCGTCCTGGTGTCCGACAAGATCAAGCTGGCCTTCGACATCTCGGCCATCAAGAACGCCTGAACCTCCGGCGGCCCAGCCGACTTCGGAGCACTCGCCCCCTGAGCGCGCCCGCCCTCCACTCCCCCCAAGGAGAGGGCGGGCGCTCCGGCATGCCCGGCGACCGGAGCGTCCGCCCGGAAATCACGCGGCCCCCGGCTCAGGCGCGGCCGACCCGCACCTCGAACTCGCACCACACGACCTTGCCCGGGTGGCGCTCCCCCACCCCCCACTTGTCCGCCAGCGCCGCCACGAGCAGCAGTCCCCGGCCGCCCTCCGACTCCGGGTCCGCCTCACGCAGCCGGACGATGCCCGGGCCGCTGTCGTGCACCTCCATCCGCAGCCGGTCCTCACCGCGCGCGAGGTCGAACCGGACGGAGAAACCCCTGCCGGGTGGCACGCCGTGCAGCAGCGCGTTGGTCGCCAGCTCGCTCACGCACAGCAGCACGTCCTCCGCCCGCCGCCGCAGCCGCCAGTCCGTCAGCACCGCCCGGCTGAACTGCCGCGCCGACCCGACCGACCTGCGGTCCTTCCGGAAGAACGCCACGCGTGTCTCGAGGGGTTGTGTTTCCTGGTTCATGCGACGAGGGTCACGGTGCGTGACTACAGTGGGCCACTGGGTGAGGTCGTAGAGACGGGTTGTACGGCTCCACTACGAGGACGACCGTGGGGCACGGGGGAATGGCAGACGCATGCCCAAGAAAGTCAGTACCTGGCAGGCGGTCGGCGCGCTGGTCGCGCACTACCGGAAGAAGGCGCACCTCTCGCAGGAGGCGTTAGCCGAGCACGTCCACCTCCACGTCGACACCGTGGCCTCCATCGAGCAGGGACGGCTGGCCCTCCAACCGTACCGCGCCGAGCAGTTCGACGAGGTGCTGGAGACGGGCGGGGCGCTGACGGTCCTCCTGGAGAAACTGCCCGTCCGGGACCGGATCGTGCAGTTCGCGCAGGGGCTGGTGGATTATGAGCAGGAGGCGGTGAGCATCCTCTCGTACCAGAGCCTGGTGGTTCCGGGACTCCTTCAGACCAGGGACTACTGCCGCGCCGTATTCGACTACCGCTATCCGGCGCTCGGTAGCGAGACCGCCGAGCAGTGGGTGAGCGCTCGCATGGAACGGCAGTTGATCTGGCAGCGGGAACGGCCACCTGTCGGGCACTTCGTCCTGGAGGAGAGCATCCTGCGGCGAGGAGTCGGCGGTCCTGTAGTGATGCGAGAGCAAATCCGGCAGATCCTGGAGTACACCGAGCCCGTCAACATGAGCTTCCAGATCATGCCTGAGAACCGGACGCCGCACGCTTGTCTCGACGGACCCGTGGTGCTGCTGGAGACGCCCGAGTACGAGCGCCTGGTCTACCTTGAGGTGCAGCGCGCCAGTTTTCTGATCGTTGATCCCGATGAGGTCAGCGACTATCACCTCCAGTATGGAATGCTGCGGTCACAGGCCCTCTCACCGGACGAGAGCGTGCGCCTGCTGAACGGACTGCTAGGAGAGTCATGAACACCGCAGCATTGGCGTGGTTCAAGTCCAGCTACAGCGGCAGCCAGGGCGGCGACTGCCTCGAAGTCGCCTGCTCCTGGCGCAAGTCGAGCTACAGCAGCAACGAGGGCGGCAACTGCGTCGAGGTGGCCGCCCACCCCGCCGCCGTTCACGTCCGCGACTCCAAGGCCACCGCCGGTCCGGTCCTCACCCTCTCGCCCGCCACCTGGAGCGAGTTCCTGGGCGGCATCGCCCGCTGAGGCGGTCAGGCCAGCAGCGCGGCGGCTTCCCGGCGTGCCCGGCGCAGCCAGGACGCACGCGTTTCGTCGGCCGAGTCGGTGACCGTACGGAAGACGACTCGGCGGACGTCGGTGACACCCACGTACGGCAGGACGCAGGCCGCCCAGATCCTTTGCAGCGGGTCGCCGAACTCGCTCTCCTCGCGGTCGGCGGGAGTGTCGGAGGTGTTCAGGACGAGCGCCCGGCCGGCCTTCAGCAGCCCGGCGGGCTCTCCGTCCGCGGTGCCCAGCTTGTACGCGACACCGGGCGCCAGCACCCGCTGCACCCAGCCGGTGAGGACGGCGGGCGGCATGCCCCACCAGTTCGGATGGATCAGCACCAGGGCGTCGAGGGTGGCCACCTCGGACCGGTGCAGCTCCACCTGCGCGTCCCGGGCGGTGCCGGCCGAGAGGACCGTCCCCGTCTCGTCGGCGGTCAGCGCCGGGGCGAAGCCCTCGGCGTAGAGGTCGTGCGCGAGCACGTGGCACCCGCGGTCGCCGAGTTCCGCCACGACGGCATCGAAGACGGCGTGGTTGAAGCTGCCCGGACGCGGGTGCGCCAGGTAGACCCCGATGCGCATGGTCCCTCCCCTGATCAACGCCTTATCCTCCCCGATCGGCGCGCCGCCCGCCAGGTGATCGATTCCTCCCTTGGACCGGTCACTCTCTTGATCTCAACTGTGCTTGAGGTTGCAGCATGGTCCGCATGACCACGGAATCCACGGTGTACGCCGCAGACATCGAAGCCGTCAAGCAGGTCGTTGCCTCTGTCGAGCACTCCCAGCAGCGTAAGGACCCCGACGCATTCCTCGCCCTCTTCCACCCCGACGCGGTGTGGACCACGGCCCACGGAAAGGTTCTGATCGGCCTCGGCGCGATATCGGAGTTCACGCGCAAGGTGCTCCCCGCGGCCGACTGGGACGGCAAGGTCAGCTACGAGGTGGTCCACGTGCTCTTCATCCGCCCCGATGTCGCGGCGGTCAAGGTTCGTCAGCGCTACCTGAGCCCGGACGACGAGAGCGAGGGCGCCCCGCTGTACGTGATGACCAAGCAGGACGACGGCCGCTGGCTGCTGACCGCCTGCCAGAACACGGAAGTCGTCGCCGCGCGCTCACCGACCGCCTATGACCACTGACCCCTTGGAATCGGTCATCTGGGCCGCGTATCGAAAGTGGGTCTTGACCTACGAATGATCGTGTTTCATGGGGCCGAGAGATCTCACGGATGAACAGTGGGCAACGTTGGAGCCGTTGTTACCGGCGGGGACGAAGGTGGGGCGGCCGCCCGTCCGGCCACGGCGGCAGCTGATCGACGGCATACGGTTCCGGGTCCGGACCGGTGTTCCGTGGCGGGATGTGCCCGTCGAGTACGGGCCGTGGGGCCGGATCTACGACTTGTTCCGCCGGTGGCAGCGGGACGGCACCTGGCAGCGGGTCCTCACCCGGCTCCAGTGCCTGGCCGACGCGAAGGGCGCGACCACGTGGGACCTGAGTGTCGACTCCACGGTCTGCCGCGCCCATCAGCATGCGGATTCAAGAACCGCGCCTACCTGCGTGGACGAGGTATCCGCCGCACCATCCCGGACAGGGCCGACCATGCGCGGCACCGCAAGCAGCGCGGCTCCCGCGGCGGTCGGCCGCCGAAGTTCGACCCGGTCGACTACCGCGATCGCCACGCGGTCGAGTGCGGCATTGATCGCCTCAAAAGGCACCGCGCCGTGGCCACGAGATACGACAGACTCTCGGTTCGTTACGAGGCAACCCTCCTCGTCGCGGCCATCAACGAGTGGCTGTGACCAGCACGTGCGAAATACGGCCTAGACCGCTGCCTTCCGCATCCCAGCCAGAAAGTCCCTGATCGCAGCGAGTTCCCGCTCGTCGTATGCCCGCAGCAGGTCCACCACCCGATCGATGAGCGGTCCGAAGTGGGACCAGCCGAGGGCGACCGCCCGCTCGTCCACTTCGATGGTGACCTTGCGGCGGTCCCGCGCATCGCGCACCCGTCGCACATGCCCTGCCCGTTCCAGCCGGTCGACCAGTGCTGTGGTTCCCGCGGAGTTCAGCCCGAGGTTGGAGCCAAGGCGTCCGGCCGTGGTCTCCTCGCCGGCGCGGGCGGCGTCCATCAGGGCGATCAGCGCACGCACGTCGGTGGGGTGCATGCCGTTGCGCTGGGCGAACCGCGCACTGTGCTTCCCCAGGTCGACGACCACCGCGCGCAGCAGGTGGACGATCTCCATCTCAGGCCCCGACTCGACTGGTTCGACGAGTTCCTCACGCCCCTGGTCGGACATGGACCACCTCCACGTACCATCTCGCTCAACAAGTATCTTGCTGAGCGAGATGATAGAGGGGTCGCCGTTCATGAACGCTCGCGATACGTACGACGCCGACAACTTCCTCATGGCCTACGACAAGGTCATGGCCAAGTGGCCTGCCGCTCGCGAGACGGCGACTGTTCCCACCCCCTTCGGCACGACACACGTCAACGTGTGCGGCCCGGCCGACGGGCCCTCACTCGTCCTCCTGCCGGGCGGAGGGGGCGCGACCTCCGCGTCCTGGTACGCACAGGCTGCCGAACTGTCCCGCACCCACCGGGTGTTCGCCGTTGACCTGATCGGTGCCCCCGGACGCAGCACTCCCGACGGCGACCGCCGCCCCCATACGGTCGCCCACCTGTCGGCCTGGCTGGACGCGCTCCTCGACGGTCTCGGAGTGGCCGAGACTGACCTGGGCGGGCACTCGTACGGAGCCTGGATCGCGCTGCATCACGCCATACGCACGCCCGACCGGGTACGCCGCCTGGTCCTTTTCGACCCGACCCAGTGCTTCGCCGGGTTCAGCCCGTCCTACCTGCTGCACGCGCTGCCGTCACTGTTGCGGCCCACACCCCGCCGGGTCCGCGCCTTCCTGGAGTGGGAGACCAAGGGCTTTGCCCTCGATCCCGACTGGCTCGCCCTTCAAGAAGCAGCCGCTGGTTTCCCCTCCGTCCGGCCCGTAACCGGGCCGCGCCCGGCGCCGGACGCACTGCGCGGCCTGGGCCTGCCGGTCCTGTTGCTCCTCGCCGGAAGCGGCAGAACCCATGACCCCTCCAAGGTGGCCGCCCGCGCCGAGGCGCTCCTGCCACGCGTCGCAACGACCGTGCTGCCGGATGCGTCCCATCACGCGCTTCCGCACGCCATCCCGCCCGGGGCGAGCCGTCGCCTCTCCGACTTCCTGGAACGGTCCGGTGGCTGAGTCTCAGCCCGCCCCGGGCACCACACCCTGAATATCAACCCTCATTCAGCTCCGCTGACAGCACTTTCGGATGTCGATACACGGCCTAGAAGCCGCCGCCGAAGTCCCCTCCCCCGCCGCCACCACCGAAGTCCCCGCCTCCGCCGCCGTCGAAGCCGCCGCCGTCGCCGAAGCCGCCGCCGAAGTCACCGGGGTCGAAGTCGGTGCCGGAGACGTCGCCGCCCTGGTAGCCGCCGCCGTCGAACCCGCCGCCGCCGAAGTCGCCGTAGCCGGTGCCGTAGTCGGCGGCGTACGCGGGGCCGGCCATCATGCCGCCCAGCACGGTGCCGACGAGCAGGCCGGGCAGCAGGCCGCCACCGAAGTAGCCGCCCGCCCAGGGGCCGTAGGCCGGGCCCGCGTCCCAGTAGGGGCGGCGGCCGTACTCGGTGTCGACCTCGCGGACGGCGGGGTCCAGGCCGTCGGCCAGCCGGGTGGCGTCGGCCGCGCACACCGGGACCTGGCGGGGCGCGCCGCCGGGCGGGGTCCAGGTGGCGTCGGTGACCGAGGGGCCGTGGCGGGGGTCGAAGAAGCACGGCGGGCGGCGTTCGGGCAGGGGCCGGCCCTCGCGGCGGGCGGCCAGCCGGGCGAGGGAGAACCGGCCGTCCTCCAGGGCCTCGGTGACCGTCCGGACGTCCTCCGGGCGCCCGGCGGCGGCCATCCGCTGCTTCGCGGTCTCGTAGGCGTCCAGGGCGCTCGCGTAGTCGGCGCGCATCGCGTCGTCGGCGCCCGGTTCGGAGGGCTGGAAGTCCAGGCGGTCCAGTTCCTCGCCGAAGGCGGTGATGTCCTCGTCCACGACGACCCGGAGCCGGTCCAGCGCGGCCCGGCGCGCCTCCTCGCGGCGGCGGCGGTTGCGGCGGACCAGGGCGTAGGCGCCCGCGCCGCCGGCGACCACCAGCGCGCCGGCCGTGATCAGCCCGGTGTCGGAGACGCCACCGCCGTCCGTGCCGCCCCAGCTCTGGGGGGCGTGGCCGCCGATGTTGGCCAGGGCGCGGTCGGTGAAGTCGGTCAGCTGGGCCTTGGCGTCCTCGCCCTGGACGCTGGCGACGAGGTTCTCGCGGGCCGTCACCGACATGACGGACACGTCGGCGCGGGCGTCGAAGCGGTCGCCGAGGCGGACGCCGTAGAGGCCGGTGACGCCGGTCGCGGCGCGCAGGTGGGAGAAGAGTTTGTCGGTGCGGTAGCCCGCCGGGAGGACGGCGACGAACACGGGTTTGTCCGCGTGCTCGATCCGGCGGGCGAGGGTGTCGGCGTCCGCCGCGGACAGCTGGTCCCTGGCCGCCGGGTCGACGTAGACCGGGCTGTCGCGCAGGGCCCGGCCGATCGTGGAGATGTCGGTGTCCGCCCTGGCCCCGGGCGCGAACGTGGTCGCCACCACCAGGGCCAGGACGGCCAGCAGCAGGGCGGGGAGGCTTCGGGTCCGCAGCACGGCCTTCATACTCCGACAAGTACCCCGAAAGCACCCGAGGCCTCCCCGCACCTTTCATTCGTACCGCTGTGGCCTCACGCGGCGCGGTAGGCCTCCGCCAGTTTCTCCACCGCCTTCCCGTACCTGCCGGTCAGCAGCAGGTGGTCGGCGTCGGCGAACGGCGCGGCCACGGCCTGGGTGAGGTGACCGTCCGCCTTCCGCTGGACGAGCAGCCGGGCCGCGTCGACCAGGGCGCGGCCGGACCGGTCGTCGCCGTGGCGTTCGGCCGCCGCCGCGCGGGCGGCGAGCCCCCGCAGGGTGGCCGTGCCGCCGCCGGGGACGGGGGTGCGGGTGGTCAGGCCCCAGCCGTAGGGGTACTGCGGGTCGTACGACGCGTCACCGACGTTGATCGGCAGCTGCGCCTCCGACTTCGGCCAGGTCACCGGGAGCTGTCCGGTGAAGGGGCGGCGGCCGTAGAGCACGTCGGCGACACCCTCGCCCTCGGTGCCGGGCAGCCAGGAGGCGACCAGGGCGTCGATCCGGTCCAGCCGGTCGCCGAGGAGCTGCGGGCGGCCGGAGACGACCAGCACCACGCACTTCATGGCCGCGCATACCCTGTCCACGGCCGCCCGGTCGGCGGCGGACAGCCGCAGGTCGTGGCCGTTGCCGACGTCGCCGACGCCCTCCGCGTACGGGGTCTCGCCGACGACGACCACACCTACGTCGTAGCCGCCGGTCGGGGCCGAGGCGTCCTTGGAGTAGGTGACGTCCCCGCCCGCCGCGCGCATGCCCTGGAGGATGGTCGTGCCGGGCACGGTGTTCCCGGAGGCGCCCTGCCAGGTGAGGGTCCAGCCGCCGGTCTGGTTGCCGATGTCGTCGGCGTTGGCCCCGGCGACGTACACCCTCTGTGTCTTCCGCAGCGGCAGCAGCCCGCCCGCGTTCTTCAGCAGCACCTGCGACTCGGCGGCGGCCCGGCGGGCGACCTCCCGGTGCGCGGGCGAGCCGATGGCGGCGGCGCCGGACGTGTCGGCGTAGGGGTGCTCGAAGAGACCCAGCCTGAACTTCTGGGTCAGGATGCGGGAGACGGCGTCGTCGATGCGGGCGGTGCCGACCCGGCCGGCCCGTACCTCGTCGGCGAGGGTGGTGGTGAACTCCTTGTAGGAGTACGGCACCATCATCATGTCCAGGCCCGCCTCGACGGACGTGCGGACGTGGGACGCGTAGTTGCCGGGGAGCTGGTCGATGGCGTTCCAGTCGCTGATGACGAAGCCGTCGAAGCCCAGCCGGTCCTTGAGCACCCCGTCGATCATGTCGCCGCGGGCGTGCATCTTCACCGCGCCCTTGCCGTCGCCGGCGATGTCCAGGGAGGAGTACGACGGCATGACCGTGCCGACGCCACGCTCGACGGCGGTGCGGTACGGCGCGAGGTGGATGTCCGCCAGCTGCTCACGGGTGACGTGGGTGACGCCCTGGTCGGTGGTGTACGTCCCGGTGGTCGAGGAGCCGTACGCGGTGCCGCCGTCGGCCACGAAGTGCTTGGCCGTGGCGAGGACCTTGTCGTTCCGCTTCAGGTCGCTCCCGTCGGCGCGGCCCTGGAGGCCCTGGACGACGGTCTCCATGGACTCGACCAGCGCGGGGTCCTCGCCGAAGGACTCGTAGGCGCGGCCCCAGCGTTCGTCGCGGCTCACGCACAGGCAGGGCGCGAAGTCCCAGGGGATGCCGGTGGCGCGGACCTCGGCGGCGGTCACCGCGCCCGTCCGCCCGGCGAGCCGCGGGTCGCGGGTCGCGCCGATGCCGATGTTGTGCGGCATGATCGTGGCGCCGGACAGGTTGTTGTGGCCGTGCACCGCGTCGACGCCGTAGACCAGCGGGATCTGGAAGCGGGTCGCCCGCGCGCGCAGCTGGAAGCCGTCGATCATCCGGGCCCAGGCCGCGGGGGTGTTGGGCGTGGGCGTGGAGCCGCCGCCGGAGAGCAGGGAGCCGAGGGCGTAGGCGGCGACGTCGCCTCCCTGGCCCACCGCGCCGCGTTCGGCCTGCGTCATCTGGCCGACCTTCTCGGCGAGGGACATCCGGCCCAGCAGGTCCTCGACCCGCTCGCGCACCGGCAGCCGCTTGTCGAGGTAGGGCAGTCCGTGGGCGTCCACGACGATCTGCGGGGTCTCGGCGGGGGCCTTCGCGCCGGTGACGGTGAGCTTCAGGGGTACGGTCTCGGCGGGTTCGGCGGTCCGGTCCCGGCGGGTGGGCACCTCGACGGTCCGGGCGGTGCCGGACGCGGTGCCGGCCGGGAAGGTGAGGGTGCCGGAGACGGGCGGGTAGTCGGCGCCGGGGTCCGCGGTGCCGCCGCCGGTGGCGTAGGCGACGGTGACCGGGGCGGTGAGGGGCCCGGCGCCGGTGGTGGCCACGGTGACCTTCACCTTGGCGGTGGCGCCCTCCTTCACCGGGTAGACGGGCGCGTCGGTGGTGACGGCGGCGTTCAGCGACGGGTCGGCGGTGCCGTACAGCTCCACGTCGTCCAGGGCGAAGTCGCCCTTGGTGCCGGCCGGGAGGGTGACGGAGTAGCCCCACATCTCCTTGAGGCCGAGGACGTGGTCGATGCCGCCGACGGGCTGGTAGTCGGTGCGGTAGACGAAGTCGGAGAAGGGCAGCTCGACCTGTCTCCAGCCGGTGAAGTCGTCGGTGAAGGAGGTCGTCCACAGCTCGGAGGCCTCGCCGTGGGCGCCGCCGTCCTTGATCTCGAAGACGGTCTTCTTCCCGTTGTTCCGGCCGTCCCACCAGAAGCGGAGGCCCCGGTGGGCGGACCAGTCGTGGGCGGGCGCGGTGGCGGCGAAGTCGTGGGTGAAGCCGCCGTAGCCGCTGATGTCGTAGGTGCCGGTGAGGACCTTGCCGCCCTCGGGGGCGTCGGCGCGGTCGGTGAGCCGGAGGGTGGGCGGGTCGTCGGCGTCGCCGCCCCAGGTGAAGATGCCCTCGGCGGGCTGGGAGGCGAAGGGGACCTCGCCCTCGAAGCGGTCGACGGGGACGGGGGCCGGTTCGTCCGCGGCACGGGCGGTCGCCCAGGGCAGCAGACCCGCCAGGAGTGCGGCGGAGGCGAGCAGGGCGGTTCTTCGCATTTACCTTCCCTCGGCTCTCTGGTTCACTCAGGACTTAGATCACGCCGTGAGTTAACTAGGGGCCCCCAGCCCCGTCAAGACGGCCCGTCAGCTCCTTCGCCCCCTACAGGAAGAGCGACGCACCATGAGGAGAACCCCCCGCACCGTCCGGCTGCTGCTCGCCGGACTGCTCTCCGCCGCCGGTGTCACCGCGGCCGTGCCCCCCGCGCACGCCGCCGGTGAACAGGTCACGGCCTGGCTCACCACCACCGACGACTCGGGCGGGCGGCACGTCGTCCGCGGCCTGGCGCCCCAGACCCCGTTCGCCTTCCAGTCCGGGTCGGGCGGCGCCGGCGAGAACATCACCGTGGACGAGAACACCCGCTACCAGACCTTCACCGGCGGCGGCGCCTCGTTCACGGACACCGCGGCCTGGCTGATGAACAGCAGCGGAGCACTGTCCCAGGCGACCCGGGACGCGACCATGCGCAAGCTGTTCTCCCCCACGGACGGCATCGGCCTGTCGTTCCTGCGCAACCCGATGGGCGCCTCCGACCTCGCCCGCTACGGCTACACCTACGACGACGTGCCCGCCGGGCAGAGCGACCCGGCGCTGGCGAAGTTCACCCTCGCCCACGACCTGGCCGACGTCGTCCCGCTCACCCGACAGGCCCTCCAGCTGAACCCGTCGCTGACCGTCATGGCCTCCCCGTGGACGGCACCGGCCTGGATGAAGGACAGCGGCTCGCTCAACGGCGGCTGGCTCAAGTCCGAGGACTACGGGGCCTACGCCTCGTACTTCGTGAAGTACCTCCAGGGCTACCGCGACCAGGGCGTCAACGTCTCCTACGTCACCGCGCAGAACGAGCCGACCTGCTGTTCCGGCTACCCGTCGATGAGCTGGAACGCCGACGGCCTCGCCTACTTCACCAAGAACGAACTGCTGCCCAAGCTCCAGACCGCGGGCCTCACCACCAAGGTGCTCGCCCACGACTGGAACTGGGACGTGTACGACTCCTACGCCGCCCAGACCGTGACCGACCCGGCCGTGCGCAACCACCCCAACTTCGGCGGCATCGCCTGGCACGGCTACGGCGGCGACGTCACCAAGCAGACGGCCGTGCACGACCAGTACCCCACGCTGGACGCCTTCGGCACCGAGCACTCCGGCGGCACCTGGATCGCCGACCAGCAGCGCGAGGACATGACCGACATCATCGGCTACACCCGCAACTGGGCGAAGTCGGTGACCAAGTGGTCCCTCGCCGTCGACCAGAACATGGGCCCGCACAACGGCGGCTGCGGCACCTGCACCGGACTGATCACCGTGCACGACGGGGACGGCGCGAGCGGCACCGTGGACTACACCGTCGAGTACTACACCATGGGCCACCTGACGAAGTTCGTCCGTCCCGGCGCCCAGCGGATCGCCTCCACCGCCTCCACCACGGTGCCCAACGTGGCCTGGCGCAACCCCGACGGCAGCAAGGCGCTGATCGCCTACAACGGCTCCCCCTCGGCCCGCACGGTGACGGTGAACTGGGGCTCCCAGCACGCCACCTACTCGCTGCCCGGCCGCACCTCGGCCACCTTCACCTGGACCGGCGGCCAGTCCGGCGGCGGCAACCGCAGCGGCGCCTTCACCGGGCTCGCCGGCAAGTGCCTGGACGTGGCGGGCGGTTCGAACACCAACGGCACGGCGGTGCAGCTCTACGACTGCAACGGCTCCGCCGCCCAGCAGTGGACGGTGACGGCCGACGGCGCGGTGCAGGCGCTCGGCAAGTGCCTCGACGTCACCTCGGCGTCGACGGCCGACGGGGCCAAGGTCCAGCTCTACGACTGCAACGGCAGCGGCGCCCAGCGCTGGTCGTACGACGCGGCCACCGGCGACGTGGTGAACACGGCGGCCGGCAAGTGCCTCGACGTCACCGACAACTCGTCGGCGAACGGCGCCCGGGCCCAGATCTGGTCCTGCACCGGGGCCGCCAACCAGAAGTGGACCCTGCGCTGAGGCGGACCCGGGGCCGGCCGGCCGCCACCGCGCGGGACTCCGCCCGACGGGAACGGTGCGCCGCGCCGCGAATGGGCCGCCCGCGGCCCATCGTGGAGGCATGACCACACCTCAGGACCTCTTCCTCGTCACGCTGGACGTCCCCGGCGAGCGCCCCGTCGAGCAGGGCGACCTGTCACTGGCGCTCGCCGGGGCCGAGCTGATCGACCTCCTCGGCGTCCGGGCCCTCACCCTGGACGGCGAACACATCGTCCCCGGACCGGTGCTGACCACGGGTGACCGGATGCTGGACGAGGCCGGGGCGGCCCTCCGGCGGGAAGGGCCGCCCGAGACCGTCGCGGACTGGCTGTGGCGGCGCGGGGAGGGCCTGGCCGTCGCCTACCACGACACCCTGGAGGCCGCGGGACAGCTCGACGGGAGGAGCGGCCACCGCTGGCTGCCGCGCCGCGCCGGGGCCACCGCCCCGACCGACACCGCGGCCCGCCGCCACGCGAGCGACCGCTGGGAGTCCCGCGACCCCGTCCTCACCGGCCTCACCTCCACCCTGGGCCTCCAGGACGACCGGCCGGCCGGGGAGGGACCCGACGACGAGGCGGTCGTCACCGTGCTCGCCGCGGTCGGCGACGCGGTCACGGAGCTGGAGGCCGTGCGCGAGCGGCGCCGCATCGAGAACATCGCCTTCGACAACATCTGGCGGGCGCCCTGAACGGGTCCGGCGCGGGCCGGGCTACTCCGCCGGCGCCACGCCCGCCCGCAGCAGGCCGTACGTGTACGCGTCCTCCAGCGCCTGCCAGGAGGCGGCGATGACGTTCTCGGCCACGCCCACCGTCGACCACTCGCCCGAGCCGTCGGAGGTGGAGATCAGCACCCGGGTGGTGGACTGGGTGCCGTGCTTGCCCTCCAGGATGCGGACCTTGTAGTCGACCAGCTCCAGCCGGGCCAGCTGGGGGTAGATCCGCTCCAGGGCGACGCGCAGGGCCCGGTCCAGGGCGTTGACCGGGCCGTTGCCCTCGGCCGTGGCGACGATCCGCTCGCTCTTGGCCCACAGCTTGACCGTGGCCTCGTTGGCATGGGTGCCGTCGGGCCGGTCCTCGACGATCGCCCGCCAGGACTCGACGTCGAAGTACTTCAGCGGCCGGCCCTCGACCTCGGTGCGCAGCAGCAGCTCGAACGAGGCGTCCGCCGCCTCGTAGGTATAGCCCTCGAGTTCGCGCTCCTTGACCCGCTCGACCACCCGGCCGACCAGTTCCCGGTCGCCGCCCAGGTCGATGCCGAGTTCCCGGCCCTTCAGCTCGATGGAGGCGCGGCCCGCCATGTCGGAGACCAGCATGCGCATGGTGTTGCCGACCAGCGCGGGGTCGATGTGCTGGTACAGGTCCGGGTCGACCTTGATCGCGGAGGCGTGCAGGCCGGCCTTGTGCGCGAACGCCGATACGCCGACGTAGGGCTGGTGGGTGGAGGGCGTGAGGTTGACGACCTCGGCGATGGCGTGCGAGATGCGGGTGGTCTCGCGGAGCTTGCCGTCGGGCAGCACCTGCTTGCCGTACTTCAGCTCCAGGGCCGCGACGACCGGGAAGAGGTTGGCGTTGCCGACGCGCTCGCCGTAGCCGTTGGCCGTGCACTGCACGTGGGTGGCGCCCGCGTCGACGGCGGCCAGGGTGTTGGCGACCGCGCAGCCGGTGTCGTCCTGGGCGTGGATGCCGAGCCGGGCGCCGGTGTCGGCGAGGACGGTGGCGACGACCGCGTGCACCTGGGCGGGGAGCATGCCGCCGTTGGTGTCGCAGAGGATGACGACGTCGGCGCCGGCCTCGGCGGCCGTCCGGACGACCGCCTTCGCGTACTCGGGTGCGGCGCGGTAGCCGTCGAAGAAGTGCTCGCAGTCGACGAACACGCGGCGGCCCTGGTCACGCAGATAGGACACGGTGTCGCGGACCATCGCCAGGTTCTCGTCCAGCGTCGTGCGCAGGGCCAGCTCCACATGCCGGTCGTGCGCCTTGGCCACCAGGGTGATCACCGGGACGCCGGAGTCCAGCAGCGCCTTGACCTGCGGGTCCTCGGCGGCCGTGGTGCCGGCGCGGCGGGTGGCACCGAAGGCGACCAGCTGGGCGTGGCGGAAGTCGATCTCCTCGCGGGCCCGGGCGAAGAACTCGGTGTCGCGGGGGTTGGCGCCCGGCCAGCCGCCCTCGACGAAGCCCACACCGAAGTCGTCCAGGTGCCGGGCGATCGCGAGCTTGTCCGCGACGGTGAGGTTGATGCCCTCGCGCTGCGCGCCGTCGCGCAGCGTGGTGTCGAAGACGTGGAACGAGTCGTCGAGCCTGCTGGTAGCCGTCTCGGTCATTATCTCAAGGCTCCTGTTGTGGATCTTCGGTCTTTACCGGAATGACCGGCTCCACCGTTCCTCCCATGGTCCCTCGCGCTCCGCCACCGGCTGCGGGTGGGCCGGAAAACGAAAAAACCCCTCGCGGGTGCGAGAGGTATGCGCGCGGGTCGAGGACGACGGTGGCCACCCGCACCTGGTCGTACGAGGTGGTCACTGCGGACCGGCGCGCCTGCTGCCCATAATCACGGCGAACGAGAGCACGGGGGCAGTCTGGCACAGCCGCGCCCCCGGCTCACCGGCCGTCTCAGGATGCGGGCGCCCAGCTGGACTCCTCCGCGTCCTCGGCCGCCACCCGGGCCAGGTCCAGGTCCTTCGTCTCGCGCATACGGGCGTAGACCACCAGGGACACCGCGGCGCAGCCGGCCACGTACCAGGAGAAGCCCGACTCGGCGCCGGCCTTCTTGAACCACAGCGCGACGTACTCGGCGGTGCCGCCGAACAGGGCGTTGGCCAGGGCGTACGGCAGGGCCACACCGAGCGCGCGCACCCCCGTCGGGAACAGCTCCGCCTTCACACAGGCGTTGATGGAGGTGTAGCCGGTGACCACGGTCAGCGCGAGCAGGGAGAGACCGAGGGCGGACCAGTAGCCGTGCGCGTGCCGCAGCAGCGCCATGACCGGGACCGTGAGGACCGTCGAGCCGACCGCGAAGGTGATCAGCAGCGGGCGGCGGCCGATCCGGTCGGACAGGGCGCCGGCGAGCGGCTGGAGACAGGCGAACACGATCAGCGCGGTGAACGAGACCAGGGTCGCGGTCTGCTTCGACAGGCCCGCCGAGTTGGACAGGTACTTCGTCAGGTAGGTGGTGTACGTGTAGTACGCCACCGTGCCGCCCATCGTCAGGGCCATGACCAGGAACGCCTCCCGGCGGTGGAGCCACAGGGCGCGCAGCGTGCCGCGCTCCTGGGAGCGGGCCGCGTCCTCCTCGTAGACCTCGGTCTCCAGCATGCTGCGGCGCAGGTAGAAGACGACGGCCGCGCCGAGCGCGCCGACGGCGAACGGGATCCGCCAGCCGTAGTCGTGCAGGGCGTCGTCGGACAGGGTGCGCTGGAGCACGATCAGCAGGCCGAGGCCGGCGATCTGGCCGGCGGTCATCGAGACGTACTGGAAGCTGGAGGCGAACCCGCGCCGCCGCGGGTCCGACGCCTCGGTCAGGTAGGTGGCGCTCGCCGCGTACTCGCCGCCCACCGACAGGCCCTGGAGCAGGCGGGCGACCAGCAGGACCAGGGCGCCGCCGTAGCCGGCGACCGCGTAGGTGGGGGCGACGGCGACGAGGACCGCCGAGGCCGACATCAGCGTGACGGTCAGGGTCAGCGCCGCCTTGCGGCCCCTGCGGTCACCGATCCTGCCGAGCAGCCAACCGCCCACGGGGCGCATGAAGAACCCCACGGCGAAGATGCCGGCGGTGTTCATCAGCTGCGCGGTGGGGTTGCCGCTGGGGAAGAAGGCGCCCGCGAAGTACGGGGCGAAGCTCGCGTACACGAACCAGTCGAACCACTCGACCATGTTGCCCGCCGAGCCGACCCAGATCTTCTTCCAGTGTTGTCGTCCCATGCGCCCTTACCTGCCCGGCGGGAAAGGGAACGATTCCTTCAGCGGCCGTCGGCCAGGAGCGTGCCGGCGACGAACTCCCGTACGTGCGCGAGCACCTGGTCCCGGTCGGTGCCCCGCAGCCCGATGGCGACGTGGATGGAGAACCCGTCGAGCAGCGCCCGCAGCCGCGCCGCGAAACGGTCCGCGTCGACGGTGCGGAACTCGCCGCGCGAGACGCCCTCGGCGATCAGCGCCACCAGGTCGCGGTGCCAGGCGCCCTCGATGGCGGCCTGCCGGGCGCGGGCGTCGTCGTCGGCGTTCTGCGAGCGGTTCCACACCTCCAGCCAGAGCGTCCAGTGCGGGTCGCGGTGGCCTTCGGGGACGTACAGGTCGACGTAGGCGGCCAGCCGGTCCCGCGCGGGGGCGGACCGGGTGAGCAGCCGGCCGCGCTCGGCGCCGAGCCGGCCCTCGCTCCACTCCAGCGTCCGCAGCAGCAGCTCGTCCTTGGAACCGAAGTAGTAGAGCAGGTGCCCGCTGCTCATCCCGACCTCCCGGCCGAGCGCGGCCATGGTCAGCTTCTCCAGCCCCCGCTCGGCGATCATGCCCATGGCCACGGCGAGCACGTCCTCACGGGGCGGCGCGGGCGTACGGCGACGGGGGGACGGGGGTGTGCTCATGCCGGGACCGCCCCCGTGGCGCGCGAGGGGCGTTCGGGCCGCCGCGGCCGCGGGCGCGGCGGCGGACTGGGACGGCGGCCGCGGGCCGCGCACACCTGGACGTTCACCCGTACGTTCTACCCGACGCCGGCCGTCAGCGGGTCCTCGGCTGCTGCTGCGTGACGCAGTGGATGCCGCCGCCGCCCGCGAAGATCGTGCGGGCGTCGACCAGGGTGACCGTCCGCTCGGGGAACAGGCGGCGGAAGATGCCGGCGGCGATCTCGTCGCGCGGGTCGTCGAAACCGCACAGCACCACACCGCCGTTGCACAGGTAGTGGTTGATGTAGGAGTAGTCGGCCCAGTGGCCGTCGGCCTCCAGCACGGTCGGGGCGGGCACCTCCACGACCTCCAGGCGGCGGCCCCGGGCGTCGGTCGCCGACCTCAGCCGGCCGATGACCTCGCGGGTGACCTCGTGGTCCGGGTGGGCCGGGTCCGGCTGGTGGTGGGCGACCACGACCCCGGGCCGGGCGAACGCGGCGACGATGTCGACGTGGCCCAGGGTGCCGAAGCCGTGGGGAGGGTAGTCGCCGGTCAGGCCGCGCGGCAGCCAGAGAGCCTTGCGGGTGCCGAGGTGCGCGTGGATCTCCGCCTCCACCTCCGCCCGGGACCAGTGCGGGTTGCGCTCGGGACCCAGCTGCACGGTCTCGGTGAGCAGCACGGTGCCCTCGCCGTCGACGTGGATCGCGCCGCCCTCGTTGACCAGCCGGGAGGCGTACGTCCTGGCGCCCGCGAGGCCGGCGACGTACGCGCCGATCTTCGCGTCGTGCTCCCAGCGGGCCCACTCCTGCGCGCCCCAGCCGTTGAACGTCCAGTCCACGGCGGCCAGCGCGCCCCGGCCGTCGGTGAGGAAGGTCGGCCCGATGTCCCGCATCCAGGCGTCGTCCAGCTCCCGTTCGACGGTGTCGATGCCGGGGCCGAGCAGCGCCCGCGCCTCGGCGGACCGGCCGGGCCCGCACACCACCGTGACCGGCTCGAAGCGGCGGACGGCGCGGGCGACCGACGCCCAGGCGATCCGGGAGGCCGCGAGGTCGTCGGGGTCGTCGAAGGTGGGGTTGGGGCCCGGCCACGCCATCCAGGTGCGCTCGTGCGGGGCCCACTCGGCGGGCATGCGGAAGCCGTCGGCGGCGGGGGTGGTCATGTGGGGTACCGGGTCCTAGAGGAAGTAGAGGCGGTTGAGGGAGACGGAGTCGGCGGGTTCCGAACGCAGCGGGTCGCCGTCGAGGGTGACGAGACCGGTGCGCTCGTCGACGTCGACCGCGCCGGTGCGGGCGTTCAGGCGCAGGTCGGCGGGGCCGATGCCGCGGGTGCCGCGCACGGCGACCCGCCTGCGGCGGGTGGGCATGAGGTCCGCGCCCGCCTCGGCGGCGGCCCGGGAGACGAACGCGACCGAGATGTCCGCGGGCGTGGCGCCGTACGCGCCGAACTGCGGGCCCAGCACCAGGGGTTCGCAGGTGTCGGTGGCCGCGTTGGGGTCGCCGGTCACGCCGTACGCCGGGAAGCCGGACTTCAGGACCAGTTGCGGCTTGGCCCCGAAGTACTCCGGGCGCCACAGCACGAGGTCGGCGAGCTTGCCGACCTCGATGGAGCCGATCTCGTGGGACAGCCCGTGCGCGATGGCCGGGTTGATGGTCAGCTTCGCGATGTAGCGCAGGACGCGGGCGTTGTCGTCGCCGTCGCCGTCCCCCTCCAGCGGGCCCAGCTCGGCCTTCATCTTGCCGGCCATGGCGAACGTGCGGCGGACCGTCTCCCCGGCCCGGCCCATGCCCTGCGCGTCGGAGGAGGTGATGCCGATGGCGCCCAGGTCGTGCAGCACGTCCTCGGCGCCCATCGTGCCCGCCCGGATGCGGTCGCGGGCCATCGCGGCGTCGCCGGGCAGGTCGGGCTTGAGGTCGTGGACGGAGACGATCATGCCGTAGTGCTCGGCGACCGCGTCCCGGCCGAAGGGCAGGGTGGGGTTGGTGGAGGAGCCGATGACGTTCGGGACACCCGCCATCTTCAGCACGTTGGGCACGTGTCCGCCGCCGCAGCCCTCGATGTGGAAGGCGTGGATCGTGCGGCCCTCCAGCACGCGCAGGGTGTCCTCCACCGACAGGCACTCGTTCAGCCCGTCGCTGTGCAGGGCCACCTGGACGTCGTGCTCCTCGGCGACGCGCAGCGCGGTGTCCAGCGCCCGGGTGTGGGCGCCCATGTCCTCGTGCACCTTGAAGCCGCAGGCCCCGCCCTCGGCCAGCGCCTCCACCAGCGGCGCCTCGGAGGAGGACGAACCACGGCCCAGGAACCCGATGTTGACCGGCCAGGCGTCGAACGCGCCGAACGCGTGGCGCAGCGCCCAGGGAGAGTTGACGCCGACGCCCCACACCGGGCCGAACTCCTGGCCGATGATCGTGGTCACGCCGGAGGCGAGGGAGGCCTCCATGATGCGCGGCGACAGCAGGTGGACGTGGGTGTCGACGGCCCCGGCGGTCGCGATCAGCCCCTCACCGGAGACGATCGAGGTGCCGGTGCCGACGACGACGTCCACGCCGTCGAGGGTGTCCGGGTTGCCGGCCCGCCCGATGGCGCAGATCCGCCCCTCACGGATGCCGATCGACACCTTCCGGATGCCCTGCACCGCGTCGATCACGACGACGTTGCTGATCACGACGTCACAGGTGGCGCGGACGGCGGCGGCCTTCAGGTGCAGTCCGTCGCGGGCGGTCTTGCCGAACCCGGCGAGGAACTCGTCGCCGTACCGCTGGGAGTCGGACTCCACGCGGACGGTGAGGCCCGAGTCGCCGAGGCGTACGCGGTCACCGGCGCGGGGGCCGTGGGTGGCCGCGTAGGCGTGCGGGTCGATGTGGAGCGACCGGCTGACCTCACGTCCCTTCGAGCGGCTCATCGCCCGTCTCCTTCCGTTCCGGTGCCGGCCGTTCCGGTGCCGAGGTAGCCGCAGGCGGCGGCCCGGCGCAGGGCCTCCTCCCGGGCTCCGGGCGCGTCCAGCGGCCCGTCGACCAGGCCGGCGAAGCCGATCGCGATCCGTTCGCCGCCGATCGGCACGAGCCCGACCTCCTCGCTCTCGCCCGGCCCGAAGCGGACCGAGGACCCGGCGGGGACGGCGAGCCGCATGCCGTAGGCGCGGCGGCGGTCGAAGTCGAGGCGCGGGTTGGCCTCGAAGAAGTGGAAGTGGGAGGTGACGGAGACCGGCACGGCGGCGGTGTTGGTGACCCGGAGCCGGACGGCCGGCTCGGGGTCGGCGTGCTCCGGGCCGGGCAGCAGGGCGCCGGGTGCGCGCTCGCCCGAACCGCCGCCGATGGGGTCGGGGACCACCGCGAGCCGGGAGCCGTCGTCGAAGACGGCCTCGACCATCACCTCGGTGACGACGTCGGCGACGCCCGGCAGCACGTCGTCGGGGCCGAGCACCGACCGGGCCGCCTCGACGGCCTCGGCGAGCCGCCGGCCGTCCCGGGCTGCCTCGCAGACGGTGTCCGCGATCAGCGCGGTGGCCTCCGGCACGTTCAGCCTGAGGCCGCGCGAGCGGCGGGCCCGGGCCAGTTCGGCGGCGCCGAACAGCAGCAGCCGGTCACGTTCCGTCGGGGTGAGTCTCACGCCGTCGCACCTCCTTGGCTTCCCTGGTTAGAGCATCACTCTAAACGTCGGGTCGGCCGAAGAGAAGTGTCGGCAGACGTTGGCGGCACGCGTCACATCGAGCGGCGTTCAAAAACGCCGAGGGCCGCCCCGGACGTGAACCCGTCCGGGGCGGCCCTCTTTCCGTGCGCGGTGGGCGTCAGCCGACGCGGTGCATCCAGCCGTGCTTGTCCTCGGTCAGCCCGCGCTGGATGCCGAGCAGGGCCTCGCGCAGCCGCTGGGTGACCGGGCCCGGCGTGCCGTCGCCGTGGGTCCACTCGTCCGTGCGGGTCTTGGCGTGGCCGATCGGGGTGACCACGGCCGCCGTGCCGCAGGCGAAGACCTCGGTGAGGGCGCCGGAGGCGGCGTCCGCGCGCCACTGCTCCAGCGTGACCACGCCCTCCTCGGCGGTGTAGCCGAGGTCGCGGGCGACCTGGAGGAGGGAGTCGCGGGTGATGCCCTCCAGGATGGAGCCGGTGAGGGACGGGGTGACGATCCGGTCGCCGTAGACGAAGGCGACGTTCATGCTGCCGCTCTCCTCCACCTTGGTGCGGGTGACCGCGTCGAGGTAGACGACCTGGTGGCAGCCGTGCGCGGCGGCCTCGGCCTGCGGCAGCAGGGACGCGGCGTAGTTGCCGCCGGTCTTGGCGTCGCCGGTGCCGCCCGGGACGGCGCGGACGTGGTCCTCGGACACCCAGATGGTGACCGGCTTCACCCCGCCGGCGAAGTAGGCGCCGGACGGGGAGGCGATCAGCATGAACAGGTACTCGTTGGCCGGGTGCACGCCGAGCGCGGCCTCCGTGGCGAACATGAACGGCCGCAGGTACAGCGCCTCCTCACCGCCGTGCGGCGGCACCCAGTCCGCGTCCTGGGTGAGCAGCGCGTCCAGCGCGCCGATGAACAGCTCCTCGGGCAGCTCGGCCATGGCCATGCGGCGGGCGGAGCCGCGGAAGCGGCGGGCGTTGGCCTCGGGGCGGAACAGCGCGATCGAGCCGTCGGGCTGCCGGTAGGCCTTCAGGCCCTCGAAGATCTCCTGCCCGTAGTGCAGGACGTGGGTGGAGGGGTCCAGGGAGATCGGGCCGTACGGGACGAGCTGGGCGTCGTGCCAGCCGCGCCCCTCGGTCCACCGGATCGTCACCATGTGGTCGGTGAAGTGGCGGCCGAACCCCGGGTTGGCCAGGATCGCCTCGCGTTCCGCGGCGGCGAGCGGGCTGGCGGAGGGCTTGAGCTCGATCGTGGGCGTCGTCATGAGTGGTTGTCCTTCACCGGTTGTAGTGACGGGCCGCGCTCACGCCTGTACTGCGGGTCGTCAGTGCTAGGACGTCCGAGCATTCCCTCATATCGCGGCTCCGCGTTCGATTATCGCGCGGGGGCGGCGGCCGACGGAATCGGGGTGAAGCGGTCCAGGGATCGATGGTGGCACCCGGCGAGGCACAAAAGAAGCCGCCGGGTGCGGTAGCGACCCGGCGGCTTGGTGGAGCGCGGCGGGTCAGCCGGCTACGCGTACGGCGAGCGCGTCGCCGATCTCGGAGGTGCTGCGGGCGGGCAGGGAGCCCCGCTCGGTGAGATCGGCGGCGACCGCGGCCTCGATGCGGTCCGCCTCGGCGTCGTGGCCGAGGTGGCGCAGCAGCAGGCCGACGGAGAGGACGGTGGCGGTCGGGTCGGCCTTGCCCTGTCCGGCGATGTCCGGGGCCGAGCCGTGGACCGGCTCGAACATGGACGGGAACTCACGGCTGGGGTTGATGTTGCCGGAGGCGGCCACGCCGATGCCGCCGGAGACGGCGGCGGCGAGGTCGGTGATGATGTCGCCGAAGAGGTTGTCGGTGACGATGACGTCGAACCGGCCCGGGTCGGTGACCAGGTAGATCGTGGCCGCGTCGACATGGATGTAGTCGGTGGTGACCTCGGGGAACTCCTCGGCCACGCGCTGGAAGACGCTGGTCCACAGGTGTCCGGCGAAGGTCAGCACGTTGTTCTTGTGGACCAGCGTGAGCTTCCTGCGCGGGCGGGCCTGGGCGCGGGCGAAGGCGTCGCGGACGACGCGCTCGACGCCGTAGGCGGTGTTGACGGACACCTCGGTGGCCACCTCGTGCGCGGTGCCCTTGCGGATGGTGCCGCCGTTGCCGGTGTACGGGCCCTCGGTGCCCTCGCGGACCACGACGAAGTCGATCTCCGGCTGGCCGGCGAGCGGGGTGGCGACGCCGGGGAGCAGCTTCGACGGACGCAGGTTGACGTGGTGGTCGAAGGCGAAGCGGAGCTTGAGCAGGAAGCCGCGCTCCAGGACGCCGGACGGCACCGACGGGTCGCCGATGGCGCCGAGCAGGATGGCGTCGTGCCGCTTCAGCGCGTCCAGGTCGGCGTCGGTGAGGGTCTCACCGGTGGCGTGGTAGCGCTGGGCACCGAAGTCGTACTCCTCGGTCTCCAGCTTCACGTCCTGCGGCAGGACGGCGGAGAGGACCTTGAGACCCTCGGCCACGACCTCCTGGCCGATGCCGTCACCGGGGATCACTGCGAGATTGAGGCTGCGAGACATGCGGGAACCCTACTCCTCGTCCCAGTTGATGACATGCGCTGTCCGACATACGGACAGGGACGCTTTCCCCCCGCCCGGCGGACCCGGCGGGGGGCGGGTGCGGCTCCCGGCTGGTGGGGTCCGGCTCAGTGGCCGGTCGCGCCGCCGTTGTCCCGGCGGTCCAGGGCGCGCTGGAGGGCGGCGGCGGCGTTCTTGCGGTCGGACTCGCTCGTGCGGGGCACGTGGCGGACGCGGCGGACGGTCGTCTCGGCCATGGCAATCGACTCCTTCGGCGGAACGCGGAGTACGGCGGTGAGGGGGTACGGCTCCCCCGTCGCCCGAAGGGCACGGAGGGGACCCCCAAGAAGGGGCTGCGCAACGACGGCCGCAGGGATTGCCTGCACGGGGCCCGGCTCACGACCGCCACTCGCTGGATCGAGCGGGACGATCGGCTCCTTCCACGCTAAGGGAGCCGTCCGCGTCTGTCTGCATCATTACTCGGACTTCCTACTATCTGAGACGGCGGACCGGCTCCCCCCGTCCTGAGCTGGGCGTTCGCCTGTTCGGTGGCTACTCCCCCCGGGTGCGCGCGGGCGGCCCCGCGTCAGGCGACGTCCCCGTCGCGCCAGTCGAGGACCAGTTCCCCGGCCGGGTCGGGCGGCCCGGCGAGCGCGGGCCAGAGGTACAGGCTCCCCTCCTCCTCGGGCAGCCGTACGATCCCGTCCGGCGAGAGCGCGTGCACCTGTCCGGGCCACCGCAGCCATCCCCGCGCGGCGTACAGCGCGGCGCCCGCGTCGCCGGCGCAGAGCGCGCCGAGGTCGTACGCCCGGCCGATCACCCGCTCCAGCTCCGCCATCACCCGGCCGCCGAGCCCGGTCCGCCGCGCGCCGGCCCGTACGGCGACGGCCTCCACGTACCCGGTGCGCAGCCAGCGCCCCCGGTGCCGCGTCCGGCGCATCACGACCGAGCCGTGCGCGACGAGCCCGGCGTCGTCCCGGACCAGCGCGTGCAGGCCGCCCAGCCCGTGGTCCCAGTCCTCGTCGTCGAGGTTCCCGTCGAAGGCGTCGTCCAACAGGGCGCGCAGCTCGCGGAGTTCGGCGGGGGTCAGCTCGGCGGTGTGGACGAGGCGAGGAGTCATGACGCCAGTGTCGCGCCCGGCCTCCCGGGCACGGGAACGGCCCGGGCGGCCCGACGTGGTGTCGGGCCTCCCGGGCCGGGTCCGCGGGGCGGTCAGCCCATGTGCGGGTAGGCGTAGTCGGTCGGCGGGACCAGGGTCTCCTTGATGGCCCGGGTCAGGGTCCAGCGCTGGAGGTTCTGCGGCGCGCCGGCCTTGTCGTTGGTGCCGGAGGCGCGGCCGCCGCCGAAGGGCTGCTGGCCGACGACGGCGCCGGTCGACTTGTCGTTGATGTAGAAGTTGCCCGCGGCGAAGCGGAGCCTCTCCATCGTGTACGCCGCCGCCGCGCGGTCGTTGGCGATGACCGAGCCGGTCAGGGCGTAGTCCGACGCCGACTCCATCTGGGTCAGCATCTCCTCGTAGGCGTCGTCCTCGTAGACGTGCACGGCGAGGATCGGGCCGAAGTACTCGGTGGTGAACACCTCGTTCTCCGGGTCGGTGCACTCGATGACGGTCGGGCGGACGAAGTAGCCGACCGAGTCGTCGTAGCTGCCGCCGGCCACGATGGTGCAGGACGGGTCCTGCTTGGCGCGGTCGATGGCCGCCTTGTTCTTGGCGAAGGACCGCTCGTCGATGACCGCGCCCATGAAGTTGGACAGGTCGGTGACGTCACCCATGGTCAGGTAGTCGACCTCGGCGGCGAACTCCTCCTTGAAGCCCGAGTTCCAGATGGAGGTCGGGATGTAGGCGCGGGAGGTGGCGCTGCACTTCTGGCCCTGGTACTCGAAGGCACCGCGGGTCAGCGCGGTCTTCAGGATCGCGCGGTCGGCGCTCGGGTGGGCGACCAGGAAGTCCTTGCCGCCGGTCTCGCCGACCAGACGCGGGTAGGAGCGGTACTTCTCGATGTTGTTGCCGACCGTCTTCCACAGGTACCGGAAGGTCTTGGTCGAACCGGTGAAGTGGATGCCCGCGAGGTCCCGGTGCTCCAGGGCGACCTTGGAGACCTCGATGCCGTCGCCGGTGACGAGGTTGATGACGCCCTTGGGCAGCCCCGCCTCCTCCAGCAGCTGCATGAGGAGCACGGCCGCGTGGGTCTGCGTCGGGGACGGCTTCCAGAGCACCACGTTGCCCATCAGGGCCGGCGCGGTGGGCAGGTTCGCCGCGATCGCCGAGAAGTTGAACGGGGTGATCGCGTAGACGAAGCCCTCCAGCGGGCGGTGGTCCAGGCGGTTCCAGACGCCCGGGGAGTTCGCCGGGGGCTGCTCGGCGAGGATCTGGCGGGCGTAGTGCACGTTGAAGCGCCAGAAGTCGACCAGCTCACAGGGGCTGTCGATCTCCGCCTGCTGGGCGGTCTTGGACTGGCCCAGCATCGTGGAGGCGGCGATCGTCTCGCGCCAGGGGCCGGCCAGCAGCTCGGCGGCGCGCAGGATGATCGCGGCGCGGTCGTCGAAGGCCATCGCGCGCCAGGCCGGGGCGGCGGCCAGGGCCGCGTCGATGGCGTCCTGGGCGTCCTGCCGGGTGGCGTTGCGCAGGGTGCCGATGACGGCCTTGTGGTTGTGCGGCTGGACGACCTGGATGGTCTCGCCGCCGCCCATCCGCTTCTCCCCGCCGATGGTCATCGGCAGGTCGATCGGGTTCTCGGCCAGCTCCTTGAGCTTGACCTCCAGGCGGGCGCGCTCGGGCGAGCCGGGGGCGTAGCCGTGCACCGGCTCGTTGACGGGGGTGGGGACCTGGGTCACAGCGTCCATGGGATCCGTAACTCCTTGTACGTGAGCGGGTGTTCGGGCTCAGCCCTTGCTGACCATCGAGCGCAGGAAGAAGCGCAGGTTGGCGGGCTTCTCGGCGAGGCGGCGCATGAAGTAGCCGTACCAGTCGGTGCCGTAGGCGGTGTAGACGCGCATGCGGTGGCCCTCGGCGGCGAGCCGCAGGTGCTCGTCGCCGCGGATGCCGTACAGCATCTGGAACTCGTACTCGTCGAGCTTGCGGCCGGCCTTGTGGGCCAGCTCCTGGGCGATGGCGATGAGGCGCGGGTCGTGGGACCCGATCATCGGGTAGCCCTCGCCCTCCATCAGCGTCCTGAGGATGCGCACGTAGGCCTTGTCGATCTCGTGCTTCTGCTGGTAGGCGACCTCGGCGGGCTCCTTGTAGGCGCCCTTCACCAAGCGCACGCGGCTGCCGGACTCCGCGAGGCGGCGGGCGTCGGCCTCGGTGCGGAAGAGGTAGGCCTGGATGACGCAGCCGGTCTGCGGGAAGTCCTTCCGCAGCTCCTCGTGGATGGCGAACATCGAGTCGAGGGTGGTGTGGTCCTCGGCGTCGAGCGTCACGGTCGTCCCGATGGCGGCGGCGGCCTCGACGACCGGCCGGACGTTGGCCAGGGCGAGCTCGTGGCCGCCCTCCAGCGCCTGACCGAACATGGAGAGCTTGACCGACATCTCCACCTTCTCGCCCAGCTCCAGCCGCTGGAGGTGGTCGATCAGCGCCAGGTAGGCGTCCCGGGCGGCGGCGGCCTGCTCCGGGGTGGTGATGTCCTCGCCGACGACGTCCATCGTCAGCTCCAGGCCCCGGGCCGTGAGGTCCTCGATGATGGGCACGATGTCGGCCACGGTCTCACCGGGGATGAAGCGGTCGACGACCTGCTTGGTCACCGGCGCCGCCGAGATCAGACGACGCATCCGGTCGCTGCGCGACGCGGCGAGAATCACGGGACCCAGCACGGGGCACCTCCACAGACAAGCACCGAAGCGGCCGCGGCCGACGATTCGGCAACGGCACGGAGAACCACCGTGAAACCTAAGGATCTCTTAGATCCTGGGCCATCGACAGCTGTCACGCATCCGTGCCCGGGTTCTCAGACAGATGTATGAGGGCGGCCCGGGAATGGGGGACAATGCCCGGGTGACGGCCGACGCTCCCTCCTTCCGAGGCACGGGCGACTACCAGGAGCTGGTGGACGAGATCTCCGAGCTGCTGGGCGTCCCGGCGACCCTGGAGAACCGCGACTTCGAGCTGATCGCGTTCGGCACGTACGACAGCGACGACGAGCTGGACCCGTCCGCGCTGGACCCGGTCCGCACCCGCTCGATCCTCACCCGGCGCTCCACGGCGGCCGTCCGGACCTGGTTCGAGGGCTTCGGCATCACCCGCGCGACCGCACCGGTGCGCATCCCGCCGAGCCCCGGGGCCGGCGTGTACCGCGGCCGGATCTGCCTGCCCGTACGCCACCGCAACGTCGTCCTCGGCTACGTGTGGCTGCTGGACGGCGACCCGGGGCCCACGGACGGCCAGCTGGCCGCGGCCCTCCGGGTGGCGGACCGGATCGGGGCACTGCTCGCCGACGAGGCGGAGGCCGGGGCGGGACTCAGCCGGGAGCTGCGCGCGGTGCTCACGGCGGAGCACGGCTGGCAGCGGGACATGGCGGTGGCCGACCTGCGCACCGCCCTGGGCCCGCGCGCGGACGGCCCGCACACCCTGGTCTGCGTGGCGCCCTGGCCCTCGGCCGACCCGGACGACGCCCCCGCCCCGCGCACGGTCCCGCACGTCGCCGCGCTGTGCACACTGCCCTGGGGGCCGACCGGGCTGAGCCTCGCGGTCCTGGTGCGGCTGCGGACGACGGACGTGCCGACGCCCGCGCTGACCACGGCGGCCCGGCTGCTCAAGGACGCCGAGGCGGCCGGGGCGGGAGGGGCCAGGGCCCGGGGCGCGGGCGCGCGGACGGCCGCCGCCGTCGCCGCGCGGAGCGCCGGGTCACCGGCCGCCGCCGGGACCGTGGCGGCGGCCGGGTCCGCCGCCGGGATCGGCGAGCCCCGCACCGGTCTCGCCGAGCTGGCCGCGGTCTGGCAGGAGGCGCGGGCCGCCGCGCGCGCCGCGCTGGCCGAGCCCCGGTTCGCGCCGGTCGCGGAGTGGGGGCGCATCGGCCCGTACCGGCTGCTGACCGCGCTGCCCCCCGAGGCCGCGCACGATCCCGTGGCCGGCCCGCTGCTCGCCCCCGCCCACCGGGAGCTGGCCCGCACCGCCGAGGTCTACCTGGACTGCGCCGGACAGGCCGGCCGCACCGCCGCCGAGCTGGGCGTCCACCGCCAGACGCTGTACTACCGCCTGTCCCGGGTCGAGCAGCTGACCGGGCTGGACCTGGACGACGGCGAGGACCGGCTGCTGCTGCACATGACGCTGAAGCGGGCGCGGCTGTGAGCACCGGGCAGGGTGCCGCCGGGCGTGCCGGTCAGTGCCGCGCGGCCCGCTCCACGACGCGCCGCAGTCCCTCGGTCAGCTGTTCCGGGGTGGTCGCCGAGGCGGGGTCGAAGAGCCACTGGACCATGAGGCCGTTGAGCAGCGTCTGGTAGAGGCGGCCCTCGCTGTCCGCGGTCTCCCGGTCGACCTCCGCCTCCGGGAGGCCGCTGAAGAGCGCCACCAGCCCCTCCCGGCCCTCCTCCTGCGCCTCGCCCAGCAGTTTGCGCACCTCGGCGACCCGCTCGTCCTGGAACATCAGCTCGAAGCTGAGCAGCCAGATCGCCCGTGACTCCGGGACGGTGCGCAGGATGGTCGCCCACATCTCCTGGAAGTGCTCCAGCGATCCCGGGGTGTGCGCCGCCTCCTTCCCGACCTCCGGTCCGAAGCCCTCCCCCACCCCTTCGAGCAGGGAGACGTACGCCCGGGTCAGCAACGCGTCCTTCGACCCGTAGTGGTAGCCGATCGAGGCCAGGTTCGTCCCCGACTCCCTGACGATGTCGCGCGCGGTCGTCCGCGCGAAGCCCTTCTCCAGCAGGCAGCGCCTGGCGCCTTCCAGCAGATCCTCACGGTGTCCCATGCCTCCACCCTACCCACGATCCATACAGTCGTCCTAGACGCATGACTTATACAATTGTTCTAGACAGACGTTTAATACGGCCGTACATTCCTCGGCATGACGAACTCGACGAGCACCACCGTCCAGGCCGGCGCCGAACGCGCCACCGTCCGCGCCGGGCGCCGCGAGTGGACCGCGCTCGGCGTCCTGATGCTGCCGCTGCTGCTGGTCTCGATGGACGTGTCGGTCCTCTACTTCGCGGCCCCCGCGATCAGCGCCGACCTGCACCCCACCGGCACCCAGCAACTGTGGATCTTCGACATCTACGGCTTCGTCCTGGCCGGCCTGCTGATGACGATGGGTTCCCTCGGCGACCGCTTCGGCAGCCGCCGGCTGCTCCTGGCGGGGGCCGCGGCCTTCGGCGGCGCCTCGCTGCTGGCGGCCTCCGCGGACACCGCCGGAACCCTCATCGCGGCCCGCGCGCTCCTCGGTGTCGGCGGCGCGACCCTCATGCCGTCCACCATGGCCCTGCTGCGCACGATGTTCACCGACCCGGCCCAGCGCGCCAAGGCGATCGGCCTGTGGTCCGGCGTGATGACCGGCGGGGTCGCCCTCGGCTCGGTGATGAGCGGTGTCCTGGTCGAGCACTTCCGGTGGGGCTCGGTCTTCCTGGTCAACCTGCCCGCGATGGCGCTGCTGCTGATCCTCGGCCCGGTCCTGCTGCCGGAGTCCCGCGACCCCCGGGCCGGCCGCTTCGACCTGCTGAGCGTGCCGCTGTCGATGGCCGCCGTGCTCCCCGTGGTCTACGGCCTCAAGGAGATCCCGTCCGAGGGCTGGCACGCGCGGTACGTCGTCTCGATCGCCGTCGGCCTGCTGTTCGGGGCGCTGTTCGTCCACCGCCAGCGCGCCGGCTCCTCCCCGCTGGTCCCGCCGGCCCTCCTCCGGGGCCGCGGCTTCACCCCGGCGCTGGTCCTCACCCTGGTGTCCGCGTTCGGGATGATGGGCTCGGCCATCTTCACCACGCAGTACCTCCAGTCGGTCCTCGGCAAGAGCCCGCTCGCGGCGGCGCTGTGGAGCCTGCTCCCCTCGGTGCTCATCGGGGCCGCCGGACCGCTCACCGTCGCCCTCGTCCAGCGCGGTGCCCACCGCGGGTACGTCGTCGCCGGCGGCTTCGCGGTCAGCGCGGCCGGATACGCCCTGCTCGGCCTCGCCGGCACCGACTCCCTGTGGCTGGTCCTGGCCGCGGCCGGCGTCCTCGCCTGCGGCGCCGTCACGGTGATGTCCCAGCTGACCGACCTGGCCATGGGCGGGGTCCCGGCCCGGCAGGCGGGCACGGCCTCGGCCCTGCTGGAGACCGCCACCGAGTTCGGCGGGGCCCTCGGCATGGCGGTCCTGGGCTCCATCGGCACGGCCGTCTACCGCCACACGATGCCCGACGCGGCCCCGGCCGGGGCCCGCGAGACGCTGGGCGGGGCCCTCACCACGGCCGCCCGGCTGCCCGCCCGGTCCGGCGCGTCCCTGCTCGCCACGGCCCGGGAGGCGTTCACCAGCGGGATGCACGGCGTGGCGGTCGCCGGCGCGGTACTGCTGGCACTGGCGGCGGTCGGCGCCGCCGTGACCCTGCGGACGACCGGGAGGGACGCCCGGTAGCGGAGAAACGCGGAACGCCGGGCGGTCCGACCCGAAGTCGGCCCGCCCGGCGTTCCTTCCGTGTGCTCAGACCAGGTTCACGGACCGGACCTCGGCCGCGCCGGTCTCCGCGGCCAGCTCGGCCAGCACGCCGGGGGCCACCGTGTCGTCCACGGTGAGCACCGCCAGTGCCTCGCCGCCCACCGCCGCCCGCGCGACCTGCATGCCGGCGATGTTGATACCGGCCTCGCCGAGGACCCGGCCGACGGTGCCGACGACACCGGGACGGTCCTCGTAGCGCAGGACGACCATGTGGTCGGCGAGGGCCAGGTCGACGTCGTACTCGCCGACCGCGACGATCTTCTGCACGTGCTTGGGGCCGGCGAGCGTGCCGGAGACCGACACCTCCTCGCCGGTGCCCAGCGTGCCGCGCACGGTCACCACGTTGCGGTGTTCGGCCGACTCGGAGCTGGTGGTCAGGCGGACCTCGACCCCGCGCTCCTGCGCGAACAGCGGCGCGTTGACGTACGACACCGTCTCGTCGACCACGTCCTCGAAGACGCCCTTCAGCGCCGACAGTTCCAGCACCTTCACGTCGTGCTGTGTGATCTCGCCGTAGACCTCCACGTCGAGACGGACGGCGACCTCGCCGGCCAGCGCGGTGAAGATGCGGCCCAGCCGCTCGGCGAGCGGCAGCCCCGGCTTGACGTCCTCGGCGATGACCCCGCCCTGGACGTTCACCGCGTCCGGCACCAGCTCACCGGCGAGCGCGAGCCGCACCGAACGGGCGACCGCGATACCGGCCTTCTCCTGGGCCTCGTCGGTGGAGGCGCCGAGGTGCGGGGTGCACACGACCTGGTCCAGCTCGAACAGCGGGGAGTCGGTGCAGGGCTCCTTCGCGTACACGTCGAGGCCGGCGCCGGCGACCCGGCCCTCCTTCAGCGCCGCGTACAGCGCCGCCTCGTCGACG
Organism: Streptomyces sp. NPDC100445; assembly: GCF_044759735.1. Lineage (NCBI taxonomy): Bacteria > Bacillati > Actinomycetota > Actinomycetes > Kitasatosporales > Streptomycetaceae > Streptomyces > Streptomyces sp. NPDC100445. Next base: position 85,939 of record NZ_JBIVZV010000012.1, on the reverse strand, counting down.
ATGCCGCCGCGCGCGGCGTTGACGACGCGCACGCTCGGCTTGACCTTGCGCAGCGCCTCGTCGCCGATCAGACCGAGGGTCTCGGGCGTCTTGGGCAGGTGGACGGTGATGAAGTCGGAGACCTCCAGCAGCTCGTCCAGCGTCAGCACCCTGACGCCCATCTGCGCGGCCCGCGCGGGCTGCACGTAGGGGTCGTAGGCGACGACCTTCATGCCGAAGGCCGACATGCGCTGCGCGACGAGGGCGCCGATGCGGCCCAGGCCCACGACGCCCAGCGTCTTCTCGGCCAGCTCCACGCCCGTGTACTTGCTGCGCTTCCACTCGCCGTTCTTCAGGGCGGTGTTGGCCTGCGGGATGTGGCGGGCGGTGGCGAGGATGAGACCGCAGGCCAGCTCGGCGGCGGTCACGATGTTGGAGGTGGGGGCGTTGACGACCATCACGCCGGCCTTGGTGGCGGCGGAGACGTCGACGTTGTCCAGGCCGACGCCGGCCCGCGCGACGACCTTCAGCTTCTTCGCGGCGGCGATGGCCTCGGCGTCGACCTTGGTGGCCGAGCGGATGAGGATCGCGTCCACGTCGGCGATGGCCGGAAGCAGCTCGGAGCGGTCCGCCCCGTTGCAGTGCCGGATCTCGAAGTCCGGGCCGAGTGCGTCGACAGTGGCGGGCGACAGCTCTTCAGCGATGAGTACCGTGGCTTTTTGACTGGGGTACGAGCTCACGTGAGTCCTCACAAGTGCGATGCGGACGGCCGTCCCGACGGCCGCAGGCGGTGGAGAGGCTAGCCGCGGAAGACGCACGACGCTGTGGGCCTGACGCGTGTTGTCCAGAAGTGTAGTGGCGTGGCGGAGATCGCATTGCGCCTGAGCGGAAGGATCACCCGTCCGTGGCTGGACAGGGTGGACAACAGAGGCCGGAGCGCTTCGCCCCGGCCCCCGTCGCGAGGCTCACGCCTCCTCGTTCACCCAGCTCATCAGCTTGCGCAGCTTCTTGCCCGTGGTCTCCAGCAGGTGCTCGGAGTCCTGCTGCTTGTACTCGTTGTACTTCTTCAGGCCGCCGTGGTACTCGTCCATCCACGCCCGGGCGAAGGTGCCGTCCTGGATCTCGGCGAGGACCTTCTTCATCTCGGCCTTGGTGGCGTCGGTGATGATGCGCGGGCCGGTGACGTAGTCGCCCCACTCGGCGGTCTCGGAGATGGACCAGCGCATCTTCTCCAGGCCGCCCTCGTACATGAGGTCCACGATCAGCTTCAGCTCGTGCAGGCACTCGAAGTAGGCGATCTCCGGCTGGTAGCCGGCCTCGGTCAGGGTCTCGAAGCCCGCCTTGACCAGGGCCGCGGTGCCACCGCAGAGGACGGCCTGCTCGCCGAAGAGGTCGGTCTCGGTCTCCTCGGTGAACGTCGTCTTGATGACGCCGGCGCGGGTGCCGCCGATGCCCTTGGCGTACGACAGGGCGAGCGCGAAGGCGTTGCCGGAGGCGTCCTGCTCGACGGCGGCGATGCACGGCACGCCGCGGCCCTCCTCGTACTGGCGGCGGACCAGGTGGCCCGGGCCCTTCGGGGCGACCATGCAGACGTCCACGCCCGCCGGGGGCTTGATGAAGCCGTAGCGGATGTTCAGGCCGTGGCCGAAGAACAGCGCGTCGCCGTCCTTCAGGTTCGGGGCGATGGACTCGTCGTACACCTGGGCCTGGAGCGGGTCCGGGACCAGGATCATGATGACGTCGGCCTCGGCGGCGGCCTCGGCGGGGGTCACCACGCGCAGGCCCTGCTCCTCGGCCTTGGCCTTGGACTTGGAGCCCTCGTGCAGGCCGACACGCACGTCGACACCGGAGTCACGCAGGGACAGCGCGTGGGCGTGACCCTGGCTGCCGTAACCGATGACCGCGACCTTGCGGCCCTGGATGATGGACAGGTCGGCGTCGGCGTCGTAGAACAGCTCGGCCACTTTGGGTTCTCTCCTTGTGTGCGGGTGATGCTTACCACCGTATGACGGTGGGCGGGACGGAGGTTTCGGGGTCTCGGCATACGGGCGGCGGCGGGAGACGCCGGCCGCCCGTCTCCCGGCCTACGCGGTCCGGTCGAGGGAGCGCAGCGAGCGGTCCGTGATCGAACGGGCGCCGCGGCCGATCGCGATCGTGCCGGACTGGACCAGCTCCTTGATGCCGTACGGCTCCAGCATCTTGAGCATGGCGGACAGCTTCTCGCCGCTTCCGGTGGCCTCGATGGTCACGGCCTCCGGGGAGACGTCCACGGTCTTGGCGCGGAACAGCTGGACGATCTCCACGACCTGGGAGCGGGTCTCGTTGTCGGCGCGGACCTTCACCAGGACGAGTTCGCGCTGGACGGCCTGTCCCGGCTCCAGTTCGACGATCTTCAGCACGTTGACGAGCTTGTTGAGCTGCTTGGTGACCTGCTCCAGCGGCAGTTCCTCGACGCCCACCACGATGGTGATGCGGGAGATGTCGGGGTGCTCGGTGACCCCGACCGCGAGGGAGTCGATGTTGAAGCCGCGGCGGGAGAACAGGGCGGCGATGCGGGCGAGGATGCCCGGCGTGTTCTCCACCAGGACGGAGAGCGTGTGCTTGGACATGGTGTGTGCTCTTCCTTGCCAGTCGTCGTCAGTCGTCTTCGTTGTCGCCGAAGTCGGGGCGGACGTCCCGGGCGGCCATGATCTCGTCGTTGGAGGTGCCGGCGGCGACCATCGGCCAGACCATCGCGTCCTCGTGGACGATGAAGTCGACGACGACCGGGCGGTCGTTGATGGCGTTCGCCTCCGCGATGACCCGGTCCAGGTCCTCGGGGCTCTCGCAGCGCAGGCCCACGCAGCCCATCGCCTCGGACAGCTTCACGAAGTCCGGCACCCGCGTGCCCCGGGCCTGCGGGTTGACGTCGTCGGGCCCGCTGTGCAGCACGGTGTTGGAGTAGCGCTGGTTGTAGAACAGGGTCTGCCACTGGCGGACCATCCCCAGGGCGCCGTTGTTGATGACGGCGACCTTGATCGGGATGTTGTTCAGGGCGCAGGTGGTCAGTTCCTGGTTGGTCATCTGGAAGCAGCCGTCGCCGTCGATCGCCCAGACCGTCCGGTCCGGCACGCCGGCCTTGGCGCCCATGGCCGCCGGGACGGCGTAGCCCATCGTTCCGGCGCCGCCGGAGTTCAGCCAGGTGGCGGGCCGCTCGTACTGGACGAAGTGGGCGGCCCACATCTGGTGCTGGCCGACGCCCGCCGCGAAGACCGTGCCCTCCGGCGCCAGTCGCCCGATCCGCTCGATCACCTGCTGCGGGGAGAGCGAGCCGTCCTCGGGCAGGTCGTAGCCGAGCGGGTAGGTGTCGCGCCAGCGGTTCAGGTCGCTCCACCAGGCGGTGTAGTCCCCCCGGTGGCCGTCGCTGTGCTCCTTCTGCACCGCCTGGACCAGGTCGGCGATGACCTCGCGGGCGTCCCCGACGATCGGCACGTCGGCCTCGCGGTTCTTGCCGATCTCCGCCGGGTCGATGTCGGCGTGGACGATCTTGGCGTACGGCGCGAAGCTGTCCAGCCTGCCGGTGACGCGGTCGTCGAAGCGGGCGCCGAGGGCCACGATCAGGTCGGCCTTCTGGAGCGCGGTGACCGCGGTGACGCTGCCGTGCATGCCGGGCATGCCCACGTGCAGCGGATGGCTGTCGGGGAACGCGCCGAGCGCCATCAGGGTCGTGGTGACCGGCGCGCCGGTCAGCTCGGCGAGGACCTTCAGCTCGGCCGTGGCCCCGGCCTTGAGGACACCGCCGCCGACGTACAGCACGGGGCGCCTGGCGGCGGTGATCAGCTTGGCCGCCTCGCGGATCTGCTTGGCGTGCGGCTTGGTCACCGGACGGTAGCCGGGCAGGTCCATGGTGGGCGGCCAGCTGAAGACCGTCTTCGCCTGGAGGGCGTCCTTGGCGATGTCGACCAGGACCGGGCCCGGGCGGCCGGTGGAGGCGATGTGGAACGCCTGCGCGATGACCCGCGGGATGTCCTCGGCCTTGGTGACGAGGAAGTTGTGCTTGGTGATCGGCATGGTGATGCCGACGATGTCCGCCTCCTGGAAGGCGTCGGTGCCGATCGCCTTGGAGGCGACCTGGCCGGTGATCGCCACGAGCGGCACCGAGTCCATGTGCGCGTCGGCGATGGGGGTGACCAGGTTGGTCGCGCCCGGTCCCGAGGTGGCCATGCACACGCCGACCTTGCCCGTGGCCTGCGCGTAACCGGTGGCCGCGTGGCCGGCGCCCTGCTCGTGCCGGACCAGGACGTGACGCACCCGGGTGGAGTCCATCAGCGGGTCGTAGGCGGGGAGGATCGCGCCGCCGGGAATGCCGAAGACCGTGTCCGCGCCGACCTCCTCGAGGGAGCGGATGAGGGACTGCGCACCCGTGACGTGCTCGACGGGGGTGGAGTGCTGTCCTCCGGAACGGGGCCGCGGCTGCGGATGATGGGCCCCGGTGGCCTGCTCGGTCATCGGCATTCTCTTCTCGATGCTGAGGGTTTGTGCGGGTTCGGGCGGATTTCGGGCGTCGCACGAACGGTGCTCGTGCAACAAAAAACCCCTCGTGCCGCAAGGCAAGCGAGGGGAGCGCGCCGGGTGTGGTCGCTGGGGATTCCGGATCGTCCTCCGGTGGGTCCCAGCTCAGCCGACGCGCTGTCCAAGTACGAGAATTCGGGTGCGCATGGCACTGACCCTCCCCCCGGCACGCACCACGTGTCAAGTACGTGGGACGTGAGTCTCAGCATGTGAACGGAGGTGCGGCCGCCGCGCACGGCGACCGCACCTCCCGGGCACACCCTCGTACCCCGTCCCGCGTCCCGTCCGCCCGCGGGGGCCGCGCTCATCCCCGGGGCACGGCGGTGGGCTCCCGCACACCGCCGGCGAACACCGGCTCGGCCGGCGCGTGCGGCACCGGGTAGTGGCCCGAGGAGAGCGCCCGGCGCAACCGGTACTCGTCCAGCGGGCCGGCGAACGCCATGCCCTGGCCGTGAGTGCAGCCCATCGCGCGCAAGGCCACCACCTGCTCCGGCAGGTCCACGCCCTCGGCGACCGACTGGAGCCCGAGGTCCCCGGCGATCCGCAGCAGACCGCTGGTGATCTTGTGCAGCCGCGCGGACTCGACCACGCCCTCGACCAGACCGCGGTCGAGCTTGAGGATGTCCACGGGCAGTCTGCGCAGCGCCGTGATGGCCGCGTAGCCGCTGCCGAGGCCGTCCAGCGCGATGCGCACCCCGAGCCGGCTGAGCGCGGTCAGCCGGCGCTCCAGCTCGTCCAGCGGGACCCGGGGGTCGGTGTCGGACAGCTCCAGGACCAGCGCGCCGGGCGGCAGCCCGTGCCGGGTGAGCAGGGCCTCCACCGAGCCGAGCGGCGTGGAGCGGTCGAGCAGCCGGCGGGCGCTCATCCGGACGGCCACCGGGACCGCGGCCCCGGTGCCGGCCCGTTCGGCGGCCTGCTCCACGGCCTCGTGCAGCACCCAGCGGTCCAGCTCGGCCACCTTGTCGCCGTCCTCGGCCACCCGCAGGAACTCCGCCGGGGTGAACAGCACCCCTTGCGAGGAGCGCCAGCGCGCCTGCGCGGAGACCGAGGTGATCCGGCCGTTCTGGAGGCACACCACCGGCTGGTGCAGCAGTGCGAACTCACCGTCGTGCAGCGCGGCGCGCAGCCGGGTGGCCAGCTCCGCCTTGCGGACGACGTCCTGCTGCATCTGCGGTCTGTACAGCTCGACCCGGCCCTTCCCGGCGGACTTCGCGCGGTACATCGCCAGGTCGGCGTTGCGCAGCAGTTCACCCGCGCCGAGGCCCGGTTCGGCGAAGGCGACACCGATGGAGGCGTTGACGCGGACATCGTTGCCGCCGATGACGTACGGCTGGGAGAGGGTCATCCGGAGGCGGTCGGCCAGCTCCAGGATGTTCCGCTCCCGGGCCACCCGGTCGCGGGTGCCGTCCCCGACGATCAGGGCCGCGAACTCGTCGCCGCCGAGCCGGGAGGCGGTGTCCCCCTGGCGGACGGCGTCCTGGAGCCGGCGGGCGGCCTGCACGAGCAGTTCGTCCCCGGCCTGGTGGCCGATGGTGTCGTTGACGGCCTTGAAGCCGTCCAGGTCGATGAAGAGCACCGCCGTACCGCGCAGGGCGGCGCCCCGGTCGGTGGCGCGTCGGCCGGACAGCGCCTGCTGGACCCGCTTGGTGAACAGCGCCCGGTTGGGCAGGTCGGTCAGCGGGTCGTGCTCGGCGTTGTGCTGGAGCTGGGCCTGGAGGCGCACCCGCTCGGTCACGTCCCGGCTGTTGAAGATCAGCCCGCCGTGGTGCCGGTTGACGGTGGACTCGACGTTGAGCCAGCCGCCGGTGCCCGACCGGAACCGGCACTCGATGCGCGTGGTGGGTTCGTCGACCGGGCTGGCGGCGAGGAAGCGGCGCACCTCGTGCACCACACAGCCCAGGTCCTCCGGGTGGATCAGGCCCGCCAGCTCGCTGCCGACCAGGTCCTCGGCGGGCCGGCCGTACACCCCGGCGGCGGCCGGCGAGACGTACCGCAGGATGCCGTTGGGCGCGGCGATCATGATGACGTCGCTGGAGCCCTGCACCAGGGAGCGGAAGTGGTTCTCCTTCTGCGCGAGTTCCTGGGTGAGGGTGATGTTGTCCAGCAGCATGATGCCCTGCCGGATGACCAGGGCCAGCACCACGCAGCCCGCGGTGATCAGCACCACGTGGTCGGGCCTGCGGCCGTTGAGCACGTTGTACAGGATGCCCAGCGTGCAGACGGCCGCGGCCAGGTACGGCGTGAGCGCGGCCAGGGAACCGGTGAGCGGCCGGCCGGCCGGGTACCGGCAGTGCTCGCCGCCCGGCAGGTGCGGGGTCGTCGGCTGGTGGGCCGCGGTCCGCTGCCCGGGCAGGTGTTCGTGGGCGGCGGAGCGCTGTCCGGGCACGTGCTCGTGGACCACGCGGGTGTGCCCGTCCGGCGCGCGGGTCCCCGGGGCGCCCGGCGTCCGGGGGGTGGCCCAGGGCGCGTAGGCGAGCACCAGGGAACCGGCGAACCAGCCGGCGTCCAGCAGCTGCCCGGAGCGGTAACTGCTGTGCAGCAGCGGCGAGGTGAACAGCGCGTCGCACATGACGGTCAGCGCCAGCGCGCCGATCGCGGTGTTCACCGCCGTACGGTTGCCCGGGGCGCGGCGGAAGTGCAGCGCGAGGACCATGCTCACGAGCGCGATGTCCAGCAGCGGGTACGCCAGCGACAGCGCGGCGTGCGCCACGCTGGACCCGTCGAACCTGGCCGTCTGGGCGAGCGCAAGGCTCCACGAGAGGGTGAGCAGGGAACCGCCGATCAGCCAGGCGTCCAGGCCCAGGCAGATCCAGCCCGCCCGGTTGACCGGCCGCTTGGCGAGGACCAGCAGACCCACGATGGCGGGCGGCGCGAAGCACAGGAAGAACAGGTCGGCGTAGCTGGGGCTGGGCACGTCCACGTCCAGGACGACCTCGTACCACCCCCAGACGGCGTTGCCCAGCGCCGTCATCGTGGCGGACAGGGCGAACAGCAGCCAGGCGGACCGGAAGCGCACGCGGGTGCCGCGGGCGTAGAGGAAGCAGGAGACCGCGGCGGTACCGGCCGCCGCGCTGAGCCCGAAGTCGCCCATGACGTCGGCGACGGCCTTGGTGCCCCAGCCGGCCGCGGCGCCGACGGCGTACGCCGCGCAGACCAGGGCGAGGACGAGCTGCTCCACCAGGCGGGCGTTCTCCCCGGGGGCCGGCCGCCGGGGCGGTGGCGCCTGGTACGGGTGCGGTGCGCGCACGGCTTCGTGAAGGGTGCTCGCCACCGAGGGCGGGGCGCTCACCGGGGACTCCCGCTGCGCGCCGCTCCCGGGTCCCGACGGTCCCGGTGCGCCGGACGGGCGTGCCTGCGCCGGCCGCTGGGCCTGCGCTGCTGGTACGTGTGGTGGGTGTGGTGGCCGCGCCTGCGCGTGGTCGCGCGCCAGGTTCGCCGTCGGCGGCCCCGCCGCGTCGGATCGTTCGTCCATAGGCCGTGCATCGCCCGTCGCCCCCCTCACAAATCTGAAATGTCCATCCCCGGCGCCGAACGGTCAGCGGCGCAGCCCCTGTCGGGACGATACACCAGGATCGTCACTCAGGGACATAGTTCCTCTACGCTCCGTGACGACCAGCGGATATGCCGGTACGGCCCGCGTCCGAAAGGTTGCGGAGGGTGCCGGAAGCGGGGATTACCGCCCGTTTGATCCGGGGCCGGCCGCTCCCGTCGTCAGGATCACGTTGCGCAGCGGCCGGTGGTTCACGAACCGGGTCAACTGGTCGGCCAGCAGCCGTCCGGCGCGCGGCAGGAAGGCCGAGGACGGGCCGCCCACGTGCGGGCTGATCAGCACCCCCGGCGCCCGCCACAGCGGGTGGCCCGGCGGCAGCGGCTCGGGGTCGGTCACGTCCAGCGCGGCACCGATCCGGCCCGTCCCCACCTCGGCGAGCAGCGCCTCGGTGTCGACGACGGGACCGCGCGCGACGTTCACCAGCAGCGCCCCGTCCTTCATCCGGGCGAGGAAACCGGCGTCCACGAGCCCCCGGGTCTCCTCCGTCAGCGGCGTGCAGAGGATCACCACGTCCGCGTCCGGGAGCAGCGCGGGCAGATCGGTGATCGGGTGCACGGGACCGCGCGCCGTGGTGCGCTGGGAGCGCGCGACGCGCGCCACCCGCGCGACCTCGAAGGGCACGAGCCGGTCCTCGACGGCTTCGCCGATGGAGCCGTAGCCGACGATGAGGACGTTCCGGTCGGCGAGCGAGGGGTGGAAGGCGCTCTCCCAGTGCTCCCGCTGCTGGGCGCGGACGAAACCGGGGACGCCGCGCAGCGCGGCCAGGGTCAGGGTGAGGGCCAGTTCGGCCGTGCTCGTCTCGTGCACACCGCGCGCGTTGCACAGCTGGACGCCCGGTGGGATGTCCGGCAGCCGCGCCATGATGTCGTCGACCCCGGCCGTCAGCGTCTGGATGACCCGGACGTTGGTCAGCCGCGCCAGCGGGCCCACCCTGGTGGGCCACGGCTTCATGTACGGCACCACGTACACCGCGCACCGGGCGGGGTCGCCGGGAAACGGCTGCTCACCGTCCTCGCCCCCGTCCCAGAACAGGTACCGGGGCCCCTCGGGAAGCCCCTCGATCTCCTCGGGCGGAAGGGGCAGCCACACGTCTGAAGTCATGCCAGGAGGCTATGTCAGGCGCCCGTGCGCGCAGAGGTTAGGTTGGTGGCCGGGCAGAGGGAGGGTCACGAGCAGGTGGAGCGCAGGACGATCGGCGCGGGAACGCTCGCGGTGGGGGCCGTCGGACTCGGGTGCATGCCGATGAGCTGGGCGTACAGCGGCTCCCGGCGACGGGGTGACGAGTCGCTCAGAACCGTGCACCGGGCGCTCGACCTGGGCTGCGACCTCCTGGACACCGCCGACATGTACGGCCCGTTCACCAACGAGCTGCTGCTGGGCCGGGCGCTGAAGGAACGGCGCGGGGACGCCTTCGTGTCCACCAAGGCCGGTCTGCTGGTGGGCGAACAGCACATCGTGGCCAACGGCCGACCCGGCTACGTCAGACGGGCCTGCGACGCCTCGCTGCGCCGGCTCCAGACGGACGTGATCGACCTGTACCAGCTGCACCGCGCCGACCCCGAGGTGCCCGTCGAGGAGACCTGGGGCGCGATGGCGGACCTGGTCCGCGCCGGGAAGGTGCGGGCGCTGGGCCTGTGCGCGGTGGGCGTGCGCGGCGGACGCCGCTCCGGCACCGGGCCGTACGACGCCACGCTGCGCCAGCTGCGCCGGGTCCAGCAGGTGTTCCCGGTCAGCGCGGTGCAGGCGGAGCTGTCGGTGTGGTCGCCGCAGGCGCTGGGGGCACTGCTGCCGTGGTGCGAGGCGCGCGGCGTGGGGCTCCTGGCGGCCATGCCGCTCGGCAACGGCTTCCTGACCGGCACCCTCACACCGGGACAGGGCTTCGAACCGGACGACATCCGCGCGCGCCACCCCCGCTTCACGGCCGAGATGATGGCCGCCAACCAGCCGATCGTCGCCGGCCTGCGCCGGATCGCCCGCCGGTACGGTGAGGACGTCACCCCGGCCCAGGTCGCCCTGGCCTGGGTGCTGGCGCAGGGCCGCCACGTGATCGCCCTGCCGGGCACCAAACGGGAGCGGTGGGCGGCGCAGAACGCGGCGGCGGCCGGGCTGCGGCTGACCGCCGAGGACCTGGCGGAGGTCGCCCGGCTGCCGCCGGCGCAGGAGTCGTGGGACTGAGGTCGCCGCCATGGGCCACCGGGGAGCGGGAACCCGGGAGGCGCGGGCGGCAGGAAGGGGCGGACATGCCGCCGGACCACCGTGTCGAAGGGACCCAGATCGTGCGACGCCGAGCTGCGACGGCCGCGGTGGCCGTGGCCTCACTCATGCTGGCCGCCGGCTGCTCCACGGGGGGAGGCGGACCCCTCCCGGGTGCCGGGCGTACGGCCACCGGCGCGGCGACCGGTGCCGCCTCGCCGCGGGCCACCTCCCCCGCGCCCCCCGCCAAGGGCTCGGTGAAGGTGCTGCGCACGGTGGCCGAAGGGCTCAGGGCCCCGTGGGGACTGGCCCCGCTGCCCGGCGGCGACCTGCTCGTCTCCTCCCGCGACACGGGCACGATCGTCCGCATCGACGGCAGGACGGGCCGGAAGACCGAACTGGGCACGGTCTCCGGGGTCGCGCCCGCCGGGGAGGGCGGCCTGCTGGGCATCGCCCTCTCCCCCGACTACGCCTCGGACCACATGGTCTACGCCTACTTCACCTCCGCCTCCGACAACCGCGTCGTCCGCATGCGTTACGACGAGCGGCGACCGGCCGGTGAACAACTCGACGCCCCGGACACGGTGTTCAAGGGCATCCCCAAGGGCTTCATCCACAACGGCGGCCGGATCGCCTTCGGCCCGGACGGCATGCTGTACGCGGGTACGGGTGAGAGCGGGCGGCGGGGGCTGGCCCAGGACCGCAAGTCCCTCGGCGGGAAGATCCTGCGCATGACCCCGGACGGCGAACCGGCGCCCGGCAACCCGTTCCCCCACTCCGTCGTGTACTCCTATGGCCATCGCAATGTCCAGGGTCTGGCCTGGGACCGCGAACAGCGCCTGTTTGCCTCCGAGTTCGGCCAGGACACCTGGGACGAGCTGAACGCGATCCGGCCCGGCGGCGACTACGGCTGGCCGGTCGCCGAGGGCCGGTCCGCCAAGGCCGGGTTCATCGACCCGGTCGCCCAGTGGCACACCGACGACGCCTCCCCCAGCGGCATCGCCGCCGTCAACGGGGTGATCTGGATGGCGGCCCTGAAGGGTGAGCGGCTGTGGCGCATCCCGCTGCGCGGCACGGCGGCGTCGGCCGCCCCGCAGGCCTTCCTCACCGGCGCCTACGGCCGCCTCCGCACGGTCGCACCGGCGGGCGGCGACCGCGTCTGGCTGGTCACCAGCAACACGGACGGCCGCGGAACCCCGAAGAAGGGCGACGACCGAGTACTGGAAGTCCGAGTGAGGTAGCCCTCGGGGCGGGGGAAGAGGGGGCGGGGGAAGCGGGGCGGCGGGCGCCGGGTTGGCCGGTTCTGGTTCGGTGGGTTCCGGTGCGCGGGTGCGGGGCAGGGGGGCGTGGGTCCGGTCCGGCCGTTCTCGGTTCGGCCGGTTCGGGTCTGGCCGGAGCCGGCCGTCGGCGAGGTTCCGGTTCGGGGGCTCTGGTCAGGCGGGTTCTGGTCCGGCCGTGGGTTGCGCTGCGCCCTGGTCCGGTCCGGCCGTGGGTCCCGGTCCTGCCTGGTCCGGTGCGGCCTGGTCCGGCTCAGTGGGTGGCGGGTGCGGTAGGCGTATGCGGACCTTTCCCGATGCGAGATCGATGGGGCCCCGGACGGGGTCGGCGTCACCGACGTCCTCGCGGGTCAGCGCGAGCCGGTTCTGCTCGTCCCGGGTGTGCCTGCGGCCGGGCGCGAACAGGTCGTCGAAGGCGTCGAACACGGTGTCCCCTCACTGCCGGTCCTCGCCCGGCGCGGGTGTCAGCCCCGGGCCTCCGCGGCGAGGGGCTCGTCGGTGAACAGCCCCAGCCGGTGCGCCACCGCCGCCGCCTCGCCCCGGCCCGAGACACCGAGCTTGCCGAGGATGTGGGAGACGTGGACGCTCGCGGTCTTCGGGGAGATGAACAGTTCCTGCGCGATCTGGCGGTTGGTGCGGCCGGCCGCGACCAGGCCCAGGACGTCCCGCTCCCGGTTGGTGAGGCCGAGCGCGGCGACCGGGTCGGCCGGGGCGGCAGCCCGCCGGGGCGCGCAGGTCAGGCCGAGGCGGGCCCGCTGGGCGAGCCGGGCGACGGCGTCGGCCAGCGGGCGGGCCTCCAGGTGGGCGGCGACCGCGGCGGCCAGCCGGAGCAGTTCCACCGCGCGGTCCCGCTCGTCGTCGCCGCCCTCGGCCAGCAGCGCCCCGGCGAGGCGCAGACGGACCCGGCCGAGGTCGTAGGGCCGGTCGAGGCACTCGAACGCGGTGACCACCGGCGACCAGATGTCCGCGGTGTCCCGGCCCCCGGCCCGCAGCAGTTCGGCGCCGGTCCACCGGCTGTAGGCCTCCCAGAGGGGAACGCAGGTGGCGAGGGTGCCCGCGGCCGCGGCGAGGCGGTCGAGGAACTCGGCGCGGCCGGGCTGGGCGGCGGGCAGGGTGCGGGCGTCGGCCTCGGCGGTGGCGGCGGCCAGCAGCAGCGGCCAGCCGTAGCGGTGGGTACCGGGCGGCAGGCCGGCGTCCAGCGCGAGGAGCAGCGCGGCGCGGGCGTCGGCGATCCGGCCTTCTGCGGCCGCGAGACCCACGGTGATCCGGGCCAGCGGCAGGGACTGCTGGGGTATCGGGTCATGGGTGCCGTACCGGGTGCGGGCCGCGGTGTGCTGCCGGGCGGCCTCGGCGAGGTCTCCGCGGGCCAGGGCGAGGTGGGCCAGGCGCAGGGCGCCCGCGCCGCGGGGCTTGGCGCTGTGGCCGACCCGGGTCGCGTGCGCGGCGGCGTCGGCCGCCTCCGGCCACCGGCCCAGCGAGTACAGCGCGTCGGACAGGTTGCCCCACACCCAGGCCTCGGAGTCCAGCAGGCCGTACCGGCGGCAGAAGTCGGCACCCTCGTGCAGCAGGGGGACGGCCTCCCGGTCCCGGCCGATGCCCTGCAACGCGGACGGCAGGTTGACGTACGCGCGGCCCGCGACCGGGTGCATGCCCTCCGCCCGGGTCTCCCGCAGGACCTGGCGCATCTGAGCCAGGCCCGTCTCGGGGTCGCCGGAGTCCACGATCAGGCCGCCCAGGGTGAGGCGGGCGTGCAGTTCGGTCTCCCGGGCGCCCACCATCCGCGCGTACTCCACGGCCCGTTCGGCGGCGGCGAAGGCCGCGGGGCCGGGCCGGTGCTGCATGGACCAGTTGGCGGCGACCGCCAGCACCTCGGCGTGCACCTCTGAGGGCGGCAGGCCGCGCACCAGGTCCTGGGCGGTGGCCAGTTCGTGCCGGCCGTCGCCGCGCGCCTGGGCCTGCACCAGCCGGGAGCGCTGCACCCAGAACCAGGCGGCGCGCAGCGGGTCCGGCTCGTCGTCCAGGAGGCGCAGCGCCCGCTTGGTGATCTTCAGGGCGCGTTCCCGCTCGCCGCCGAAGCGGCCGGCGACGGCGGCCTCGGCCATCAGGTCGAGGTAGCGCAGCGGGGTGGTGGCCGGGTCGCAGCCGCACGGGGGGTAGGCCTCGGTGCAGTCGACGGGGCGCAGGGCGCGGCGCACCTCCCGGGGGGCGCCGTCCCACAGCTCCATCGCCCGCTCCAGCAGGCCCAGCTGCTCGGTGTAGGCGTGCCGGCGGCGGGCCACGACGGAGGCGGCCAGGACGGCGGGCAGGGCCTTCGCGGCGTCACGGGCGTGGTACCAGTAGCTGGCCAGGCGCATCACCCGGGCGTCGGCGGGGACGAGTCCGGGGTCGGCCTCCAGGGCCTCGGCGTAGCGGCGGTTGAGCCGGGAGCGTTCGCCGGGCAGCAGGTCGTCGGCGACGGCCTCGCGGACCAGGGAGTGCCGGAAGCGGTAGCCGTCGCCGGCCCGGGTGACGGTGAGGATGTTGGCGCCGACGGCGGCCCGCAGCGCCTCGATGAGGTCGTCCTCGGGGAGCTGGACCACGGCGGCGATCAGCCGGTACTCCACCGTGGAACCGCCCTCGGCGACGACGCGAGTGACCCGCTGGGCGCTCTCGGGCAGGGTCTCGACCCGGACCAGCAGCAGGTCGCGCAGGGAGTCGGTGAGGCCGGCGCAGTCGCCCCGGCGGCCGGCGACGGCGAGTTCCTCGATGAAGAAGGCGTTGCCGTCGGAGCGTTCGTAGATCTCGTCGACCTGGTCGGGGTCGGGTTCGGCGGCGAGGATGCCGGCGATCTGACGGCAGGCCTCCTCGCGGGTGAAGCGGGCCAGTTCGATACGGCGGACGGTGCGCAGCCGGTCCAGCTCGGCGAGCAGGGGGCGCAGCGGGTGGCGGCGGTGGATGTCGTCGGAGCGGTAGGTGGCGAGGACGAGGAGGCGGCCGGCGCGCAGGGTGCGGAAGAGGTAGGCGAGGAGGTGGCGGGTGGAGGCGTCGGCCCAGTGCAGGTCCTCCAGGACGAGGACGACGGTGTGCGCGGCGGCGACCCGCTCCAGCAGCCGGGCGGTCAGCTCGAACAGGCGGGCCATGCCCTGCTCGTCGTGGCGGCCGGCACCGGCCTCGCCGAGGTCGGGGAGCAGGCGGGCCAGCTCCTCCTCCTGGCCCGCCGCGGCGGCGGCGAACTCCTCGGGCAGGGCGTCGCGCAGGGCGCGCAGCGCCGTGGAGAAGGGGGCGAACGGCAGTCCGTCGGCGCCGACCTCCACGCAGCCGCCGACGGCGACGACGACCTCGCGGCGGGCTGCGGCCGTGGCGAACTCCTCGACCAGGCGCGTCTTGCCCACGCCCGCCTCGCCGCCGAGCAGCAGCGCCTGCGGCTCGGCCGCGGCGGCACGGGCGAGCGCGTCTTTCAGCGTGTCCAGCTCGTCGGTGCGGCCGACGAACACGGGACTGACGAACCAGGTCTCCACGGGCCCGAGCATCGCACGGGGCCGGTGCGGCCTGGCACCGGTTTTCCACAACCCCGGTGCGATGGTCGTACCGGGGGGTGTCGGTGGCGTACCGACGGCCGCAAGAGCCGTGCCACCGGGACGCGGGGGCCGTGGGCGGCCGACCCCCGTGCGGCCGCCCACCGCCTCCGCGGTCACGCGGTGCGCGGCAGCCAGTTCCGGCGGGGCCGCTCGGTATGGGACTCGGCGGCCGGGGTGTCGTGGCGGGCGGCGCGGCGGGTGCGGACGGCCTCGCGGGCCAGGCGGTCCCGCTGCGCCTCACGGCGCAGTTCGGCGGAGCGGATGCGGTGCAGTTCCAGCTCGTACATGGTGGGCCTCTCGGTGTTGACGGTGTCGTGCGCCGCGTCTCCGCGACGACCTCCACCCTCGTCCCCCAGGGGTCCGCGCGGCATCGGGGAAGTTCCGCATCTTCGGCCGGCCGGGCGGGCCGTACACGCGCGTAAGGGGCCTTAGGCCGCCCGTGCGGTGCGCACGGGCGACCTAAGGCCCCTGGTCCCACGCGGTGGTTCAGCCGGCGGAGGGCAGGCCGAGCAGCGCGTCGGAGTACTTCAGGACGGCCAGGAGCAGACCGATGACGCCGAGCGAGACGCCCGCCCAGGCGACCGACCTGATCCAGGCCGCCTGCGGGCGGCCGGGGGCGCCGAACGCGGGCCGGGCCAGCACCACGACGCCGGTGACCAGCGCGGTCAGCGCGAACAGGCCCGCCCACAGGGCGGTGGTGTGCCAGGCGTCGCCGTAGACCTCCTTGATCTGGCGGGACACGGTCGCCGTGGAGGAGGTCCGCAGCTGGCCGACGAGCTGCTCGCGGGCGGCGGCGACGGTGCCGATCCAGCCGCCGCTGAGCGAGACCAGGCCGAGCGCGGCGGAGACGACGGCGCCGGCGCCCAGGCCGACCCCGGAGGCCGTCCGGTCGGCGGCCTCCACCTCCCGCGCCTCGTCGCCGTCCTCCTCGGAGGGCGCCGTGTCCGGGTCCGGCACCTCGGCACCCCGCTCCCCGGCCTCCTGGTCCGTGGGGGTCCCCGCCGCTCCGGCGGTTCCGGCCGCCGCCGTCGTCTCGTCGTCCGCGCGCGCCCCGGTGCCGGGCTCGGCGCCTTCCGTTGTCTTCGTTGCCATGCCCGGCACCGTACGGACGCCGTCTGAGAGGTCTCTTAACGTCCGCTGTGCGGGGTGCGCTCGCGGGCCGCCCGCCACTCGGGTGCCAGCACTGCCCAGATCTCGGTGCTGGTGCGCACGCCACGGTGCGGGTAGTTCTCGCGGAGGACGCCCTCACGGCTCATGCCGAGCCGCCGGGCCACGCCGATGCTCGGCTCGTTGGCGCAGGACACGTGCCACTCCACCCGGTGCATGCCGCGCTCCTCGAAGGCCCAGTCGAGCAGCAACCGCATGCCCCGCGTGACCAGGCCGCGCCCGGCCGCCGAGGGCTCCAGCCAGCAGCCGGCCTCGCACACTCCGCTCGGGGTGTCCCAGACGCGGAACAGCAGCCCGCCCACGAGCCGGCCGTCCAGCCAGATGCCGTGCACGCTCCCGGCGTCGGCGGCGCGCTTGTCCGCGTAGGACGTCAGCCAGGACCGGGCGCCGTCCAGGTCGGACACCACGTCCGGCAGGCCGACGTGCCGGCCGATGAACTCCCGTCCCCGGTCGATGTGGGCGAGGAGTTCCCCGGCGTGCCAGACCTCCAGGGGCCGCAGCTCGGCTCCGTCGTCACCCAGGGATGTCGCGTACATCGCGGCGCCGCTCCTCCCGCAGTTCCTCCGTCGAGACCGCTCAGAGCCTCTCACGGGCGGCGCGGCGACACGGTACCCGGGGCGGCCGGCACGGGGCCGCTCCCGCGGGGTGGGAGTGATCGTCGGCGGGTGCGCGGGCCGCGCCGGGCCGTCGGTCGGACCGTGCGGGCGAGCAGCAACCGCAGCTCCCCCGGGTGCGGCCCCCGACGGCCGGGGCCAGGGCAGGTGCCACCTCCGCCGGGACGTCAGTCGAACTGGTCGCCCACGGCCATGACCATCGTCCCGGCGATCAGCAGCCACAGCGCCCTGCCTGGCTCCCGCGGCCTCTGCGAGGGCGGGTGTTCCGCAGCAGCGCGGCGGCCGCTCCCGCCGGGGCCGGCAGACCAGCGCCGACGGCCGCCCACCGGGCCCCCGCGCGTCCTCGACGTACCCCGACCCGCCGTCCCTGGCCTCCGCCGGGACGTCAGTCGAACTGGTCGCCCACGGCCATGACCATCGCCCCGGCGATCAGTAGCCACAGCGCGCCCTGCCTGGCTCCCGCGGCCTCTGCGAAGGCGGGTGTTCCGCAGCAGCGCGGCGGCCGCCCCCGCCGGGGCCGGCAGACCAGCGCCGACGGCCGCCCACCGGGCCCCCGCGCGTCCTCGACGTACCCCGACCCGCCGTCCCTGGCCTCCGCCGGGAACGT